>CAXHEV010000014.1:0-47544 GCA_964015875.1 uncultured Candidatus Poseidoniales archaeon
ATCAATCCGATAGCGGCACTTTCAGGGTTGAAAAACGGTGAACTCCTCAACCCTGCTCTGTTTAATGCAGCATTGGAAACCATGCTTGAGGGGGCGAGGGTTGCACGTCAAGAGGGGGCGATTCTTCCCGATGATTTGGAACTTGAACAGCAATTACAAGCAGTGCTTCATGCCACCTCGGAAAATAATTGTAGCATGCTCCAAGATGTTCGCACAGGTCGCATGACTGAGATTGCTTACCTCAACCAAGCCGTTGTCGAACGCGGTGAGCGAATTGGTATGCGTGCTCCAATGAACCAAATGCTCAGTGCGATGATTGAGGCACTCACGCCTCATTCAAATCAGCATTGAAATGCAATCCTCTGTTTTCTGTGCGAGCGAGTGAATCTTCGATGACCAGTTGGCCTGCAAGAGTCATGTTTCGCAGTTCAACAATCTCTCTTGATGGGACAGCTTGTTTCCATATGATGTCAACTTCTTCTGAGAGTAAAGCCAGTCGCCGTTTCGCTCGATGAAGACGATCATATCGTTTCACAATTCCTACTTCTTGGGACATGGTAGCCTTGAGTGCCGCTCGGTCATTGATGACAGGAGCATGCTCGACAAGGTTGCTAAGGCCATCAGCGCGCCATTCGGGTAGCTCAATCGCATTCGATGGAGGATTTTGTGCAATGATATGGTCGGCAGCTCTTGCTGCATAGACTACTGCTTCGAGTAAACTGTTTGAAGCCAGACGGTTTGCTCCGTGCATTCCCGTACAGGCGACTTCCCCAATCGCATACAAGCCAGGAATCAAATCAGTAGACGAACGGACGTGAGGGCGGCCAATCTCGTCGACATCAAGCCCCCCAACCACGTAATGTGCCGCAGGTGCAATTGGAAGAGGATCCCTTCCTAGTTTCAAACCATGTCGATTCAATCGGTCTTGGATGGTTGGGAAGTGGTTCAGCAAATGTGTCTGGTCGAGATGCGATGTCACAAGAAAAACATTTGATGCACCAGTCTGCTTCAAATTCTCATCAATGGCACGGGCTACGATGTCTCTTGTGGCCATGGAGCCCAATGGGGAGTGTTCTTTGGTGAAGGAAAATTGTTCTGGTGGCGGGGGCGCAGTGTCATGAGTCTGAGCGTGCTCTAAGGCAGTCTGCCATTCGGTGAGGCCTGCCTGATCTAAAATGACGCCACCTTCTCCCCGCACCGCCTCGGTAATGAGAAAAGGGCGGTCATTTTTTCGAGCCAATGCAGTCGGGTGGAATTGGATGAACGCCATGTCTTTGACTGCAGCACCTGCTCGATACGCCATTGCTAATCCATCACCAGTTGCAACAGATGGATTTGTCGTTGTAGCCCAGAGTTGCCCAACCCCTCCAGTCGCCAACAAGATGACATCTGCACTGAATGTAAGTACTTCTTGACTTAGTTGATTGAGGCACCAAACGCCGGAAATACCTTGCTCGGGATGTCCATGCTTTGTCTGGATTAAATCAATGGCAAGTGTGTTGGGTTTAATCGTTATTTTTTCATGGTTAGCGGCACTTTCGGAAAGCGCACGTTCAATCTCTTTTCCAGTCGCGTCCTTTGCATGGAGGATCCTTCGAGTGGAGTGACCGCCTTCTTTCACAAGATTGAATGAACCATCCTCGTCCGTCTCAAACCGGACACCAATGCTCAGTAAATCTTGGATACGCTCCCCAGCTTCGCCAATGATGCTCTTGACCACGTCCACGTCACAAAGTCCATCTCCACTCTGCAAGGTGTCTTTGATGTGCGACTCTAACCCAATGCCATCGGTTTTGTCGAGGATTGCAGCAATACCACCTTGAGCCCAATTTGTAGAGGAATCTGTTGGCCTCTGTTTCGTGATCACTGTGACTGTGTGGCCTGCATCACCTAAGCGAAGTGCGGCAAATAAGCCAGCAATTCCACTTCCAATAATTGCGACGTGTGCCAAAATGCTTCACTCCGGTAGTGGGTGCTGAATCGCCGGTGCATTTCACCCCATCGCTAAGCGATATCACTATGGCCGTCGCCTAAGTACGCAGTCCATGGGGAGGCTGCGAGTCCTGTTTGGCCAACTCCTTGCACTCAGCATTGTTGTCTTTGTGACGGCAAACGCCCAGTTCGGTGCCATTGCCCCAGAAATGATTGAGGGTGCAGGGGATCAAAAATATGACATGACAAGGATGAGTGAACCAGATTGCGCACCCCCCTTCGATCGATTAGAAGAATTAATCGCAGATGGAAGCGAGACCAACTGCCTTGTTCCCCCTGGTGAATGGTCAGGTTTAGATTTCTTTATGATGGGGCCATCGCTGTTTATCCTCCTTTCAGGCCGTATCAAAATTGCACGAGTTGGTACCAAGAAAGACCGATTTTACAAAACGGCTTTTTCAGCTGGAGTCGTTCTTTTCTCCATCGCTGTGTTGGATCGATTGGGCGTGCTGCCAACTCAAGTGGATTCAAATGGCCTAGCGGCTCTTATTCCAATCGCTGTCGCCCCTTGGGTTGTTCAAATCCTGCTCGCTTTAGTGGGTAGTTTACTGATGATGGGTCCAAAATATTGGGAAGCAGAAGCCATCACCCAAGCTGGGGAGTCCATCGGTAAGAGAAGAGAGGCGGCCCACCAATTTAGGCAGAAGTACGGTTCGGTTTCAACTCCACTTCATGCTCGAGCAGGTTCCAATGAACGCATCACTCGCTCGAGGCTACTCCAACGCGACTCACGTCTTCACATGAGGAGGGGTGCTGGAAAGGGAATCAAAGTCTATGCAACATGTCCATTCTGTAATGGCGGGGGTTGCGAAAAATGCGATTTCAAAGGCACCCTCTGAAGAATGTGATTTTATCTTCAAAATCAGAGTCTCTGGCTTTTCGAAACACCTCGATAAAACCGGGGTACTGGGGGCACATCTCTCGCATTCTTTAAGACCCCTCGCGAACGGGTGTCGCGGATAAGGTCGGGGATTTAATTCTCGATTACGAGGGAATGGGATGTATCTCAAAGCGTTAGAAGTTTCGAATTTCAAATCATTCAAGGGTGAACTTACCATTCCTATGGATCGTGGATTTACTGCGATCACAGGGCCCAATGGCTCTGGAAAATCAAACTGCGGTGATGCGATTCAGTTCGTTCTCGGTCCGCGTTCAAACAAGGTGATACGCGCTCAAAATGCGAAAGATCTCATCTTTAATGGTGGTAAAAACAACAAACCAGCCCGTGCTTGTGAAGTCACGTTGGTCTTCGCTAATCCACTGCTTGCAAGCGGCAGGCGTCGTCTTCCAATCGACCAAGAAGAAGTTCGGATGACTCGTTCAGTTCGACTCACAAAGAGTAACAACATTGTCACTGACTACCTTCTCGATGGTGAAGACAGCAGCCAGAAAACATTCCATAGGCTCCTCAGTGCAGCTAACGCTAGACCTGATGGCTACAACATTGTGTTGCAGGGCGATGTGACACGTTTAGCCAAAATGACGGCTAAGGAACGACGCAAAGTGCTCGATGGTGTCGCAGGAGTGACTTCATATGACGATGAGATTCGAAAAGCAGAGAAGCAGCGAAGTATGGTTGAAGGCTATATTGAGCGCATTGGTTTGCTTGAAGATGAACAAAAATCACGACTTAAGGACTTGACAAAGGAAAAGAACCTGGCGCTCAAAGTCACAGGACTTGTCGAGGAATTGAAAATCGCACGGCGCCTTTCAGCGCAAGCAAAATACGCCAGTCAGCAGGCAGAACGCCAGTATCAGATCAGCGAACGGGTTCGCATAGAAGGTGAAGCCGAGGCACTCGTTGAGGAAGTCAAGCAGGGCGACAAAATCCTCCTGACTCTTGATGATAAAATCGGCACCTTGCAAAAGCAAATCGAGGATTTGTTAGGTGGGGATAACAATGGTTTGATGAGTGCCATCAATGAGCTTCAAATTCGGATTGCTACAAATCAAGATCGCATTGATGAAGCAGATGAAAAAGATATTGAGGACGCAGAAGAATTGGAATTACTTGAGGGGGCACTCGCCTCCTCTGAAGGTGATTTGAACGAATTCGAAGAAGGTCTAAAGTCTGCAAATGAAGATCTAGCAACGGCTCTTGAAACCCTCAAAGAAGCAAAGATTCAGGAAGAAGAGGTACGCAAGGCATTGGAATCATCCGGTACGGCAAGCGCAGAGCTCACACGTGCCCTTGCCTCGGCAACCGATACAGCTGAGGCTGCTCAGGAAGGCCTAGTTGCAGCACAAGCAGAGGTGAACCGGATTGCAACACAAGCAGAGATGCTTGAAGAACAACTGAGTGAAGCTCAAGAGGCTGCAGAATCAACTCGCCTCGCTCTTGGAGAGTCCGAACATGAGGGGCAAGAACTCAATGCGAATGCCCCAGAACAAGACCGAACAAAACTTGCAGAGCAACTGCATACAGCACAGCGGTCGGAATCTCGATTGCTTGAAGAATCACAAGCTGTTGAAACCAAATTGCGTGAGACTGAGCGCAAACTCTCAGCCGCAAAAGCCGAGATGGAAAATCGTGCGGGCGCCAAAGGTATGGCGGGTGGAGCAGCGGCAGTCCTCGCTGCGAGGGACCGTGGGGAACTTCGAGGAATCATCGGTACCGTTGCAGAATTGTGCCAGCCACGTGACTCATCTCATACTGATGCCCTCGCCACGGCGATTGGCGGAGGGATGACGTCAGTTGTTGTCGATAACGATGAGGTTGCTGCAAAAGCGATTCAATGGTTATCTCAAAACAAGGCTGGTCGAGCAACCTTCCTGCCACTAAACAAACTCAACAACACCCGGCCAGCAGGCCGTGCAACAATCATTTCTCGGAAGCCTGGCGTGATTGGATTTGCTAATGAATTACTGGATTATGATCCAAGAATCGATATCGCCATACGTTTTGTTCTGAGGAATACACTGATCGTCGACAGTCTTGCGACAGCTCGTGCCAACATGGGCGGCGTACGGCTCGTGACTTTACGTGGCGACGTCACTGAGGCAGGAGGTGCCATGGTCGGTGGTGCGAAACGGAAGATGACCACCTCCTTTGGTGGGAATATCCAAGGGGCTAACGAAGTTCAAACATTAGCAAGCGATGTTGAGCGCTACCGAATGATGGCTGAGACAGTCAATGGCGCATTGGTTGAAGCGAGAAACCAACAGGCAGCAATCCGTGCATCGATTAACGACCTTTCGAACAACGACCATTCACAAAAGCAATCTGAATGGAAGGCAACCCACAAGCAGGCGAAATCCAACCACACGGCTGCAATTGGAGCCGTTGGTGCTGCTGAAAAGAGATTGGCAGATTTGGAAACCGAAGGCGCGAATCATCTGCGAAGCCTTGATGCAGCCCAGGCAGCCCTCGCAGACGCCAATCAAGCAAGGAAAGAAGCTCAAACTGCGCTCGAAGATGCAAGCCCAGTCCATCTTAAGGAACGTCTCCACGCAACCGAGGTGAAGCGAGTTGAAGCAGAAGGTCTGAAAGGTCGTGCTGAGGCCTCACTGGCCAGTGACGACGGGCACCGCACTCTCCTCGAAAGTCGAATTCAAGAATACAAAACTCGTGTGCAAGCGATTAAGCAGGCCGCAATTACCCGCAGCGAGAAGTTAGACGAGATGCAGGCACAAGTCGCCTCAGACAAGATCACACTCGCTGAAAAAGAGGCGGAGCGACGCGAGTTCTTGGAAGAAAATCAAGGGCTTGAGGATGAACGTGTACAGCTTATTGAAGAGCGAAGCGCACTGAAGGCCGAACTGCAACAAAAAGTCCAGGAGTCACAATCGAGGAAGGCTATGAGTATCGAAATAGGGCGCGCACTTGCCCAGAAGGAGATTACGCTTGCTCAGACCCTTCAAGACCTGACAGAGCAGGGCTACTCACCTGCGGAAGAAGGGGCCACACTGCCAAGCGTCGGAGATGCAGAACGTAAGGAAAGAACGCTGCAACGAAGATTGGACGACCACGGTCCTGTCAACATGTTGGCTATTGAACAGTTCGAAGCGTGTGAAGCACGTCTCGATGCGATGAAGGGTGACTTCAAGACATTGCAACATCGCAGAAAACATCTGCTTGATGTGACTGAAAAACTCGAGTCTCAGAGAAAGGAGCGTCTTCTTAACGTTCTTGAAAAGGTCAATGAGAACTTCAAGGTCGCTTACAAGTCCCTCAGCGATGGTGGACGTGGTGAATTGTTCCTTGAGAATGAAGATGAACCATTCAAGGGTGGCCTCGAACTATGGGCTCAGCCTCGTGGTAAATCTGCCAAGGTCACCCGACACCAACTTTCTGGCGGTGAACAATCCATGGCGGCACTTGCATTGATTTTTGCAATTCAGGATTACGACCCAAGTCCGTTCTATTACTTTGATGAAGTCGATCAGAACCTCGATGGATACAATGCCGAACGAATTGCTATGATGTGCAGAGAACGCAGTAAGCGAGCACAATTCATCATGGTCACATTGCGGAAGGTCTCCCTAAGATTAGCAGATCATCACATCGGTATTACTCACGGTGGCGATGGATGCAGCCGTCGTATTGTTGATTTCGACAGAGAACGTGCCATTGCTCTGGGTGAACGTGCTCTTGCTGAGGCGGAAAAAGACAACGAAAAGAACCACTCTCGCATTGAAGAAGCCCGTGCAGCGGAGCACGACATGCCAGAAGTTCCCGAACCATTATCGACGCCAGCAAGCCTTGGCGGACTCTTGCCTCACATGGATGCATCCGCAGAGCCTGAGCCCTCCTTGACAGCACTTTCAGAACGCACAGCAGAGATGACTGAAGACATTGAGGCTTACCAAGAGGTAGCACAAGCAGTGCGTGAGGCAGAAACCGAAGACGCTATAGAAGAGAGTGCAGAAAACGAAGAAGAACTCATCTGAGGTGGAAAAGTTGGTCGGTCAGCAAGCAGTATTGGACAAATGGTTCCTCCGTCAGGACGTGATGGACCAACTCCTTGAATCCGGAGAGGCATCGATTGATGCAACCCAGTTCGCAGACCGCATTCTTGCCATTGCAGAAACAGAAGAAGCAGAGCACCAAACATTAGTCGACCCGTTTGATCGCTCGGTTGCGTTGGTTCTATCGTTAGTTCGGGAGGAAGAATTGGACCCTTGGAACGTCGATCTGTCAAGTTTCCTTAAGGTGTTCACACTTCGTGTCAAAAACGAAGCCTCAGCACTTGATTTGCCAGCATGTGGCCGTTTGATTCGTTTGTCCTGGGAAGTGCTTCATCAGCAAGCCGTTGTTTTGTTCGATCGTGTTCAGGCTACCGAAGAGGAAGAGGAATGGGATGAAGGATTTGACTTCGGCTGGGAAGCAGATTATGACGATGAAGCATTCCATTTCACGAATTCAATCCTCCAAGGTGAGGCAGATCATGTTCTCCCTGGTCTTTTCGATGAACGAGTACGCCGCGATGAGGGGCGGCCTGTGACACTCGGTGAGTTACTCTCTGCATTCAAGGATGCAGCGGACGATGCTGAAGCGCTCCGTTTGCGTGAAGAGAACCGAATTGCTCACGAATTAGAATTACAAGAGTACCTTTCTGATGTCGGTGGGCGAATGCACAATGAAGACCTCGAAGGGGATATCCAACGTTGCTGGACCGCCATGCGACAAACCTGCATAGCGAAGGCGAGCAACAAGGTTCCAGTAGCTGAGGTCATGGTCGCATTGGCCAAGGTGCTCGAAGACACCTTTGGCGCTCTTCCTGAGGGATACGATGATGAAGCCAAGGTTGCCTCGTTTATCGCAGGACTTTTCCTCACGCACAGAGGATTCGCTTCCATCACGCAGGATGAAGTTCCCGACGGTGTTATTTGTATCGAAGATGCTTGGCCAGATATTGAAACATTTGAGGAAGTCAAAGCCCTTGTCGAGGATCAACAGGATGCAGAATCGAAGCGCATTCAATCTCAAGATTTAGGTTCTGTTCAGCACGCACAACTACGGGCAGAAAAGGTGCAGAAAGCAGAACAACTTGCCCAAAGAAAGGCGAACAAAGCAGCAGAGCTGACTGCAAAAGAACAAGATCAAACGATGGATGTTTTAGATACTTCAAAGACTGTTGAGCCAGAAATCAGTGATGAAGCAGTTACCTCGGAGGAACCTTTCGAGTCCCATGAGTGGTTAGTGGAGTGAGGATGTATGTCAGAAGTACCCGTTGATACACTTTTGGAGGCCACCTTATTCGGTGCAGGTCGTTCAATGACTGTGGCTGAATTGTCCACTGCTCTAGGCTATGATGAGGATGAAATGCTCGATTCTCTTTACTCACTACGTTCTACATTGAAGCGACGTCGAGGTGGTGCACTTCAAGTGGCTGAGGTCGGAGATCGCTGGGCTATTGAGGTGAAACCTGACATTGCAGGCCACTTACCCAAAGAGACGAAAACGGAAATTCCTCAGAAATTACTCAAGGCTGCGGCTTTGATTGCCTATCACCAGCCAATGGCTCAGTCGCGTTTAGTGGAACTTTTGGGCCAAAAAGCGTATGATTATGTTCGTGAGTTGGCTCAGTTGGGAATGATTGACCGAAGGAAGGATGGAAACACACGCCGCTTGATCACCACTCGCCGATTCTCTGAGGCATTTGGCTGCCCTTACACTGACAGAAAAAAGGTCAAGCAATGGTTCAGGGAGCAGGTTAAGAGCACTGGGATGCTTGATGGTATGGCCGATGCATCTGTGCTCAAAGAGGAAACAGAAGCGGACGGTCTGATTCAATCGACGCTGCCTATTTCCGAAGAAGAGTGAGTCTCACTCCTCACGAAGTTCTTTCAGAAGTCTTTCGACAACTGTTTGTGTTTTAGGGCCCTCGGCTGCTTGGAGTCGCTTTGCGATGAGTTCTATCTCATCACCAACGGCACCAGCGCTCACGGCCATGTTCCTTGAATGTAATTTCATGTGTCCTGCTTGGATGCCACGTGTGGCAAGGGCCCGTAGGGCTCCTAGGTTTTGAGCAAGCCCGGAGGCTGCAATGACACCTGCAAGCTCCTGTGCAGAATCAACACCGAGGATGGCTAAATTCGCCTGTGCAGCAGGGTGGACTTTCGAGGCTCCACCGACAGTTCCAACGGCCATGGGGGTTTCAATACTACCAACTAGATTGCCTTCTTCATCCTGGTACCAATGCGTCATAGATCCATAGTGCTCTTTTCCGTAAGCAGCATAGGCATGACATCCTGCCTCTATGGCCCTCCAGTCTTGTCCACAAGCAAGCCCAACACTGCTGATGGCATTCATGACGCCTTTGTTGTGTGTCGCCGCTCTAAACGGGTCGGCAACGGCAAAGTGGTGGGCTTCGAGTATTCCTCGAATCACTTCAACACCATTCGCTTTGGTGCCATCGTCAGAGATTTCCTCTGGCGTGAATGTGGCTTCAACACGTGCCAATCGGTACACTGCGAGGTTGGAGAGAATTTTCAGATGAACCCTTCCACCAGTTAGTTCTTCGACTCTGGGGGCGATGAGCTCAGCCATTGTATTCACTGCATTTGCTCCCATGGCATCTCTACAATCAACGACGATATGCAAGATGACCATCGGTCCACTGAGGCTCTGAATGGTTCGGGTTTCTATCCGCTTACAGCCACCCCCAAGACGAATCATTGTCGAGGGCAAACTATTGCAAAGCGCCAATAATTCCTCACTTGCTTCATGCAACGACTGCTCAGCCTGATTTGAATCGCTGCAATCCATAATTTGGAGCTGTGCAATCATCATTGGGTCATCATTGTTAGTTCTGAATCCCCCATTGACCAGGCAGCGTTTTGCCATGTTTGATGCCGCCGCAACGACGCTTGATTCCTCAAGGCAAAAGGGGATGAGGTAGTGCCTTTCGTCGATCACAAAGTTCGTTGCAATTCCGACTGGCAATGACATGGTACCAATGACGTTCTCAATCATGCGGTCCGCTGCAGCTTCATTTAATTCCCCGCATGCCCGCAGTGCTTCGATTTGTTCTGGCGTCAGATCTGCCATTTCAGCGACCATATTTCTGCGTTCAGCCACAGAATGACGGAAAAAACCTCCTAATCGACTGTTTTCTACTGGCATGTGGCTCGCCTTGTTCCGTGCACGGTGGTTGAGCCCATCAAGCAATCGCATGTTCCGATGGTATCAACATCGGTGCTCCTTTCGTATGGGATTTATGTTCTTCAGTCTAAATTAACGGTTTTAACGGATTTCTTAACGCGTTATATTTGCGTTATTTTCGCGTTAAAAGCCTAACGTACAACGGTGCGGCATGTCAAGTAACGCCTCCTAACATGTACCTGTAGGTGTTGAAATTCCTCAAAGATGAAATACCCCTCTGCAGTTGCTCCACGCATGGAAGTCCAGGGCAAAGAAATCGAGTTACCACCTCTTGCCTCGAACCCCTTTTCGACCCTTCCGCTCGAATCGAGCCAGAATCATCTCTTGGTCGGACGAGTCCATGTGAGGGATGCAATGGCTCAATACATTCAATTCAAATCACCAAGAAGGATTCTTCTTTCTGGTGAAATGGGTTCTGGGCGCTCTTCCTTGCTGCGCTGTTTGTCAAACTACGCACCAAAGTCGGTCCATATCGATCACATTTCTCAAAAGGATTCGGCTCTTTGTCTTATGAGGGACATCTATGTCCAACTCACGGGCACTGAGGCCCCAATTGGTTGGTCACAAGTCGCAGAAAAGTTGGTTGAAGCTTCGAATGTTCATCTACAATCCTTACCATTGATTGTCATCGATGCACAACATGTCGAGATGACTTTGCTTTCCGATGCACTTCGGGCAGCGAGTGCAACACTGAATCGCGTCCGATGTGTGCTTGTTGTGGTGATTGAGACCATGCAAAAAGCGCAATTTCCGGAACAATTGCTTCACATTTTCGACAGTGATTTTTACCTCGAACCTCTCACCATTAACGAAGTTCAAGCCCTTGTTGAGCGCCGTGTCAAATCCGTATCGAACGAGCCGTTTACGCTGTCTTTTGAGGATGCAAGGCACCTTCGTGAAAAGTCTGGAGGCAACCCAGCATCGCTTATTCGAGTGATGCGCAACGCCGTAGATGCGTCGAGGGACCCAAACTCACTCGCAGCAAATAATCAAATTTTGAGCATGCCAGAGGCGGCCCCACAATTTGATTCAATGGAAAGCAATGCGATTGAGATGGAAACCTTTCCTGAACCGGTTGAAGAAGAGATGGATGAAGCAAAGCCAGCTATGAACAGCATGTTCAACATCTTCGAACCTCCTTCACAGGATGCATCTGAAGCTCCCCCTGATCAAAATTACATCGATGCTTCGACTCCTTGGACGGAGCGTGAAGCCCTGCGAAATGATGAGGATGATGTGAAAATCATCGACAATGTGCTTGGATTTGACCTTAATTTAGAGCAATTGGATGAAGAAAAGTCTGCCGATGCAGACCTTCCTGAATTGCCCTACAAAGCACTTCCACAAACTCCAGAATTTGTTGCTGCTGCTGACGACCGTCAGCCAACCGTCGTCAATGGTGCATTTTCTGGCCTTGTAGGCCGTCTAAGGGATGGGAAAGGTGCACCTGAGCCTGAGGAACAAACTGGAGCCGAACTTTGGCTTTCAGAGGGTACAGATTCGCTCCCATCACTTCCGTCAACTCCAGTAGATGAAGACAGTGACGACTCTGCAACATTGATTCATGATGAGGTTGGATTATTTGTACCAGAATTTGTACCCGAAAAGGAAGAGAATTCTCATTTGCTTCCTGAATTAACCACACCATTAGACACCCCTCCAGTTGTTGATCCTGATTTACCAAACCATGATGCTGACGCCCTTGCAAATGCTTTGCAGACTGTATTGATGGCTATGGCGAGCGGTTCGGATTCCTCACAAACTCATGGCTCACAACGGGCATTCATCCATGCTTTAGCAGGTCTGCAGCATCGACCCAGCAAAAATCTCGAAGAATACATACTCGACGTAGCACTCCTGTCTAATCTTAATGCAAACGAAATGGCCGTTCTTGCCGTGGCTCAGCAACGAAAGTTTTCCCCATCTGACAAAGAATTACTCGCTGATCTAAGGGTCAAGCGTTCCCGATTATCGCAGATCTGTAGTCGTTTGCTCAAAGGCGGTGTGCTCAATGCAAGAACTTCTGGGAGGCAGCGATTCTACACCATGACACCAACCGCAAGAGCCCAACTTGAAGCGTGGGGCGTCCAAGGGGGTGAAGTCTGATGTGGACCATCACATGGTCGTGGCAAGCACCGGGGCGAATTGCTGCTATGACGTCGGCAGAGGGGGGCATGGTCATCAGCAGTGGACTTGATCTGTTCATGCTCGAAGACGACGGTTCAAGGCGATGGCGTATTGAACTCCCATTCAAGGCTCATGCACTCAGTGTCAATAACGGTGTTGTGGCCGTCCTTGCGGCTCATGGATTCTATGTGCTGTCTACCAGCGATGGTTCGATGCTCAGTGAAGGCCGGTCAACGCCTGGTGGCTTCACAGACGTTTCTGCTCGCCCTGGAGGCGGTTGGATTCTTTCTGGTAGGCAAGGTCACCTGCACCTCTTTTCTCATGAGGGGCGGGGTATACGACGCTTAGAGAGTGGAAAAGTACGCCGTTTACTCGGTTGGCTTGACCGAGAACACATGATGTGGCAGGCTGATGATGGCCGACTTTGGTGCGCTCGTTTAGCCCAAAGCGACATGAAGCGTTGCCTCGAAGATCGAGTATGGAGTTGGGTGACCCCATTGTTAAACGGTCGAATTTTGATGCAGTCCAGCGATGGGGGCATTTGGGAAGGCGTCCCTCATCCCTTTGGATGGGATGCCTTAGAACGTGTGGAATACGATTCACTCGAACCGATGGAAGGCGTCAGAAGTGCTGACGGTTGGTGGGTGCTTGGAATCGAAGGGCATCTTCACCATTTGTCAAGCAATGAAGGCGAAGCAACTGATGTGCTAGGAGAAACAATGAATCTTGGAGATCTCCTTTGTTCGCTTACCCCAGATGCAATGGCGACGGCCACACGCGATGGTCTTGTTCGAAGGTGGACAGCCCCCCACCTTGCTCAAGCAGAACGACAAGGACGATACGAGGCCGCAGCCGAAGCGGCACTGGCCAAGAATTGGGAGGAGCGCCGATCTCTGTTTGCACGGGCACAAACAGCTGAAGACGAAGGGCGGCTCTCACGGGCAGTGGAGTTGTATGGCGCACTTGGGCGAACAGAAGACGTTCGTAGACTCTTGAAACGACAAAAGGAGGGTGGAGAATGACCGAATCGAAAACTGAGGTTTCTATCGAACGTGTAGAGAAGTATCTCGATATTACTCGAAGGGCACGCGCAAAGGCAACACCGATTCACCCTCGGGGTTCAAATGAAGCATCACAGCTCGCCACTATGATGAGGATGGCTGATGACTATACCTCTGACGCACAGCATTTTCTGAACATCGGTGATCATGTCCGCGCTTTTGGAGCTATTAATTATGCACATGCATGGATTGATGCTGGTGTCAAATTAGGATTGCTTGATGGGCATGGTGATGACGTACTCTTTACGTTGCCCTAATCACAGACCTTGTGTCAATCGCTGAATATTCTCGAGGCCACTCTGCATGGTGGTGATGTTGCGCTGGATTTCGCTGGTAAAGTACTCGATGCACAAATGAATGCTCTCACTCAATTTGTAGATGTGTGATGGCCTTCCCCGGCCACTTGGGCCTGTGCTTTGGATTTCAACCAGTGAGTGTTCTTTCAGCGTTTTAATTGCGGTACTGATCTCCGGTTGTCTGAGTCCACATCGAGTTTGTAAATTCTTACTTGTAGTGGAACCACAGATGTGGAGACAGAGCATGACTCTCACTATGTTGGTTGGGATGTCAAGTTCAATCAAGGCATCAGCAAGCTCCATTGCCTGTTGGTTTTTTAATCCAAAATTGGTGTCCGTCGAGCCATCAGCCTCTACCTCCATTTCAGACATGCATCATAGGCGAAATTAATCCTATATGAACTTCCTACCGGCATGATGATGATTGTTTACTTAGAGGGGCGAAAATCAAGCCTGCAGGGCCGTTATTCTACTCGGTTTATTCGATTAGAGATGCTTATTCTATAGACCTTCAAGTAGACTCAACCGTTTCTTTTTGCTTATTTCAAGAACAGGCACTCCGCGCTCGAATAATCTCCGCTTTAGTCGACCATCAATCGTTAACACAACCATTGAGCGAGAATGAGCAAGCTGGACGAGTTGATCATCGGTATGTTCACCTGCTTCGATTGGTGGTTCGATAGAAGATGATTTCGCTATCAACATCTCCAAAAGCAGACTTTTGGAGCGTGGGCGTTGGATTTGTAGCCGCTCGAGTTCTTCTAACACCTTGGGAAGCAGTAATACTTCAGGGCGTCCCAATAAACGTGAAATTTCGCTGTCAAAATTCATGCCTGAATCGATGACTGCCACCCACCCACAAGCATCGACGAGGATTTTTTGCATGATAGTTTCCTCCTCTTTTGGACGAGGCATGACGCACGTCACTCAATCGTTCCATAGCCAATTAATCGCCACCGGGTTCCAACTCGCCGTGAGAGTGAAACTCGTTGTCCGGGATCAGCGCAAATTGGTAAACGCAACTCAAGAGTTGCTCGACTCTTTTCAGCGTTCCGTGTGACGCCAACAGAGGTAGCAGTGGCGACGTTAATCATCAACATCTCATTATTTCGCAGAGGATGTATTTTTTCTGGAGCCTCTCCTTCACCGGCCACCATGGTTTCCATGAGTTTGACTGAAATGTTCATCGAAGTGCGAACTTCTGGCAAATCTCCTTTGCGGGCAACGACTTGACCTGAAAGGTTGTCAGATGTAGTAATTGATGGGTCAAGCATGGTCGCCATTCCACACAGTCCACCTGCATGCATTGTATCCAAATTGAGGCCACCGCCTTGCATACTGCTAACGGTTGCTTCGATTGGTTCCCAGTGAGCTTTGTTGCCTTGCTCGATTTTGCGACCTGGCCCGATGATAATTTCATCACCAAGGTCGAAGGTCCCTTCGACAATACTTCCACCAATGACGCCACCTCGAAGTTTCGTAGGACGAGTTCCCGGGCGATTGATATCAAAAGAGCGTGCTACATGCATGATTGAACGCTTGTCCGTTGACCTGTCAGGTGTCGGGATGGTCTTCTCTATCGCATCAATGAGGATGTCAAGGTTGACATCATGATGGGCAGAGACGGGAATAATCGGTGCTTCCTCAGCAATCGTTCCTTTGAGGAAGGAAATGATTTCTGCATGTGATTCAAGCGCCCGTTCTCTCGTCACGAGATCGATCTTGTTCTGGACAATAACGATATTTTCAATGCCAGCAATCTCAAGAGCCATCAAGTGCTCTCGAGTTTGTGGTTGTGGGCATGTTTCATTGGCTGCAACCATCAACATGGCGCCATCCATAATTGATGCTCCAGTAATCATAATCGCCATCAATGTCTCGTGACCGGGTGCATCAACGAAGGAGACGACACGCTGCAACTCATCCGGAAGGTCATCGGCACCGTCAGGGCGGCGACCAGTTGGATAATACTGACCTTCCTTTGTCTTGTAAAATGCGGTATCGGCATAGCCGAGTTTGATCGAGATGCCACGTTTACGTTCTTCAGAGTGGGTGTCGGTCCAAACACCAGAAAGTGCCTGAGTGAGGGTTGTCTTTCCATGGTCTACGTGGCCGACAAGACCGATGTTCACTTGTGGTTGTGCTGGAAGCGCTCGTGCCATGCTTCCTCACTCCATTATCTCGAAAGCCCTCTCGGGTTTCACTCCGACGCTTCTTCGCTACCTGCGGCGAGGATGTCAGCAAGGGATTTGTTGCCCGAGTCGATGACTTTGAGATTGATTTGACGGGTGTCTTGGTTGATGGTGTTTCCGCGGAAGTTTCGTCGCTTACGCAGTCCATCTGGCTTGTAGCGGAATCGCTTCTTCTCTCCACCTTTTGTTTTGAAGACGAGGTTGTGTCCCTTGAAACCAGTAGACTGAGTGACAAGAACTGCTTGTCGGGAACCACCTTCAAGGTCCCGTCGGAGTGGGGTTCCTGTCTTGTCGGATCCACCAGTGATTTGCAATTTGTAGCCAGAGAGGGTTTGTTCTCCTTCGCCGACGAAGATTCCATCGACTGTGTCACCGATTTTCTTACCCAGAAGTTGAGCGTGGTTGTTTCCACTAATTTTGAGTGAATAGGACTTGCCACCGCTGGCAGGGTCCGTATCATTGACGACGGCGACGAATTCTCCTTGTTGTCCAACAGCCATATTTACACCTCTAGAACGACCTTCCGAACATCGACCCGTATTTAGCCCCACCGTATGGAGGCAAACGGGTTTTTGGTCAGCGGATTCTCTTTTTCAAGAGCATTTCTAGCCGACTTGAGATATCTTTTGGTAAGAAATGGGGCATGCTCAGATGTGTTGTCCTGCCTCGCCCTCCACCGATTGTAGCCACTCGGGAGACGGTTAACTGACGGTTTTCAAATTCCTTGAGATACTTCCAAACTGTGGTGTGACTCTTCATTTTCACATCATACTCTTCACTGACGACCGCATACAATTGCTCAACGTCGCCGGTGGTCATAGTTTCTTGATTTGACAATCGTCTGCACATGGCTAGAAGCACCAACATAGCATGGGTTGCCAAATCGTCGATTACCTCCAGATTGCTGCCCATAGTCGCAAGGAGTGTGCTCGACGGTTCGTGGATATCGTCGATGATGATATGTGATTCATTGTGCCCGTCTTGACGGAATTCACATCGTTCGACCGCAGCGTTGAGCAATTCAATCACCTTTCTTGCATCCCCTGTATGCGCCGCTTTTTCGGCGATCAATCGGATAATTTCGGGTGACCAGGTGCCCAAGACAAGACCAAGTTCCGCTCGCTGTAAGGCGATCGCTTCAAGACCATCTGCTGAATACGGACTGATTCGGAGGTGGTTCGAAGCCCCCATGCGCGAGATGACGGCTGTTTCGAGCACATCGAGTACTTGCTCTTGGCTGATCAAGATCAGCGACATCGTACCCTTTCCTTCTTGATCTTCGTCGATTCGAAGCAATTGGTAGAGCAGGTCATCACCACTCTTGCGAAGCATGTGGTCGACCTCATCCAAAACTACGATCAGGTGAGAAGATTCCCTCCGAAGCAGTCGTCGCAAACTCAACAGCAACTCACCCATTGAGAGGCCTCGGTCTGGGTGACCTGGGTCCAGCAAGTGGAGAATCCGTTGAACAACCCTCATGCTTGTTGAGGCATTTCTACAATTCACTTTCACAGATCGGATGTTACGTTTTCCTGCAAGATGGCGTTGAATGTCCCTGCAAAATGTATCAGCAAGAACGGTTTTCCCACTTCCAACAGGACCAGTAATGACGACCCGTCCAGTCCCCTCGGGGTAAGCCAGCGTCGAAAACTTCGATGCAAGTTCCCGTTGAACCTCGTCCCGTCCAACAAGTTCGGGTGGCATCCAATCGAAATCCATGACTTCTGGGTCGGCAAGCACTGAGCCAGCCCCAATTCTGTCAAGGTAGCTTGTCATAACAAAAGAAGGCTCACGCCAACCGTTCTTGAACATACGGTTTAGAACCAGCATCAAGATGTCCGTTTTGAAACGTCATTGGGGCTTGTTCAGGGTATCTCATCGAATTGATAGCCAGTTTCCCACTTCTTTTCCCCAAGGGCAACTTCGAGTTCGAAAGGAGTGATGAGTGGCTTTCTGTATCGGACGGCATCATCGATTGCGATTCGGGGGCAAGCCGTGTTCACAAAGGCGTCCACGGGATAGAAATCAATCAAATCAGGCCCAATATGTTCCAAAGCGAGCAGGTAGCCCTTTTTTCCATGCTTTTCGAGCATACGCTTCATCCTCAGAGCCAAAGTTCGGCGCATCTGACCTGGTTTTTCTCCAATTAGGATGCCAAAGCGCTGTGCATCGCCACTGGCCATAATCAGACCAGAGCGTTGTCGAAGGATGCGCTCGATTCGTTCGAGCGACATTTCCTCAGCATCGCCCGTGTAGGGGTCGAGCATGGCCAAGGGTTTGCCAGTGTGCAGAACAAGTCCAATCGGGTGGAAATCCCCCGAACCGAGGAACAGGTAATGACCAATCGAATCATCATCGCCGGAATAGTTGCATCCCAAGACCTGACCTGGGAATGAAAGTCTCGCACCGCCAATAGGGATCGTCACATCATAACCCGCCTTTTCCAAGCGATCATGGAAATCTGGTAGCAGATGCAAATGCTGAATCGAACCAACCAGGCCGAGTTTCGTGCCTGTGAGTGGCGCCATGCGGCCAACAGCGTCCAAGAAGCGCTCTTGTGCTTCTTCTTCTGACATGTCTTCTGGTGTGGCTTGATCGGCAAGGCGCTTCTCTGCAATCGCTTTGTGCGCGTCGAGGAATGGAATCACTGGTGTCAACTCAGGGTCGCCATCATAGGTCACATCGATGAATTGTGTCGGCATCCCCGAATCAATGTTCATTTGAGAGTGGCCCATGTGGGCGACCAATTCCACACCCATGAGTTTCATTTTGTCATGGACAAGATCACATGCACCGTAGCAAGGGTCTGCGGCTAGGACAACTTTAGCGCTGGTTTCGGTTTCGATGGTGTCCATCATTTCCAATGCCTGCATCTTCAAACCTTCGGGGATCTGGAGCGCAATCAAGCGATTATCATTCGCCTGAATCCGTTCCATTAACTGGTCAAGTTCGAAGTCGTGGCGGTCCAAGTCCATGGTCGTCCCCATGCGAGGGGCTCGCCGCTCCCTCATCAATGCACCCTATGCTCAAGTGGGTTCATCATCAAGCAAAACAACGTCTGCACCATCCATTTCAAGACGGACAAGAGAGTCGATTTTAATCCCGGGGTAATCGTGCTGAAGTTGTTTCAAACCGGGCCCTTTTTCAACCACAACGAGGATGTGAGCAACTGTTGCACCGGTTGCCCGCACGCCTTCAATAACCGCTCTGAGCGTACCTCCCGTAGAAAGCACATCGTCCACAATGGCCAACCTTTCACCCGGTGCAATATCGTTGAGGTACATTGGTTGTTTCGAATATCCGGTAGCTTGGTCGATGACAACCTCTCCTTCGAGGCCATATGACCGCTTACGTCCGATCACCAAAGGAACGCCAGTGCGAACGCTAAGCGGTGCTGTGAGCGGCAACCCCATAGCCTCAATTCCAAGAATCAGATCGATGCCGCTCCAATCAATTGCAGCCTCTGACAAGTCTGTAACTGCTTTCAGGACCTCAGGGTCAAGGCGTGGAACACCATCAGTAATAGGGTGGATAAAGTAGGGGTAATCACCTTTCCAAATCACCGGGGCGTTAGATAAACTCGTTCGTAGTCGTTGTAAAGCATCGCCCATGGCAAAACCTCGGGCACGAAGGGGTAAGACCTTTGCTCAGAGTTCGGCGAGGAATTCGACGTACTCATCAGGTTCCAAGAGGTTCTCAAGGTCCAATTCGTGAGGCTCAATGATGATGATCCATCCGTGGTCATAAGCTGAATCATTGACCAAGTCAGGGTTGATTTCAACCTCACCGTTCACTTCAGCAATGATTCCAGAATACATCGAAGGGAAAGCAACCTTTTCATCGGCAGTCCAAATCGAGAACATGTCTCTACCTTCATCGATTTCGTTTTCTGCTTGGGGCAGAATCACTCGGAGAACTTCGCCAATTTCAACGGCGAGGTATTCACTCACACCAATCATGAGTCGGTCGTCTTTTTCCTGGTACCATAGATGGTCACGGGAATATTTTCTGTTATGTGCAACGCTGAATTCTACAACTTCTTCATCCATTAGGGCACTCCCTCAAAAACGCCCCAATCACCATTGTATATCAAATTGAGGCAAAATAGACTACCGTGGAAAACCGTCAAACGGGTTAAGTGAGTCGGCGTTTTCCGCATCACAGGGACGAACATGAACTACGGCGAAACCGAAGAACAGCAAATGATTCGAGAGATGGTCCGAGACTTCGCAGAAAGCGTTCTCTCCCTCACAGTAGAGCATCGCGACCAACAACAGATCCCTCCGAGCAAAGAGTGGGAAGAGTTCATCGAATATGGCCTGCAAGGTGTGACCATTCCCGAAGCCTATGGCGGCTCGCCTGTCGACGATGTTTCAGAGTCAATTATCGTTGAAGAACTTGCCCGCGTCGACCCTTCATTCGCCGTGATGTACTGTGTTCACGTTGGCCTTTGTTCCAAAACAATCGCCCTCCATGGAAACGAAGAGCAGAAGGCAGAATTCCTCCCTCGGCTTGCAGCAGGTGAAGTAGGTGCATACTCACTTTCTGAGGCCGGTGCGGGAACTGATGCTGCAGCAATGACTTGCAAGGCCAAACTCTCGGACGATGGGGAACACTACATCCTCAACGGTGAGAAGATGTGGGTGACCAATGGGGCCCAAGCAAAAATTCTCGTCTTGTTCGCCAAAGACGTAGACCATCCAGATTATGCTGTGAAAAAGCACGGCGGTTCGACCGCATTTATCGTTGATTCGAGTTACGAAGGTTTCTCTGTTGGCAAGAAAGAAGACAAACTCGGTATCCGTTCTTCAGACACCTGCACCTTGGTTTTGGAGAATTGTAAAGTTCCAGTCAAGAATGTACTCAAGGGCGTCGGCAATGGTTTCCCAATTGCAATGAACGCTTTAGACAACAGCAGAATCGGTATCGCCGCCCAAGCCTTGGGCATCGCACAGGGTGCGTATGAAGCAGCGCTCAAGTACGCCCATGAGCGTGAGGCCTTTGGAAAACCAATTGCGCATCATCAAATGATCATGGCTTACCTGGCGGACATGGCAACACGAATCGAAGCATCACGTCTTCTCATTTACCAGGCATCTTGGGTCAAGCAACAGCATTACGAACATGGTGGACCGCGCCATTCGAAGGAAGCAAGCATGGCCAAACTGTTCGCAGGTGACACAGCAATGTGGGTGACCGAGCGTGCGATTCAGGTGCTGGGTGGCTACGGATACACCAAGGAATTCCCAGTTGAGCGATTCTTTAGAGACGCAAAAATCACTCAAATTTACGAAGGCACGCAAGAAGTGCAGCGTATTGTGATTGCACGTGCGCTCAAGTGATCAGGCTAGACGTGCATTTGTACCATCGAGGTTTGCTTGCTTTAAAGCGCCTGACCATCGGTAAATCTTACCCTCTGCCTGGACAAGTTGGCCGACCTTCAGCCCTTCAATAAATTCAGATTCATTGACTGGGAATCGGATGGTAACCACGTGCTCGCCACCATCCAGTGTTCCGGTAATGGTTTGACCACCCTTGTATTCTCCAGTGGCCATTAGAGAACGCTCGGTTTTTTCGACCTTAATTGTCGAGGTTTGAGTTGTAGATAGCGCAACGATTTTGTTGAATTCCGACAATAATCGAGCACCAGAGAGCGCTTCAATAATCCCAAGATGATCCATGTTCTCCGTAGATTCAGAATGTTGTTGAGGTTCAGGTTGAACTTCAACTGGAGCTGGTGTTGGTTCCTGTGACGAAACAGCCGCGGTGGTTGCGACCGCTGCGACAGCAGCAACGCTTGCAGCAGGTTGAATGGTTTGGACTGCTATAGGATCTGAAGCTGGCTCAGGCACGGCTGCGGGTGTTGGTTCCGGGGCTGGCTCAGGCACGGCTGCAGGTATCGGTTGTTCAGGGATCTGCGGCGAGGCGTTTTCGAATCCGATCGATTCAAGGAAGGCCCACCATTCTGGAAGAGAGATTGCTCCATTACCATCTGTATCGATGTACTTGACGACGAGTTCAACCACCCACTCTGGGGGTTCTGAATTGGACATGGTTCGAATGAGATTTAGAATCTCGTCGTTGCTGATAATGCCATCTTTGTTTGCATCCGCCATCGCTGTCAATTGGGCAGCGTTGTAGTTTGACTCATTGAGCCATTCACCGAATTTGTTCGCAATCGCAGCAAGGCGCGGGTCCTGTTCCCGTCTCGCTTCGTAATTCTTCCTAGCAGTATCAACTGCTGAACGGGTGGCGTCAGTCATTTTTTGTGCTGCTTGACCGGTGACTCGTGATTTGATACCCATTGCCCACTCTTGGATTGGTTTTTGGCCTTGAAGCGTTGCAATCACGGTCTCTCTTGGCAAATGACCAGGCGGGGCATCTCCCAAAAAACGCACTGCAACGGCTGATAATTCCTCATCCGAAAGCAGGTTGAGGTCAATCCCTCGTGTTGCCATTCGTTGTTCAATTTGTTTCATCATGAAGTCAGACATGGTGCTCCCCTTGTGCTCAATGAAAAGGTTCTCTTTCATCAAGATGGTGCCGTCAAGGTTAGAATTCTATTTGTGGCCATTCATGGTAGTTTTCATGATCCCAATTCAGTCCACAGAGCACAGTTTCAACGGCTTCAACATCGACTAAATCTCTCTCAATTTGCAGTCGGTGAAGCCACATTTTTAATCGGCCAAGGGCGATGCCCTTGCCCAAACCGGTCCGCTCCATAATCCAGTGGCCATCCACGAGTGATTCGTCACCAGCAGTAAGAGGGGCCAAGTCTTCCAAGCGATTGACAACTTCATCAATTTGGTCCGTGGTTTGATCATCCAAGGAAGCGACCATCAATCCAGATTCGCGAATGATTTTTTCCATCCGTAAATGGTTCATTGCACGTTCCTGTAGAACGTTTCTAAAGACCCGTAATTGGGCGTTGGTGTTTTCAGGCACTCTGCCAAATCTATAGTGGATCAGTTCGATCTCCCGGCGTTCTTTTTTTGATAATTTGAGTTGTTTTAGGGTTGACTCTACCTCTGCCGAGTCGACTTCAGAGAGGAGCAGTGCAAACCTCTCAAGCGGTGAAAAAAAATCACACAACATATGATGTTGCGCATGCATTCGATGCACTTGGCCGCCCCATTTTCCTGGTAAAAACCGGTCCAATACGCCGTCCCTACTCATCCGCTCAATGACGTGTGCTGCATTTTTTCCTGCGAGGATTTTTTTCCATTCCATCCAAATTCGTTCGTTTGTGACACCAGAAAGCATCGAACGGTGCTGTTTCAATGCTTCAGAAAGTTCCGGATCGAAGCGCCATACTCCGGCATCTGCCCGATCAAGAAATCTGTAAGCACGAAGAATACGTAATCCATCCTCTGAGAGACGTTGATAGGCTTGGCCGACTGCCTTTACACGTTCTCGTTCAAGATCGATTTTTCCATTAAATGGGTCATGGAGTAGCATCCTTCTCGTATCGATTGCCATCGCATTAAATGTAAAATCACGACGTTCTAAGTCCCCAAGTAAGGACGTGCCAAAATCAACCACTTCCGGTCGACGCCCATCGCTGTATTCTGATTCCGTTCTCAGTGTTGTTGCCTCGTAAAAGCGCCCATTCTCACCACGAAGGGTAAGCGTTCCATAGTCAATTCCGGTCGGCAAAGCATCTGGGAATATATTGAGCATTTCTTCAGGCGGAAGGGTGACAGCAAGGTCAATATCTTGGTCACCCAGGCCCAAGAATGCATCACGTACAGCACCACCAACAATCCAAACTCCACCATTGGCTTTGGCAATTTTATCAATGATGGTGTTGATGTCATCGTGCAGTTTCTCAACCCAATGAACTAATTTTTCGGGTAAGGGTACACTCTTCGCATCACCCAACAATGGGAGCAGCCCTTCTTCGTGGTCTGACGACATGAGCCTCCTTCCGGAGTGAACCATGGACGCTTAATGAATAGCATTATCGCACACAAGCCGTTGGCTTGGGGTAATGTGGGATGAAGTCGACGTGCAACTTGTGCCACTGGAATGGCTGAAACCCCATGAGGAAATCAAACCGCGCAACCGTGACAAACTTCTCGAGATGACGAAACGCTGGGGTGGCTACACCAAACCGCTGATCGTTGACAAAGTCACAGGTGCTATTCTTGATGGCCATCATCGCCATTCGATTGCCAGTAAACTCAACCTCGCTCAAATCCCAGTCATTGCCGTAGATTATCTCAATGATGATCGCATTGAAGTCGATGTTTGGCCATCTGCTAGCATTGAATCCCTTACCAAAGAGGACGTTATTGCCATGAGCCTTTCAGAGCATGTGTTTCCTCCAAAAACAAGTCGCCACCGAATTGCAGATTATTTGCCTCCGATCCATATACCTCTCGAGCAGTTAGCAGAACCGGCCCCGACGACTCCAGAAGAGTAAGTCATTCGACACTGCCAGGTTTTTTTCTTTCTTATCATAAGTCCTTGAGGCGAGTTGGTCCTTCTTGCGAATGCCGTCATTTACTCATTTGTCTTGGCGAGAAGCAATGTAATTTTGCCAATTTTTATTGCCTTTTCCGGCCAATTTCACATTGTGTTTTGGAGCTTCTGGAAGTTCGATAGAACATGTCCGTAGCATGCCTTCATGAGTGTAGGTGATCTCGACCTTTTGTCCAATTTTTCCTTTCAAGGCCGTCTGCAAGTTTTTCATCGTTGACGTTCTCATGCCGTTGATGGCAACAACCTCGTCTCCCGGCATCATCAATGCTCGAAGTGGGCTGCCGGTCATGTGGGTGCTCATAACGACCTTTCCGGCTTTGTTGGAAAGGTTAAGTCCAAGCCAGCCAGATTTGATTTCGCCTTCTTTGGTGGCGTGCTCAGGTTCCAATTTCAACCCAAAATAAGCCATGGTCCGCTCCATATCAGGTGCCTGTTTTCGGTTGACCATGTCATCAAGCATTGTTCCAAGACGCCTTCCTCCCTTCATTGAGGTCAGGGCTTTTCGTATGTCTGAGTGGGTGATACCCAATCGCATCGTTGGCTCACATTCCAAGCCGTGGCGTTGACAAAGTAATGCCATCAAATCACAAATACCGTGCAGTCCTTTGGAACGTTTGCGCAGTTCCATATCGAGTTCCATGATGGTGAGTTCCCCCTCTAGATAGTAGGAGATTTGCGTTTCACGAGAGAATGCATGGCCACGATAGAGGTGAATCCAAGCATCGTGGCTTGATTCGGTGAGAGATTCATAGTTCATGCCGTGCCGACCAGTGTGACGCTTCATTTTTCTTAGGAAGTCCTTGCGCCAATCCTCTTCAGACCAAGCGCCCGAGCGAACACACAACATGTCTCCAAGCCAGGATGTTCCTCCTTCAAACCACCATAAGAGATCAGAATGACCTTCTGTTTGCAGGTCGTAATCCAAGAAGGATCGAGGACGAAGTCGTTTTACATTCCACTGATGGAGGTACTCATGACTGAATAGACTCACTAAATCTCTGTATTCATCGTCATGACCCGGCATAAGGCATTGACGTGGTAGCATCGAAGTTTGGGAATTAAGGTGTTCCAAACCCCCTCTTGATTTCTCAGTTAACTGGATGACTGTGATGTAATTGTCCCACGAGGGTATTCCAAAGAGCGCATGATGTTCCTTGACGATCCGATCCATGTCTTCTTTGAACCGCTCAAGCATTGCCTCATCGATTGGATGACCTCCACTGTCCCATAATTTGAGATGATGTGTGCGCCCATCTACGACCCAAGAGTCGATTGGGTATGGATTGATTTCGACAATACCGTCGAGGAGTTCATCTCGATTTGGACAAGTGAAGGTATGTGTTATTCCATGGTTTTCAGTGAGGCTTCCTTTTCCTTCTGAAGATTTAACGAGGTGATATTGTGTTGCTGGAATCCAATCATCAGGTGCATGAAGTTCAATGGTGTGTTCCATATCCAACCGTTTTCCTTCGATTCCGTCGGTCGGTAAGAACCAGGTGAAGGGCGGCATCATGTGGAGATGCCCCTCATCGAGATGATTGGAGCGGACTGAAAGATCATCGGCAAGAAGCTTGTACCGAATAACAACTTTACTCGTATTTTCTGGCAGTTTTAGGCGCATTGCATCCACATTGTGGCGCTTGTGAGCAATCGGCACTCCCGAATCTGTTTCGGCGTAAAACTCGGTCATGTGCTGAATTGGTTCCCTCAAGAAATAAGATCCAGGAACCCATCTTGGGAAGTGCAGCGTCATCGTTTTTGAGGTGAATGGCCCACTGATTTCTATCCCGACATTAAGGCGTCGGGTTGGGCCTTTGGTGGCATCGATTTGGAACCGCATCCCTGAACTCTGGCTGCTCATAAATTGAGTTTGTCATAGGCAGTAGAAAGGTTCTGTGCTGCTTGAAGAAGTAAATCAGGGTGGTCTTCGTTCATAAAACGGCGTGCTTCCTCAATCAAGATCGGTTCATCACAGCGTCCAATCAAGCGTTCAATCCATCTACTTCGCTCGATTTGGTCGATGTTTGGGTTCCGAATCAGTTCCCATCTCAATGCGTCTTGCTGCTCGCCACGCAAACCTTGGAGCCACCGGCCAACAACTATCCATTCTTGTGCATCTCTAAGTGTTTTGATGAGCCGGTCTTCCGGAGAATCACACCTCTCTTTGAGTGCTTTAACGAATTTTTTCATTGTTGGCCCTTTAGCGGCAGTGGCAAACTTCACCAAGGCTTCTCCATCTGCTTCCAATACTGAATGAATCAGTGACGCCCCAGCGATGCCTCGGTCCATGAGCACGAGGAGTCCTTCACTATCGAGGGGTTCATTCAGTTCGTTCATCGATTGCAGCGCAGCTTCGCAAACAGATTGGTTTTCATCGCGAATACCAAGTGTTCTATGTTCACGTGTTGCCCCCTTACTCGACACGGCCAAACGCCGCAAATAGGCGTCTTCGGAGGAGAGGAATCGTTCGACATATTCACTTGCCTGTGCGCTGTCAAGCAGAGCAGATGCGCTTTTTCTTCGGCATGTTAAATCCTCATCATCGACCAGGAGAAGTGCAATTTCTGAGACATCATCACTGAATTCTGATAGCAAGTTAGCAGCACAACGCCTGGATTCTATAGAATGATGTTCTGCGAGGACTATGAGCGCTGATGGTCCTTGCAAAGGGGCCCAGCGACGATGTGCATCCAGCGCCTTAGAACGGAACCACGGGTCACGATCATTCAGCAATGGGACAAACCCTTCCAAGGCACGAGGCAAATCTGTATCGAACAGGACACGGACTGCACGTCTTCGTTGACGGACATCCTTATGCCGCAGTTTGGAGATTTCGCCGTCCAAGCCACCAGCCATGTTTTCTCCAGCGAGCCCATGTTCATAGGCCTGTGGTTTTGTTATCAATCGATTTATGGTTTGAATTCACCATCTTCATTGTCGTTTTCATCGTCCCAATCTTCTGCCCCAGGTTGAGCGAGGTTCGGGTGCAGCATTGTTTGTAGCATGGGCCACAATCGGAAGAAGGATGGTGCAGCTTCCCACATCAACTGAATCATTGGGTGTTCTTCCATCGGCATCATGCCTTCTCCAGGCGGTGGTAAGTCATCGGGCAGATTCCTAAGGTTGACGACCAAGTCTTGCATTGCATGACGTTCGTCATCTTCAATCAAACCTAAATCCTCACATGTTTGTATGGTCAATTCAATCATGTCTGCAAGTTCATCAGCACTCATGGGCCCGGGCTCTGCACTGCGTACGTCGACAGGTCCAAAAGCCACAGGGCCAAGGTCGGTTGGCATCAATTCTCCATCTTGAAGTTCCATTTTCATGAGTTGTTGGCTACTTTTCGGACCCAGTGGTGCCAAGATGAAGCCACCCTCGTTGACCCGGTCAGAAATCCAATGGGGAAGAGAATCGATTTGGCCCGTAACGAGAACTCGGTGCAAGTCACCAGGGAAAGCGACCGGGGCGACATCAACTGATTCTAATTCACGCACCTCAACAGTAGGCCAATGGGTAAGTCGTTGGCGAACATGTACCACCGCATCTTGGGAAGGATCGACCACACGTACGTAACCTTCCTCTCCAACAATGGTGGCAATCAGTGCTGCAATGTACCCTCCTTTGGCTCCAACGATGACAACATCATCACTTGGTTTTAGTTCCATGTGATGAAGCAAAGTGGCGACCATGTGTGGTGCTGAAATTGTCTTTACTGCACCAGCATCGGTTTCCATAAATGGCACAGGGCGGTCAACATAGAACGGGTCTGTCTCGTAATCTGTGAAATCCTCAATGTCGACTTTCAGCATTGCTTCACGAATCGACGTAGTCATCGGGATGCCACCCTTTTCCAAACGTCGCAGCAACCCCGCTATGTCGGTCATGAGGTTGACAGATTCGCCGGCCCATGTAAAGCATCGGCTCAAATTTGATTGATTCCCGTGTTTTTATTGGCAGTTAAATCATCGATATAACTGATGTTTTCCTTGTGAGCTCTCATCGATTCTTCTACATAGGCTTGGACATCATCTTGGTTTTCTTCAAAGATCTCTATCCTCGAAAGTTCCTCCTTTACAGAGTTGCGAATTTGGTCCATGACTGCATGATATGCATCTTTGTCTTGATTTTTTGATTCTTCATGATCTTCGGCCACGACCTCAAGTAATTCTCGAAGAGTTTCTGGTGGCACATAGATTTCAGAAAATGAAGAAAACATATCGTCCATAATTGTTGATTCAATGCGTGCCATGTGCTCAGATATTGTGGCTCTAGCTAACCCAAGTTCCTGTGCTAGTTCAGCGATTCGAATTCGCTTAGGCGTATCGAAATAACCTCGGTCATAGGCGAATTTGGCAAGTTTGAGTTGTTTGCGAGAGAGCGCTCCGTTTTCCTCATTCACAGCAAATTTCACACTTCTTGCACTTGTCCGGTCGGGTTTTGCAATCATACGCAAAAACCCACTGAACAAGCGTAGGCTAATGGGCGGGCCCTGGATGGTGTAGGTGATTCCTTCTCCATCAAGAAAACAGGCGCCGGGAACTGCAGATGTCCCGTTAATCCTCGCGCTTAAGTTCGCTGCAGGGTGGTTTAATCGGGCGAGCAGGATTGTTCCATCACCTTCATTTTCAGCATCCATAAGTACCTCAATCAATTCCATGAAACCTATACGATCGATGTCCTTTGGACCCATGCCAGGCTGGAAGTGTACCTTGAAGATACATCGAATATCTTTGGGAACTCTTCTCGCATATGAGATGAAGTGCATGCTTTGAACAACTTCTGTGATAGGACCACTCACCAGGTGGCTGACATTTGTCCGTTTCCAGAAAAAGGTGACTTCGCGCATGATTACCTTAGTATGCGGCGGTGCTTAAGTGCTCCTCCGGTTGGGGATCTATCTCATCTCAAGCCACGCGAAGAACGAGAAAATCGGTAAGAGAATCAACAAAGCCCGGTTAATTTTCCGCTGTTGGTCAACATACTTGACTGTAGGAATGGGTGAAATCTCGATTGACTTCGCAGTTCTTTTTCTTCGAGTCAACACCACACGCCCCTCGACCAATTCAAGCACACGTTGCCTCAACTCAGGTTGACGAGAGCTTTGTACACCTCGGCCGACAATGAACTTGACTGAACAATGATTCGACAAAGGAAGTGCCGCCTCCACAACTCCGACTAAGTTTGTAAGGTCGTGCATATCGATGCGAATGGACATACCATCGCTCTTGACATGGCTGAGCACTCGCCATCGGCCTTGGCCTTCGTTGAACGGAGTCAATGTTTCTCTTGCATGGGAAAGTGGGCGCTTTCCAAGGTCGACGGGTTTTCTGCGTCGAGCCAAAAAAGGTCCTAAGAACACAGCTCCCAGTAGCGGTGGAGTGCACATGAGTCCACCTAAACGCATGAGTTGTGTTGGATCGGTCAGTACCGATATCACTGCAAGACTAAATCCAAGATAAAGCCCCAAAAACGCCCCTGCTTGAAGACCCGTGACGAGGCCAACTGGCTCACCCTCCTCAATCTCCATGATGCTTGGTTGAGGCGGATACACATCAAGCCTCCCACTGTTTTGCACCAAACTATATTTATTGAATTCTCTTGGTAGTAGCGTGGAGAAAAACGGACTAGAACATCGCTCTCGAGAGCGAAAAATTGGTCTATGGATTGCAGGAATATCTGGATTTTTTTTCTTTTCCTTTTTTGCAGCACCTCTGATCCTACCCGAGGGGACCGTTGTGGACATCAATGGTAGAGCAAACACCTTTGACTTTGCATCCAAAGACGGTTCAAATTCATACGGTAATTCTCCACAGGGGTCACTTCATGAGCATGCAGACGGAACCCTTCACCAGCACGATCATTTCAGTTGGAGTGAATTGGACCCCTATACCGGTTTTATCTATGCCTTTGCAGATTTGAACTGTCATCAAAACCACGAACGTTCATGGGTGATTGGTGGCAATCAAATGCCGGTTTGCACTCGTGATGTCGGCATATTCTTTGGTTTGATGATGGGTGGTGTCCTCTTCTCGAGACGTTCCTATAATCGTTGGACTGTACGAGATACTTGCCTTTCTTTACTGCCAGATGAATGGTTGGTGAATGTCTATGTCAAAAACCGCAGAACACTGGCTTGGCTTGCTTGTGGTATTGTTTTATGCGTTCCATTGATCATTGATGGTTTCACCCAGCTGTTAACTGGCTACGAATCGAATAATTTCACAAGGCCCCTGACAGGGGCCCCCTTCGGACTAGGTTTGGCGATTTTAATTGGTGCATCAATCGGCGCTCGGGCAGAAAAATTCCAACATGCATCGGATGTTGTACTCCCAGGCAATGCAAGGTTTCAGTTAAAATTTGAAGAAGAGTAATCACGGTGGTGGAATTTGCCACCATGCCAGTAATTCTTCAACTGAATTTGGGACGGGACAGTGCTCGTGCCCGCTGGAAAGCATGTGAAGTCGTTTCATGATGTCTTCGAGTCCTTTACGGACTACTGGTGGAGGAGTCCTTCCATCTTCAGGAGATGCAATCGCCGATAAAGCATGACTCCAGTTCGCCTTTGGATTAGCTCTGCGCCAAGAGGCGAGTTGGGTACGTAGAGGCCACATGGCCAGTGCTAAGCGACCATAGCCGAGCCGTTCATCACGAAGTTTGAACACTTGTGCCTCTGCGAAAGGAACGTGAGATTGTTGTTTGTGGATCCAACGTTCCTCTTCCAACCACTTGACGAGTCGTTGAGTGTGTCGTTGCGTCACCATACGATGGGGTCCAAAAGCACGGTGGAGGCGGGGAACCTCACTCGACCCGACAATGAGCGAGAGGGTGCCCAGAACAGACCAACATGATTGAGCATGTGGGGTTGCAGGGACGTCGTATGTTCGTGCACTTTCAACAGGCCACTTGTCTTCGGCTTCTTGCATCCATTGTGCAGGTGAGCGGCCTGAAAGCCAACCGATATGAATCGCAGTCCTCTCTTGGGGGGCGCCTGGGAGTCTCGTTTGTTTTTTGACATCCCGGACCAAGGTGCTCAAAAGATGGCGATCAACTTCATCTGGATCGACGTTGAGTGGCGTTGGCTTTCTGTTGAAGAAGGCACGAAGTTCGGTTCTCAATTTTTTCTTCAAATCATCCAATCCACCTTCATTGAGAATTGGGCCTACGACGCAGCACTTGTCAAAGGGAGCAGGTACTGTGATTTTTCCGGACAAAAGATCGTTGAATCCTTGGCGGATCGTCGTTTGAATTTCAGGGGTTTCGAAATACTCCTGCTTTTCACTTGTCATTCGCAAGGTACCGGTTCGAATACGCTTTATGGCTTTGGCAGGGTCACAATCAATCCACAACACAAGGTCTGGAATCATTGCAGCAGCGTTCATTTTTGCGACTTGTTCAACCCCGAGATTTCCAACAACACCTTGGTAGATGAGTGATGAATGGATGTTGCGATCTGAAATAACAATGTGGCCTTGCTGAAGCAATGGCCGAATCCATGTGTGTGAATGGTCGAGACGATCGGCCGCAAAAAGTCCTGCTTCTTCTAACGGTGTCTTATCACCTAGTTTGACGGATGTAAGTGCCAACTTGCCAAGTTCACTGTGTCTCCTTGGTTCGTGTGTTGCATGGATTTGAGGAAAGGGAAATTCCGCTGCTAATTCAAGCAATAAACGAGCGGCTTCACCTTTCCCAGAACCATCGCCGCCCTCGACGCTGATCAGGTACATTCACTCACCGCCTACATCGGAAAATTGATCACGACTTTTCATGAGTAACATCATGCCTGCAAGGATCAACGCAGGTCCAAAGATAATCAGGCCTCTGCTAAACAAAGCAAGGCCGGCAAGGTACTGAGTGCGCCTGTATCGCTTTGCCTTCCGAGCTTCGACAGCCGCCTGAACACCAACCAAACCAGTGAGCACGGTTAAGACGCCAACTGCGGTAGACAATGCAACTGCGTTTTCTGTATTCCATCCGTCATTTGAAACGATTTCATTTTCTACAACGGTACCGGTTCCTTCACGGAGTGTGATTGGCTTAATTTGTGCCCCATCGGGAATGAAGATTCGTTCAACAGTTGTATGGCCATCGAGCGAAAATGTCAATTGAAGTTCAGTGACATCGATCGATTTGAACCAAAAGTAGCCATTGGAATCCGTTGTTGTTAAACCGATAACTTCGCCTGAGTCGATGTTCATCAACTCAACATTCACTTCGGGTACCGCACTCCCGTCTGGTTCGAGGACAATTCCCGAAACGTCAACCATTTCATCATTTCCGATCACGCTAAATGCGTTGATGAGGTCTGCAGGATTGCCTTGAAGAATTAATCCACCAGAAGCCATTCCAAGAATGCTACCGACAAGAATCAAGGATGCAGCAAGCGTCCGTAGTTGGGAAGCGTTGGCCTTGTTCATTGAAGCCATATGCTCATTAAATTCTTCATTGGCTTCTGCAATGGCAGCGTTCAAATCTGATTCATCGACCACAAGCTCTTCCGCAGCGTTTTGCTGACGCTCTAATTTAGCTTCTTTCGAGGCTTCTATTTGGGCCTGAACACGGGCTTTGAGGGCTTCTCGCCGCTCGTCGAAATCAGAGTCATCCGCCATCATCTCACCCCCGCTGTGTTGAAGTGGGTGCGTGCGCGGATAATACGCCTTTCCCTTCCTGTCCGCGCTTCATTGTTCCCGTCGCAAATTGACAGCATAGCCAAGGACCAGCATCAAGGTCATCGCTGCCCCAATGCCGAGGAGTGCTACAAAGGCCAACCCAGTGTACCGTTCGACCTCCACTTCTGGTGAAGAAGAATCTGATTCTTCAGCCTCAGTCTCCTCGCTCTGATCTTGGTTTTCTTCAGAGGCTTGGAAATCAAAAATCCATGCGTTTGAGCGAAGCCCAAGTTCCACCAACAAACCAACATCCTGCAACGATTGAGCGCTGACTTTGTCAGGCGTATCTTCATGGGTATGCCAATGCCCTTCGAAGGGTTCAGCCCCTTCGCCAAAGCGTATGTCAATCAAATCAATGGCTCTAATGCCTCTGTTGAGTGCTGGCACATGATCATCGATCACACCAGTGCTGATGGTCATGTTGACGATGTCTCTGCCCAAATCACCGTTGCAATCAATCTCTGTATCCATCAGGCCAATGGCAGCAGCAAGCGGTGGGATTGTGGTCCACAAGGCGTTGTCGCCGGGGTAAACATGGGTGAGTTGAAGAAAAATATCGCCAACCATGTCAACGACGATGTATGCCGTGGTTCGATTCACTTCAGATTCACTTTGGTTATCGACCCATGCTCTTGCACCATATAGGCTTCCAGTCGAATAATTCTGATCTTCAGCATCAGTGAACAGCAGTTCAACATCGTATTCTAAATTCATGGAGGGTATGATTCTTCCAAGTTCAAGCAAGACTGCAACTCCGCTTGCAGCGTCGTTTGCGCCTGGGATTGGTTCCATGGTTCGGTTCTGGTCAGGATCCCGTTCAGCAACATCTCGTGAGTCATAATGGGCAACGAGAACAACCCTTGGTCGAGAGGCGTTGGCTTCACCTGGCGAGTACTTTGCAACAACGTTAGTGAAGGTAATGTTGTCTTCAGTGTAGGTGTTATTTGCAACCTCTAAGTGACTCAATTCTGAATGAATCATACTGCGAAGGTCGGCGCTGCCGTTAGATCCAGTCGTTCTCGGCCCCAAGTTCACTTGTTCTGTAATCGATGCATTGGCGCTGGTCCCGTTGAATACCAGCGAATCAACCTGTTCACAAGCATCGACAACTTGGTACGGCTCCTTGATGCTCTGGGCTTGGGACGTGCCTACGCAAGAAGTAAGCATCAAGAATGCGAGAATAAGCGACTTCATGGCATGATTAGGGGGGCGTAAACCACTCCCAGTTCGCGTGAGCATATGTGAAGCCTCATAGACCCAGTCTTAAATACCTCTTTTCAGGTCGTGCAGTTGTTAAGCAGTAATGCGAATACCTGAGGTGTCATCAATGTCGGAACCGCGCTCTACATCTGCTTTCTTTCTCGTCACTGTTCTCTGCGCAGCATTATTTGCGCCACTTCTTGCTCCGGCAGCCTCCGCATCATCCGAAAATGAGGTCGTTGAGGCATACAATGCAGGGGGGACAATCATTGGAGATATTGCCGATTTCGATCCCTCCAAAGGGCGAGAATACATCATGATTGAAGAAGAGGTCCCAGTGGTTTCAGCATTCTCTTTCTTGAAAAACGCCTGGATTGAGGAAGGGCGACCTGGTGCGGAAGAAATGGTAATTCAACCCCAAACCTCAGCTCGAGCCGGAGCTCGGGCCTGCAACCCACACGTAGTCAACGACCAACTCACTGTGCCAACCTCGGGAGGTTCGATTGATGTGTATGTGGCAAAAACAACCAACACCGTTGCGTTCCTGGTGCAGAGTGGTAGGACGCTCTCATCAACCGTACTCAACAACCTTGCATCCTCTTGGGACAGCACAATTTACCCTACCATGACCACATACTATGGAAAAGATTACTCCGATGGTCGTGGCCTTGCACCCCCGGACGTCGACAATAACTGTCAAGTTCAGATCGTTATCTATGATATTGACGGTGCGTTCAACATCGGAGGGTACTTTGCACCTTCTCTTGCCACCTCAAGAGAGGCGTTGTACGTTGATTACGCCGATATTACCCTCTCGTGGGGCAAATCAATTTTAGCGCATGAAATGGAACATCTCTTACACAACGCTCAGGATCCTTACGAGAATCTATGGATCGATGAAGGCAATGCAGATGTTGCGATTTACCTATGCTTTGGGGCCGACTCAACCCTTGTGTCTCACTTGAACCAGTGGACTTCGGCCTCTGAACTATCGGTTCGATGGTGGAATCAACGCTTTGCTGATTACGGTGCTGGTTTCATTTTCACAATGTACCTTGCTGACCACCTTGGTGGAGGTCCAGCGGTCCGACAACTTGTTCAAGATTCTGCCACGGGTGGCTTAGGTGTCGAAAACCTTGCTTTGTCCCCTGTGAGCGGGCAAAGTGGAATGTTGGGGCGGACCATGGGTGAAATCTTTGCCAATTTCTCAATTGCAGCAGTTCTTGATTCAACACAGGGCATTTATGGATTTTCAAACCTCGATCTGACGCCGACCTGCTCTTCAAACTCGTTCTGTAGGGTCCAACCTGCCGATACCAACAGTGACTGGGCTGGCCCTTGGTCCTCGACAGGACATACCGTAGAAGGATGGGGCATTCGAGCGTTCAAGTTCACGCCTGGCAGCGCATCACCTGCCCCTCTCACCATGCGATTAACTGCTGATGTGAGTCAATTTGACGGTGTTGTCGTCAGTCAATCTACTGCTGACGGGCTTTGGTCGGTGACCGATCTCAATTTCCAAAACAATGTTGCTACGGCGCTTATCCCAGGGTTCGGAAACCTCACGAACGAGGTTTGGGCCATCACATGGTATGCAAGCACGGTCGCTGATTGCGATTACACTTCGTGCGGCTCATCTTACCCTCAAGGCACTGTGGACATCGAAGCTGCACGGATCACGGCACCTGCAAGCCTGACCGTAACCGCAACGGATGCCCAAATCGACCGTGATGGCGACGGCGCTCCGGATACTGCGCAAATTGACTATGAGGTCTTCTCTAATGCCTTCTTTGAAGATCTTGACGTGACCATGACCGTGTTAGACGCATCAGGAGTTGAAGTTGACCGCCTCACCAAGAGGGTTGCAGCAGGTGGCGGTGTGGCTACAGAGGAATCGTTTTGGTTCACCGCACCTCTCAACGGACAATACACCTTCAAAATGGACATGGTCGACATGATTGGAACCACTGTTGACAGCATCACAACTGCGCCTCAAGTTCTCAACAACATGAAGCCAACAGCAAACGGAACCCTTGACCCTAACGCTACTCAGACATGGGAAAACGTTCAGTTCACAGGTGATGGATTTGACGCATGGGGCTTGTCTTTGGACAACAACTCATTGCCATACCTCGACGCTCCAATTGCCTATGCTTGGGATTTCGGAGATAACAGCACCTCGGGTCTGAAATCACCTCTGCGCTCTTATGAATCAGCAGGCGTTTACAATGTCACCCTGCGCGTTATGGACCAAGGCAACACGTGGTCTGAGACATCAGTCCTGCAGATTAATGTCAGTGACACAACCCCACCTCTGCCCATCATCACGGTGAACAATGTCGTGATTGAAAATGAAATCAACATCCTGACCAATCAACTGATTCTCTTTTCTGCTGCCCGAACCATCGATAACGTCCCTACGGATCAACTGGAATACAGTTGGGACTGGGGTGATGGTACAGTAGATTCGGGCATAGGCGTCTACGAATATGCCCACGAATGGGGCGACATTTCAGGTACTGTTGCGACCTACAACCTGACGCTGACCGTTTCAGATGGGATTAACACGGGTATCAAAGAAATTATCGTGAACGTCAACAACAGAATCCCGTTCCAAATTTTCGCTGATAACCTCTCCACCTACACTTACACTGCTATTGTTATGCCGGATGTATTCACCGACGATGACGGTACTATTGTTGCCTACGAGTGGTCGTTCCCGGATGGAGTGAACCTCGGTGGAGGCCTCAGCGACAGAACAGACGAATTTATTTCCACGACATCGAACAGCGCGAACCCAATGCCTGCCTGGAATACACCAGGTCTAAAATCGGTTGAACTGACTGTGACTGACGACGATGGTAGTTCCGTATCGACTACACTGAGCGTTATGGTCCATAATCAGCTCCCAGTGAGTGATTTTATTGTCAGAACCACGGCGACAACAGGCTCTTCAACGGTTGATTTTAGAGTCGAAGATGGACAGGTAGATACCCCGTACACTTTCGATGGACGGGACTCATTTGATCCAGATGGAACAGTCGGAGATTCTTCAGATTTGACATTCAACTGGACATTCTCGGATGGAACCTTCGGTGATCGGCCACAGGTAACTCACACCTTCATTGAGCCTGGCATCCACAGTGTGACGCTCATCGTCTTTGATGAGGCCGGCGAAGCAAGCACACCACGGATTCTTACCATTGAGATGGCAAATCCATTGCCGATTATTTCCGTCCGAATCTTGGATGCTTGGATCGGTGGAGAATTGATCACAGATTCAACTACATTCGAAGAAGGAACGATGCCAGACATGTGGTCGAGAACCTTCAACGAAGCAGGTGATACCTATGCTGCACCACACACACTGCTCTACTTTGACTCGGATGGTACCCGTGATGGTGACCGTATGTTCGAAGGTAAATACATCCCACTCGAGGCAGAATCACCAGATTGGAACGGCCTCGTGCAGTACACATGGGACTTTGGTGATGGTTCGCCAATTAATTCGGAACCCTCACCTTGGCATGCGTTCACGCTTCCTGGTGAATACACTGTGACTCTCACAGTACGGGATGCTTTTGGTACTGGGGATGTGAGTCGGGCATCATTCACTGTCCTGGTTGATCATCCTCCTGTGATTCACAACCTCTTGATACCTGATGAAATCTTTTCAGGTGATTCAAACTCATTGAGTGCAAACATCTCAGACTTGGAAGTAGATCTGGGCATTGCTCTCTACAGGGATACAAATGTCAACGATGGTTCTATCTCAGATCGAGATGAATCCTTGAATCCCGACCTCGTCGTTCGATGGGACTTGGACATTGAGGTCGACGAAAATGGAAATGGTGACCCCGCTGACGACTGGATCGACCCACTTTCTGGTTCGACATCACGCATTTCAGCGACCTATGAAGACCCCGGAGTCTATACGCTCATGATTCAAGTCTGTGATGGCCTGGGCATGTGTGCTGAGATGACTCAAGATGTCGAAGTAAGTACGCCACCAACCGCAGCCCCTTCCCTTTCGGATTTCAGCGTTGATGATTGGAAGAGTTGGCTTACAGAAGCAGGGTCAGACCTTGCCACCTTTGTCGCTCTTATTGCTGTGGCCCTCATCCTTGGATACCTCGTTATGCGTGAACCATCCGACCTCGAAGATGAAGCTAAGCAGGCTGCAGAATCGTACACAGATGTGGAACTTGTAGAAAGCCAAGGTGGTTTGCTCGGTATGGACCACCACACGCCACCACCTGCGCCAGGGATTTTATCAAAGGATGAACGTCGAAGCGATGACAGTGGATATGTTCGCCCACTTCGAAGGCGCGGTTGACCGCTACTACCTTGAACCTTCAAGTTCAGCAAAGTGCATAGGGAGGTCATGAGTATGCGATATCACATGGCTTTGACATTGGTTGTCATCATGATGGTGCCTGTTTTTTCAGGCGCATTTTCAACGCCCATACTCACCCATGCCCAAGCTGCTGATGCTTGTCAGGGTGATACGCAAGCAATTGAATGGAATCAAACCATGCAACGCATGGCCCTTGTACCACATCATGCGGGTAATTATGATCCATATGATGGAAGATACTACGATGACGATTACTATTACGAGGAGAATCAAAATCAACCCGCTCAGCAAAATGCCCAACAGTCTAATCTTGGGCCTGAAGAGCCTTGGATGTATCAACAAAACATGTGGAATCTACCGGTTCTTGATCCGCTTGAAACAAGCCACTACACCACGATGCTGATTGGCAACAACAGTGCTGGTGTACTACGATTGAATCTTTCAGCAACCCACCGCACAACCATCTGTGTGACGCTGCAAGATGCAGATGCAAATCCCGTCACAGGCGATGTCTACTTGCTGACAACAGCAGAATACGACTCCTACCGTTCTTCCTATGAATGCAGCCAAAGAGAGACCTGGTGGTGTTACGAGGGCGACTTGGAAGAGTCGTTAAGTGACATCCCTCCAGAATGGCGTAGTTGGAATCCACTTGGTTGGAAATCATACCGAGATTCACACGAATATGAACGTGTAAGTTCGGTCAATTTTGCTTTGAATCTCGACAAGTCAGAGGTCTACACTCCTATTTGGGGGGGTGCGGATTGGCAAGACTTCTATCTCATTGTAGATGCATGGGACAATATCCATGACTATGATTCGGATGCGCCAGACGTAACAATTGCTGCAGATGTCACTATTGTCACGACAAGTCGTTCACTGATCTTGCCCCCATACACCGTTGCTCTTACCTTTATGGTTGTATTACTTGGTGCTCTGGCTGCTCCCTTCATTCTTAATGCGAGGTACATGAAAGCAGGGCTCTCGCCTACAGAAGCATCGGAGGGACTCGTTCCTTCGCTTGAACGGCCAGCCGATTTGCCGCAATTTGGTCAAGAGGCTCCCTTACCGACAACGCCTGTGACTCCAATGCCACAATCGATTGTCCAGCCAAATCCGCCCTTAGCCGCTCAATTACAAGAGATTCCTGTGCAGCCTCAGACGGGGCAGTTACTGACCAATCCACCACCTGAGCGCTTGAATGTGCCTTCTGGTGACGAATTAGACGCTTGATGGTAATAGGATGGGGAGAAAGCCTTTCTCGCCCCTAAGACGCCCTATCGGCTCAGTATTCGAGCAAATTCCAGGCTTCCTTGAGGTCACGCACATTGACGAGTCCTTTGTCGGAGAGTCGGAATTCATTGCGCATGGTTGCATACACCATGGCTTGGTTGAGAACTGGAGCGTGCAAACGTGCCCAATCGCCGCCGTTACCAAGGGCCATAGCGGCGTATTCGACCTTTTCTGAGGCCAATGCGTGGGTGGCTTCCACGATTTGAAGAGCGTCTTGGTGGTCGTTTACTGTGCCGCAGAATTTCACAATGTCGCCCATTTCAGCGTTTGATGTGATGATGTTTTGAATCTCCTCAGCGCTTGGAGTGCTGTCAATATCGTGCATCGATGCGACGATCTTACAGGATGCTTTCTTAGCTTCTTTCATGAGGGTTGTGCGGTCTTCTTCTTTGATGGAAAGTTCGAGATCGACCCAAGTCGCTCCAGAGGCGATGCCCTGCTTGAGCACGTCAATACGTTGATCTTCATCGCCTGAAAAGAATCCACCTTCTCGAACAGGTCGTGCAGTGAAAATAACAGGAAGGGCAATACCTTCTTTTAAGGCAGTAATCGATGCATCGACATCGATGTCGGCGAAGTCTCTCACAGGCCACTCGTTGGCAGGAGGCATGGTTTTTGTCACTTCACCTTCTTCATTTTCTGTGACGGTTGGTTCGGGACGGCTTAGATACAATCGGTCGAATCGAACTTCAATCAAGTCAGCGCCCGCAATTCCTGCACGGGCCGCTTCATCGAGCATTTCTTTCACAGTTGTTCCTTCGAGGGACACACAAACCAACGGGTCAGCCATGCCTTTCGGACTTGGGCCCGCTTCTTAACGCTCTCGCATGGGCTGTTCGCTGAGATTAGTTGAAATTCATGTCTTTTTTGTATCGAATATAGCATTGCAAATCGATGGTTTTGAGGGTCACAATTCAGAGGTTTTTCACGGGTCTATGAAGGGGATATTGCACTACCTTTATACCCCCTCGTCACAGGGTAATATTGTAGGGGAGTGCGAGGTATAGAAAATTGGGTACTGCGCCGCAAATTGTGTTGAAATTTCCATCAGATTTTGTGGCAAAAATAATCATCAAAATATACATCCATTCAACCCCTTCTGAGGAATTAAAAATGAGCGACGAATATAGTGCTTCAAGCATTCAAGTTTTGGAAGGGTTAGAAGCGGTTCGAAAACGACCAGGAATGTACCTCGGAGATCCACATGATGGAACGGCCCTGCACCATTGCATTTGGGAAGTTGTCGACAACTCAGTCGACGAACATCTTGCGGGCCACACCGCACAAATCGACATCACCCTCAACCCAGATCATTCGGTCAGTGTTAGGGACTATGGGCGAGGTATACCTGTTGGCATTCACGAAGAATACGGCATCTCTGCCGCGGAGGTCATTATGACCAAACTTCACGCAGGAGGTAAGTTTGACAACAGTTCGTACAAAGTTTCTGGCGGTCTTCACGGCGTCGGGGTATCGGCGGTCAATGCTGTCTCAGAGTGGATGGATGTCACCATTCATCGTGACGGTGTCATCTATTTCCAGCGATATGAGGCAGGCGTCCCTGTTGCACCTCTGGCTGAAATTGGCACATGCGAGGATACGGGTACGACCATTTCCTTCAAGCCGGATTTGACGATTTTCACAGAAGTTATCGAATTCGAATTCGAACAGATTAACACCCGAGTGAGGGAGACAGCCTTCCTCAATGCAGGTCTCAAAATCGTCATCAGTGACCAACGTGGTGAAGAAACACATGATGTTGACCATCATTACGAAGGCGGTCTCAGCGAATTTGTCCAACAACTCAACGAACGCCGAGAGGTCATGCATGAGAATGTCATCACCATTGTGGGCTCAAAAGAGATAGAAAAGGGCCCGGTTGAAGTTGAACTTGCCCTCCAATGGTCTGATGCATTCAGTGAATCCATCATGTGCTATACCAACATCATCAGAAACAAAGATGGTGGGACTCACATGTCTGGTTTGAGAACAGCATTAACAAGCTGCGTCAATGGATATGCAAAGAAACGAAATCTGCTCAAAGGCGATGCGCTAAGTGGTGAAGACGTTCGTGAAGGACTTGCCGCAGTGGTGAGTGTAAAGCACCCCGACCCCTCTTTTTCATCCCAAACAAAGGACAAACTGGTCAGCAGTGAAGTCACAGGAATTGTTCAAACCATTGTCTACGAAAAACTGGGTGAGTTCTTTGAAGAGAATCCCAACGTAGCAAAGCAGATTGTCGACAAAGCCCTCCTCGCCTCCAAAGCAAGAGAAGCCGCTAGAAAAGCTCGCGATCTAACTCGAAGAAAGGGTGTCCTCGAAGGTGGCGGATTGCCAGGTAAATTGGCAGATTGCCAATCCAGAGACCCAAGCGAGTGTGAAGTCTATCTCGTTGAAGGTGATTCTGCAGGCGGTTCAGCAAAGACTGGCCGTGACAGAAGAATTCAGGCCATCCTCCCTTTGCGTGGTAAAATCCTCAACGTCGAGCGTCAAAAGCATAACATCGCGAAGGTGTTCCAAAACAATGAGATTCAAACCATGATCCGTGCCTTTGGTGCAGGTGTGGGCAACAATCCTGACGATGAAGGTTCGTTCAATCCTGAAAAATTACGCTATTCAAAAATTATCCTAATGACCGACGCAGATGTTGACGGCGCTCACATCCGCACGCTGATGTTGACCTTCTTATGGCGCTTCATGCGACGTGCAATTACCGAAGGGCACGTCTACATCGCACAGCCCCCACTCTATCAACTCAGCAAAGGGCGGGTCAACAAATATGCGTTCACTGATGAAGAACGGGATGCGATTATTGATGAATTGAAAGGAGATAATCCGAACGCTAAGATTGGCGTTCAACGCTACAAGGGTCTCGGTGAGATGAATCCAGAACAATTGTGGGCAACGACGATGGATCCTGAATCAAGGACCATGCTCAAGGTCACGGTAAAGGAAGCTGAAGAAACAGATCGTATGTTTGAAATTCTTATGGGTGAGGATGTTCCTGACCGAAGGGCGTTCATTGAGCGTCACGCAAAGGAGGTGACCAACCTTGACATCTGATAATAGCGAACCGGCTCAAGAAGACGAAACCATGGCCCCAGCAGGCAATGTGCTCAACCACTCTCTCAACCATGAAATGAAGACTTCATACATCAATTACGCTATGTCTGTCATCATTGGGCGTGCTCTTCCTGATGCCAGAGATGGACTCAAGCCAGTGCACCGCAGGGTGCTCTACGGTATGTTCGAAGGCGGTCACACTGCGGATAAGAAGTTCAGCAAGTCTGCTCGTTCAGTTGGTGAAGTCATGGGTAAATATCACCCTCACGGCGATCAATCCATCTACGACACCATGGTTCGTATGGCACAAGAATTCTCATTGCGATACCCTCTGGTCGACGGACAAGGCAACTTCGGTTCCATCGATGGCGACCCGCCGGCTGCTATGCGATACACGGAATCCCGACTCGATCGAATTGCCAAGCATATGCTTGAGGACATCGAAAAGAAAACCGTTGACTTCCAACCAAATTTCGATGATTCAGAACAAGAACCAACCGTTCTTCCCGCACGTTTGCCAAACCTTCTGCTCAACGGAAGCGATGGTATTGCAGTCGGAATGGCAACACGAATTCCTCCGCACAACCTGACTGAAGTTGCGGGGGCGATTCACTTGCATGTGAGTCAAATTCTAGAACAAGGTGAAGGCGATCTTTCAATGCCCAACATCTCTATTGGCGAATACATGGAACACATCAAAGGCCCAGACTTCCCAACTGGTGCAACAATCCACGGGATTGATGGTATTATTGACATGTATACCCACGGCAAGGGGCGTTTCCACGTCCGTTCTCGCTGTGATGTCTTTGATGACAGCGACGGAAAGCGGATTATCATCACTGAAATCCCCTATCAAGTCAAGAAAGCAGACATGCTCGTTCACATTGCTGACCTTGTAAACAAGGGCACTGTGGTTGGCATTCGGGACATACGAGATGAATCCTCTAAGGAAGGAATTCGAGTGGTTATTGAAGTCAAAAACAATGCCGACCCGCACGCCGTCCTCAACCAGTTGTTCAAGTCCAGCAGGCTTCAAGAGTCCTATTCGGCCAACATGATGGGTATTCTTGACGGACGACCAGTGTTGCTCACGCTTCCTGTCATGCTTGATACCTACGTCAAACATCGTGAAGGGATTGTAGAACGCCGAGCCCAATTTGATTTGCAAAAAGCGCAAGCACGAGCCCACATACTCGAAGGCCTAGTCAAAGCGCAAGACCGCATTGATGATGTGATCGCCGTTGGTAAAGCAAGCTCGAGTCGAGAACAATTCGAAGCTGTTCTTAACGGAGCAGAGACAATGCCTGGTATCGACCCATTCTCGTTTACTGAAGCTCAAGCAAAGGCCATTGCAGAACGCCGCCTCTACCAGCTGAGCCGACTCGATGTCGAAAAGGTTCAGAATGAATATTCAGAACTTCAAATGAAGATTACAGATTTGCAAGACATTATCGGTTCTCGTTCCCGAAGGTTGAGTATTTTGTTGAGTGAATTGGATGAGATGGTCGAGCGCCACGGTGACGAGCGACGTTCCTACATCGACCCAATGCCTCTTTCAATGGACCGTGAGGACCTCATTGAGGAACGTGCGATTGTGATTTCACTTTCTGAAGACAATTACATTCGTCACATGCCAGTTGAATCATTCCGGGTTCAAAATCGAGGTGGAAAGGGTCTCAAGGGCGTCACCACAAAGGACGAAGATTTCCCGAAATCCATTCTGACATGCTTTAGCAAAGATCGCTTGCTCATCTTCACAGACCAAGGACGAGTCTATGGATTGAAGGCTTGGGAAACTCCAATGGGTAGTCGATTGAGCCGAGGCACACACATCCGGAACGTCATTGAACGCATTCGTGATGATGAACGCGTCGTGACCATCCTGCCAATTTCGAAGGACCTTCAAGAAAATCCTGAGGGCCACTACCTCATTTTTGCAACGCATGAAGGTATCGTGAAGCGTTCGAAATTAGCCGATTACACGCGAATCAACCGAAATGGAAAATATGCTTTGAACTTCAAATCAGAGACCGATACACTGGTGGCGGTTCGTGAAGCAACAGATGATGACCACGTCGTCCTCGTCTCAAAGAACGGCCGAGCATGTCGTTTCAAACCAAGTGAGACCAAGACAAGTTCTGACGGTACGGTGAGCATCACTGTCAAGGTTCAGGGCCGAGTAACAGCCGGTGTTCGTGGTATGTCGCTCAAAGACGGCGACAGAGTCGTTGGAATGATTGCAACCTCAAATGAAGAAACATCTGTGTTGACCCTCTCAAAGTACGGCATGGCGAAGCGCAGTCGTTTAGGCGACGGTGATATGCATGATCTCTTGGATGAAAATGGTGAAACCATATTCGATGAAAAGACAGAGAAAATTAAGCAATACCGGGATGGCTATCGAAAGACAAGTCGTGGCGCTGGTGGTGTTCTTACCATGAAGTTGGATGAAGACCATGGTGATGAGATCGTTCGGGTCCACACCATTCCGGATGAGGACGATCAACTGTTCTTGCTGACCTCCAAAGGGATGATGATCCGTGTTCGTGCAAATCAGACAAAGGCGACTTCAGGAAAAGCAACCAAGGGCACCCGTGTCATGGAGTTGAGGAATAAAGACAAAGGCGGTTTCATTGATGAAATCATCTTCTCTGCCCGTCTACCATCAATCCTCGTAGAGGATGAATTTGACGCCATGGACACCGACAACGACGGTGTTGTAACCCGTGAAGAATTCGAGGCTGCTAAGGCGACCGAAGCAATCGATTTGGGCGAAGAAGAGTGATGATGGCGTAGCGACGCCTTCAAACATGACTTCGGTTTGTCAAGGAATGCGCCGGCCCAGATTTGGCGAGCGTGGTGATTGTCTATGGATGAACGTTCTCTGATTTACGATTGGAATAAAGTCGAGTATGATCTTGCACGAAACCCCGCAAACCACCCCCATGGTGTTTGGTTTGATGATGAAACTCTTCGTGATGGATTACAGAGTCCAAGCGCACGAAACCCCACGATTGAACAAAAGATTGAACTTTTGACCTTCATGGAAGACCTTGGTATGCAGAAGGTCGATCTTGGTCTGCCTGGGGCAGGCCCATTCCACTTGGAGCACATTGAAGCCATGGTCTCCCACATCATCGATAACGACTTCAACATCCGGCCCGGTGCAGCAGTGCGTACACTGATGAACGACATTGAACCGCTCGTTGATCTTCAACAGAAATACGGAGTGCCGATTCAAGCAAGTGCTTTCTTGGGCACAAGTCCCATTCGACAATACACCGAAGGTTGGACCATGGAAAAGCTCCTCTCCACAATGGAGAAAGCAGTATCATACGCCGTTGACAACGAAGTTCCAGTTATGTTTGTCACCGAAGACACAACCCGTTCAAAGCCCGAAGATGTCAAACAGATTTACCTGCGAGCAATGGAACTTGGTGCTCGAAGACTTTGCGTTTGTGACACCTGCGGTCACGTCACGCCAAACGGTGTGAAGCAATTGCTTCATTTCATCGACGAAGAAGTCATCAAAGACGGTGGATACAAGCGAAGCGAGATTGAGGTCAATTGGCATGGCCATCAAGACAGAGGCTTGGGTGTCGCAAACAATATCGCTGCTGTTGAAGCAGGTGCAGACGTTATTCACGGGACTGCGCTAGGTGTTGGTGAACGTGCGGGTAATGCCCCACTCGACCAAACCCTCGTCAACCTCAAACTCATGGGCGTCATCGATAATGACCTCACAAAGCTTGACGCTTATGTCAAGAAAGCTCACGAATACATCGAGGTTCCACTCTCAAGGAACTATCCAGTCTTCGGTGAGGATGCCTTTGAAACTGGAACAGGAGTTCATGCCTCAGCGGTTATCAAGGCCATGCGTAAGGGTGATGATTGGTTAGCAGATCGTGTCTACTCTGGTGTTCCCGCAGGCGATTTCGGGTTGAAACAAGTGATACGAATCGGGCATATGGCAGGTCGCTCGAACATCATTTGGTGGTTGGAACAAAACGGCCACGAAGCAACTGACGAGCTTGTCGCTCATCTGTTTGAAGTGGCTAAGAGCCAACGACGAAATATGACCGATGATGAAGTCAAGTCTGCTGTTGCAGGCTTCCAATCGTGATTACGATTCGTTCTCTTCCTCTTGCTCAGCAAAGGCGTCTTCTGATGCGTGATGTAAGGTTGGTTTGGAGCCAACCCATTCAGAATCAACCCCTCCGCCGCTCCATTCACCTTCGAGTGCGACCTCATCAACATCGGTCTCTTCTCGCCATACGGCATCATTTTGTGAACCACAGACAAGGAATCTGCCATGCTGGTCAATCTGGTCTTGTAGCAACTTAATGTGCTTAGATATTGGAAGGAAATGTCCGACTGGCATTCCAGCAGCGGTGAACGGGTTCGTTGCCGCACCGATCAGCAATCCATCTTCTGGGGCGACAATATCGACGGTCAGACCGGGGTTTGCAGGGTCGGAAACAGTCGCAATCACTTCACCCTCTCTCATCACAGAACCAGAACTCACGAACATATCGAGAAGCCCACCTTCGCCTGACCGAAGCCAGTGAGAGCCACTCGCTAACATTCTGAAACGCGGCCGGTTGGGGTTACCGGGGATCATACGAAGAGATTTCAACACGTTAACCACGCCTTGGATGGCGACATTGACCGATTCATGATCGAGTAAATTTGCGCCACCGCCC
>CAXHEV010000015.1:0-45593 GCA_964015875.1 uncultured Candidatus Poseidoniales archaeon
GGCTACAAAGTGCCGAGATTTGGTTTGGATGAGGCAACATCATGTGCGGCATCATTGGAGTTGTTGGACGACCTAATGTCCATGTCAACCAATTGATCTATGACGGCCTCACTGTTTTGCAGCACCGTGGCCAAGATGCAGCGGGGATCATGACCGAATTCGATGGTCAATTCCGTCTACGAAAATCAAACGGTTTGGTTTCGGATATCTTCTACACAAGGCACATGCGTCGCCTCCAAGGTCATGTGGGCATTGGTCACGTGCGCTATCCCACAGCGGGATCTTCCTCGAGGGCAGAAGCCCAACCATTCTACGTTAATTCCCCTTACGGATTGAGTCTTGCGCACAATGGCAATCTTACCAATGCTTCAGAACTCAAGAAATTGCTCACCGACAAACATCATCGACACATGAACACCAGCAGTGATTCAGAACTCTTGCTAAACATGCTTGCTGTTGAACTCGACATGCGATCAACAAGCATGTCCATCGATGGCCAACCACATCTGGACATCGAGACCGTATTCGGTGCGGTCCAAGGCGTTCACAAAGCAGTCACTGGGTCCTATGCTTGTGTTTCAATGCTTTCTGGCTACGGCCTTCTTGCGTTCAGGGATCCCCATGGCATCCGCCCGATGGTCTTCGGAAAGCGCGAGTTAGGTGAAGAAACAGAATGGATCATAGCCAGTGAATCCGTTGCCATCACGGCCCTTGGGTTCGATGTGGTCAGGGATGTTGCACCCGGTGAGGCAATCTTCATCTCCAATTCAGGTCACCTTTTCACTCGTCAGTGTGCTGAACCAGTCGAAGCGGCCCCTTGCATTTTTGAGTACGTTTACTTCGCCCGGCCCGATTCAGTGATTGACGGTATCTCTGTCTACAATGCCCGATTAAGCCAAGGAAAGAAACTAGCAGAACGAATTCTTGAAACATGGCCTGACCACGATATCGATGCGGTGATTCCAGTACCGGATTCAGGGCGGATTGCTGCATTACAAATGGCAGAAACATTGCAAGTTGATTACCGAGAAGGTTTCGTCAAAAATAGGTATGTTGGCCGCACATTCATCATGCCAGGCCAAGCGCTTCGAGAGAAATCTGTGCGCCGTAAATTGAACGCCATCGAGCACGAATTCTCCGGAAAGAACATCCTCCTCGTCGATGATTCAATCGTCCGCGGTACAACAAGTGCACAAATCATAGAAATGGCTCGTGATGTTGGAGCAGCCAAAGTCTACTTTGCATCGGCTGCACCACCGGTTCGACATCCTAATGTCTACGGCATTGACATGCCTGCAATCACCGAATTCATTGCCAACGGGAAAAACATTGACGAAATCAACACGATCATTGGAAGCGATCGCTTGTTCTATCAATCACTCGATGACCTAATCGAAGCTACCCAGATCGGTAAAGATGCACCACAGCGATTTGACACAAGTTGTTTCAGTGGCGAATACGTGACAGGGGACATCGATGATGCTTATCTCGAACGTCTTTTTGCTTCACGTAATGATGCAGCAAAGCATCAATCTTCTGAAGATGATGAAGTCATCGACTTGCATAACGATGGCTCATAAATTGAGTAGTATTGATCATCAAAGACTTGGATACTCTGTTTTTGAGAGTCGAGTGCCTATCATAGATGCGCCGATGAGTGTTTCAAAAATATGAAAAAGAAATTAGCAACAAAGGGATGAGGTTATGTGGCAGGCGTTCTTGAACGCTACATGGTCCAAACCTTCGGTGCCCACGTGGCGTTCAGACCAGAGGCAAAGGTGACTCATCTGTGCCTTGCAGGTGACGAATCTTTTCTTGCATGGGCTGAGAAAGGCGGACGAGTTTCAATCGGAGAAGTATCAAAAGACGACTCCAATAACAAATCGAAGGTTTGGATGAGTCAATCGACTGTGGTTGGCCTCTGCTCACGTGGTGACCGCCTCTTTGCATTGGATGACATGAATGGGCTCACTTGTTTAGATTCTGATGCTCATGTGGCTTGGTCCACAGAGATCCCGGGTGGCGGATTTTCACTTCATCAAGGACCAAATAACATGGCGGTCGTTGATGCGCTTGGTCGATTGCATATCATTGGTTATGATGGAAAGAAGGCCGACGGTTTTCCTACGATTGAGGGTGTTCTAAGAGCATTACATGTCGGCCAATTCCTCGCATTATCTCATGAAGACGGTACGGTGCACGTTCTCAAAGATGGCGTCGTAACATGGAAACGACCAAGCCGAGGAGAGGTTGGAGAATCCATTACTGTCCTTGGTTCAAATAACGATGAGCAGTTGATCATTGGAAGAGAAGGATATGCCCTCGTCGATGGAGATGAAGAAGCCCTGGAGATGGAGGTTTGGGACCTCAAAAACAACACCTTGATCGAGCGCTCGGATTTGAAAACCCGACTCACACACTGTCAATCAAGTGCTGATGCTTTGTTTTGCGGTTTTGACGATGGTCTTGTAACGAAGTATGCCGATGGGATTCATGAAGAAGTCATGCGGACGAATTATGCTGTTCAGAACCTCACTGTAAGTGGTGATCAACTTATCATTTCGTCATGGTTCTATCTGTTCGGATCTCAATCTAATGGTTCCTTTTGGAAAATGGAACATCAAGGTATGCCATCCTTGGTCGTCGCCACAAACAAAGGTAGAGTATGCTTTTTTGCTGGAGAAGATCAAAACGACTGGACCGATCCAGAACCAATCGGCTCCTTCTCATTGCTCGATGATTACATTGATGTTGATCCATCAGAACTCACCGAGTGGTTCCAGAAGGCATCTGTCGAGCCTCAACGTTCGGCGGAAGAAATCTATAGAATAGATGAATCAGTTGATGAATTGTTGACTGAAGATGAGCGAAATATGCAAGGAGCGGCACTTGATGATTCCATTGAATCCCTGCAAGACGCTTTGGGCGATCTTAGCGAGGAGCTTGATGATGAGGTACAAGGAACGTTAAACATCGACGCTTCAAGTTTGTTAGAGGCACTTGATGACGAACTTTCGAACATGGCCATGATGCCAGATGAGGATTTGTTTGATGCACTCAATGAAACCATCAGTGCCCCGATTCCACCCGTGCCCAAGGCAGGGGATGACCGAACCATTGTCTGTGACGAAGACGGTACTGCAGTGGTTGTGTTGGATGGGATGGGTTCCGAAGATGTCCAAAACAGGATTGTTATGTGGTCTTGGGTTGATGCCACAGGCAAGGAAATCTCATCCAAGCCGCAGGTCAAAGTGCGACTTGATGCGGGGGTTCACAGGTTCGAATTACGCATTTGTGACAGCGAAGGCCAATGGTCAAGTGATTCAATTCAGTTGACATTGAACAAGGCTTAGGATGATGAAGGAGTTGAGCATAGAATGACCATGGCTATCACCAACCCTTGGGTTGAATGTTTTTTTGTTGGCGCTCTACAGATGAGATGCTCGGTGGTTACCGACCGTGAAACGGGAGACACAGTAATCATTGATGGCGGAAGTGAACCACAACGGTTGGTGGACTGGATCGATCGATTTGAGGGTAGAGGGCCAGATTGGTCCAATGGACCTTCAACGACAGAGGAGGCCGCTCTTGAAGGCATCCCAAATCGGAAAGTTGTGGCACTGGTCAACACACATGCACATTTTGATCACAGTGGTCATATTCCTGATTTACTCCTCCACTACCCTGTCAAGTGGTACTTACACGAAGATGACACCTATCTTCAGACGCTTGCACAGTCTTCTGCGCGCCGATGGGGCTTCGATGCTCCAACGCCTGCAGTCGCAGACGAGCCCCTTGTTCCGCTCACGACTATGGCGTTTGGAGCCCTTTCATTTTCAATTCTTCATACGCCTGGTCACACCCTAGGTGGCTGTTGTCTGAACCTTATTGTCGAAGATGGGCCGAATCATTTGTTTGTTGGCGATACCTTGTTTGCTGGTTCAGTTGGAAGAACAGACCTACCAGATACTGGTGGTGACTTTGATTTGCTTGCATCCTCAATCCATACTCAACTGTGGCCTCTTGAGGCAGATACGGTGGTTTACCCAGGTCATGGGCCGCTGACGACGATTGGGCATGAGCGCGCAACGAACCCATTCGTAGGCGAAGGAGCTGGCCCCGGTGGGATGTATGGTCGAGGCAAGTATGCCTGATCATGCCATCATGCTAGAAAGTGTGGATTGTAGCACAGGGAGTGCTTCTTCCCAGGTACCTACAATTCCGTAATCTGCATGTTGGAAAATTGGAGCGTCAGCGTCTTTGTTGATGGCAACAATATATTTCGAAGAACGCATTCCTGCAAGGTGCTGAATCGCACCCGAAATACCAACAGCGATGTAGAGGTTTGGATTGACGGTTTTTCCAGTTTGTCCGACTTGCATAGAGTGTGGAATGGCTTCCCAAGTATCGACGGCTGCTCGTGATGCACCCACGGCTGCACCGATGGTATCTGCAACCGCTTCAAGATGGACGAAGTTATCGGGCGATCCCATTCCCCTGCCACCAGAGATGATGATGTTAGCCTCAGCAACGTCAAGACGCTGGGATGCTCGAGCCATGAACTCTTGAACAGCAGTGGCCACATTGCCAGTTGTATCGACAACAGAGACTTCGTTTGAACCGCCACTTGGTGCTGCATCGAACACATTGGCACGAACGCTCACCACCGCTGGTCCGGAGAGCGCAACGGTTTGCATTGCTTTGCCTGAGTACACCGGTGATGTCAGCTGGTTTCCGTTGATGGCGACGACATCTTGGACGACTGAAAGGTTTCGTCGAGCAGCGAGCCGGGCTGCCAAATCCTTTGATTGTGGGGTCGCAGCGGTAAGAATTGTTCCTGCAGGCGCAATGGCGTCAAGAGCAGATGCCCAACCGGCAGCGTCGTAGTTGGTGAACGCATCGGATTTTGCAGCGATGATTCTACTTGCTCCTTGAATGGATGCAGCAGCATCAGCGATTGAAGCATCGGTGCATGGTACGATCACTATAGGTGCGCTTCCCATTGCGGATGCTGCTGTGACTAGTTCAGAGGTTGTGGCGTGGATGGTTCCTTTTGCGATTTCAGCAATTACAATTGTTTCTGTCATGGTGGTCACCTCAAATTACGTTCGCCTCATCTCTGAGCAATCGTGCGACTTCTGCGGCGGCTGCGCCACCTTCGTAGGATTTACCAGCTGGCTTGGCAGGTGGCATACTGTGAGCAACAACTGAAACAGTCGACGTTTTGATGTCGACAGTTTTGACGTCAACCTTAGCCTTTTTAGCCTGCATGATACCCTTGACGTTTGGCTTTCGGACTTTCATGTCTCCCTTGTCACAGGAGACTACAGCTGGAAGTGGTACGGAAATTCTTGCGTTGCCCCCTTCGCTTGGTGCAATGACGCTGATGCCACCGTCAAAGGTGACTGATATGATGTTTGAAACTGATGCCCATCCCATTCGCTCGGCAATGCCGGGGCCAGTTGATCCTGCACCTGTGTCAGCGGCAGATTTGCCACAATAAACCACTTCAGCACCCATTTCCGTCAGCACCGAGGCCAGAGCGGATTGCAGTGCATTGGAATCATGTTCAGCGTCACTGTCTATTCGAACGATGTGGTCGACACCAATTGCTTTCGCATCCTTTAGGACTTTGTCTGCACCTGCCCCGCCGAGGGTAAGCGCAGTCACTTCACCACCAGCGGCTTCTCTATGCTTGAGCGCGGTTTCAACTGCAAATTCATCGTATGGACTCATCACCTTCTTCACAGCGGAAAGGTCCACTCTATCGCCGGAAACGACGATTTTAGCGTTGGTGTCTGGGACTTGCTTTACGAGAACGACTATGTTTGTCATGGGGCACACACTCCTCCTCAATGAGGGGATGAATTTAACCAAACGAATGAGACTCATGAACCTTAGCCTTGGCTAGTGAAGTCAATCCGAGTGAAATTCATGTGCTGAGCGAAACCTTTGATAGCCGTCGGAATAGGGCTCAAGTTCCATGTCGAAGAATACCGGTACAGAACCCACACCCAAAGAGAAGCAGCTCCTCGCTGCATGGCGCACTTTCTTTCAAAAAAACAGCAAAGCAGACTTTGCGGCTTTGGAAGGGAGTGAAGAGGAGGTCTGGGGTTTCGAGATTAGATGGTCTGACCTCGAGGCACACAAGGGACTCGGGCAGTCATTTCTTAGCGATATGGAGAAATGCCTTCATTCTGGACAAATTGTCATAGAAGAGCAATTTCGAAATCACAACATAAAGCCTCGACCAGTGATTCGAATCGTTGGCATTTCTGAATTGAACAGGTATCACCTGATCGATCTTCGAATGCGTGACCGAACTCGGTTTTTACGCTTTGATGCCGTTGTCCATAGCACAAGTCGTGCCATGGGATGGCTCAAACGTTCGGCATACATTTGCAATGTATGTACTCATCAATGGACGGTCAATGAACGACTCGCTCGGCCTCGTGAAGAGGTCGAATACTGCGGTGTGTGTCTGCGAAACGGCATCAAGAAACGTAAAGAAGGGGTCAAAAAAGAGGATTTGCCCGACCCGTTTGACATCCGTATGGACCTTGAAACGAATTATTATGAGGACATCCAATACGTCGAATTATTCGATCCAACATGCTTGAAAGATGATCAACTGCCCGAGGACGTCCCGACCATTACGGCTGTCCTCAACGATGAGTATGTCGACCAATTTTCGCCAGGCGATTGCATCACTATAAATGCGAAAATTGGTGTTGACCACCTTCCATCAAGGGATTATATCCGTGACACACGGCGAATCTTGCGGTTGGATATCCACAGCGTCGAAGAAGGATTTTCTCTTCATGAAGAGTGATTCACTTGCGCAATTTTGTAACCGCGTCGAGGGTTTCGGGATGGGCTTCGAAGTGCTCAGCTACGGTTTCAAGTCCTCGACTGATACCTGCAGCAACACCCAGTTTCGCATCTAATGGATGAAGGGTACCATTGCTTACGGCAGTCCTGAATGCTTCTAGATCTGTCCAAGTTGATGGTTCACCGAACTTTGGATTTGGAGTGACAACAATTTCTCCCCACTCAGGAAGAACCACATGTTCTGCGAGTTCGTAGACTGGAGAATGCACATCATCTGGATTCAGATAGGCGTGCTTTTTCATTTTGTTTCGCAGAATATTTTCAGCATCGTGGAGAAGAATTGCACCAGAAGGATCGGACTTGCTCATCTTATGGTCGAAACTTTCCATTCTTGTGCCAGTTGCTTTTAGAGATGAAATGATTGGGGTGTGAATGCAAGTTGCCTTGACCCATCCCCATTTCGTAGCGACATCCCGCATGAACATGTGGGCCTTACGCTGGTCCATCCCACCAAGGGCAACATCAATCTTGAGCTCAAAGATGTCGCTGGCTTGCATTGCAGGATAGTAGAACTTGGAAAGGTCATGGTCTGAAGATGCTTCATCTCGCCCCATAATGGTGAATGTTTTTCTGACCATGGCCAAGGTGGCACCCTTGGAACACCGCAATACACGTGCCCAGTAGTCCCCGTTGTCCATGAGGGTTGAGGCCCATAAGAACCTCAATTGGCCAGGTCCATCACCTTCTTCTGGATAGCCCAGAAGGGCACGGAATGTCTCTTCCATGTAGGTCGCAGTGGTTTGTATGTCTTCCATAACGCCGTTGAATTTGTCGTTTACCCAAGCGTGCCAATCTGCGAGGAAGATCAATACATTGGCATCGGCTTCAAGCATTCTCCGCAATTGAAGCGAAAGCACCTTCCAGCCAATATGGGCCTTGCCTGATGGTTCAAATCCAACATAGCAGCGAATTATTCCATCCCCACCAATGCTTGTTCCATCTGCTAAACAATCGACTAAGTGGTTGATGCCAACCGTTTCATCGACACTTCCAACCATCAACGCTAGCCTTGACTTTTGTTGCTCATTCAACTCATCAATTCGAGGGCATTGTTCTCGGTGGGCTTCGAGGATGGCTTCTATATCCATGCCAATGCCTCCAAAGTCGTCTTCAAAGTAGGTCGTTGAGTTTCTTGACCTTGCCTTCTGATGGTGCTGTTCCAGATTCAATCATCGATTCCAATTCTGCAATCATTCCATGTGCCTTAGCAATGGTTTCATCGCTTAAGCTTGAACTCATTTCTATTGTTTTCAATGCCATTTTGATAGCGGATTTTGCCTTAGAGAACTTTTTAGCTTCTTCCTTTGCCTTGTCGCCTCTTTGTTTGGGTGTGTAGCCAGTGGCTTCATCGAGGAACGAAGAATAGCGTCGGCGTGATTCCATTGCTTTTTCCCTCCCTCCTTCGGCGCCAAGGAATGAAGAGAGATCTGAGCCTTTGAGTTGTTGTACATCGAGAGCGAGTTTTCCATCAGCATCGAATTCGCCACTGATATGAGTCATGATTCCGTATTCACCGGTGAAGACGCCTTCCCCGTTCACTTGGAGGTTGTCAAAATATTGTGCTGCTAATTTAGCCAAACCAGCATTTCCGCCCATCTTTTTCTCCAAACCGCGCTTGACTGCAAACCGCTCCATGCTCCCTCCAAACCGCTCTTGAACATAAGGCTCACCATAGAAAGAGAAGGTGCACGAGGGTTGAAGTTGTGTTTCTTTTCTTCTGTGGGGTTTTTCTTCTCATGCTCGCTGGCAGGGCTATGCGGAAGGCAATGCTTGCGTTGATAATGATGCTTCTGATGATGGCTCCAAGTGTGCAATCACAACCAGAATCGTTGATTCAACTCAAACTTGAAGATACACTTTCCGATAACGATCTCGGCATTAACACTGGTGCTGTATCACCCGACGGGCTTCATGTTTTGATCGCAGGTGAGGATGGCTATGCCCGTCTTTTATCTGCGAGTAATGCGGGCGACCGAAGCGGCGATGTCGAACTTAATTCTGGTCGCTCTCAATCCTTCCAAGATGTGGCTTGGCATCCAGGTGGTAAAACAGCATTGATGGCAGGCGACTTTGGCATGGCCATGCGTTATGTTGCCGCAGATTACAGCATTGGTCCCGTGAATGGTTCAGGCGCCGTCTTTGGATTGAATCTGACAGCAGTTGAATGGCGTCCGTCTGGTGATTATGCCTACTTTGGTGCGGTTGATGGTAGTGTCTGGAAGTTTTCAGAAGGCACAGGGCTCATTGAAATTGAAGGAACGCTCAATTCCGCAGTCACCGACATCACCTGTCACCGTCAGGAACAAATTTGCATCGTGGCTACATTGAGCAACGGTCTTGCTGTTATCAGCCAAACACATGAATTGACGTTCTTGGCGGGCACTAGCACTGAAACCTGGATCGGTGCGGATTGTGCGGATCCAACACTGAATGAATGTGTTGGTTTCGCCAGTGGCCTGAAAACCCAAGCGATTCGATTGGATATCATTGACCCTGGCAAATCGACGACAGAAAATTTGATGCAATTCGGAACTCTCTCGGGGGATTTTACAGCAGTATCTCGAGGTCATGACGGGACGACCTTGATTCAAATGGCACCCTTCGCAACAGTCAGGCAACAACCGATTATTTCTGAGGCCTATGCTCAAATCGTAGCTGAGGATGCAACAGAATGGGACCCCGTCATCGCAGGACGATCGATTTCAGTGGTTTGGGAAAACGAACACCGTGAAGGCTTCATCATCACCAGTTTTGGCAATATCGTCTCATTCGTACCCGAACAAGCAGTCGAAGTCGATAACAGCATCATGACCGTGGCAGTCCTCAGCGCAGTGGTTATTGCAGTACCGGGAACCATCCTTGGATTGATTTACATGAACAGTTCAACCCTGCAAAGATTGTACGCAAAAATGCGAGGACATTCGAAGTCCTGAACAGCATCCACCGCAGGCCTGTATGGTTAGGTTCTTGAAGCGCCTATGTCCACAACGGTTTGAGGGGTCCCATGGAACCATACGAAGGCGTCGATTTTTACGACATTGAAAGTCTATTGACAGAAGAAGAAATCATGATTCGCGACATGGTGCGTGATTGGGTTGATGAAGAAGTTCTGCCAAAGATCGAGCATGCATGCGCAGAGGGTGTTTTCCTCGACGAATGGCGTGTTGCACTTGGTGAAATGGGTGTACTTGGTGCCCCGCTCAAAGGCTACGGCTGCCCGGGACTATCGTATGTTGCCTACGGATTAATTTGTCAAGAACTTGAACGAGGCGACTCTGGTCTTCGCTCCTTTGCTTCGGTTCAAGGATCTCTAGCAATGTATCCAATTTGGGATTTTGGAAGTGAGGAGCAAAAAAACCACTATCTTCCTAAGATGACCTCGGGTGAGTGGATTGGATGCTTTGGCCTGACCGAACCAGATTACGGCTCGAATCCTGGCGATATGATCACCAAAGCCGAAGATATGGGCGATCATTACCTCCTCAACGGTGCAAAAATGTGGATTACAAACGGAACAATCGCAGATGTGGCTGTCGTTTGGGCCAAGCTCGATGGAGTCATTCGAGGATTTATCGTCGAGAAAGACGATGAAGGATTTAGCGCACCTGAAATGAAAGGTAAGCACTCCTTGAAAGCATCAGTCACCAGCGAACTTGTGTTCCAAGATTGTAAGATTCCTAAGGACCGTATGTTGCCGGGTGTAAAGGGTCTGCGTGGACCATTCTCCTGCTTGAACAATGCCAGGTTCGGAATTTCATGGGGTGCTTTAGGGGCTGCAATGGCTTGCTTCCACAGCGCCAAAACCTACGCTCTCTCTCGAATTCAATTCGATCACCCAATCGCTTCCTATCAATTGGTTCAGAACAAATTGGCTTGGATGCTTCGAGAAATCACCAAAGGACAACTCTTGGCCTATCACTTAGGACGAAAGAAAGACGATGGCACATGGTTCAACGAACAAATTTCACTGGCCAAGATGAACAACGTCGACATAGCCCTTGAGATCGCTCGTGTTTCACGTGACATCCATGGCGCAAACGGCGTTCTGGATGAGTACCCAGTCATGCGACACATGGCCAACCTCGAGTCAGTCAAGACATATGAGGGAACACACGACATTCACAATCTGATTCTTGGTCGCTACATCACTGGTATCCAAGCGTTCACTCGAAATGCTTGATTCATCAAACATCTTCAGCGTCGAGCATGAAACGACATGCGACCCTGGTTAATCGTCTGACTGAATGGTCCTCGACCAGTTAGCATAGCCTTGACAGAGGCTGCAAAACGCACGGGGAACGAATATCGAATCCAAGGGCGAACAGGGTAAACAACATCGACCTTGGTAAATCCAAGATCCTTCAACATCCCTTTCATCGCAGCAACATTCGGAGCCCAGTAATTTGTATCGTCTTCGTTAAGCGAATCGCCGGGGTAATACACCATCGAGGGTTTCCATCGATGAAGGTCATCAACAACAGTTTCGATGATTAGTAGTTCCTTGCACACGCTTGCGGCTACACGTAGTCCGGCCATTGGGTCCTGTAGGTGGTAGAGAACGCCAAGGAACATGACGACATCAAACTCCCCAACGTTGTCAGGTGAAACGTCCATTGCATCGATGTCCATGGATTCAACCTTGGAATTCAAGGCGTTGTGTACGAAATTAAAACCGTCCTTTGTGCCCCATCCGGGCCCACTCCAACAGAAGTGATCGGTAGCGAGGACCCTTTTGGCTCCATTTCGCTCTGCTTGAAAAGAGAAGAAACCGTCCCATGCACCAATATCGAGTACAGTTTTTCCACTCAAATCTTCAGGAAGGCAGATTTGCTCGAGTTTTGCCATCGATGCATCCAGTCCAGGCGTGACTGTCCCATCATTAAGGGGAATTGAATGAAACCATTTGATTTCATCCATGTTTTTGAGCGGGGTTTCATCGGCCTTACCCTTGCTTGCCATGTTGCGGGCTGAACACTGTTCAATAATAAGGTGCATCATTGGGTAAATTGAAACGGTTTTGCCTCTCGAGCAAGCAGCATCTCTTGTTTGAGCAGTCAACTCAAACGGCAGGCAATAAGCCAATCCTTGCCAAGCCAGCCCAAACTGGATCGAGGAAGGCAGGAAGCAGCCGATGTCTCATGTAGACTGCTGCTGCAAGGCTAATCTTCTGCACCTTGTTGAGTTTGACACGTTTCGTGAACACGTCCCCTTGCTCTTTTTCGATTTGGCGTAGAATTTTGTCGTAAAACGCAATCATTGCTGCAGGAGAATACCGTGTTCGGCGAGGCAGAAGCGGGAGGAGTTGTCGCGCTTCAGCAAGGTAGGTTCGAGCACGTCGTGCGTAATCTCTGCAGTAGGGTTCCCATTGCTTGTTGAGAACGACTTGTTCACCAAGCTCCGGTTCAGTAATGCCGTTGGCTTCAAGTTCATCCATTGGTAGGTATACACGGTCCCGCTGAATATCTTCGCCTACGTCACGCAACACGTTGGTGAGTTGCATGAAAATCCCCCAAGATTCTGCGAATTTCTTTGCTCTTGGATCTTCATATCCATAGATTTCGATGCACATTAATCCAACGACAGATGCAACTCTATAGCAGTAGACGTACAATTCATCAAAACTGCGGTACCTGTTATTGTAAAGATCATCTTCCATTCCTGAAATGAGATCATCAAATACCTCCCTGCCGATTGAATAACGGTCCACAGTTTCTTTCAATGCGAGGAAGACCGGATCTGTGGAATAGACATCTGAGTAGCAAGTAGAGAGCTTTTTCCTAAAGAAGAAGAGTTGGGTAATCTTGTTGAGATATGCTTCTTCATCAAGAATCGTCCCCTGCTCCTGGAGGCTTTCTAGTTGCTCGCGATAGGCGACGGCTTCGGGGTCCATTTCGCCCTGGCTACCGGGGAACCTGTCGGCCCAGTCACCATCAGCAATGTCGTCTGCTCTGCGGCAGAACGCATAGACTGCGCACATGGCATTACGTTGTTCATCTGGGAGATATTTGAACGAATGATAGAAATTTCCAGCCTCTCGCATGGTCAATTCTTCACAATAGCGGAAGGCCAGTTTCATCAATTCTTGAGGTGGCTTGTCCGACCAAATTGGGGCATCGAGGTGCTCGAAAGGATCGACCAACTCATTTTTTTCACCGACAATTCCAATGAAGGTAGCACCTTCTCGGAGGGCTTCCATTGCCGTGACGCTGACTGCTTTGACAGCATCCCGAGCGAGCATCACACCTGCGCGAACTCTGTCAAGGGCAGAGATTGTCTCTTTTTCTTCGCCTTCCTTTCGACTTGCGGCATTCCCCTTGAGAGGGAACAGCAAATCGAGCGGTTTCCGGCGTTCGAGCATGGTGACCATATGACGCTCGGTAGTTCCCCTTTTTGAGACCTGCGGAAGTTTGCACCAAATTTTTTGAACGAAGATGATTCTCTAAGGTCCAAGAAATGTGATTTGTAATGTGCATTACAAGATTAGTAAGTTTCTCTTTACTAAGTTGGCTGAATGAAGTATGGTGTCATTAAAGACCGCTGTCAAGCTTGCCGATTTTGAGTATAAAGAAGACAAATCCTTGATTCAGATTGGGGCGTCTTTGTTTTTTTCCAGCAATCGTTTGACGCCACCAGGAATGAGCAGTGCACGCAGTAGTTTCCTTGCATACACCTTGATTTCATCACGAGTGACTTTAATTCGCTCGTCAGAATTCAAAATGTTTCCAGTTCGCAGCAACGTCACGGTGCGTTGGCCGATAAGTACGGGAAGCATGCATGAGGCTTTGAGGCGGAATTGCCCCTCTGGGAGCATTCGAATGTATTCCACTGCGGCGTCGAAATGACCGTTAGCAAGATCGAGATATTCATCATAAAGTGGACGAAACTTTTCGATATTTCCATCGTCCAGTAAGTCCTTTGGTTGCAGATCATATCGTGCTAATGCTTCGCTTGGGATATAGCAGCGACCAAATCGTAAGTCTTCAGGAATATCTCGCAGAATATTGATCATTTGCAGAGCTTTCCCAAACCGTACGCCTTTGTCAAAGAATTCCTTTTCCTTTTCTGGGCTGAGCGACATCAAATGGGCCAGCGACATCTTGGTCCAAAATACACCCACGCAGCCTGCGACTCTGTAGGTGTAATCATCCAATTCCTCATCATTGACAAGTGCAGAAATTTCGCCGCCTTCCTTTGCAGGACCAAATCGCTCGAGATCAAGGATTTGACCTCCAACAATGACATCGAGACACTCAAGCATCCGTTCTTGATCTTCATGAGAATAAACTTTCAAACCCTCAACAACATCCTTGACGTTCCTGAGCAACTCGGCTTCGCTTGCATTGGTCTGTAATTCTGCGATGTCTGAAAAATCGGGTAATGTCTCAGACCGTCCCTGAGCAACATCGTTGTACGCTCTTAATGCGCCAAGCAAAACATCCGTATCACCATGTTTCGAATCAGCGATGGTGTCTGCTACTCTTGCCAGCAGGTAGAGAAGGCCAATCTGGCCCCGTATTTTCTTTGGTAGGTACTTCAGCGTTGGATAAAATGAACGAGAAGTTGCTTCAAGCAAAGCGTCAATTTTAGCGTTGATTAACACAGCCATCGATGCCCCTCCAAACCAAGGGAATCGGTTTCTGTTCTTGACCCTGTGGGGTGGTGAGTCATCCAGTTGTCTGATCTTTAGTTTCGCTCATAAGATTCAGTCCCCTATACGGTGATGCAAACCAACGCCAAGGGGGCCTTTCTTGACGCGATATGCAACCAAGACTTTATTTCAAGTCAAGCCAGCCCAACTACGGGGGAGTGGAGTATGCAGTGCGGCTCGTGCATGGAGGAAATTCCAAATGACAGCATTTTCTGTCCTGAATGCGGTTCTCGCCAAGAGGTTTCACGTGCAGGGAGTTTCGCTAACACAGGCGCTGTCGGCCTTGGTGGCCAAGAGGTCACTGGTGGTCGAAACTTTGGTGTTGTTTCTGGCGAAGCAGTCCGTCAACAACGAGACGCTGGACAGGGACAACTCGGTGGCTTACCACCAGAAGTTCTCCAACAAATTGCCATGGGAGTGCAACAACAACAAAATATTCCTCAGGGACAATTCCCACCCCAACAAGGTATGCCACCTCAACAAATGGGACAGTTTCCACCTCAAGGTTTGCCTCCTCAACAGGGCATGCCACCAAACCAAATGGGTCAATTTCCTCCTCAACAAGGTATGCCACCGAATCAGGGTGGTCAAATCCCTCAAGCTAATCAGCAACCAACCAACGTTGTAGGAGGTGCCCATTCTGATCTTCCACAAACACTACGAGGGCCTTCTCTCTCCAGCGGCGCAGTACCTCAAAAAAATCCAGCAAATGTGACAGGGTTCAATCCAGGCGGCACAATGGTTGCCAACAATCCATCCGCCTCTCCAACCGACGCCATGGTCAACCGTCTTGCAGAAGCAGAGCGAGCCATGAAGGATGAACGCAGAAGCCAATGGCTCAACATGAATCAAACTCCAGCCGGAAACGTTCTTGCTTCCCTTGGGGCAGAACTCCCTTCTCACCTCAGAGGTGGAGAAACGAATGTTGCAAAGGAAATTATGGCAGGTGCTTTAGGCCAACCTTCTGCTAATGCACCTGATGAGGCACTGCTCCGCAGAATGTGTGAGGTTGCCGTTCGTCGAGTCGCACGAAAGCGTGGAGTTGCCGTTGAAACGCCTCAAGCTAAAACAGAGGGCGATGAACTGAAAATTAACGTGACTTACGTTGATGATGGACGTGTGCTCGACACTCCCGATGATCTAAAGCAAGCCTTTGAACACGCTATACAAACCGAAATGGCTCTCAAAGGGTTCGATCTCGTACCAGTATTGACTATTTTCCGTTCGAAGGACGGAGAAGTGGAAAATCTTGGCCAGGAAAAGGAAGATGACGATGAAGAAATGTTCGCATGTGAAATTTGCGATGGGCTCGTCAAGGAAAGCGATAGTGAATGCCCTCACTGCGGCGCAATATTCGAAGAGGAAGAGGAAGAAGTCCAATCCTCACCACAACGCTCCGGTCCTCCGGGTCCGGGTCGTTCGGGCGGCCCTCCTAAGAGGTCAGGTGGTCCTCCAAAGAAGTCAGGCGGTCCTCCGGGTCCAAGCAAGTCAGGTGGTCCTCCAAAGAAGTCAGGCGGTCCTCCTGGTCCAAGTCGTTCAGGTGGCCCTCCCAAGAAGAGCGGTGGCCCCCCTGGCCCAAGCAAGTCAGGTGGTCCTCCAAAGAAGTCAGGTGGCCCTCCCAAGAAGAGCGGTGGCCCCCCTGGCCCAAGCAAGTCAGGCGGTCCTCCAAAGAAGTCAGGCGGTCCTCCCAAGAAGAGCGGCGGTCCTCCCGGTCCAAGCAAATCAGGCGGTCCTCCCAAGAAGAGCGGTGGTCCTCCTAAGCGCTCAGGTCCACCAAAGGGCGGCCCAGGTGGCGGTCCGCCAGGTCCTAAGCGAGGTCCCCGTTGATGTCAACTGAACTCCCTGAATTCGGCTCCATACGATTTGCAGGAACCCTTCGACCATCACAAGCCTCAGCGACATCGATTATACAACCACAACTCCAGCGAGGCGAGAAGCGACTGCACATCGTTGCCCCACCTGGTTCGGGAAAAACGATTCTCGGACTTTATGTATGGTCTGACCTCATTCGAAAACCAGCGCTGGTTCTGTCTCCAAATTCTGCAATTCAGGCTCAATGGGCTGCACGTACTTCATTATTTGATCTCGATGGAAAAGATGAGTTCATCAGTACAGATCCAAAAAAACCTGGCTTACTCACTTCGCTCACCTACCAGTCGGTGACCATGCCCCGCAAAGGTGGCGAGGATTTGGACCAAGCCGCATTGAACTTGTGGGCAGAGAAATTGATTGATGAAGAGCAGGCTGACGGTCATGAATCAGCAGAAGCATGGCAGAAAAGCCTTGAAACTTCGAATCCCAAATACTACACTTCGCGATTAAGCACATACAGAAAAAAGGTCCGCGATAATGTTGCCAGAAAAGGCAACGCTCTCTGGACCTTGCATGAAAGTGCCAAAGCAAATTTGATGCGCCTCAAAGATGTAGGCATTGGCCTGATTATTCTTGATGAGTGCCACCATTTGATGCACCATTGGGGACGTATTCTTGCAGAAGTGAGGGAGTTTTTTGACGACCCAGTTGTGCTTGGTCTTACCGCCACGCCCCCCGATACAGAGGACCTCGAGGGTGTTGATGCAGAACGCTACAAGGAATTTTTTGGACCCGTTGATTACGAAGTGCCAGTTCCAGCATTGGTTCGAGCTTCAAATCTAGCACCTTACCAAGATCTCTGCTACTTTGTACGTCCCGCTCCGCATGAACTTCAGTACATTGCAGGGGTTGATGAGCAATTCGAAACGCTCCTCGAGGATCTATGTAGCCCGCAAGATGGGAGTGAAAAGAATCGAATTGAGCCCCTTGATGATTGGATTTATTCCAGCCTCCAAAATAGAGTTAATCATAGAGGTGAATCACTCTCTTGGACAGATTTCTTCACCAAAAATGAGAACTATGCTAACAATGCTCGGCGATATTTGCAATCCAAAGACAGACCCCTGCCTAACGGAGTCCCTCTTGTGCCGATAATAGAGGGTGATGAATCATGGAGCAGAATGAGTATGCTGCGGTCGGTTTTAGATCGCTATGTCCGTCACGGCTTACGTCTATCGGAAAATAAGGCTGACCATGAACGCGCTCAATCAGCTATCGACCGCTTACGACTCTTAGGCGTTCAAATTACAGAAACAGGTTCTCGTCCATGCGCTTCTCCGGTTGGACGCGTGATGGCGTATGCCTCCTCCAAAGTCGAGGCTCTCAATGAAATCATTACCGTTGAAATGCAGGCTCTTGGGCCATCGATACGTGCAGTCATTGTCACAGACTTCGAGAAAACTTCCGCAACAGCACTTGTGGAGGGCGTGCTCGATAAGGAGGCTGGTGGTGCGATAGCAGTCTTTAGGTCACTTGTAAAACATCAGGCAAGCGATCGCCTCGATCCTATTTTGATGACAGGAAGTACAGTTTTGGTCGATGATGATATGTCGGAGCGATTCTTAGAACGCGCAGTCCAGTGGGTTAAAGATCGAGGACTTCAGGTCACATTCAAAGATCAAGTCCATGATGGATATCATGAGATTCATGGGCGAGGTAAGCATTGGGTCCCGCGATATTATTCTCTTATGATTACTGAGTTGTTCCAAGAAGGGTTCACTAAATGTCTTGTCGGCACACGTGGATTGCTAGGTGAAGGATGGGATGCTTCTCGAATTAATGTCCTCGTCGACATGACCACAGTCACAACGAGCATGAGCATCAATCAACTACGTGGACGATCGATTCGCTTGGATAAAGAGTGGAAGGAAAAAGTTGCCAATAACTGGGATATCGTTTGCGTTGCAGATGAATTCACAAAAGGATTTGATGATTACCAACGGTTCAAGGAAAAGCACAAACAACTGTATGGCGTCTGCGATGATGGTGCTATAGAACGGGGCGTTGGGCACGTTCACGCAGCGTTTAACGACGTACGTCCAGAGGGCATCAGTGAAGGAATGGGTATGTTCAATGAAGAGATGATTCGCCGCGCAATGAGTCGGGACCACACGCGTAAACTGTGGAAGATTGGAGAGCCGTTTGGCATCGAAGAGAAACCAGCCATCGAAGCAGAACCGGGGATTAATTTCTCCAACGGTTTCCAATTTGGAGAGGATAAGCAAGTATGGACCGATGTTTCTCTAACACAAGCAATAGCTAATGCCATCGTTGCTTCACTTTGCGAATTGGGTGATATGACTCATGTTGCCCGCGCCCACGGCGGGGATCGTGGAGGTGGTTGGGTTCGTTTCCATTTGAAAAATTCAACTCCTGAGGAAGCAGAAATATTCAGCAAAGCCTTGACTGAAGCTCTGGGGCCGCTGCATAAACCTCGCTACATTATTGCCCGGTCGTCCAAATTTTTTGACGACACATGGCTTTCGAAACTTATGCCCGAAGTGTTAGCGGTCTATTTGAGAAAACAACGAGTTTCAGTAATGATGTATCACGCAGTCCCTTCATGTCTAGCGAACAGCAAAGAGCGTGCATTGGTCTATCAACGGTATTGGAACAAATATGTCAGCCCTGGAGATATCACCTATGTACGAAATGCGAACGGTAAACAAATGGTTGAGCGTGTTCAACTCGACGGTATGGTCCCCGCATTCACTCTTCACCAGAAGACGATCTATGAGTGAAATCAATTTGCAGCACACGTGTCGCATTGGAACGTCATACCTTTGTGAACGCTGCAGAACCTTTGTCGGCAATCAAAGCAGCGGAAGTCAAATGCAGAAACTCCAACCGAGCAATTTGGATGGGCACAAATGTCAGATTCACCATCACTTACAGGCCGTACGGTTGGTGCGGGGGTTTTGGGTTTAGCAGAATCAAAGAAAGCTGCGGCTTCTTCTTGCATCTTTTGAAGTCGATCATCGCTGTTGCCAGCCGGTCTTAGGTTTGTGTTGGGGTCAGCAGGATCTGGCACATTGCGGCTGATCATGCCACTTTGGGTGGAAGCTACTGCTGCTCCAACTCCGGCGCCAGCAGCCGCTCCTGCAGCAAGACCTAGACTCTTGAGCACATATGGATGAGCCATGAATTTATTCGCTGATGAAGCGGTCATGAATCCACTTGAACGGAGCATGTTTTCACAGTCGTAAACGTTTGATGAGCCTCGAGACATGTTGAGTTTCTCAATGACTTGCTTGTATCCATCAATTCGTGAGGGGGAGTGGCTGTTTCTAGATTTACTGGATTTCTTTCCTCGATTTGCGTATTGAGGTGGAGTTGATTGTTGCGCTAAGCCGTATGCTGCGCCGCCTCCGACCATGCCCGGCGCCATCATCATGCCACCTCCACCAAAGCCGCCACCTCTGCCTTGCCCTGCGTTGACATTGTTGGTGTTTGTTCCATGGGTGCCCGGAATTGGCATGCCCTGTTGTGTATTGGTTGTAGGGGCAATGGACACTCGTTGAGGACCAAATCTACCCAGCATGCCACCAGTCTTCATCCTTCCAGCCGCTGAACGGTTCGTGAACATGAAGAAACCTGCTGGGATCGCAAGAATGCCAAAGCAAATGCCGCAACAGAAATACATTCCACTTGGTTCAAGTGGTTTTCCAACACTTGCATCAGTGGGATCGTCAGAAAGGTAGTAGACGATGAGAGTGCCATTTACGGGGTAGCTGTCTTTGATTTGCTGCAAACACGGCCCTGAAGAGCCATCCCATGTCAGGGTATCTTGGCCTTCGTACACATCGCCATCAGGTTTTTCTGCGAGTGTGTAATTGAAATCTAAATTTGTCGAACACACATAATATGTGACGTATTCATACCTCTCACATTCTTCATATTCTTCGCCATATTCATCATAATAATAACCCATTTCAGCACATTCTCGATTTTGCCGCTCATCTTCATGCCAAGTTGTGCCTTCCATGATCGTACCAGTTGTTTCCATGACGACCACGTCAGAAGTTATTGAGAGAATGATGAATACGCCAGAAACTCCAGCCATTAGGACGAAAAGTGCGGTTCCAAAGACGTTCATGAAATCCCTCAAATGTGAATCCTGTGCCCAGCCCAAAGACTCTCGATGGGGCATTCGGACTGAATCATGTTGGTGATTTTTCCCTTGAGCACATAGTCTTTCAGCCTCCAAAGGCACAAGAAGAACCGTATTGCCATAAAAAGCGGCTGTGGCGCTGTTCCCATGCGCCACAGCCAGTGTGTGTACTGGTCAATCGACAAGTCGTGAGGTCATCGCCTTTCAGCTCTCTTGGGAACAGTTGTTGTTTGGATGGCCAGCATATAATCTTGACCAATCAATTCCTGCGCACAACTCGAATTGCTGGTTCGACACGACCTGCAAGGTCATCTTCACCCGAATCAAAGGGCAAATCCAATCGCTTTGCCATTTCGAGGTGAGCTGCCGACCAAGGTGCTGCGCAGTGTTCGGCAAGCTCATGTCCGACAATGCCAACAGATTGTATCTCCTCATCCCAACCTGTATCCTCCCATTGGCGTGGCGATATTCGCACCCAATGGTGGTCAGCGGATTCAATCGATAGAGCGGTACTCTTGAGACCCATTTTCCTGCAGATTTTTGCTGCTTGTGGCCTGGGAAACGCGCGAGGGAGCATCATCAGCACAGCGGAATGATCGGTCCAGAAGAAAGCTGGGCCGATTTCATTTTTTTTGACATGCATCATAGCGATGTCAACTGTCTTTTCGATGCTCCCCCATGATTTTGGTAACCATCCAACGATGGCACTTCGGTCTTTGGTTCCCGGAACATGAGTTGATAATTCAAGTGAAGTGTGTGGTACTGGGTCAAGGTCCTGTTTCTGGATGTGCTGAACTTGTTTTTTCTTCTCTCTCTTTGATGGAGTCCGTGCCCATCTTGGCATAACAACGGACTTGACATGCCTTGGAAGATTTGAGTGCCATTTCTTGAATGGTGTGCGTAGTAATGATTCACTTACTACCGTACATTTCCAACCTGTGGAACCGTGAATCGAACCAGGTAAGCGTATGATTCGCCTTGTATCTGCAGTAATGGTTTTGTCAACGGGATGGCCAGCTTCGAGTGCTTCATTTAGCAAAGTTTTGCGCGCTTGACGCACTTCATCCTCCCTTTTTTTCGGGTCTTCTATCCCAAACAAACTTCGATCGAGTTCTCGATAAATGAGATGGAAGCCTTTGCTTCCAGAAAAAACGAAATGAACCCGCTCAAAATTGTAGTTGCTTTCGACCCAATCTAAGAGATTCACTGCAGCCTTTCTTGCCTTTTCCATATTCTTTTTCGAGAATGGAGGCACATCGATGTCGAAGACAATGAGATGATCGAGAAGGATTGGGTGAGGAGACTTTGCATCCTTGATTTTGGGTAATCCTACAGGATTGAGCCATGCACTTGTTGACACATATAAGTCCCGTGGAGTGTTTCGACGTGTTGCTTTTGCCAACACGGTTCCATTACGTATTTGTCGAGTTGATGTATGCCAGCGATGCTCTGTACAGCGCCATCGAAATTGATGTCGTGACGGTTTGACCAGCCAATCCAAATTCAGTGGTTCACTTGATGAGTAGTGCTCATGCAGAAGTTCAGAATCGAAGGTCTGCACTTTCGCCATGACTTTCCTTCTCAGTGCGGGTTATTGGCTTCATCGCAAACCTGCGGTCTTCAGTGATTCAAGAAGCACCTTGCCAAGTTCAGATGGGTCCATTGCGCAGGCAATTCCTGCTGCTCGGAAGGCTGCGAACTTTTCTTCTGCTGTGCCTTTCCCACCTGAAATGATTGCGCCTGCGTGCCCCATTCGCTTGCCAGGTGGAGCGGTTGCTCCCGCAACGAATCCGACGATTGGTTTTGAAACGTTATCTGCGGCCCATGCAGCCGCTTCCTGCTCAGCGTTTCCGCCGATTTCCCCAATCATGATGATGGCTTCAGTTTGAGGGTCGTGCTCGAAAGCAGCCAAGCATTCAATAAATCCTGTTCCATTTACAGGATCTCCACCGATTCCAACACAAGTCGATTGACCTTCGTCGATGCTCATAGTTTGCGCAACAGCTTCGTAGGTCAATGTTCCGGATTTGGAAACAATCCCTATCCGTCCCTTTGCATGAATGTGGCCCGGCATGATTCCAATCTTGGCGCCTCCAGTTGCTCCAGGCGTAATGATGCCGGGGCAGTTCGGTCCAATCAGGCGAACACCTGGTCGATTGTCGACGTAAGCGACGGCTTTGACCATGTCAAGGGTTGGAATGCCTTCGGTAATACACACAATGACTCCCTCTCCCTTGAGTGAATCAAAAGCGTCGGCAGCCTCCATAATTGCTTCAGCAGCGAATGGCGGTGGCACGTAGATAACGGTCGCATCAGCATCCGTTGCAGTAATTGCGTCGGTCATGCTGTGCCAAACTGGGAATTGTTTACCTTGGAGTTCTACGGTTTGACCGCCCTTCCCCGGGGTACACCCTCCAACGATTTGAGTTCCATATTCGACCATTTTGTCTGCGTGGAACATACCTTGCTTTCCTGTGATGCCCTGAACGAGGACCTTTGCGTCTTCTTCAATCCAAATTGCCATTATTGTCCACCTCCAATCAGTGCAACAATCTTTTGCGCACCTTCTGCCAAGTCATCTGCAGGATGAATATTGAGGGTTGAAGACGCAAGGATGGCCTTCCCTTCATCGACGTTCGTGCCGGCTAGGCGTACAACCAGTGGGACCTCGAGTGACAAAGCTTCTGTGGCTGCAATAACACCTCGTGCAATGATGTCGCAACGCATGATGCCTCCAAAGATGTTGACAAGAATGCCTTTGACGTTTTGATCTTCAAGAATGATTGAGAACGCAGTTTTCACTTGTTCTTCATCGGCACCGCCACCGACATCGAGGAAATTTGCAGGTTCGCCACCGTAGAGTTTGATGACGTCCATTGTGGCCATTGCTAATCCCGCACCGTTGACGAGACAGCCAATGTTTCCGTCGAGTTTAACGTACGATAGACCAGTTTCCTTTGCTCGAATCTCTGTATCTTCTTCTTCAGAGAGGTCACGAAGATCGTCCCAGTTCTTGTGTCGAAACTCTGCGTTTTCGTCGAAAGAGACCTTCGCATCTAAGGCCACAATCTCATCAGTGCCAGTTCGAACCAAGGGGTTGATTTCTACCATGGCACAATCTTCACCGCAAAACATGGCGTACATCGACGACAGCATCTTTCCGAAGGACTTCAAGGCAGCACCACTCAATCCGAGAGCCATGCCGAGGTCCCGCTTTTGGAAGCCGAGCAATCCAATGTTAGCATCGACGACAACCTTGTGAATCAGTTCGGGCGTGTGTTCTGCAACTTCTTCAATGTCCATTCCTCCCTCGGTGGACGCCATGATGAGCACAGACTTTGTGTCCCGGTCGACGAGCAAAGCAAGGTAGTATTCGTGGGCAATGTCACAACCGGCCTCAATGTAGAGGTTGTTGACAATTTTGCCTTCACCTCCAGTTTGAATAGTCACGAGTAAATTTCCGAGAATGTTGCTGGCGTATCTGTTTACCTCGTCTTTTGAAAAAGCGATTTTCACTCCACCTTCCATAACGACGTCTTTGGTTCCGGGTGTATAGATCGTACCTTTTCCACGGCCACCTGCATGGATTTGCGACTTGACAGCAACCACTTTGCTTCCAAGTGCATCATAGGCGTTCAAAGCCTCATCAACAGTTGTGCAGTGGACGCCTTCGAGCACCGGCACTCCAGCAGCCCTAAGCAGCATTTTTCCTTGGTATTCGTGGATGTTCATGGGTCTCTCCGATACTTCCAAAGAAACCCCGTCTTTGAACACTTTGCCCACCTCTCCAGCAATTTTTGTCCCGTTGTGGGAAAGTTGCATCCTCGATGGGAGGTGTGTTCATAGGTTGGAGCAGGTTGGCGAAAGCCATGCAAGTCGTGGTCCTGGCAGGTGGCATAGGGTCGAGGCTTCGACCATGGACCAACGCCATCCCCAAACCATTGTTGCCTATGTTGGATTTGACATTGCTTGAACGCGTCGTGGAAGCAGTACCGACTGACTTGGTTGACGAAGTCATCGTTGCGGGTGGTTACAAAGTCGATCAGATAGAATCCTACTTCAAGAAAAAAGAAGTTGATTTTGATGTTCGAATTGTACCTGAAGACGAACCTCTTGGAACTGGGGGCGCGCTTGGCAACTGTAGAGATGTTGTGAGTGGTACATTTGCTTGTTTTAATGGCGACATCGTATCTTCGCTTCGTATCGAACCTATGCTCGACCTTCATCGCAAGAATGGAGGCGTTGGAACGCTCGCTCTTTGGGAAGTTGAGGACCCGACAAGGTTTGGAATTGTTGGAGTCGACGAGGGTCACAAAATCAATCGATTCTTGGAAAAACCAGCACCAGAAGAAGTGTTTTCTAATCTCATCAATGCAGGATCGTATATTTTTGAGGATGAGGTGTTTGATTGGATGCCCCATAGCAAACATTCTATAGAACGGGATGTTTTTCCAAAATTAGCAGAAGACAACCTATTGAATGGGTTACCATTTGAGGGTTATTTCATTGATGCTGGAACGCCAGATGCTTGGATGGATGGCGTACAACGCTGCATCAAAGAAGGTCGGTTTTCGCGTGGAACTGTTAAGGGGAGCACCTGGTATGCGCATCAACCAGTCTCGACAGCAGCCTCGGTTGTGGATTCGATGGTCGAGGAAAATGTTCAGCTGAATGGTTGTACTGTAGAACGCTCGACCTTGCTTGCTGGAGGTTCAGTTGGAGCAGATACCCATTTGAAAAATTGTCTTATTGGACGCAATGTTTCGATCGAAAACAATGTTTGGCTCGAGGGCGTTGTGGTTGATCACGATTCGGTTATACCGTCTGGGACAAAGCAACAGGGCGGCCAATGGCCAAAGCAAGCCTCATGATTCAAGAATGACGGAAGATGTCAAATGGTGCTCAGTTGTGGGCAATGTATGACCAAACCGTTGATTGTTGTCAATTTCAAAACCTATGCATCTGCATCTGGTGCAACGGCCGAGACGCTGGCAGTGGCAATGGAGCGCCACAGCGAGGGTCCAGCACGCATGGTGGCTGTAGTATCTGCTTTTGATTTGGAAGCGGTACGCAGAGCCGCACCACGGCTCGAAGTTTGGACCCAGCACCTCGACCCCGTTGGGCAAGGTGGTTTTACTGGATGGCTTGAACCGAAAACTGCAATCCATCGTGGTGCACAAGGCACAATCATCAACCATGCAGAGCACAAAGTCGAGATGGAACATGTGCGGTCCCTTCTTCCTCAACTGCCTGATCATTTTCCAGTCTGTGGATGCGCTGCTGACCTTGATGAAGCAAAGACCCTGGCAGAAATGGGCCCGACCTTCATTGCAGTAGAGCCTCCTGAATTGATTGGGGGTGATGTCTCGGTCACAACCGCAGATCCCTCAATCGTCAGCGACACAGTCGCCCTCGTCAAGGCTACCAATTCGAAGGTTCGCGTTCTATGCGGTGCAGGTGTCAAGAACGGCCAAGATGTGGCCACAGCCATTCGACTTGGTGCAGAAGGTGTTCTCTTGGCAAGCGGTGTGACCAAAGCTTCCAATGTAGAATCGGTTCTCGATGACCTTGTGTCTCTTCTTTAGTTACTCGAACTTGCCAGCTTCAAGATTCTCTTTCTTTTCAGGGATTCAAGCGTTCCACCATTGAGGCAAGTCAACTTGAATTTACACTTGTCACATGCGGCTTGCTTTTGAGCCAAAGCGATGGAATCGAACGAGTGCTTTGATGTTTCAGCACATCGTTTCATCTCTTTTACATCATGACGTATCATTGCTTTTGCTATGAGGACTTCATTTTCAGTGCTCTCAAAGGTATGAAGCAACCAAGCCCCCTTTCTCCATCCAATTGTTTTGACGACATACTGTTCGGCCAATGCAGGAAGGCCATGTCTGTGTGTTGTCCAAACGATCATCGCAAGTGCTTCAAGTCGTTGAGAATCATTCATCTTCCCAGATTGCATATCGAGGCGAACCACATGCCATTTCTGTTGTATTTTGATGGCTAGGTCTGGTGAAGCGAACAAATCAATGCCTTCGATGTGTTCGGAATCCATCCGATCTAAAACAGTCCACTGTGGGTGAACTCCTCGTTTTAATTGCAGCATTACATCCGTGCGCCATAACAATTTCATCCTATGGTTGGCAACGATAAGCATCGCCTCAAATTGAGGATGCGCCATCGACAATTTATGAGTTCGAAGTTGGCTTCTAAAGAGATCCCTAAGGACTGATTCTGCGACTCGTGTGGTCCACTCAGTGCCGTTTCGAAGTGCTTCAAGTTGTTCAACAATGGTAGCTTTGAGCGAACGAAGAAGTATATCCCAGGGACGTGTATTCATCGCAAACCCCCTTATTTCACGGAGGTTGTTTCTAGCATAGGTTCGCACCCAAGCGGTTGGGCAGTTGAGGAACAGTTCACGTTGCGTGCGGCTCCAACTTGGCGTGTAAGTTATCATAGAAGGTACGAAAACCCTCAACGGTCGTCAAGCCTTTGGTCAAAACAATCCAAGTTGAGATGCCGTGATGAGACCATCTATGGTGACCCAGATAGCGATTGGTAACAAGCACCAACCGATGAATTGAGCAAAGACCCGTGCTCCAAACTCTCCAAACAATCTGGAGATCGATCCGCCCCAAGAGGCGATGAACCTGATTATGAGGACGACCACTCCCGCAAAGAGCGTCAGCCAGAACATGTAAAACAAACCAAACCCTATTCCAAGCAGTCCACTGAGCATGGATGAAGCAACACCTTGTGGGTACAACGCTGGGAACGAAAGCCATCCAAACCAACCGAGCCATACTCCAAGCAACACATCGCGTTGCATGTCTTCGAGTTCCCTCCAATCCCTGAAGGCTTTGGGGAACATCTTGTGAAGGGCTTTTCCAGCAAATTGTGCTTCAAACGGCGCTCCATTGCGAGCGGTTACAATACACATTTCCACCATCCATAACAACATGGCAATATCCAACCAGAACAACAGATTGGTATCGATTGGCGCCAAAGTAGCCAAGATGGCGGGGAGATTCACCATGAGTACACCAAGGCCACCTGCTGCTGCGATAGATGCCCATAAAGTACCAGGAGGAAGAGGTTCCTCAGGTTCATCAACCTCTTGACGAGGAAGCGCCATAAAGAGCAAGAAAAGTCCTGGCCCGAACATGAGTCCAAAGTATTGGGTGAATGATTGTCCTCCACCAGTTGAGACGCTATCAATGGCATTCTCAAGGTGTTCTCGCGGTGCATATGGCCCTTCGGCATGGGTCACCCTCATTGATGGGTCGAGAACAAGAACTGCATCAGCAACACCTGTTGGTAGACTTCCTGCGAAGATTCCATCTTGATCCAAGAGAATTGGCCATGTCACGTTCAATCTATCCTTGAGTGCGATGATATCGGTTTGCCTCGCATCCATGCCAGCAATGACTTGTATGACTTGAATTTCATCGCTTTTCGTATCGAGTGTTTTGTTGAGTTCAAGCGCTTGCTGAATGGCATTTTCAGAACCTGGCAGGGTGACGGCTACAACCAATGCTGTGTTTCCATCAAGGTAGTCAGAAATCGTAACCATGTTGCCCATAGCATCGTACACCTCTCCATCGTAAACGCGAGCATCGTCACCAATGCTAGCAGCCGAGCCTAAGTTGGCTTGCCCCCAAGCCGTTGGGATTACAAAAATAGCCAATAGCACCAAGGCCGCTAAAATCGGCAGTGGTGGTAACTCCTCAAGCCGAACAAGGGAATAGACATATGCACCCAGCGCAAAAATTGTGGTCAAGGTGAGAAAAATTGCAGCGTTTGCGAATCCTTTGTCCTTGGGTTCCACTTCAAACCGGACAATTCCAAACGCATGACAGTCGCTGTTAAGATCGCCAGAAATAGTTTGGATGCATACCTGTAAATTCGCATCGCCAAGGCCAAGTTGTTCAACGCCTGACCACGCCCAGCTGGTTTGGTTTCCCTCCATAGGTCGGTCAATACGAATTCTACCAGTCGATTCTTCCATCAGGTAATCAGGGTCTCGAAGAAGTTCTTCATCTGGTTCAAGCGGCCCCCAGATTTCCCATTTGACGGATTTCACATCAGCTGTACCCCATGGGAACAACGGTTGCACTTCGATGTGAGCTCGTCGTTCATCATCGACTGTGATGCTTGCCTTCGGCTCGTAAAGTTCACCTTGAATGATGATGCCACCACTGTTCTGTTCAAATGCCCCCCACTGCACTCGCATGACGGTTCCATCACAATTGTTTTGAGCAGTGAGCGTAAGCGTGAACACATCACCAGGTTGCATGCTAATGAAGGCCTCTTGGGTTTCACCGCTGAAGTTCATTGCGGCGTTTGAAATCGCAGTATCAACCGTTTGGGAAACAACTGCGTCATAGATCGGAACGCCGCCAGCATCCACTGAATAGGTTAAGATGGTCGTCGGATCTGTAGCTATCGGCTGGCGAGTGCATGATTCGTGAGACAATGGTCCAGTCTCGATGTAGGCAGAAAAGAAGACACTCATGTTGACAGTGGCGTTGATTGGCTGTTGGATTGGTGGACTCGAGATGCTAAACACCGGAACCGGTCCAGCGCCTGCGTTGAAAGAAAAACCGCCTACGGCGTTGTCAGTTCGACCTCGTTGAAGAACGGCCTCCTCGACATCCAAGCCTTCAACAAATAAGCGTTCATTGGGATTGATTTCCCAATCGATGTACCCGGGCTCATACACCGGGTCTTCGACCGCACTAGCAAAGCCACCGAGAGTCATGCATGCAAGCAGGCCAAGCAAAGCCATGGCTGCGAAGCGCTTGCGCATGGGTGGACCAATCGGTTGTGGTTCATGAAGACGATGGCCGAATGTGAGTCAGCATCATGTCACTCAAGCGACAAGGTAGTTGACAAAGAAACTCATCAACATGAATCCAAAGGTAATGGATATTCCGTTTACGCCTCCTTTTGTGAGGAAGCCTCGATTTTCTAACAGCGCTCCCAGAAGGCTGTCCATTTGACATCCGAGCCAACCAATGACAACAACGGCAGCACTCAAGGTCAGTCCGATCTGTACGTCAGTTATCCCAGTGGTGAAGTACCAAGCAGGGAAACTAAGCACACCAATGAGTCCAGATCCTGCGAGTGCTGCAAACTGACCACTGGGGGAGAATCCCCCATTGATACCAGCCTCGCAGCGCTTGAATGTCGTAATCATTCGCACATTGTCATCCAAACATCCAATCTCGCTGGCGAAGGTGTCGGATGCAGCAACGGCTACGGCTGCACTGAACATCCAAAGACCAGTTTCCCATTCTTCTGTGACGAAGGCGAATATTGCTACAATACCAGGTAGGCCACCGTTAGCGATGACATTGTCATAACTCCGATGGCCATCGTTTGACTCAGACATACCTCGTTCCAGTTTTTCATCAAAACGCCATTTTGTAGCCTTGTGCGCAGACAGCAAGAAACCGAGGAGGATTAACAGCCAGGTCCAGTGGCCCAATGCACCTACGGTCATGCCGAGAACTGCAGCAGCAAAGACACCTGCTCTGTCGAGCATCTTTGCCTTTGAAGAGATCATGACAAGCCCTAGAATAATCAGGGCTGTAATGAAGATGTTGCCCTGATTTGGACCTGGAATAAACACATCCACACCAACTCCTCCCACCTAAACGGGCATCAATCACCTCAAAGGTGCTTTCCCTGTGATGAAAGGCGTTTCGGGGCTTTTTTGGGTGATATTAATACGTCGGTTCAAGCAAAACAGAGGCCAAAATACGTCTTGAAACCTGCCATAGAGCAAAAATGAGGAAGAAGATCCATCCAAGCGTTAAGAACAACTGAGCGGCCCAGTGGACATTAGCACCGATAATACCAATCGCCCACGAACTCCCATTCCACAGTGCATGGCCAAGAATCGCCAAGCCAATTGCCATGCTGGGTTTGGTTGGCAGTGGGATTCCATTTTCTCGGGATGAACACAACCACGTCGGAATAATGGTGGGTGATTGTGGTGCATTTGAGGCCGACAACACTTCACCTGTTCCTTTGTCAACAAGCATCCACTGCTTGACTTCGGATGTGCCTTGCTGTTTTGGTTCGAGATGCAAAAGTGGTGCTGGACGACGTAAGGTCAAGTGACAGCCGATTGCATAACCGGATATTCCAGTCCAAAGCCCATGACCGGGTATGCTTCCAATACCGCGAATAATCGAAGTCATTCCAAAGGTGATTGAACTTGCTTCAAAGGCTCCGAATGTCATAAGGATGTAGGTCATGTTTTCAAGCAAAGCAAAGCCAAGACCAACTGTGAAACCAATCTGGAACCCTCTTCGTGGTGAATCAATGAACCGGGCAAGAGCGTACACTGCAGCTGCCTTGCACAATTCTTCACCTACTGGTGCAGAAACCATGAGGATTAAACCATAGCCAAGGCTGGTTTCGCTTCTGATGCTGAGTCCTAAAAAATCGATAATGACGGGCGATATATTCGAATTGATCATGATGGCGGGAACCGTTGAAATCATTCCAGCAATCAACATCCACTCTGCAAGTCGACGGGTTGTTTGCAAGCCAAAGTAGTAGGTCAGCGTGGACCACCACGCAAATACAGGAGCTGAAAAACCAATCAAAAAGGCGGGGATGACGACAGCAACGAATAGCAATCCTGTGTACACATTGAAACCGACAATGAGTAGGGGGAAAAGGCAGATGCTTGAAGCAAAAACGCCACCAAAAAACAACCACCACAAGGCCTTCCTCGAAGGCATTTCCAAGGGTGCTGAATCGTGAACCAAGTGATGGACGACTTGAATTGGTTGTGGCGATTGCAACACATCATCATGACTCATCATGTGAACCATGCTCCCCTGTGGGTCAGGAACTGCTCGCACCAGGTGGGTAAGCCGTGGCCTTCTCAGAAATGCCATCATCGCTAACACTGGAATCGAGCAGAGCGAACTGCCAACCACGAGCCAAGGATCACTTGGCCCCAGTGTACCATTAAAATCAGAATCAATCAATCCTGCAAGGAAAAGAGGAGCCATATTAGTGATCAGAAACAAAAGCCCAACAAGGCCGAGCATCGATTGTACGGTTTTCCAAGGTTTTGAGGTATGAGCCAGTACCAAATCTGCTGGTGCAGGCGAGAGCGGTACCATTGGAACGCCCTGCATGCCCATAGATGGGGGCCTTTTGCTTTCAATGCTTACCTTGTAGGTCCCGCTCAGTTCGCCCATCACTCGTCACTAAAACAAATCAGCAGTCGGCTCAAAGCACTCATCATTGCGGGGTTACCGCTCGAATCTCTCCCACAAGAAACCACCGGCCTGAGTCGATGAAAAAAACACGCCTTCATCAATGAAATCTTCAAGCGAAGACCATGAGTTGGGCAGAATCCTTCTTTGCACCTCGTAAAGATCACCGAGGGTGGTCAACACCGAGTGAAGCAGCAAGATTGTTCTTTTTGGTGACGATGTTAGCCGTCGGGTTTTGGGCTTGGGTGAACACATCGGGGAACTTAGCGATGTGGTTTGGTCTAACGATGTTGGTGTCGACGCCAGTGCTAAGCGTTGGTTGGTGGCTGATCTCATTGGTCAGTGCTCGTTATCCAGCAAAAGTCCTCATGGATGCGGTGAATAACGTCAAACCACGTAAGTAAGATTTCACTCACTAAGGAATCCATAGCCCCATTCATGAGGCGGGGCAAAAGTTTCCTTGATTGAACGAGGTGAGACCCATCGCAATAAGTTGAGTGGCGAGCCGGCTTTATCGTTGGTTCCACTTCCTCGCGCTCCACCGAACGGTTGTTGACCGACGACAGCGCCTGTCGGTTTGTCGTTGATGTAGAAGTTTCCAGATGCGTATCGAAGTGCCTTCATGGCGGTAAGCACATCTTCTCGCTTGGTGGCGAAGATAGATCCGGTTAATGCATATTCAGATGTGCCATCACAGGTAGCCAGAACCGCATCGAATCCATCATCAGGATACACATGGATAGACAACACAGGTCCGAAAATTTCCTCCGCCATAGATTCGTAGTGCGCATCGCTACAGAGGATAGTCGTTGGTTCGATGAAGTAGCCCTTGGAGCCATCGTAGCCGCCACCGGTCACGATTTCACATCCAGGGTCTGCCTTGGCTCTGTCAATGTATCCACAGATGTTGTCAAAGGATTTCTTGTCGATGACAGCCGACATAAAATTAGTGAAGTCACGCGGGTCACCCACGGTGATCTTGGCCACTTCAGCACAGTATTCGTCCTTGATGCGTCCCCACACTGAAGAGGGGATGTAGGCTCGACTGGCCGCACTGCACTTTTGGCCTTGGAACTCAAAGGAACCTCGTAAAAGGGCAACGATCAACGCCCGCTCATCGCAGTCAGGGTGGGCGACGATGAAGTCCTTGCCGCCAGTTTCTCCAACCACTCGTGGATAGGATCGATAGGTTTCGAGGTTGTTAGCCACATCTCGCCACATCTTTCGGAAAACAGAGGTGGAACCGGTGAAGTGAATGCCGGCAAGCATTGGGTGAGCAAGTACCGTGTCACCAACCATGCTTGCCTTTCCTGGAATGAAATTAATCACACCAGCTGGTAGGCCAGCGTCCATCATTAAGCGCATCAAGAGGTAGTTCGAGACATACGAGTTTCGGCTAGGCTTCCAAACGCCTGTGTTGCCCATGATGGCTGTGCTTGATGGCAGATTGCCTGCAATGCTTGAGAAATTGAAGGGTGTCACAGAGAAAATGAACCCTTCAAGGGGGCGAACTTCACTTGAATTCCACATGCTTGATGGCGAGATAGGAGGCTGCAAATCTTCGTAGATTTGACGGCAGTAATCGGAATTGAACCGCCAGAAGTCAATCAATTCACATGCAGAATCAATTTCTGCTTGGTGACATGTTTTGGATTGGTTAAGCATAGTGCTGGCGTTGATTTTCGCTCGGTATTCACCACGAAGCAATTCACTTGCTTTGAGGAATATCGCCGCACGTGCTTCCCAAGGCATGGTTGACCACATGTCATGGGCATCAAGCGAGGCTTGAATGGCTTCTTCGACATTGGCTTTTGTTGCCATGTGCACTCGGGCTATCACGTGGCTGTGATCGTGAGGCATAACTTGCTCAACAACATCGCCGGTAAACACCTCTTTGCCGTTGATGATGCATGGAATTTCGATCACTTCTGAGGATTGGCGGTCAAGCTCTTTCTTGAGCGCTGCACGCTCAGGACTGCCTGGAAGGTAGCCAAGAACTGGTTCGTTTACTGGGGTCGGTGGGCGAGGGACGTTGTTCACCATGAACCATCGGTGGAGAAGACGCCCCTTGAATCTCACGCTGTGTACAGATGGGCGTGCTTGGCACGAGCTTTGCTGATTTTTGGTCCAACCACTGCCATGCAGTAGCCCTGTCCGGGGTTGCGTGCGTAGTAATCGTGGTGGTATTCTTCAGCGATTGTGAAGTGAAGTGGCTCCTCGATGGTGGTGACGATTGGTGCATCAAACAGTTCCTGCATACTCTCAATCACGCTTCGAGCGATTTTGCCTTGTTCAGGCGTTGTTGGCATGATACAGCTTCTGTATTGCGTGCCGATGTCATTGCCTTGGCGGTTGAGTTGGGTTGGGTCGTGAACGGTGAAGAAGACTTCAAGGAGTGTTTCATACGGCACAATGCTTGGGTCGAATACCACTTCAACAATTTCTGCGTGACCAGTCGTCCCCGAGCACACAGGTTCGTATCGTGGATTTGGATCAAATCCACCAGCATATGCGGGGAGAGCCGACTCAACGCCATGGATGCCCTTGAAGGCACCTTCTGTACACCAAAAACATCCGCCGCCCAATAGAGCTCTTTCCATACTTCACCCAAGCCACGGACTGTTTTGAACTCTTGCTCAGCGATTCAATTTGTTTGCTTAGTGTTAAATGAAACACTTGGTGAAAGGGAAGGCCAAAAAACATTCTTTGATAAACAAATTTTCACCCCCGGTGGATATGGAATCGTCAACCGACTCCTCCTTGTTCGAAGGCCGCTTCTTCTTCAAGATGGGTGGGTTCACCCACGACCACCGAAAGAAAGTGCTTGTTTTCGGGCTGATTGCTTGTTTTGGTATGGCTTCGCTGATTGCCATGGGTCCAGATTGGTCCGAAGCATGGGGTGAGGGTGATCTCGAATCTGTTGATGCCCTAGCCATTAGAGACAACGCATTTGGCGCAGAGGATGCTAACGCTGACAGAACGCAAGGGTTCGTGTTCTTGGTCCAACATTCAACATTGAATGATTCCTCCGAAGTATGGCAACAGGAAGTGATTGATGCGCTTGCAGTGTTCGCTGGATTACCCGATGTGACAATCGAGTATTCTTGGGAAACAGAGGGTGATGAACGCAGTGAAGTGACCGCTCAGCGCGACGATGGTTTCTGGGCTCAAAATCGAGTCGTGATGGACCTCACCAGAAAAGATGCCAAAGCGTTGTATGGTGAACATGAAGAATCCATAGAAATTGATAATTCGTTTAATTCTTGGCGAACGGATGGCATGGCGATTGAGTACACATTTGATGACCGCATCAAGGAAGATTTAGTCAAAGCAGAGATCGTTTCCGGGCCTCTTTCATTGATCATCCTAGCCATTGTGTTCGGTACCCTCTTAGCCGCACTCTTGCCGGTTGGCGTTGGCATACTCACGGTGCTATCAGCAATGGGTGTAACCATTTGGCTTTCCAACGTCACCGATGTGACGCAATACGCAGTCAACATCATCACCTTGATTGGTATCGGAGTCTCTATAGATTATTCTCTTTTCATGGTCAATCGATTCCGAGAGGAAATTGCGCGCCATCCCGATGACATTCGAACCGCTACGGCAATGAGTGTGGCAACCGCTGGAAAGGCGGTCTTCTTCAGCGGAATTACCGTCGCCATTGGCCTCATGGGCATGCTATTCTTCACCAACACAAGCCTGCCAAGTTTGGGCATTGGTGGTACCTTGGCTGTCACCATCGCCATGATTTACTCGCTGGTCGTTTTGCCAGCCGCCCTCGCCATGCTTGGGCCGAAAATTAATTCTGGGTGGAAGCTACCTTTCTCCTTCAAACTTGAAACCAAAGACGATGGAGAAGGCGTCTGGGCCAGAATTGCAAACACCGTGATGGACCGGCCTTGGGCGGTGCTCATTCCAACCCTCATCATCCTCCTTGGCGCAGGTCTTCCGTTCTTCCAGGCAGAGTTTTCGCTTGCGAATCGCGATGCGCTTCCGCCAGATGATGAATCGAGACTTGGTCTGGATCGAATTGACGAGATTTGGCCAAAGAGCACATCTAATGCAGCATTGGTGGTCATTGATTTCGATGGTGAAGACCCACTCAACGAGTCGAACCTTCGAGCCATGCACCAATGGATGGTTGGTCATATTGAAGATGAGCGAATCACCGAAGCGTTTGGTTATGCGCTTCCACAAATGGGAATGAATGAATCCAGCGTTGTGCAATACTGGACCACACCAGATGAGTACCTTAGTCCTGAGCAAATCGCTACGAGGGACTACCTTCGAGATCAGTTTGTTTCAAACAATGTGACCTATGTTGTGTTCGCTATTGACGGGCCAAGCACCAGTGTAGAGAGCCACGAATTTGTCGCCGATTTGAGAGAGGAGCGCAACGATTTCATTGATACGCTGATCAGTGGGGATGACGCATCGCTCAATGTAGCTGGATTTGCGGCCTACAGCCTCGACACTCTTTGGGCCATCCAAGACAACCTTCCGATTGCTCTGGCGTTCATCTTGGTGGCAACCATCATCCTCATCTTCATTCAAGTGCGAAGCGTGATTATTCCAATCAAAGCCATCATCATGAACATCCTCTCTATTTCCGCATCGTTTGGAATGCTTGTATTTGTGTTCCAATGGGGTTATGGTTCGGAATTATTGAACTTCACACCCCAACCAATTGAAGCGACGAATCCTGTCATTATGTTCTGTATCGTCTTCGGTTTATCGATGGACTATGAAGTGCTGATGCTTTCTAGAATTCATGAGGAATGGGAACGAACCGGTGACAATACGCTTGCCGTCGCCAATGGGCTGCAGAAGACGGGTCGTTTGATTACTGGAGCAGCAGCAATTATGGTTGTTGTATTCAGCGCGTTCGGGCTTTCCTCGATCATCATCTTGAAGCAAATCGGTCTTGGTCTTGCCCTAGCGATCCTCCTCGATGCAACTGTTGTTCGTGCCCTTGTCGTGCCCGCAACGATGCGATTGATGGGCAAGTGGAATTGGTGGTCACCAAAGTGGTTGGACAACATTTTCCCAACAGCAAAACCCCAAGAACACAGCAACGGTCAAGAATCAGACTGAGGGTTTCGAAGTATGGCTGACCCATCGGATGCTTTCGTCTTGCCTCGAACAGGGCGCACCTTGCGCAACAGAAGCGTCCTCGCTGCTATGACCAACAAGCAAAGCCATGAAGATGGTACCCTCTCGGATGAGGAAATTCGCTGGCTGTCAATGCGGGCTCAGGGAGGCTTTGGCATTGTGACCACCGCAGCTGCGAACGTTAGTGAAACCGGGCGTGGTTGGGATGGCGAAATGGGGGTTTGGGGCGATCACCAACTTCCGGGCCTTACAACCATGGCCACTGAACTTCGCTCTCACGGGACCGTCAGTTTGGTTCAGTTGTTTCACGGAGGCATGCGCGCTCCACAACGGATTAACGGCGTTCAACCTGTGTCTGCAAGCATTAACACTGAAGCTGGCATGGACGGCTCTACCCGTGAATTGAGCAGTGATGAGGTCCACCGAATGGTCGAAGATTTCGCTCAAGCAGCTGCCAGGTGTGAACTCGCAGGTTTCGATGGCGTTGAATTACATGGTGCCCATTCGTATTTGATTTGTCAATTTCTTGGCAAAAAAACCAACCGCAGAAGTGACGAATGGGGAGGGTCCTATGAAGGTCGAAGACAGTTCTTATGGGCTATCATCGATGCAGTACGGGCCGTCACCTCGCCTGATTTTTTGGTTTTTGTACGAATTTCTCCTCTCATTCAAAAGATGGGAATTGAACTCGAGGACAGCCTCCGACTTGCTCAAGATTTGGCTACCGTTGATGTCGATGGTCTCCATATCTCGTGCTGGGACGTCTTCCAACCGGTCGATGATGACGATGAGAGATTGATGACCAAGCGGTTCGCAGATGCGCTTCCAGGGGGCTTTCCCCTTATTTCCACAGGTGCAGTTTGGTCGGCAAATGATGCACAATTCGTTCTCGATGAGGGGGCAGATCTCATAGGTGTAGCAAGGGTTGCAATCGGTCATTTTGATTGGGCAAGCCGTGTTTCAGATCCGTCTTATGACCCACAACGTCAACCGTTCTCCGCCCAACATCTTGCAACTCAAGGGCTTTCTCCCGTGTTCATTGATTATATGCGGCGTTGGAAAAATTTCGTTGTTTGAGTGCAATGACCAAACGCCTCTCTAGTCACCAAGTCCAAACGCGATTGAAACATCAGTGGTCAAGAGTTCATCATCATAAGCAGCCCGTTCTTTTTCGCTCATATCGCCACAAGCAAGTGCTAGATCAAGAACTTCCTTGACCGCCTCAGGATGATATTGCACCGTGTAGATTGGGCGAGATGGGTGTCGACATGCTGCAATTTTGCAGTGAGCAGCAGAGGCTACAACCTCCAACTCCCCGGCATCGACCACGTGTTCCTGATGTGCGAATGAAGCATAAACCGTACAACCGTCCAAATCCTTCACCTCACCTACAAAGTGTGAGTCCTCAGTCGAGCGGATGATGCGGCCACCGAAGGCATGGGCGATGATTTGGTGGCCGAAACAGATTCCATAGATTGGAACTTCAGCATTTCGAACTAGGTTCACCACATCATCCATCCACTCTTCCCACATCGTCACATTTCGTCGGGATCCAGTCACAACAATCGCATCGGCTTGCACGGGGTTTTCGACGACGACACCATAGCCATAATCGAGACGTTCGTCCGTGTGCGGTGACCAAAGAAAGACTTCATCAGTGGAAAAATGATTGACCATTTCCAGAACGCCAGCACGTCCAAAAGCCTCCCGTTCGGCTAAAAGATCCACAACCAGCAGTCGCATGTGCCTATCATGGGATGATATGCATTGAACTTTATCGATGTTGAGAGTTCTAATTTTACTTTACATTGAAGATAAATTGAAAGCAGAGACAAGAAGAATCCTAATGAGTTGGGGGAACCTAGTCGTGGTATGGCAAGGGGGGGTCAGTCCATCTTTGCCATTTCAGTTTTGATGCTTCTGTTGCTTCAAGGATGTCTTTCAGCATCCGGTGTCGAGGGTTCGCTCGAAAATGGTGATGAGGTTCAACTTCAAGATTTAGAAAAACCAAATCCAGATGTCTATGAATGCTTTGAATTGGATGGGTGGGAGAGGTGCTTCATGACCTACATCCCTGAGTCGGTCAATGCATCTTCAAAAGCTCCTTTGATTGTTGAACTGCATGGGTGGGCTGCTTCAGCCCCAGATACCCGCAATCACACAGAGATTGCCTCATTGGCGGATGAAGTAGGGGCCATTGTCGTTCATGGGGAAGGGATTCTTGTTGACAACTCCACACTTCCTTTTGGGGGAAATGAAGAATCATGGAATGCAGGTTACTGCTGTGGCGATGCTGTTGCGTTTGAGATTGATGATGTCACTTACATTCGCACCCTTATCACTATGGCAATCGAGCGCTATCCAGTCGATACTGATCGTATCTATCTCACAGGTTGGTCCAATGGTTGCATGATGGCACAGCGAATGGCGTTAGAAGCAAGTGAGTTAATTGCCGCAGTTGCCTGTACTTCAGGATACCTTAGTTATCATGAACCCACGTCATACACAGCTGTCCCGATTTTGGAAATGCACGGTTTCCTCGACGAGAATTCACCTTACACAAACACCGTCACATGGGGCATTGTCGATGAAAACCGTAGAAACCTCGAATCCATGCAAACTGGTGCCATTGAGAACATGTATGATTGGGCGGAATATAATGAATGCGAGGGAGCTTCACCAGACCGGAATGAACCAGGCATAATTTACAGCATTCAGGGATTCACATCGTGCGCCAATGGTGCTGAGGTGGTATTGATTACAGTCCATGCAGGCGGTCACAATCTGTATGGCAAGGACTTGTGTTCAAACCCCGCACCTTGGAATTGTACAGGCAACCAGGGGCTTTATGACACCAATGAATTGCAATGGAATTTCTTAAGCCGGTTCTCAAAAGCCAGTGAATAAGCCTCGATGTATCGAATTATTCTTCTTCCAGTAAACTGTCGTAATGCGCTTCTAATTCATCCACACGTGATTGTGAAAGTGTGTAAGCTAGAGCAAGGGATTTGAGTAATTTTCGTTCCTCAGAAGTAATAATTCGGTCTTCCATTGCCGTGTCGTATGCCTCTAAGTAGGCCTGTTCTTCAACTGTGAATGAGGAAGGAATCAATTTACTTGACATCCGATCAATCACCACCAAAACCGGTCCACGAATAGCCAAGAACCCAATACCAAGCACCACTCCTCCAAGTAATCCGACACCGACGAGTTGTTCCATGGCTTCTGTCCCAACGATGAACAGCAGCGCACCGGTTCCAGTGAAGGTGGCAGCTCTGAATGTCTTTCTCAAATTCTGGTCGATACCAAAAACAGAGTCATTGAGTGCAGCGTGAACAAACATCAGGGCTTCGAATCCCATGGCTAATGGCGTCATCAAAAGCGACAGGGTCCATATGAGGTACTTCACTCGATCAAGCGAAGAAGGATCGTCGCCATATTGCCATATGGTGGCGTCCAAAAATGTCGCCATATCGCCACCATTGAGCATTGGGATGACAACCATCAAGGTTGCAAAATACAACATTGTACCCGTAACTTTGCCGAGGAAACCGATGTACAGGGAACGAGAAGTCAGATGCTTTGTTGAGTTCTCGCCACCTGCTTCCTTTTCAGATTTCATTGAAGAGCGAATGAAAAAGAGTGCTCCTAGAGTGACAAGGGGTGAAGCCAATGCAATGGTCCAAAGGCCCATCGGTTCGTCTACAAGATGGGATTCATAGTATGTTGAGCAGGTTCCAATTTCAGCGACTGCATCGGTCATGTAGGGTTGAATTGAGCCCCACCATACTTGCAATTGAGGTGTTGCCCCCGCCTCTGCACAAATCAGCCATGCAGAATTCGCCATGTAGAACGGCTCAAGACCTCGAATTGACATCCAAATTGTAAAGCCAAGGAGAGGGGCGAGGTACCAAGCGTGTTTTTGGAACGAAGGCCTATACATAAACTTCAATCGTTCAATTCTGTAGTATATTGGAATGCAAAGATACAACAAAATGGCTGAGGTATGGGCGTAGAAGAACACATCGATCTTGAACACCCAAAGATAATTCCACAACCACTCCCAACTGCTATCGTAAGGAAAAGCATCAGGTAATAGAAACGCTGCTTTAATGCCTTCAATGATGAGAAGGACCGACATGAAACGGTTTTCCGTCGATTTAGAGTCTGCTTTCCAGACAAGATAACTTAGGCCAATCAGCCAGATGAAAACGGCAACTGAAAACCAAGCGATAACAATTCGAAGCCCGTAAAGGCTCTCTGAACTAAACGCATCGGCGTAGTAGTCCAGTGCCGTCGCCATGGTGAAATGTTCACCTCTAGATTTATTGTATTTGCTCCATACCGAAAGGACGGCTGAAGGTTTATTCTTCGGTTTTCAAAACGACCAATCCGCTTATCTGACAAGTCTCAAAATAGATATTTTTCCTCTATTAACCGTCATATTTTGTCCACGATCCACCCGATTCAGGTCGAGTAAACCACGTACCTGAGCCTTTAGGATGTTCCACCCACTCATAGCCTTGCTCTACAACACCAACGGAATTCAGGGGCGGTGTGTCATCAAATCCGACGCTGATTGCGTCAAACGCCTTCTCTTCATCGAATTTGTCCAGTAAGTCAATACCCGTTCCACCTGGACGAGAAAGGATTGCCAAGAGCATACCAATGGTCATTGTGACCAAGGAAACGATTTGTGTGTTCTTATACAGATTACAATTGTCATTATCATTGATAATGCACTCCAAACGTAAATCACCAGAGAAGGAAAAGAATGGAATTGAAAGAACGATGAGAAATAATCCGAGGGAGAAGCGAAGGTCTCGCATGTGACTTCTATTGGCTTGGAGATTATTGAGATATCTATTTATTGACAGGCTGCATAATATTCTCAACTTCGAGAATAATCCGTATGCGCTCCTCACCAGTCATGCTTTTGAGGGTTTTTTTCTTAGAATTTCAGTTGTTGCACCGAAATGCAGCCAAGAAAAGTGAATTCACGTAGTGAGTAGGGCCATATCTTGAGTCACCGAAGGTTTGGTTAATTCGATACCCATCAGCAACCATGGCCGACCCAGTCTTCAGCCCTGATGGCAAATGGATGTGGTCGGGCACTGAATGGATTCCTGCGCCCCCTGATTCAGGTCAGCAGCACATTACAATGCAAGATTCTGTGATCGGCGGCGATGTCGTTTCCAACACCACCATTCACAACGATCCAACGGCGGTAACAGAAGCAGTCATCACTGCGCTCCAGCACATGGGGGTTCTTTCCAGCGTCGAGCCACAAGCCCCCCCAGCGGTAGAAATTTCACTTCCCCAAAAGCTCAACCAAGGGGATCAGGTTGAGTATTACAGTCCTACATGGCAACGATGGATGAATCGCTGTCGTGTTCTTTCAATAAATGATGATGGTACGTATAAAATCGAGGTCAATTACGATGGAATCATCCAAACAAAACACGCCGTTGTCATTGGAACTTCACCTGGGACCATACGTCCTGCTTCGGCTCCGTTCCATGTGGGTGATCGCGTTTTTGTCAATTGGAAGAATTATGGCCATTATTATGCAGGGCGGTTGGCTAAAGAGCATCCTGATGGTACATTTCTGATTCATTTTGAAGATGGTGATATCGAAGACAATGTCGGATGGGACCGTATTGAACCTCTGGATGAATCATCACAAACCGTCAAAGATTACATTGTGCACGACACCAAAGCCGAAAACGAATTGATCGAAGCGTTCGAAGTCTTTGACACTGACAAGACCGGCACTATTTCGGCCAAAGAATATTTGCGAATCCTCACCGAAATTGGAGATGATCCGATATCAACTTCCGAGGTCCTTCAAGAGTTCGCCGATCTTGGTATTGAAATGGATTCAGAGATAGATTACAAGGCACTTGCGAAGTTTATGGTGGCCTCCGAAAACAGTGGTTCAGCCACCCCAGTAAAACCAGAAGTGGTCATCAAGGATGCCCTTGTCGAAGGGACTATTTTGCGAGGCTTTGCATATGAGCATCCCAAACTTGGTGAAGGGCCTGTTCGTACCTCGGAGATTCGTTCGATTACCTATGATGAACGAGCGACTGCTCGAGTGGAGACAAAGAATACCATCTATGTTGTTGGCCCGACAGGATGGACGGTTCGACCCGCTGATCATCCATTCAACGACCCCTACTCCGTTGGTCAAAAAGTCAAGGTGGAATGGGATGGAACGTGGTGGGATGGAGAAATCAATGACATCAAAGGTGACCAGTATCACATTACCTACGTCGGTTTTTCCTCCAGTTGGGATGAATGGGTTGGCGCTTCAAGACTTCAAGAACAATGAATGCTACCTGCCATTGGATTCGGCTTGCATATGCAAGTTCAAACAGGAAAATTGCGGACAAATACGGAAAAACAATCAAGACGATGGTTGGAAAATCTCAACCTTTGAGATGTTTGATGACACAACGTCGTGATTAAGCAGCTGCAGGAAGTCCGTTCATCCATTGCTGGAATTCATCACGGATTTGAGCAATTGCTTCCTTGCTGGCCTTGATCTCTTTTTTGAGGTCAATGCACATGCTTTTCCGATTTTCACTTGAGACTCCAGACTTGTTCTTCTTTGCCTCTTTCAAGGCCTTCCTCTGAGCATCAAGTTCAGTGTAACCGGTTCGAAGCCGTTCAACAAATCCGAGAGCGTTTTCTTTCTCTTCAGCATTTGCGGACTTCAGACCCTGTTCGTAGGCTGTCTTCATCTTTCGGCTTTCAATGGTTTTGTCTGGTATCTTGTGAAGTCCACTCGTCATCTTGATGAATGAGAATCCTTTGATCCACCATTTTGTTGGATCCCAATGATGCCACTTGTGTCCATTGCGGTAATCTGCTTGGAAGGTGTGATGGAAGTTGTGGTAACCCTCTCCGTAGGTGAGGAGGGAAAGGAATGGTGAATCCCTTGAAGTGTTCGCAGTGGAATAGGGTTGAGTGCCCCATGTGTGAGCTGCAGAGTTGATGAGGAAGGTTGCATGGTGAACAACGACGACTCGGAACAATCCACCCCAGATGAAACCACCCATGAACCCAGCGAGGCCGCCGAGGAAGAACCATCCTGCAATGCCTGGAAGGACCATACCAACAAAGAATCCTAAAAGGAAGATGTGGCGATCTTGGAATGCAAGAATTGGATCTGCTTGGAGGTCATCGACCTTTTCCACTCGTTCTTCTTCTTGTGATACCATCACCCATCCGATGTGGGCCCAGAAAAAGCCTTTGAGGACCGAATAAGGGTCGTCATCGGTGTCCGTAACAAGATGGTGGCGTCGGTGATCGCTGCACCACTTAATGGCGGAGTTTTGGAAAGCCCCAGCGCCGAAGAGGGCGTAGAACAGCCGCAATGGCCAAGCAGCTTTGTGGGTGCGGTGAGAGAACAATCGGTGGTAGCCAGCGGTGATTGAAAGACCGCATGCGATGTACATGAATCCAAAAATACCCAATTCAATCGCCGAGACGCCATAATTCATCGAATACCATACCATGCCAATAGCGGCAAGAATTGGGATTCCCGTCAGAAACGAGGCATTGACGAGGTCAAGTTCCCAGCGTGCGCCTTCTTGCGTTTGCGTCTCCATGGAAAAAGGTCTACGCCGCACCTTTTTGAGACTGTCTATTTGGTGACAACAAAAACGCTTAGTTTTATTCGAACAATTAGGTGTTCTAAATCTCACCTGCAAGCGCAATATTCTTTCAATTTAATTTCAACTGGTGGACGTGTCGAGCCAACAAAAGTGGCGTCACGTCGTCGTTCTTTTGTGGCTCAACGACCAACTGGGTCAATGTAATTCATCTCTGGTGGACGTGCCGAGATTTGAACTCGGGGCCTCTACCATGCCAAGGTAGCGATCTTCCAACTGATCTACACGCCCAAAAGGGTGCTTTCGCATCCCTGCGACCTGCCCTCCCTCCATAAGCATTGTTCACCAAGCATTCTTGACCTAAGATTTCGCTTTCTTCATGAAGGGGCTTTGTTTCCCAGTGTCATGGCAGACGGAGATGGGCAGCGCTTCATGCTCAGTGAGGTGCCCATTCCCGAACAAGCCCCTCATGTTCCTGAAGGTTTGCTGGAATCAGCCATACAATCGCTTTCTGGAGTAACAGAAGCTGTTTTTCGTCCTTGGATTGAGGATCGAATTACATTCATCTGGCTGGAAAACGAGCACAAGCGATTGGGCATGACTCGTTTTGAGGATGGGCCAAACGAACTTGCTCGCCGTCGAACGCTACGTATTGACCCTGGTCCAGTAACGATTGGGCTTCACCCCGTTTTGCTTGAAGATGAGCGATTATATGCTCATACGCTTGTCCATGAATTCCTACATGCAGCCGGTCTCACAGCCCACTCTGCCAAGCATGATGAACTGACTCAATCAGTGGCTCCCTCACCTTCCCTCAAGGATTCGCCCCTGCTTCAGCGGATGCGTGATGCTGTGATTGGAGAAGCCACCAAACAGCACTGGGTGTGCCCCTCATGTGGATATGAATGGAAGCGAACCACGGTACGAAAACCGAAGCGTTGTCACAAATGTGCAAGGCCCTTATGAGCTGCAACCTCATGCTGAACCTTCTTGAAGTGTCGGCCCTGCCCTTGGCTCAAGGACGTATAGTGTAGTTGGATATCACTTTGGCCTTCTAAGCCGAAAACCCGGGTTCGAATCCTGGTACGTCCGCC
>CAXHEV010000016.1:0-44486 GCA_964015875.1 uncultured Candidatus Poseidoniales archaeon
TCTGCATGATTTCCGCTGGGGTTTTGCGCATGAATTCATCACGCGTCAAATCGTTAAACTGGCGCACCTTTGAGAGCAATGCTTCTCGAGTGCGCATTTGATACTGGGCGGCGTCAACTTTTGTTGGACGCTCTCTGAATCGTGTTAAATCGAAAACGTGGCGCCAATTTTCCTTCTCTGGGACCACCATAATTGCAATAGCAAGCAGTGCAAACAGATTGAGGATGATAAGCCACTTGAGCACAACATCGCTTGTCAAGAGAACTATGGCACCCATTGCCTCTGTGAACGGAGCCGATAAAGGACTGGCAACGTGACGGCTCTCATCGAAGACGATGAAGAAATTGTCATTGAATCGAGTGATTTTTGTAGAAATCTCTTCGTTATCCTTTTCCATCATGTCTTGCATGAGCGCTTGGAAGTACTGCCCGTTTCCGTTCCAAGTTGTGTCTCCTTGGGCGTCAGACAATCCTTGGGAATCAGAATTCCAACAGTTGTGTCCTTGTTGCACATAATACGGAGAACTGCACTGTTGGTAGCCAACTTCTTCGGCAATGTCCTTGTCCCACAGATGGTTTGCAAGAGCGGAGTGGTCTGCCACGAATACGATAGAGCCCGTCACTGAAACTTCGCCCTGGTCGTTGTTCGAGGTTTGATCGAGGACATTGATGCCAGGATAGTCAATTCGAACAACGAGTCCAGTCTTCCCTTCACCAAGGGTTGGATTATTGGCGCTGTTGATGTCGAGGTTGCTCGAGTCTGTAACGATGACCGCAGAAGTCGACGCTGCGGCAAGGACATTCACGTCACGGTTCGAATCGGTTTGGTCATCAAGAACCTGGATTGCGGTTGGGCGGTGGAACAGGACCGGTAGACGGCAGTTGTCATAGACGCCAATGTCGAGGTCACTCTGTGCGCAAGGAATCAAGCGCTCATCGCCCATTTCTGTGACATTTGCACGTAGGCTTGCTGCCGCCCATAGTCTGCGGTAATCACCGGGGAGTACCTCATCGAGTTCGTTGGTCATCTCGTAGTAGCGCTGGTCATCGAGGACCATGTCGCCGAAGTACTTGACACCAAATTGGTCGGCTACAAGTTGAGCATTGGTGGAGTTTGCTGCAAGGATGACCTTTCCACCTTTTTTGGTGACGAAATCATACACGGCTGAGGCCTCCGCAGCATCGAATGGTTTCTCTGGACCCGCAATGACCAGCATGGTGCGGTGAGGATCCTGCCAATCGTTGACCAGCATAGGCGTCGACATGGTGTTTGCAATCGAGAAATCAGCCGAAGCGAAATCGTCTCGCATCGAAGTCAGTTGCTGATTTGAATATTCATCGTCAGCTGTTGCGTATGGAGACAGGACGGTCTGCTTGTTCAAACTGACCAATCCGATCAAAGCGACCGAAAGAACGAGTGAGGCCATAAGTCCGACCTTAAGCCAAGATTCAACTGACAGTTTTTTTGCTTCTGTTTCTGCCAATCTTTTCCCTCCTATACCTCGTCTCGCGCATCATATACTCGTAGAGACATTCGACGGAACTTCGCTCCACTCATAATGGTTCTCCATGAGTGCTCCGATAAAAATCGAGAGATGAAGAGGTTGATATACCTCCTGTGCACAAAAACCAGCCCAAAATGGTCCCGAAAATGTAAGAAAACTACATCCGGTTCAAGTGAACGACTTTTTCCGGCGTATAAGAATAATCGCTGCTAGCACTGATAACGCTTCGACCGCCATAAATCCAGGCACAGTATTGGATTCAACACTAAGGCCATCATTTGTTGAATCTGAATCGTCATCGTCTAGGTCTGATCCACCTGTAGGTTTTGTCTCTTCTTCATATGCAAAAACCTCCACATCGAACGTTGTGCTACGAGCAACATCATCACCTTCTGAGACCAAGGAAATTGTGACTTCACATGTCCGCCTTGGCTGGCTTTCTGAGGCGACAAGAGTCAGAATGGCTGTAGAATCCTTGCCATTTTGTGCCCCGGTTGTTTCAACAACTGTGTTGGCAAGAGCATCGAGGCCCTCAACTGACAGATGGGGGCAACTTCGAACTTGTGCTGAAGCTTCCTTGACTGCATCTTTAGCGTTTCCAAGATTCAACATCTGGATGGATATTTCAACATTTGAACCAGCAAAAAGATCGTCGTTTGAAGGCGTTATTTCCGGTTTGAGGTAGAACACCTTTGGAAGACGGACTGTACCGTCTATTTCTTGAGTTCCAGTTGAAGTGTCTCCTACTTTTTCATCCGCAGTGACAGTCAATGTTGAACTGTTATCGGGATTGTATTCGCGTGCATCGATGCTGCCATCATTGGTGAGTGTGATAGTGAAAGTCTTGTTCTCACCCGCTGCAACAGTGATTGTTTCAGGTCCGTCGTAGGTGTAAGGCACCCAGGTATTGACATCGTAGGTGAGTTCGAGTTGCACTTGGCTCATTCGAGTGTTTTCGATGTAGCCGACAATTTCACCGTCAATGTCCCAATCATCATCCATCTCCACCGTAAAGCCATCGTCCATATCCGTTGACCAACCAAGGGTCCAACTAGGCGCCTCAAATTGATCTTGAGCCACTGCCGAGGGAGGCAGCGTCATCCCGACTAAGGTCAGCACAATAATGGACAGAAGAGTACGCTTTTTCATCATAAATTCACTCCAATAGGCCTTGAACTGCTCGCTTGGTTAAGACGCGCACCATCGAACGTCGATAGCGTGGAGGGAGGGCAGTGTTGTTGACTGGTTTGACGCTCTTTTGTACAGCGGTGGAAAGAGCCTTGATTGAGGTTTGACCATCCCATCCGCCTTCGAGAACGGAAGCCACTTCCTCAGGATGGGTTCTTGGAATTGATTCGAGTGCAGTTGTAGCGAGGACAAGAGAAGTTGGATCACCTTCAATCCAAGAAGCCGCAACACCTGCTTCGGGGAAATCCCATGAATCACGAACACGAAGTTTTTGATAGGATCCTGTACGTTTTGTAGCGTCATCGGGCAGTGTAACTTTGAGCAGGAATTCACCTTCTTCGAGAACGTTTTTCTTCATGCCGTCAAGTTGGTAAAAGGCGTCGATTGGAATCGTCCTTGCTCCGTTTGGACCAATCAGATGGACACTTGCACCCAAGACCATGAGGGTTGGAGCGATGTCGCCTTGGTAGGTTGCCACACACAACGTGTTCTGATTTGGAATCACGCGGCAATCTGCGCCAGTGCCACAATCTGCTTTGTGACACCAGTCGATTGAACGACGCCAATCTTCACCTTGATTGTACCAAAAACAGCGAGTATCGAGGCACAAATTACCACCAAGGGTTGCATTGGTACGAACCAACGAAGAGGCGACCTTTGAGGCCGCCTGAACGACCACAGGGTGGACTCCATTTTCTTCTGTCAGTTCAGAAAGACGAACCATACAGCCTAGTTCATTGGAGGAAATTGTGTCTGTGCCTTCGATGTTAGCAAGAGAGATGACGTGCGGCTTTGTGTTGATGTGCCACTTGTAGTTAGGAACGAGATCAGTTCCACCTGCAACCCAGTCAAAGGCTTCACCAGCCGACATTAAACTTGCAGCAAGTTCGCAAGCCTCGTCGATAGTTGTTGGGTGGTGTAAGGTAAATGGGGGCATCAGCATCATTCATCACCGCCCATGTGCCGTTGTTCCTTCTTGAGCCAAGCCTTTCCTGCGAGGCCAAGTTCAGCGAGTTGTTCAGGATCAGGTTCAGTGGCAAATCGCCACCCCTCGACTTGATCTTCAAGTGGCAAATTTGGATCAAAACCAAACAAGACGCCGTTGACATAAGGACTCGTGTCTTCCGAGCGTTGCCGGGCTCGGTCCCTTTGCTTGTGTTCGGAAGCACGCTTGACAAGAACGTCTTGTAGCGGGCCATGTTCTGCACGGGGAGGTGTCAGGTCGAGTGGATCGTCAACACCTGCTGCTTTCATGGCCTTCTCGATTCCCTTGAACACAACATCTGGAGTCAGAGGTAAGTCCCTGAGACGAATACCAATGGCGTCATAGACTGCATTTACTACGGCTGGTAGAATTGGAAGTAACGGTCCTTCACCTGCTTCTTTTGCTCCAAATGGACCTTCAGGGTCACACGATTCAACGATGATTGGTTCCACATGGGGCATTTCATGGATGGAGGGAATCTTGTATTCCAAAAGGTTTGGATTTTGGAGGTGCCCAGTCCGGCCATAGACCATCTTTTCAGACAAGACTTGACCCAGTCCCATGTGACAAGAACCAATGATTTGCCCTTTCACTGCTAATGGATTCAGGGCTTTACCGCAATCGTGTGCAGCCCAAACGTTGGTGCATTTCACCATTCCAGTTTCGACATCAACATCGACTTCAGCGACATAGGATGAGAAGGAGTAGGCGGGAGCTAATCCTGCTGCAGCACCCTTGTGAACGCCCCCCATTGGAGGTGATCGGTAAGCACCGCTTGCAATGAGGGCTCCTTTGTCCTCTTGTGCCTTGTGAAGTGCTTTGAGGTAAGAAACGCCAATGGCTGGATCATGCTTGTAGTAAATACGGCGGTCGTTGAGGACCAAATTGTCTGGATGATAGCCTAAAATTTCCCATGCTGCATTCAACAATTGTTCTCGTATTTCTAAAGCGGCCCGTATGGCAGCATTGGCGTTCATGAACGTGACCCGGCTTGAGTACGAACCGAGATCAACTGGTGAGGTATCGCTTTCATGACTACGGACGTGAATCATTGCCAACGGCAATCCAAGAACTTCTGAGACCACTTGGGCAACCGCAGTCGTGGACCCTTGGCCAATATCTGCAGCCCCGGTATGGACAGTGACGCCTCCATCCATGTCAACTTGCATGTGGACGGTCGCATGTGGGAATCGATTAGGGTCCCAATGAATCGGTAACCCCGATCCTGAGATGAAGAAACCACAGCCAATACCAATACCCTTGCCAAGTGGCAACTGGCGGAATTTATTGTCCCAATCAGAACCTTCTCTCACCTTTTCAAGAGCCTCTCGCATTCCGTTTGAGGTGATTCTAAATCCACTGATTGTACGGCTGTGAGGTGGTAGAAGATTTGCAAGACGCAGATCGATTGGGTCGACTTTGAGTTGTTCTGACATTTCATCAAGACCAACCTCGACAGCACATCGCGTGTTGACAGCACCGTGGCCTCGCATGGCGCCGGAAGCGGGCTTGTTCGTCCATACCCTTGCGCCAGTATAGTGGAAGGAGCCAAGTTCATACGGTGCTGTAGCGAGTACCCCGTTGTAGTAGGAAGTGACGTGCCCGAATGAGGCAAAGCCGCCACCGTCAATCAGTGCATCAATATCGAATCCCGAAATCCGTGCGTCTTCGTCTGCGGTCATTTTAACTTCAATATGGCTTGGATGTCGGCCACGGTTGATCCAATAGACCTCTTCACGGTCGAAGGTGATACGAACCGGCCTACCGGATTTCCGTGAGAGAATCGCTGCGCACATCTCATGGGGGAACGGATCAGATTTGCCACCAAATCCACCGCCAACGAAGGTTCGAATGACGTTGATTTGGTGCATTGGTACATCCAAAACAGTCGCCAAGGCTCTGTGTGTGTAGTGTGGGACCTGCTGAGGCGTGTAGAGTTGCAGTCGTCCATTTGGATCCCAATGAGCAACAACTGCGTGGGGTTCTGTAAATCCATGATGTACGCCAGCCATGTTCCATTTTCCATGTGAAGATGCAGAAGGTGTCTCTACGAGCGAGCGATCACCAAATTCCTGGAACACGCGCTTTTGGACATTGGTTCGAGCCAAGTGGTACTTACCTCGCCAGTGAATCGGTTCATCTGTATCCTCAAGGCCCTTTTTGGGGTCAAAGACTGGTTCGAGCACTTCGTATTCAACTTCGAACAGATTGAGGGCTTCCATTGCCGTGGCTTCATCAACCGCTGCGACGGATGCCACTAAATCCCCAACGTGACGGACTTTCTCCACAGCCATGGCATGCTCGTCTTTTGTCACCGGTAGGACACCGAACTGATGAGGTGAGTCCGCCCCTGTTGCAACCGCTAAGACACCAGGAAGTGCCTCGACCTTTGAAGTATCAATGGACTTAATCTTAGCATAGTGGTGAGGTGAGCGGAGAATCTTCCCAATCACTTCATTGGCAAGTCGGACGTCATCTCCATACCATGCTTGGCCTGTCACTTTCGCATTGGAATCAACGAGTGCCGTAGATTTTCCGACTGAAGTTCCGGTGCGTGCACGATCATGAATATGAGCGCCGGCTGGTTGTACTTCTTTGCCGCCGACCATTTCTGGGATGTAGTCTAGGTCTCGCGGGGCCATCACAGGGTCTGAACCGCCCGAACCTGGCGGAGGGAATGCTTGCTTTCCAGCAACACGCTTTCCATCTTTGCGGGTTGTTTTTCCCGAGCCACCGGGTTGTTGACGGTATCCTCCAGCCATCGTCATCACTTCGCATGGCCCGGAGGCATTTGGGGTTCTTCTGGCCCACTCGGGTGGGGGTCAGGGTGAGGATGACTTGCAGGAAGGGCAGGTTCAACTTCGCCACGATGAATGGCGGCTGCGGCCTGAATAGAATCGACAATTTGTTGGTAGCCAGTGCACCGGCAGAGGTTGCCTTCGATGGCACAAGCGATTTCTTGGTCGCTTGGAGCATTGTTTTGGGTAAGCAATGCTTGTGCTGATACGAGGAAACCGGGCGTACAGAAGCCACATTGGGAGCCCCCATGCTCTGCAAAACAAGTCTGAATGGGAGCTAGGTGAGCTCCATCTGCTAAACCTTCAACCGTAATGATTGATGACCCTTCAACCTGTCCTGCGAGACAAAGACACGAAAGACGAGGCGTGCCGTCAATCATCACCGTACAGCATCCACACGTGCCCAAATCACACCCGCGCTTGACGCCAAGTGTTCCGACTTTATCGCGCAGCACATCGAGAAGGACTGCATTGGATGGTGCGAGGACTTCGACCGCCCTTCCATTGACCTCTGCAGACCAAATTTCCCTGTCCGCAACAGGAATCATATCAACGTGTTCGGTGCCCACCATGTCTGTCGCCTACGGCGACGTGGAGAACACCGCATATCAACCTAAGGTAGGATATTTTTCACTTATCCCGCCACAGAGGCCCTAAGGCGAACTGAGACAACATCGTCTTGACCAGCCGGCGGATCAACCCAATCAGGATCTCCCGGTAATACGAGGCCCTCGCCAACACCAACCAAACGTCCAGCGAGACGTCGTTGTCGGGCAACCAATTCTTCCCAATCCACCTCATCACTTCGCCAAGATTGCCAACGCTTGAGGGCGCGATAACTGACGACAACCTTTGCGAACAATTTCAAGTGTGCTTTGGCTGAAACAGGCCACCATATGAAGAATACACAGAACACGAGGTAGTAGGGAAGATCAGCCAGTGGTTGGAGCAACCAGTGCAGTTGGAGCAATTCGTTGACTGGACTTGCGCTATTGAGCAGGAGCCAAGTCGCACCCATCGAAGCAAGAATCCACCACAGTGGGAAAAACACGACTGCAGAGAGTATTTTGATGGTGCCAATAATCGACTCTCCGGCACCTTTCGCCTCCATGCGTCTGACCAAAACCGCGTTTGCTTTGTACGGCACAATGTTTCCAAGCATCGCTCCCCAAGAGATGAGACCAAACATCCAGGCTCCAGCCCATAGCCATGAAAAAAGGACTTTCATAAAGCCTGATGCTGAGAGGCGTTCTGGTCGAGCATCCACGTCATAGGGGGTGATATCTCGATGTTCAAGTGATTCAAAATGAGCCTCTGCCTCTTCAACGATTTCTGAAGCGAGCTCAGGCTTGTGCAGCGCCATGAAATCCCAACCTGCCCGAACTCGACGAGCTCCGAGGACTGCTTGGGCGTAGGTTGGTTTCTCCAATTTTCCTTCATTCATTCGAGCACGCTCTGCATAGGCCAAACTTCGACCTTTCCAAATCAGGGTTCGCTCACGCCAACTGGTCTTTGACAAGCTTGCTCGCTCAAGCTCGGTGCCAATCGCTTCGGTCACATTTGCGACCCATGCCCGATCGCTCTGATCTTGCACTTCTTCATCAGCGACAAGATCTGGAAGTGGAGGAAATTCCATCGAACGTTCGATGACGACGGCGGCACGTTCACGAAACCTTTGGGAATTGGAATAGTGAAGGCCGATTGGTACGATTTGGGGCTCTGGAAGGCCTTTAGCAATAGCTTCCCTTCGCGCTGCGAGTAGAATCCGACCTGCGCCAGATCGAACCTTTCTCACACCCGAATCTGCGTGAGTTGTACCTTCAGGGAAAATCATCAACCGGCCGCCATTGGCAACCACAGAAGAGACTTCGCCAAGCATTTGTGCATTCCGAGCGCTTGCTCCAGGCTTATCATTGCTGTCTTGAGCCCGTTCGATTGGTACACCACCTGCAGAGCGCAGAAGGCGGCCAATCAATGGTAATTTGAACAGGGTATGTTTTGCGATAATCGATATTTTTCCTGGCAAAGAGGCGTTGAGTAACATCGGGTCAATCAAACCACTGGGGTGCCATGCAATGAAAATGACACCACCTTCTGGCGGAATGTTTTCATCATCAACAATATTGATTTCTCGGAACCAAACCGAAACGAGAGAACGAAACAATCTGCGTGCTAATCGATAGCCCCTGTTCACCTTGGCCTTACCCGGACCGGAGGGGTCTTTTGGCCACCGCATGGATGAAAGATACCGTTCTTGCTTTTATCTTCATCTCCGGCAAAGCCACTGAAATGGATAAGTTTCAATCCCTAATCGGATGTTTTTCCAACAAGCGTAGCATCTTGGACATCTGTTCCCGAGGTGGCAGCAGTTGTTATTGATCCATCAGACAAGGTGCTGAAGTCAACACCAGCGAGCGTACCTTCTTCCTTGTTGCTGATGGCTCCGACGGCCAAGAGCACGATGAGGAAGAGCGCCACAAGACCGAGCACTGCAAAGGCAAGAGTCGAGGTTGAGAATCCTATGCTTGATTCGGTTTGGTCGACGAAGGCATTCTCTGTGTCCATGAGCATAATGTCGATGGTGATCAAAGGTGTCGAAGCATGTCCCCCTGTGTCGTTGGCTTGAAGTCCACGAAGAGAAATCGTGTGGTTGCCCTCAAGCATGGTGCCTGGAAGGTGCTCGAGTTGGTGAATGATGTCGATGGCAGTCAACGATCCAGAGGTGTCGTAGTTAAAGGAATGAATATTTGACCAGTCATCCCGAAGATGATTGCTGCGCCATTGAATCGTTTCGAGGCCCTCGCTGTTGACGAAGGAAACTTCGTCTTGCGGGAACAAGTGGATTCTGTTGTCTTTTCCAGTCTCTGTCTCGATAGTGATTTGAATCGAAGTGTCGAATTCGTAATCTTGTTGTGCAGCCTCCATCACCGCATCAAGGGCACGGACTTCACCGTGACCATAGACGTTGTTCTGTCGGTTCTTGGGAATGAAGTCTTCAGCGCATGGTTCGTTCGCTCCCATGTAGCTGCACATCCTGTATGTTGCAGTTTCTTGCATGATGTTGCGCACATCGAAGGGGCTCAGGTCTGGGTTGGCCTGCAACATCAAAGCAGCAACACCAGCAGCGCCAGGAGTCGCCATTGAGGTTCCCGACATTCCGGTGTACTGGTCACCAGTGTTGAATGCAACAGACATGACGCTCGAACCAACATAAGCGATGTTTGGTTTAATTCTCAGTTCTTCTGTTGGGCCTTGACTCGAGTAGATAGCGATTGCCGAATTCTTGTCAAGCGCACCGACAGTGATGGCATCCTCAGCGGATCCTGGGGTGCCAATTTGAGCGGATACACCATTGTTGCCTGCGGCGATGAAAAGGGCGATACCTGCTCGAACCATTTCATTTGCATACCGATTCACACTGTCTTCTTCGGAGGAAGTCCACTCAATTGCACCGGGTCCACCAAGACTCATCGATGCTGCTCGAATGTTAAACTGGTAGCGGTTGTCAACGGTCCATTGCATTCCTGCCATCACTGTTGCAAAGGAACCTGAACCTCCAGCATCAAGGACTTTCACACCGACAAGGTTGGCTTGAGGTGCCATTCCTATGTGCTCGTAGGTTGGAGCGCCTGTGCCAGCAGTGGTGCCTGCACAGTGTGATCCGTGGCCTTGATCGTCGTACGGGAAGACTTCAGTGCCATTGGTCAGGCTCGGGTTGTTGACAGGGTCGTAAAAGCCGATGACCTTAGGGTCGTAGGTAGAATTGTCGTCATCTAAATCATCAAGGCTAGCATGGGCACCATCAATGCCCGTGTCGATGATGGCCACTGTTGCGCCTGCACCGTCATATCCTGTATCTGCCCAAACGGTATCAACGCCGTGCAGAACTGCGGCATCACCGTTGTGTATCGAGAGTATTCCGTCGAGTTCGAGCATCACAACACCGGGAAGTGATGTGGTATCGAGAATTTGGTCCACATGAATTCGACCTGCTAAAGCATCGATGTGCTTGAGGGTCCATTGGTGTTCATAGCCAACTTCACGTTCTAACATAGCGATGTCTGCCTCATCTGGTGTGTGATCAAAATCAACGATCAAAGGGAGGGTTCCGTCTTCATCCAAAAAGAGTGGATTGTCCTTATGCATTTCAACCATATCCCCAATGCCATTACCATCCCGGTCGACAGTGGTTTCAACCCACCAGCCTTCTGATTCTTCTTCTTGGGAAGGTTCAATTTCGACTGGCATGGCCATGGCCATCGCTGGGAAAAGAAATAAACTCAAACAGAGCAACGAAAGGGTGGCTTGCATTTTCGACATATCAACGCCTCGTAGCCACACGAGGAAGGTTCACTTTTTGAACCCATTGAAGGAATGTCCAAATCAAGCACTACGGCCTTGAAGCAAGTGTATGGAATTGCGTCCTCAAACATAACAAACGGGTGAAGGCTTTTATCTCCAAACTTTAACTTTGAAATTACATGGCGGCACCACGAAGGAAAGCACCAGCACTTCAATCGGAAATTCAGAGCCCTGGGCTTAACTCAGGGACGTCTTTACTGGCGAATTCACAGCCGACTGTTCAACCGATGACCATCACTGGCCCGGGGGCTCGAATGGATGAGAATGAACGCTCCCTTGTTCGCTTTTCACAACTGGTCATGTTGGCTATTGCCATCGGTTCGATCTGGGTCTCAATTCTAGGAATCGCCTTCAATGATGATGCGACCAACGGCGATTTTGCCGTCCTTGCCATCGGAGGATTGCTTTCAGCAAGCCTCGCCATCGGTTGGATTGAAGTTCAAAGCAGGAGCAATGACCACCAATTACGTGACGTTCAAGATTACATGCTCGGCATTGGTTTCTTCTTTGCCACAGTTGGAACCGTATGGGGTGCTCGGTTTGTCATTGGATTGTTTGAAGGCGGCGAATTCTTCGGAAATACTGGTGATCCCGGTGCATGGGCGCCCAATGAAAATGGCATTTACGTCCAAACAATAGCCATACTTGCCATGATGTTGGCACAATACTTCACGCTTCAGCGGTTCAAGGGAGAAACGAAATTTGGTTGGGCTGTGGCTTCTTACGCTCCAATGATTATTCTCATGGGCGCTGGAATGAACATCTGGCTCAATTGGTCAGACGGTGTCGTGAGCTACGGTATCGGCATATCGACCATTGTTCTAAGCATCGCAGCGATGCAAATGGCTCTGAAATCGAACAATTCAATCAATCTCATTGTTGTCGTCATTGCTTCTGGTATTGCACCACTTCTGTTTGAAGCCGCCCATGATGTCAGTCCAGAACAGGCGGGTGGGGCACTTTCCCTTTTGGTGTTCATCATCGCTGTTCAAGGCTATTACGCATCAAAAGAAGAACTGCGCTCCGATATTATTCAGAGAGCATCCATCATCTTAATTGGAGAAATCATTCTTGCGATGTTGTTTGCACGAGGCGGAGATTTGAATCTCGTTCTCGGACCGATTACTTCAGCGTCCCTGGGTGGATTAAGTGACCATCTTTCATTATCATCGGTGCTTTGGGTTGCCGTTTTGGTGTTTTACTTCCCTGCTATGCTTCAACAGCGATTGCCATGGATTCCAATCGGACTTGCCTTCGCATTGATGGTTATTCCAACCGCAGAATCAACGATTCCTTGGCTGATCACCATCGCCATCTTACCGTATCTGTTGCTGATTTCAAAGGTCACAAGACAGTGGGTTGCCAATTCTACGTTGGCCATGACAGGCGTTTCATTCCTCATCGTCGACTTCGTTTCTACGATGAATAATATTGCTCAGGTTGACACATATGGAACCGTTGGGCTTCATCTCATCATACCAATCGCCCTGATTACCGTCTCGGAATTTGCCGTACGGAAATCGAAGATTGATGTCCAAATTCATATGCTTCTCATTGGTTGTATTGCTTTTTCAAGGGCGGTCTTATTTGCAGACGAATGGTACATGCCGTGGCTCTTTGTCATCTATCTGTTGTACTTGGCGCGTCGAGGTTTCGATGAAATCGATGAAGGTGCGGAACTCAAGCAACGTTGGAATGCTACCATGGCAGCATTGCTTGCAAACATTGTCATGATTGCCCTTGTCGCCTTTGGCCGTCTGGATGTCCCAGACGCATTGGAGTTTGGCGGATATCGCTTACAGATTTTTGCTGTTGGTGCTCTTTCTTACGCCCTCCTTCACAGCGCCCGGAACAAAGAATTTGATCTCGGGATGGTTTTTAATTGGCCAGGAAGCGCCGTCAGCGGTGTACCAAGATATGATCCCGCAACAAACACGTGGCAGCACGAAAGCACAACGATAGAAGATGCAGAGGAGTGGATAAAAAAGCATTCATGGAGTCCGCTTGCTAGAATTTCACTGATCATTCCATTTATCATGATGACCGCTGGAATATTTATTGCCAATGGCATCGAGTCTGAAGAACAAATCAGATCGTTCATTGTCGCCCCTTACGCTATCGCCCTTCTTGCCATCCCAATCGGATGCCTTGTCAAGGAAATTCTTGATTTAGAAACTATTTCTTCAAGAGCCAGATCGAGTGCGATTTGGATCCTGTTTGGAATGGGCCTTGGTCCCTCGACATTCATCAACTTCCTTCGAACAGATATTGAAAGTTGGAATGCTGAAATCTTCATTTTACCCGCGGCAGTTCTTCTCGACCTTATCCTTGTGTCGGCACCATTGATTGTGGCGTGGGCAATCGGAAAACGAGGTATCGACCGGGATGCAATTTCGCCCACTGCCGATGCAGCAGCCATGGTCGGACTGATTGCCTTAGCCGCTCTCGATACGACTGGTGGATTGTTGCTTCTACCAATGTTAGGACTTGCAACATTCCAATCGGTTCGCTATCGTCATAGCGTTCCTCTCATGGTTGCTCCAATGGTCTTCATCATTAGCCAGAACTTCTGGCTCGATTACCAAGGCCTCGGATGGAAATTTGTGCAGGTCTTTTCGGAATTCAATCTTGCAAAAGGAAGCTGGGTGTTCGGACTTTCCAGACTCAGTGGAGTACTTATTTGCCTTCAAATGGCTTACATTCTTGCCGCACAATTGCGAAAGGACCACCCCTTGGGAACAAAGCCCCTGCCGTGGATTGGTGCATGGATTTGGATGTCGATTGGCCTTGTTGCCACCTTCCCTGAATTAGATTGGCTCCAATGGATGCCGCTGGCATTCACGTTGGGACTCATGTTCAACTCATGGATGAATGGCCAAGTGCAATACCTGCCGTTGCTCAATTTGGCTCAATTCATATCGCTTTTGTTAGCCTTTAGTTCGGATCCTTTCAACTTTACAGGCGTCGATCTGTTTTCTTACAGCGCCTTGACAACTGGTATCACTGCGATGTTATGGTCAGCGCTTCATGAAAATGGAATACTTTACTCCAACTTCAAGGAAGATACTGAGGAGGTCGACGCATTTGCCATTAAGGGGCCTGAGAGCCAAGAGGAACGGGAAGATTTGAACAACCAGTTTGAACTGATTGGATACTTTGGACTGAGTGGAGCATTCAGTGTTCTTTGGGGCTTAGGCACGATGATTGGTGCATTGATGTTGACTCGGAAGGTGCTCTTAGATGGACACTATCGTATGCTTGTCCTCGCTCCGCTTGTACACTGTCTTGCCCTTTACAACATGTTGAATGAAATGGATGTATTAGGAAACAATCTTTTCCCCGCTGTTGGCCTTTTGCTCTTGGTTGAAGGACTTGGCTTAATACTCGGTTCGGTGAGAAACGATGCCATCTATGACTATGATGGATTTGAATGGAAGAGTGATCAAGACTTCTTTGAATTCCTCGACCAAATCGGACTGGCTGGTGTCGCAAGTACCATCGCAGGAATCTTCATGTTGTTCAGCAACTCTGGAATGGATACACTTTCATTCACGCTCACAACCTTTGTCTTGATCGGTGTTGGCATTCAAGGCTACAGCCCTGAGTTTGAAGCACGATGGCGAAGGGTCATTGGAGGCTATGGTTCAATCATCATGACGTTTGTGACGGCATCGACATTGAGTGGTATCATGGTAAACATAGGATACATGCTTGGCGCTATTGTCACCATGGGCTGGATCTTCATGACCAGCAGCATGCTGGGAGATGAGAGCCAGATTTACCAGACTGAAGGAACCTCAGAACATGTGGAACATCAACAAACTGTTGTCGACAAGACAGCTGATGATGCTGTTGAAATCAAAGATGCTACCATCGAAGAGGAAGTGGCCCCAAAGGCCACCTCAAACGCCTATACTGCTCCAAAGGCGGAGCCCGAACCTGTATTGGATATTCCAGAACCAGTGCTCAAATCAAGTGAGCCCAGGGTAAAAACACAGCATGGATTTGAAATTGAACTGCCGCCTAGCATGTTTGAAAACATCGTTTCTTCGATTGAAATGACGCCTCACGAAGGATACAAACCAGTGGTTTCGTTTGGTCCAAGAGGCGAGATCATGCTCAATTTTGAAGCAATTTGATCAGTCACGTGCTCGGGCGCCCTCGTCGCCAGTTCCGGTTGGAGAAAGAGGCATCGAAGGGTAGGCACTCCAGTATGCTTCTCGAGCAGCTTGGTTGAGGTCCATGCAGGCCACAACATCGCCTGGACGCTCCCCTAGAGGTTCAGATGCGTTGAGATGCTTGATGATTGGTTGTATATTCGAGAGGTTGACAAGGCCCCATCCTGTTTGAGTACAGGGTGCCACAGGAGAAATCGGCATGGTTCCCGAAGTTGGATCCCAACCAAGGTCAGGATACCATGCTGAAAGATTGAGTGCTTCCCTGATGTTGGCGTTGTCAATCATAAATGGAGTGCCATCAGATTGAATTCCGTTGACCAATTGCTTTGAACGAAGATCTGGTGAGGCGCCAGAGGATGGATCTTGGAACTCATGACGCAGTGAATCAAGCACAAATGAAAGGATTCCAGCCGTTCGTGGCGTTGCGAATGAAGTACCAGAGGTCTCGTGATAGCCATCGATGTCGTCATGATTCGGCAAGATTTGAGTCCAATCAGCAGAAATATCTGGGTAGGAGCCAGACATGATTTCTTTCTGATCATCACCCTCCTCAGCATAACCTGCAATGCCAATCGACCATGGAGGGCCTGCTGTTGAATCTTGAACCGCTGGAGAAGGGCTGTTGTCGGCAGCACCAGTGTGGATTTTACCAAATTCAACAACTGCTGACTCTGTTGCCCTTTCGATGCCAGGCGCAGGAACTGAGCCAGGAGCACCGAACGAGGTGGTAATGACATCAACGAGAGGCTGATCAGCTGCGGATTGAACCGCTTCTGATGAAAAGCCTTCAACGAAGTAAATCACCGCATTTGGATTAGCATCTAGGACCGCTCCAGTTACGGCAGATCCATGACCGTCTGAGGGGTCATCAAGAATCAAGATGTCACTATTACCATCTGGTGAACTACCGATGATTTTCGTGCCAGGGAAGTAGACGATGTCACTCGCAGTCAACGTGTCCCAACAGGCTTCTCTGTCTGCATCATAGCGCTCCTGCCAGGACCCTTCAAATGTCAATTCACATACTTTGGTAACACCTAAACCATCCAACAACCATTGTGGGTAGGTTTCATTGGTTCGAAAGTGATCGTGATAGACGTTGATTCCAGTATCGATTGGAGCGATGACTGAGTGGGCCCGCCAGCCGTCCTCTCCAGTGAAAATATCGATGCTTTGGCTCGACTCAGGGGCGTCTCTAAAAAATGACATTCCTGCCACGAGTGATACGACTAACAGGGTCACGAGGGACAAAGCAATCAGTTGCTTCCACGTCATTCGACTGGAGATTTCTTCTCCAATGAGAAGCGCATCAGCCACATCCGCCATGGGTGTGGGTCGCAACCAGTTGCTGATGAACCCTACGCCGTATTGAAGAACTGAGTCAACATGCCCTTTCACATGGCCGATGGAAAGGACCGGATGGTATGGATTGACTTGGAGATGACAGGTCTTGATGTCACAAAGGAATCGATCATTGAGATTGCAACCGTCGTGACCGATGGTGAACTCAACATCCTCGCCCAAGGCCCCAACCTTGCAGTTCACGTATCGGATGAATTATTGGCTGGAATGGATGAATGGAACACCAGCCATCACACGAGCAGTGGACTTGTTGAGCGGGTAAGAGAAGAAGGTGTCTCTGTTCAAGAGGCAGAGGAACGAACCTTGGAATTCCTGAAGAAATGGGTGCCTGAAGGAAAGGCACCATTGTGTGGAAACAGTGTCTGGAATGATCAGAAATTTATGGAAAAGGAAATGCCTCAACTCGTTGATTATTTACACTATAGAATGATTGATGTCTCTACAATAAAAGAATTAGCCCGCCGGTGGTACCCCGGTGTTGGCAGGTATCAAAAGAAAGGAGCACACCTTGCTCTTGATGACATCCTTGAATCAATTGAGGAACTCAAGTACTTCAGAAAGCACGTATTTCAAGCCACCCAATCATCGCCATGAGCCATCAGATGGGTACACACCTTTGTGTGCTGCCATGATTTGAGCCACAACTGCAACAGCAATCTCTTCTGGAGACTCAGCCCCAATTTGAATTCCAATTGGGCATACAACTTGGTCCAATAGCGCTTCTGGAATACCTTGTTCAAGCGCTGCCTGCTCAAACGCTTGCCATTTTGAACGGCTACCAATCACGCCGATCCGAGGGGCATGCTCACCATCGAGCTTTGAATTGGAGGACTGAAGTGTCTCAAGAATACCGAGTAAACGGAGTTGATCTTCAGCCCAATCATGACCCAAAAAGAGAACATCGGAATACATTGATAGCGTTGAATGATCATTCGCCTGAACAAAGGATTGAGCATCCATGTGGAGATGATGCTTCGCTTCAGGGAAGGCGTTGTGGTCACAGAATTCGACTCGTGTGTCATGGATTGAGTGATCCCATCCCAACGCACTCAGCGCTGGAGCGATAGCCTTGGCACAGTGACCTCCTCCAATCAACAACACATGTGGCATTGGAATCAGAACCTCCAAACTTAGGGTCACACGTCCCCCGCAAAGAGAATCCAGCGGTGTTACTTCATAGCCCTTCGCCCCTTTGTTGAGCCCGTAGGTGAGTACTTTTCCAGCCGCAAGGCGATGCGTTTCCAACATGGATGAACTCTCTTTGAGTACCATCATCTCAAGGCCTGCTCCACCAACTGTGCCAGTCCAATGGTGATCATTTGAACGCATTGCCAAACGAGCTCCTGCCTTTCCGGGAACGCTGCCCGAAGTGTCAACAACACTGGCGAGAACGACTCGGTGACCGTTCTCAAGTTGAGTCAACACCCAAGCAAGCACCGCGGCTGTCATGACCACCCCTCGTGGCGCTCACACATACCATTTGCGCCACACAAGTATGGTCAGCAAGCCAAGGCCTTTTTTGCTTCTTCCAAGAGGAGTAAATCCTCTGGAGTGTCGATGTTGAGAGCGAGGTAAGGCGCATCGACATCACATGGGTGAGCATGAATGAGACTACGCAATGGAGTCTCTGGAGCTGATGCCAAAATCTGTTCGATGTCGTTCGAATGGATGAGAAGTGGATGGCCTCTCTTTCCGCTACTGGATAAATTCGAAGTTTGCTCTTGTTGCATGAGGCGCACGACATGGTCTTTTGACCAGCCGGGTCGGTCGACTGGAGCGATGATGACCTTTTTTGGGACGCGCCCTTTGTCGCCCATGAGAGCAAGTAAACCTCGTTGAACTGTACCTGTCCTGCCTGCGTCAGGGTCCGCATTCACCACAACAGTTGCGTCTATGGATTGAGTCGTGACGTCAAACTGAAGCTCTTGACGAGTCACGACGATGACTGGTGTGCAACCAGCGTCAAGTAAACGCCTTACTGCGAGACCAACTAAGGTTGTCGATCCCACTTCAACAAGGGCCTTAGGTTGGCCCAATCGCCGACTTGCACCAGCTGCTAAAACAAGGGCGGGACATCCACTGGCCATGGATTTGGGTTGAGACTTCCAGTCATGTAGTTTGCTTTGTTCTTCAAATACACTCGAGTCGCTTCAAGCACATGTCGAAAAAAAAGCCCAAGTTATCTGAACCCGAACAGCGTTCGCTCGAGCTTCTTGGGAGCATTGTTGAGGCGAATGAATGGGCAGAATATGTTGTTCAGAAGCATCGCCTTATCACGATTCGGGTCAAGGGCCGCTCGAACCGTTGGTACCTGATCGAAGCGAGGTTGAACAATGGGAGCGATCCCCGTCTTCGTTTTGACTTCCGAGGATGGCGTACTATTGTGAGGGGTGGTGCTCGAAAACGTGACATTATCCACAAAAACCGCTATTGCGTAAATTTGTGCCTCAGCACACATTCCACTGGCAAGTTGCCATTTGGGGATAAAATTGCAGCGCTATGCCTCTCCTTGCACAACGATCTCACGACAGCGATGACCATTCCTTTACTGGCTCAATTTATCGTTTGTCCAAGAGATGAATTGGAAAAAATCATGGTTTTTCAAGACGAGATGGTCATTTACAAAGAAATGTTTGGTGGTCCACAAGAGGGATTTGGAAACCCACCTTATCAGGAAACAATGGAAGATCTACACGAGGAACCTTACCCATATTGGGATGACGCTGACTTTCACAACCACGAAGCAAACGCGCCTCCACCACATGAACCAGAACCACCAATCCAAGATGAGCCATCACCGTTGACGGAAGAAGAAATTGCGGAGATGCAAATGTGGGATGCCTTTGAGCAACATATGGAGGACCTTGCTCGGCAAGAAGAATGGGATCGAAGGCGAGAAGAAGACCGCTAGTTCACAAATCCTTAGTGATTTCTCGACCGATAATCATACGTTGGACTTGAGAAGAGCCTTCGTAAATCTGCATGACCTTAGCTGCCCGCATCAATTGCGCTACCGGGTATTCCTCTGAATAGCCATATCCACCAAAGACCTGAACGGCATCTGTGGAGACTTCCATGGCAATATCGGAAGCAAATCGCTTCGCATGTGCTGCAGACTCAGTGTTGCGAATACCTGCGTCAGATTCAGCTGCCGATTTCCATGTCAGCATTCTTGATGCCTCAATTTTTGTCTTCATATCTGCAAGCATGAATTGGATGGCCTGATGCTGATGGAGGTACTTTCCGAAGGTTTTGCGTTCACCTGAATAGCGAAGAGCGTGTTCGTAAGATGCGCGTGCAAGTCCGGTAGCGTGCGCAGCAATGTTTGGCCTCGACATATCGAAGGCGATCATAGCGTTCATCCATCCACCTGATTCCGAACCACCAATGAGATGATCTGCGGGCACCCTGACATCGTCGAAAGTGATTGACCGAGTATCAGAGCAACGTTGCCCCATGTTCATTTCTTTCTTGCCAAGACTGAACCCCGGTGTGTCCTTTTCGACGATGAATCCTGACATGCCTTTGTATCCTGCGTCAACATCTGTCTTTGCAAGAACAAAGAAGAAATCTGCATGGCCTGCACCAGTGATCCACATTTTCGATCCATTGATGACGTATTCATCACCATCACGAACAGCAGTGGTTTTGCATGCTGCAACGTCAGATCCAGCCCCCGGTTCGGTCACAGCGTATGAGGCAAGAGCGCCCTCTTCAGCGACTTTCCGGAGCCAAACATCCTTCTGTGCATCGGTCGCACCAGTAATGATAGGTGCACAAGCAAGAGCAGTCGCATATGCTGCTGTTGCAAATCCCGGATCGCCCCAAGCGAGTTCCTCATTGACAAGCACTTCCTCCATTGAACCAAGGCCTGGTCCACCGTATGCCTCAGGGATGTGAAGATTGAGCAAACCCATTTCATGGGCTGCTTGAATGGTTTCCTTTGGATAAGTCGAGGTAGCGTCCCAGTGTTCCGCATGTGGGCGAATTTCATCCACTGCAAATTCGTGAGCAAGTTCCTTTAGCATTTCCTGCATTTCATCAAGTTGGAAGTTGACCATGGTTATGGGAGGAGGCCGCCCTTTATGTCTCCATTGTTTCAACCAAATGCAATGATACCTCGGCGGTAGAGTTCAAGCGAGAGCAAGAAAGCGACGTAAATACTGATCATTATCCAGCCTTCCCATTTCCTAAATTCATAGGCAGTTCTCATCATCAGCAACGCCGACAGGCAGCCAATAATTGTGAATGGCATGATGATGTAGATGATGAGATCATAACCACCAGCAGTGATAGCCAATGGATGAACAAGACCTGCAATACCGATTGACAGCAAGGGGTCGGTGATGTTGGAGCCAATCAGCGTTCCAATAGCCACGCCTTGACTGCGCTTTGCGGCCATGAGTGCGATGGTCAATTCAGGTAATGACGTACCAATCCCTGAGACCGTGGTCCCAACGACTGCCTCTGGCACACCTAAATCGCTAGCAATTAACTGAGCATAGTTGACAAGTTGTTCTGCTGCAAATACAGCAAAGGATAGACCAACAATGACCATCACAATGTAGGCCGTTGTGCTCCATGAAGAACCGTGGGTCTCAGTAGGTTCAACGTACTCCATTTCTTCAGCTTGGATCTCTTTTCGATTGGTGAGTAACCAGGTGATATAGATGACATACAGGGCGACTAGAATTCCTGCCTCCCATTGCTGGAGGGTACCTTCGGTGATGAGGAAGAAACTCAGAATAAGAACTGAAAGCAGCATGATTTGGCCATCTCTTTTCAGCCAAGATTCTCTGATTTTGAGACCTCTGTTCACGACCACGATTCCCATGATGAGTGTGATTTGAACGAAGACCGAACCAAGAATACCTCCGATTGCAAAATCAGCTAAGGCAGGATCAGAACCAATGGTGCTTGCCGCCGAACTTGTGACCAAGATTTCAGGTAACGAGGTCCCAATTGAAACGATGGTTAAGCCAATCACGACCTCTGGTAAACCGCCACGCCGGGCTAATCCTTTAGCCCCTTCAATGAAGAAGTCAGCAGAAAAGATGAGGAGAAAAAGTGCAAGTATGGCAATACTCAACGTCACGGCAATGTTGTTCGCACTTAACTCGGCAGAGATTACCTTCAAGCCGATTAAGCCAAGGAAAAGGGCGCCAGTGGTGATGAGTGTCTGAAAATGAACCAACTGAGGAATCCCCATCACCTTCTGGTCAGACTCCATGGTCTGCGCTGAACGCCCTCCTTCTTCACCCTTGTCTTGCGATTCAACTCAATATTCTCAATTCAAAAGGCACTTAATCCTCAGTCGGTCCCATACCTACATGCTGAAGCGCGCCTTTGCTGAATTTATCGGCACTTGGTTCATGGTTGGCGTTGGTTGCGGAAGCATAGCAATTGGCGCTCCTGGCTGGCTCATTTCCGTCTCTTTTGGGGCCGCTGTGACGCTTGCAATCTTGGCACTACAGCCAATTAGTGGCGCCCATATCAATCCAGCGGTTAGTATTGCATTCATGCGTTCAGGTCATCTTGAGAAAGAAGCCTTAGCACCTTACATTGCAGCTCAACTTGCAGGTGCATTGACCGCAGCATGGATGCTTAGCGGGGCAGGGGAAACACAACTTGCAAACGATTTGAGCTTTCTTCAAGGCACGGCAGTTGAAATCTTCATCACCTTTTCACTCATGGCTTCGATCTATTGGATTGTCGTTAAGTCAGAAACTCATGTCTCGATCGCCTTTTTTGTCGGAGGTGCTGTGGGGATTCTTGCCTATTTCTTCGGTCCATTGACGGGTGCATCGATGAATCCTGCTCGTACATTCGGACCAAATGTCATCGGTGGTTTTGCCACCAGCATACCGTTCTATAGTATTACTACCATCATTGGTGCACTCCTTGCATCTGAAGTGTATATCCGCATCTATGGGAAAAAGCAGCCTCAAGATTGAGCACTAAATCGCACCACTTCGATAACGTGGTCAAGCGAGGGGACGGTGAAATCTTCCAACGGAGGCGAGAACGGGACCGGCGTATCAATCGCACCAATAACCACCGGTGCTGCTTCAAGAGAGTAGAAACTTGATTCGAGAATTCTGCTCTGAAGTGTGTGCCCAAGACCACCATTCCACTGGCCTTCTTGGAGAATTACGAGTCGCCCAGTTCGAGTGACTGAATCGATGCAGGTTTGAGCGTCAAATGGCAGCAACGTGCGTAAATCAATGATTTCAACTTCAATGCCCTCATCTGAAAGAACATCTGCGGCTTGCTTTGCAATGTGAATCATTGAACCCCATGTTACCAAAGTAAGGTCACGGCCGCCACGAATGACCGCAGCTTTGCCAATTTTGTACCGTTGTCCATCCTCAATCGCTTTCTTGACAGGAGCGGTGTCTACCTTTTGGTTGATGTTTTGGCCCCAACCAGTTATGCCACCACCAAGGCCGTACAGACCGATGTGCTCGAGCATAATCACTGGATCGTTCAGTTCCGCTGCCTCCATCAAGAGATCATAGGCGTCTTGAGGGCAACCAGGAGCGATGACAACCATTCCCGGGTCATTAGCAAACCAAGATTCGATCATGTTGGCATGGAATGGACCGGAGCGAGTTTTTGCACCTAATGGCACTCGAATGGTCATTGGGCAGTCGGCTCCCCAGCGCCAGCGGAGCATTGCTGCATTGTTGATGAGAGCGTTGTATCCAAGAGCAGCAAACCCTCCGAATTGGATTTCGACCATAGGCCGCATACCGGATAGGGCTGCCCCAGTACCGGTGTGAACAATGACGGCTTCGCACAGTGGCATATCGACCAACTTATCTTCATGGCCTGCATTTTTGAGGGCCATGTTCATTCCGAAAGCACCAGCAACTTCCATATCTTCACCGATGAAAACGCATTGATCTCCGTGTCGTGTGGCAATGTCTGCCATGGCTTGTTGAATCGCCCTTGCATAGGTCCAACCCCCGGACTCGACATACTCTAGGCTGGTCTCACCTAGACCCATTGGAGCGGGTGAATCTGAGCCTTCGAATGGGTTTTGAAGGCGTTCAAACCGTTGTTGATGTGTTTCAGCATCATTGAGGGTCGTCACACCTTTCGTCACCGTTTCTGGTTCCGGCCAAGGCATTTCTGATACGTCGTTAAGCGCTTGATCGACGAGAGCTTGCTCCTCATTTTCCATGTTTGTTAAGGCAACTTCGTCGACACCAAGATCGATCAGCAGTTGCCTGTGTGTCGGTATCGGATCCTTGGCTTCCCAGTACGAAAGGAGTTCTCGGTCGACATACCCCGGTGGAGTCCCTGAAGCATTGCCAAGGTAGAGGTCGTCATGGTGGTGGGCATGTCCACAACCCCGCATGGTCTCGACATGAATCAGCGTTGGCCCGCCTCCCTCCATAGCAAATTCTCGAGCCACAGCGGCACTTGCATGCCATGCAGCGGGATCTGAACCGTCGATGGTCCACGCTGGGAAGCCCATTGCAACGGCTTTGTCCGCCCAAACCTCAACACCAGATTGCTTTGCGGGGGGTGTGTCTAGAGCAATTTGGTTGTTTTGAAGAATATAGCAAATCGGTAAACCGCGGGCTCCTGCAAGGTTCATTGCTTCCCAAAATTCTCCAGAAGATGATGCACCTTCGCCGATGCAAGCCACATGGAAACGGTCGAGGTTCTGTCGCCATGCAGCAAAAGCAAGACCAGTCATAGTCACGCTAGCGATTGGAAGAGGTGCCGTGGGTGGAAGCACGCCAACATGCCAGGCGCCAACGTGTAAATCTCGGCCTCCAGCATTCTCCCAGCCTCCGTTTTGGTTCGAACCTGCCTTTCCTAAATTTGCGGCCATGACGTCGAGGGGCGTATCCCCCATGGCCAGACCAAGTCCGATATCCCTGATCATTGGCGCAATTAAATCACCATCATACCCTTTTCCAGGTAAAGCATCTCGAGGGGCATCAGGTTGGCGCTGAAGAGCTGTTGCAACGGCTACAACACCTTCTTGCCAAGTCGAGCGGAAGCCCTTACCACCAAACATTCCTCCATCTGGTGTGGCCATTCCCTCAGTGTAGATGGTTTTGAGATGGGCATCGAGTTTCCGAGTTCGTGTCATCATGCGTTGCCACTCAAGCCGTTGGCCGATGCCAACTGCCATGTAATGGGCCAAACGGCGGAAGGTGAGGCGTAAATCGACAAGGAAGTGTTGAGCGCGCCTGTCAAGAAACTCGTCCATGGTGCGACGTGGAATCACCTCAACCCCTTCATCACGGCTCATTTTCGCCTTGATTTGGGCTTGCAGACCTCGATGCACCGCTTCGATAAAGCGAGTCGTAAATGTGTGCCATGATTCGCCTTCGAACTGAGCAGGTTCATTTTCAGCCAACACATCCCACACGTTGGCGACAAGGAATAAATGCCCGTCATGACGCTGAGCCACAAAACGAAGGACTTCGGTTCTGGCAGCGTCAGAAAGCAGCGGCTGGGTGAAGGTTAGCGGCGCCTTTGCCCTCCATTCTGAACCATGAATCGCCGGTAACTCGCCTTGGCTCATGGTTTGGCCAATCGACACCCGAATACAAAACCAGCGGCCAAAAAAACTGACTCACTCTTGAGTGTCTCATTCGCTTTCCGAACTCAAAGCACCACTCAAAGCAGCCTTAGAGGCTCGTGTAATGTAGACGGTTGCAAAGATCGAAGCAAAAATACCGAAGACGAGAACCGCTATCCCTGCTGATGAGGTTTGAACACCCTGTATAGCGCTCCTGTTGAGGGCGATGCTCCCAAGAACGTGGCCATAATAGGCATAAGCGAATGAATAAACAAAGCTGGTGGCATTTGAAAGCATAAAAACACGGAATGAAACTGGACTTGCTGACATCATGTAGTTGAGCCATTCATCCGGAATGACGGGTGACAAGCGAACTAAGATTGAAATTCGCAAAGCATCCTCGGACAGTGCATCTTCGATTCGTGCCAGTCGTTCATCCTTCGAAATGGATTGGTGGATAAGGTCTCTGAAAAGCCACCTTCCAGTCAAGAAGGCAAGCATGCCACCAATCAGCGAGGCCGCATAATTGACCAACACCGCAATCCAGTACGGAAAAATAGCCCCAGAGGCGACCTTGAGCAATGGGGAAGGCATGAGCAGCATGATGCACAGTGCGATGGTTAGAGAGAACAGTACGGGCCCAATTGGTCCAACATCGTCAAACCAGGAAATAATTGAAACTGCGTCATTGAACAAAACATAACCTGCAGCGGCACAAAAAAGGAGAATGACAACTCCAAGAAGTGCGCGCCATCTGTAGAGACGGGGTTGGTGTTCCTTCATTTGTTGGAGGCTGTCTTTTCCATCGACCAGTTGCATTTCAGATGGAGTGGGCATCGAAGGGGTGGGTTTCATTCCTCTTCCTCCGCTTCAGGCAAGGAAGCGAGGACGTCCTGCAACATTTGAGCGGCATCTTCAACCTGAGTCATGAGCGTGATATCAGATACAGCTCCCGGGCGGCCAAGATTCCACATCAAATCAGATACGAATTCAGTGGTAAGTCTGGTAAGTTTGAGCACTTCGGGATCAATTGGTGTCATCGTGCTTTCATGATGAATGGTAATCAAATCCGGCGTTTCGTCAAGAATATTATCCATTGAGGCTTCAACATCATCAGCCAAACCTTGCGCTTGTGCTTCCAATATATCTTCCATTGAAGACTTGAAACCCTGTTTCATCGATGCAAGTGCACCTTTGCCTTTACCAAGAGATTCACTGCGCTTCAGGTCTGAAAAAGATGGCCCCTGTGAGCCTTGGGCTGGCCCACTTTCTTGGCCTTCAGATTCACCGACCAATTTATTCAGGGCAAGTCTGAGCATGGCTGACATGACCGACGGGTCAAGTTCCTCGTTCACTTCCAGGCCTTCTTCACCCAGTTGGCCAAGGATTTCTTCGATGAATCCACTGTCGATTTTTTCCGGACCAACCAGCCCTTTGAGCATCGGTAGAGCCCATTTGCTGTCACCCATGGTCATGGAAACATCGAAGGTTCCGCCGGTCCCACTTCCGGTATTGACTTCTGCAGGAGGAGGGACGAATTGCTTTCGTGTGTGGCGATGGAGTTGTTCAATGAGCGCCGACATATCAATCGGCTTCCCCATCACCTCTGCGACGCCAGCTTGGGCTGCGCTGACGAGGTATTCCTTGCCAGTGTTTCGAGAAAGAATAACGATGCGACACTTGAAGGCAAATTCGGGATCGCTCATGAGCCGTTGAGAGGCGTCAATAGCATCGCCATTTTTCCATTCACTATCGACTAAAACCACTTCTGGCATGATGGCAAGGGCCGTTCCTTCAGCTTGCCTTAGGGTACCAGCGCGGGTAATTTCGAACCCTTCCCTTTCGAGGGTATTGGCCAGAAGGCTTCTTCGCCCTTCATTCTCATCTGCAACGATTACCTTGGGCATACTCTCCCCCCCTTTCGAGTGCAGGGGGTAGAACGGAGTCTTGAACCTCACGCCTAATTCAAGCCGCACAGTGTTGGTTCACGATCGGTACAAGAAAGGCAGAACTCAAGAAGACATAATTTCCTCAGGGAGAGCTGCTTGCCAAGCGATAATACCACCTTCAAGATTGTACAGCTTCGAGCCGTTCATACCCGCTTGAATGAGGATCATTGCTGCGACTTGCGAACGCATGCCACTTTTACAGTGAATCACGATGTCGTTGTCTTTTGGCAGCACATCAAGAGAGGAGAGAACCGATTCGTGGGGGACTTGATGGTCACAGGATACAACGTGTGCTTGATGGTATTCCATCAAAGAGCGGACATCGAGGATGTAAGGCGCCCATCCCTCCGCTCTTCGAGCAATGAAATTGGTCATGGAGATGCTTTCGAACATGGTAGTACCATCGGAGGCACCACCCTCTTGAATTAACCGCCTTGGGTCTGCATGTAAGCACCACTCTGGGGATTCAAACATCGCCTCTACCTGATCCAGATTCGAAGATGGAGTTCGTTTTGGATTACGCTCAAACCGAAGTTGGTTGAATTCCATTGCCTCAGCATCATAGACAAGAAGTCGACCGTTCAAGGGTTCGCCCAATCCGAGGATGAGTTTGATGACTTCATTTGCTTGAATTGAGCCAATGACTCCAGGTAGTACACCGAGCACACCACCATCTGCACAAGAAGGGACTGCATCAGGAGGAGGTGGGTTTGAGAAAAGATCCCTGTAGCATGGACCGCCATTGAGATTAAACACGCTGACTTGGCCTTCAAAGCGATATATAGAACCGTACACCCAGGGCAATTTAAGCAAACTGCATGCATCATCTACGAGGTATCGAGTCGGCAGATTGTCACATCCGTCAACAACAACATCCCAACCACCACTCAAAAGATCAATGGCATTGCTTGGTGTTAAGCGGGTATCAAACACGTCGATCTGAATCTCATCATTCAATTCCTCGAGGCGTCTTTTTGCCGAGCAGACTTTCTTTTCTCCGATGGCCGAAGAGGAATGAATCACTTGCCGTTGGAGGTTTGAAAGTGATACAACATCATCATCGACGATGCCTATTCGCCCTACGCCAGCAGCCGCAAGATACAGCAGCAAAGGGCTTCCAAGGCCACCAGCACCAATCACGAGGACACGCGCTTGGTTGAGTTTTTTCTGTCCTTTAGAGCCAACACCGGGAAGCGCCAGATGCCGAGCATAGCGGTGTTCGTTTGACATGGTAATCCCATCAAAAGCCTTGAGTCATGAGAAGGCCGAGGAAAAGAGCGAGTAAGACAAAGCCAATAGCCATGAATCCTGAGATGATGGCTGATATGATTTGAGCCGCACGAGCAAGACCATGATCGGAGTGCCCTGGGTGCATTGTTGTGGTTTTCAATGCACTGTTGGCCATGATCAGCGAAATAGGGGCGAGCAGGAATGGAAGAAAGAAAAGAAAACCTCCTACCAGAGAGACGAGCGATATCACGAGTGCTGCTGTGGCGCTGGTTGACGGTTGTACCATCATTTGATGTTGGCCGTAGGCTCCACCACCCATCATAGTCTGCGTTGTTCCTTGAATCATCTGTGGGCCTGGCTGGGAGGGTTGTTGAGTTGTTGCTTGCTGACCAGTTGTATCCCACTGGAACCCTTGAGGGGGTTGTTGTCCGGGTTGCATGGCCAAACCAGCGTGTAACCTCTGATAAAATCAACTGTCATCTCAAAGATGATTATCTTCAAGCCACTTTTCAACGTCCATAGCCGCTTGACAACCCATGCCAGCTGCGGTAATGGCTTGCTTGTAGCGGGTGTCAACGACGTCTCCAGCTGCAAACACCCCTTCGACAGAAGTCATAGTGTGTCGCTTGTGAACGATGTAGCCTTCCCCATCGGTTTCAACTTGACCACCTAGGAAACCAGTGATTGGTTTGTGGCCGATAGCGATGAAGGCACCAGTGACAGAGATTGTCTCTGTGCTGCCATCTCTGGGGTCTTCTAACACAGCGCCAGTCAATCCCTTTTCATCAGACAGCCAAGACTGGACTTGTCGGAAGGTTTTGATTTCGATCTTTTCATGATTTGCTGCTCTTTCGTACATAATGTTGGAAGCTCTAAACACATCTCGGCGATGGACGAGCGTCACTTTTGATGCAAATCTCGTCAGGAACGTTGCTTCTTCACAAGCTGAATCGCCACCACCAACAACCATGACTTCCTCATCACGGAAGAAGGCCCCATCGCATGTGGCGCATGTCGATATTCCGCGCCCTTTCTGTTCCTCTTCTCCGGGTTTATTCAACCAGATAGACTCTGCACCAGTGCACACGATGATCGAATGGGTGAGGTAGGTTTCACCCTCAACCACCACCTTGTATGGTCGCTCGGAGACATCCACAGATTCAACATTTTTATCTTGAACTTCCAAGCCGAAACGTTCTGCTTGTTCGCGAAGTTCCATCATCATTTCAGGTCCGCCAATGCCCTTCGGGTAGCCAGGGAAGTTCTCAATGTCGGAAGTAAGCATTAACTGACCACCAGACATATAGCCTGCAAACATGAGAGGTTTGAGCATGGCTCGCGCTGCATAAAGTCCAGCAGTGTATCCAGCTGGACCAGATCCAATGATGATGACATTGTGTGTTTCGGACATACTATGCAACTCCAGTAGGTTTGAATGGTGAGACTCATCACTTGAACATTCACATTGATTCAAATGAGACACGATTGACAAAATCGGACCTTTTGTCTGTACTCAAAGCATCACTGCAATGGCTGATACAGCCGCTCTAGCATGAGGTTCCAACCGAGGCTCGATATGCTCTGGTTCTGCGCCTGGGCCGATAATACCCAGGCCGACTGGTTTCTCGTGAACAAGTTGCAATTCGATAATGGTCTTGATCACAGCTTGACCCATTGCCAACCCATGTTGTGTTTGACCCCGTTCAATGATGCCAAGGCAGGCTACTGCTGCGATGCTCTCATCTGCGAGGAGGCGATCGACAGCAAGAGGAACTTCCATCGCTCCTGGCACCCAGACCACCGATTCGACATTCAAATCATGCTTCTTGGCTTCGTCTGTAGCCCATTCGAGCATGCGTTCAATTTCGTTCTTGTGGAATGAACCACAGACCAGTGCTATCGATTGATTCATGATGATGCCTCATTGTTTTGTGAAAGATAACGTTCGACAGTGGCGACAATTGTTTGAGTTGATGAATCAATTTCAAGGTTCACTGCGTCACCAACAGAGCGTTGCCCTAAGGTAGTCAGTCGCAGTGTTTCAGGAATAATGTGAAGCTTGAAGGCCCCGTCTTGGACTTCACCGACTGTCAAGGAAATTCCATCAACGCCAATGTAACCCTTCTCCAAGACGTACTTTCTCATCTCTTCAGGAACGAGGACTTGGAAGTCCATACCTTCGCCCAACTCCGTTGCCATTTGGATGCGTCCAGTGCCCATAATGTGACCCGACAGTAGGTGGCCACCTATTTCATCACCGAACGAAAGAGAGCGCTCGACGTTGACCTCCGAGCCCAAAATAAGCTCGCCAATGGTGGTTCTGTGAAGCGTTTCTTGAATCACATCAAAATTGACGACGTGCCCATCGATTTGTGTTGCTGTTAGGCAAACCCCGTTGATGGCTACACTTGCCCCGATGGCGAGGTTTTTGGTGTTGGGCAATTCAATGCTCAGGGTGCGGATCGTGGCTCCATCGAGGATGGCAACTACACACCCTTTGCCCTGAACAATACCGGTGAACATCAAGCATCACCTCGTTCGGTGGTTTGGGCACGCTCTAATATTCGTGCGATGATTTTTCGAGTGCCATCCAAATCTTCTGATAACCCTTCGACTCGAGTTACTGCAATACCTTCGTGGCCAAGTTCAATGAGTTTGGCACGGATTCGGTCTTCAGCATGTTCTTGATCGTACCCCAAGGCAATAACATCGGGGTTAATGGTCGGAAGGATATCAAAAATGGGCACATCGGGAGGATTACCAATCACGGCAGCGTCGACTGGCTTCAATCCCTGGACCATGCGTAGGCGTAAGTCCTGTCCTGTCACTGGCTCATGCTTTCGCTTTCGAACCGTATCATCGTGGGCAACAACAACGGTAAGGTGGTCGCCAAGTGCTTTGGCTTGTTCCATGTAATGCAAATGACCGGCATGAAGCAAGTCAAACACACCCACCGCCATCACGCGCTTCATAGCCTCACCTATTCTTGTCATCCTGCACTTGCACAAGGTTCTACCGGCCAAATCAAATGCCTAGAGCATCGATGAGTTGTGCACCTTCCAAGAACGGAATATTTCGTTCGTTGGCCCATGCTCTTGCGTCTGACACAGACAATGCATTATCACCGTCTGGCTGCAACATCTCCGCACCTATGACCACTGGCGTCATGCCTGCCAAGCGAGCAAGCCCAACTGCGAGCTCGGTGTGGCCTTGGCGTCGTGAGAGGCCTCCTTCTGTTTCTCTACAAACAGGAATGTGCCCAGGTGTTCTGAATTCTTTACCGAGGGCCACTTGTGCAGCTTCTCCACTGACATCTGCTTGGATTAATTCCTCTGTCAATTCTGCGAACCTGCGAGTGGTGAGCGCTCGGTCGTGATCCGTAATTCCCGTGTAGGTCTTTCTGTGGTTGAGCGAAAGGGTAAATGCAGAGCGAGCATCATATCTTAGGTCATTGGTCACCAAATGACTGAGCACATTGTGTTGATTGACAAGCGCTGGATGTGTGTGAAGGTCTTGGAGAAACGGGAGTGAGAAACGTTCCCCAACATCGTGTCCGATCGCCAAAAAGAGCAGACCGCCACAATCAAGACGAAGTTGCCTCATGGTTTTCGGCTCAGCACATTGGCCGGGGAACAGAAGGTCGGTTTCCCCTTCTCGTTTTTCGGAGTCAAATAGACACACGGGCTTACCGTTCTTGAACGCATCAACAGCGGCTTGAACTTCATTGTCCATGGTGTATGCCCAACCGAAGGAGTTCATGAAGGGTCGTATGCATTCACCATTAGCAGGGGCCATGAAATCACAAGATTTTGCGGACAGCCAACGGAAAGGGATTATCATAGGATGTCCCTTGGCTTGAACCTGCGGGGATGCCAAGTATGCCAGTAAAACTAGGACCCGCAGGCGTGCCATTGTCATGTAAAGGACGCACAATCGTCGAAGGAATGGACGATATCATCTCCCTTGGACTCGAAACCATGGAAGTTCAAACCGTTCGAATGGTGGCACCAAATCACTTTGAACAGTACTGGCAAGCTGGTGTCCTTGCTAACAAAACTGAATTTGAAATGAACATTCACGGCCCATACTATTCTGAGCTGCTCGGAAACCGGGTCGAACGTGGCCGCTCGTTAGCGAAAATTGAATCGACACTTCAAGCAGCACGAACCATCAATGCAAGACACATTACCCTTCACGCTGGCCATTATGGCGGCATGAGTCCCGGCTCTGCAGCAAATGAGCAAGTGGCAAATGTGTTTGCCGGCGTGGTCGATCGTGTTGCAGAAATTTGGCACGACGATGAGGATGAGTTCCCAGTCTTCCCTTGGATCAAGGACGGCACACCTTCAAAGATTGGAATTGAAACTTCTGGACGACAGGAATTATGGGGCAGCCTTGAGGAAGTCCTCGAAGTCGTCAATCACGTCGAGGGGACAATCCCTGTGCTCAACATCGCCCATATTCACGCCCGAGGTCACGGAAAGATGCGTACCTCTGAAGACTATGGTGAATTGTTTGACGAAGTGCGTGAAACAATTGGTACCAAGGAATTCTATTGCCATTTCTCAGGTGTTGAACACCGAACTGGAAATGCAATGCACTACACCCAGATCAAGAAATCCGATTTGAACTTCGAACCTTTGGCTGAATTCATTGTTGAAGATGGTGGCTGGTTGGACATTACTCTGATTTCAGATTCTCCGCTTCTCGAACACGATGCAATGTACATGTTGCAGAGCATCGAAAAGTCAAGGCATCGCCAACTCGAGCGAAAGGCTCGAGAAAACCGACGGCGCGCTCTAGCCGCACAGACCGGCACCACGCCCGCAGCCCTGGCTGCAAAAGAAGCCCAACAGGCTGCTCTTCGCCCTGACGCAACCTCCGGTGCAAAGAAGGCCGAAGAAACACCTGCAGCGGAAGTGGCAGAAGAAAAGGCTCCTGCAAAGGAAGAGAAGCCCGCAAAGAAAGCGCCAAAGAAGAAGGCAACTAAGGCAAAGGCAGAAGAGAAGAATGATGATGTCTTTGATTTTGAAGAAGACGACGATGACTTGTTCTGAATCGCTCGCACAAATGCAGGACCTTCACAAACCCCTTTCCTGACCTGTTCAACTGTGGGAATCAAGATAAATGAAGTGGACCGCGTGAGCATTGTTCACCATGGCACATATCGCAATTCTTGGACTTGGAAACTGGGGGACTGCAATTGCCCGCATGTGGCTTGCTGATGGACATCACGTCAAAGGATGGACCATTGAACAGGAAGTCTACGAGTCGATCACAATGGAAGGTGTTAACAAAAAATACCTTCCAAACCATCCCGTCGAAGGAATGGAAGCTACAATGCACATCGAAGAAGCACTTGACGGTGTTGAAATTGTTGTTCTCGCCGTTCCATCATCAGTCATTCTTGGTGTTGTCGACCAGATCATCCCTCACCTTCGGCCTGGACACGTCCTTTTGGACTTAGCAAAAGGCCTCGCCCCGGGAAACCAACTCATTTCACAAGCGATTCACGAAAAATTGCATGCTGCCGATAAGAACAACCCGTTGGCCGTCGTCACTGGACCAACCATTGCCCCGGAAGCTGCAGGGGGTGTCATGACCACTGCTCTGGTGGCAAGCGAAGACGTCTCTGTAGCCAAGCATTTAGCCTCAACCTTGACCACTCAAACCTTTATTCTCCACCCTGCGGCTGATCCTGCTGGTGCTGAATTATGGGGCGCGTTCAAGAACGTCGTAGCGCTTGCTTGCGGCCTTGTCGACGGTTTGAAGCAGGTTGGAACCCTCGGTGGAGACAACCTCAAGGCAGCAATTTTCATGGCCGGGTTCAAAGAAGGGTGCCTGCTTCTTCCCCAACTTGGCGCTCGAGCTGAGGTGGCCTTCGGTCCTGCTGGCTTGGGTGATTTGTATGTCACAGCGACTTCACCACATGGCAGAAACCGATCAATGGGCGAAAAACTTGGTACTGGCCTTACGCTTGAACAAGCGCTCGACGAGATGCACATGGTCGCTGAAGGCGTGCGCGCCGCCCAGATGTTCGGCGAACGGGCAGAGGCTTTGAACATTCAAATCCCATTCACAAAAGCCCTCAACACATTGCTGGAAGGGTATATCGATGCCGAAGAGTGTTGCCGTCGCATGGTTGCTTTGCACTGAACTGGATTCATTTCATACCTCAATCAATCGGTGTTGTTTTCATCTATGGCTCCGTGGGCGTATCATGGCCGAAGAACTAACTGAATTGGAAGCACGCATCTTTGAGTGGATTCGTCAATCTGATTTCGAAACAGTAGCATGGTCAACAGCAAAGGCTGCTCGCTCGTTCAAGGTCAAGCAAGACGAAGTCTACGAGGCCGTCGCAGCGCTGACTCGCAAAGTACCAGATCGAATTCAAGTGTTCTACAAGGATGGAGCAGTTCACATCGCAGCTGAGTGAACTGATTCTTCTCGGTTGAATCTTCAGTATGTGAACCATCAGTTTCCAAAATTCTTCAAGAGCATAAGCCACGTTGGCTTTCGTACATCACCTTCTTCGTTGACAAACGAACGTACAGCCAATGAGAGCAAATCAATCACCACGACAACGATAAAAATCAAGATGAGCAGGGCGAGGACCTTGTCATACTGCAAGAATTTCAGGTACGTGTTGATGTAGTATCCAATACCACCTGCACCTACAATACCGATTACGGTACCATGCCTGACGTTGTATTCGAACATAAACATCAATTGGCTCAGAAGATGGTTGCTGTTTTCTGGAATGACGATGTTGAGGAGAATGCTGGAACGGCCAAGCCCCATTGCTCGACCAGCTTCAAGAGGATCGTTCGGCATGCCTTCAAAGACTTCATATTGCAATTTCCCTAGATAGCCAATAGTGTAGAAGGTCATGGCTAAAACGCCAGATAGAGGCCCAAAGCCGATGACGATCACGAACAATATGGCCCAAATAAGACTGGGTAAACTTCGCACAGCCGAAAGGAACACCCGTGCCGGAAGAGCAATCGCAAGCGGCATAAGATTTCGCGCAGCAAGTGATGAAAAGAAGATAGCCCCAATGAATCCAAGAATGGTGGAGACGAATGCAATCTTCAGAGTTTCCATCATGCCGAGGTAGCCGACCGAACAAAAGAACTCGATGTCTTGCTCACACACGGGGTAGGACCGAGCCTCTAGTACACTCCAATTTGGTGGCCACATGCTTTCAGAAAAAAAGACGCTTAGGTTCGATAAGCCCCCTTCCAAACGACCCCAATCCCCCTCCACAAGACCGTCAAGCGTACGCCAGGCCAAGAAAAAGAGAAGAACCACGATACCAAATAATCGGTATTTCATTCCTCTTCCCCCTTCAAGGAGTGAATCTCCCACTCTTCGATGGACATGTCATAGAAGCACTTGTCCTTGATTTCCCACACACGGGTTGCAAATTCCTTGGCATTGTCTTCGTGATGTTCAACCATAATCACAGCAGTTCCTTTGCTTACAAGCCCCTGTACTGCGCCCAAAACGATATCCACATTATGCTGATCCAATTCTCCAAGGAATTCATCTGCAAGCATTAATTGAGGGCGTTGAGCCAAGGTCCTCGCTGTCGCCACACGCCGTTGTTGCCCGCCGGACAATCGACGCACAGGTTCTGAGGCCTTTTCCTCAATCCCAAGCGTACGAATCGCATCATATGTGCGTTCTTTCCGCTCTTTGAACATCGTTCTTGACCAAGGAATGTTCAGCCTCGCTCCTAGAGATACATTGTGAGCGACCGTAGCGTGTCGAACCAGTCCAAGCCGCTGTGGGATGTACCCCAAACCCCCTCGGCGTTCAACATGAAGATCAAAATCACCTTCCAACGGCCGAACGAGCCCCGCGATGGTACGAACAAGTGTGGTTTTACCAATCCCAGAAGATCCAAGGATGGCAATGATTTCTCCCGGCCTGACCTCCAGCGTAATCGGTTTACAGAGAGGCTCATTGTAGCCAATCACAAGACCATTCAGGGATAAGATGGCGTCGTCACTCATAGCATCCCCTCTGTTGACCCTACAAGCGGGTCTTTTTCAAACGGTTGGAGCCCAACTCAACAAAACCGTTGAGCTTCATGTTTGATTTTTGCGTCATGAGCGCCTCCTTAGATGTCGACGAAGCAATCCACCGTTGGGTGAGGCGACTGGATTGCTCCGCCGACGGTTTTTCATTCAAGGAAGACACCTTGCGAATTCACTCCGTAATTTCATACTTCGAGTCGAAGTAGGAAGAAATACCAGGGATTGCACTGATGAGGCTACTGTAGCTGCCAAGGTGTTCTTGGGAGTTCACCTCGACCAATCCACCTGTGTTCAACACGTTGGACAAGATTTGATCGCCGCATACCTCCACAGGGGACGTGGAGTCGACTTGCTGAGTGACCATAGAGTAGCAGCCAGTGTAATTCTGACCCTGGATCGGGTAATCTTCAACGTACATTTCATCGTTCAACGCTAACAAAGCATTGAGAATTGCGGTTCTTGTTTGGACATCAAGCGTCGCTGGATTGTACATCACAGGATGAGAAGGTGCAGAACCGTACGAGGGGAGAAGAATGTATTCAGATTCTGGCAAACACCAATCGGCGTTGTCACTGGAATCTTCATTCCCACAGTAGGAAGCAATTGTTGAATCCTTGGCAAAGGCCACATCACCGACACCTTCGGTCAAGCACTTTACTGCGCCAGAGTAGGAGTAGTAGGGGGTGCCAGAGTCAGGAATGCTTGCGTTCTCGTTGAAGAATGAGGTGATGGTATCTCGAAGTGATTCAATATCATCTTGTGGTCCAACAACAGGAGCATAACCTTGAGAGATCAAGTGACCCATCGGAAGAAGCATTCCGGCGGATTTGAGCCATCCTGTGTGGCAGGAGGTTTTTCCTTCCATCATGGCGAAAGGATCGGTTGATGAATCATCATCGAGGTAGGCATTGGCAATATCAGAACCATTGAGCACAACAGCGTGAGCATCGTAGTGTGTTCGTCCATCCGACTTCAAATCGGCAGCCATGGCTGCGAGTCCGTACTCTTTCCAGCCGACCCAAGCAGCACCGCCGTCCATGAACGCAATATCTGCATTACCAAAGCGAAGAGCTTCGATGATGGCGCCTTCTGAAGCAACCGGATACAGCGTCACAGTGACTCCGGTTTGTTCTGCAATAAAATCAGCCAAAACTTGAGGGTTTTCGGCTGGATTGACGTAATCATCTTTCATTTCGAAAGCAATTCTTATGTTCGAAATTGTTGGCTCAACTGAATCGTTGATCGAGAATTTTGTGTCATAATATGCGGAAATACCTGGGACATCTTCAATCAAATTGCCATATGAAGAGAGATGATCTGCTGCAGTTGTTGCGGAAATAGCAGGTGTGTTCAACACATTTTCAAGGATGGATTGGCCGTCTTCTGTGTTTTTCATGTCCACAAGCACCTCTTGGACAAGCGTCATTGTGCTTGCATCCGAGGTTGCTGGATTGTACATCACAGGGTGAGACGGTGCGTTTCCGTAGGAAGGAAGTAAGACATAGTCGGATTCTGGCAAGCACCATGCTTCATTTGTCGTTGGATCTTCATTACCGCAATAAGAGGCAATCGTGGAGTCCTTTGCAAACGCTACGTCGCCAACGCCCTCAGAGAGGCACTTCACTGCGCCGCTGTACGAGTAGTATGGAGTTCCCGAGTCGGGGATGCTTGCGTCCTCATTGAAGAAGTTGGTAATGGTTGAGCGCAATGATTCAACATCATTTGCATCACCGATTACGTTCGCGTATCCATTGCCGATGAGGAAACCCATTGGAAGGAGCATCCCCGCTGATTTGAGCCACCCTGTGTGGCATGAGGTTGTTCCAGCCATCAAGGAAAATGGGTCTGTTGCTGGATCATCATCAAGGTGGGCTTGGGCAATTTCTGAATCTTTGAGCACAACGGCATGTGCGCTGTAGTATGTTCTTCCATCGGATTTTTGATCGGCTGCAAGAGCATCGAGGCCATACTGTTGCCATCCAACCCACGCTGCCCCGCCATCCATGAAGGCAATGTCAGCGTTTCCAAAACGAAGAGCTTGCAGTGCGGCACCTTCTGAATCGATTGGATAAAGTGAAACGTCCATGTTGAGAGCTTCACCGAGATAGTCAGCAAAACGTTGAGGGTTTTCGTCAACATTGGTATAATCGTCTTTGAGGCTAAAGGCAACCACGAGCGATTCAAGATTCGAATCGTTCGAGGTGTCCTCACCACCGAGGCACCCTGCGAGGGCGGTCGTTCCAATCAATAGGCTCATTATCAGGCATTTTGCAATTTTGTTGTTCATTCGAATCGCTCCGGTTTAGGTCGCCCTAAAAGTCCACCATACATATAGTTTAGGCCACCCTAAAAGATACAATCTAGGCTAAAAAATGGAGGCTGCGAGCATTATGCAGAAAGCCAATCGAGAACCAAGGATTCAGCGAAACGATCCGAGGACAGGCCAGGATGGAGCAGGGGTCGCACCACGACCAGCAACTGCAATTCTCCACCAAAACTGGCTTTGGCCACGCATAGAACTTCACCTACGCGCGTACCATCTTCTGAAGTGCTAAGTAAACTACGCAATTCAAAGACTCGGATTTCAACACGCTCATCCACATTTACAGAAGTAGAGGCATACCGGTGAGTGTTCTCTGTTGAAACCCGAACGAGACTCATTTCATCCGGATCAAGTGTAGGACCTGCAGTTTGTTGGTCCAATAATTCAATCGCTTGACGCATTCGATCGGTTTCCATCCCGAACCATGAAGCGAGATCGAGGGCAGTTGATGGCGCACCCCAGGCGCCATACTGATAGGGCAGTCGCATGCTGATTGATTGAACAATTTCGATTTCGAAGCCAGGTTCATCCGGTAGCATCAACCACGTGTACTGTTGGCTTGCAGGATAGATTGGTGCATTTGGATTTTCTTTCAACAATGGTTCACCCCATGATTCTGGAGCAACGGGTTCCTGCACGGGCACACAGCCGCCAAGAACAATCATGAACACAACGCATACACAGAGAGTGATTCGTGCCTTTTTGTGCTCTTTCCAATCCTGTCGGCCTGCTGGACTGAGCGCTGACAAGACCAAGATGAGTGGCAAAAGAATCAGAAGACCCCAAGGGACCACCCAAAGCAGAACGAGACCAATGAGGGCCGTTTCAAGCCCCAATGGTCCAAAGATAATTCGGAATGCTCGATTTGAATCCTCAACATCAAGCGGCTTTCGTAGCCACCAAAAGGCGATGAAAATCCCACACAAGGCCAACAGCATTGGAACAATGTTCCATAATTGGCTCATGAAGGTTGTAACGCCTCAGTGGTGAAGAGGGTTGGGGTTCAATCGCCATTTGAACGGTATGTTGTCAAGTCATGACCCCGTCGCCGTGCCATGGAGGAGGGGGCGTTGGAACTCAAAGGCGTCACATTTCGGCATAAAGTGAGCTCGCCTGAACCGTTTCGGCCGTGGAGGAAGCGACCTGGTCCTGGCGTATTCGAAGTGTCCTTGAGCCTTAAAAAAGGCGAAATTCTCGGACTAGTTGGCCCAAACGGTGCTGGAAAAACAACATTGCTCCGTACCATTTCTGGCATCCTTCCAATACAAAGTGGTCAATTTCTTCAAACCAATATTGGCCAATCTCAACCGTTGGCCGCAACAGATCTGCGGAGTCTGGTTGGCCATATGCCTGAGCAAGTTCGTTGGCAAGGCCAACAAACGGTTCGTGATGCTTTGATGGAACTTGCAGAAATGCGTGGAGCAACTGAAAAGAGAGTCAACAACCTACTCAAGTTGGTTGGATTGTCAGAGCGCAACAACACAACGCTGAGCGGATTGAGCCAAGGCATGCGTCAGCGGCTTACCCTTGCTGCTTCTTTGCTTGGCTCTCCAAAGTACCTCATGCTCGACGAACCATTGAACGGCTTAGACCCGGTTGCGGCAACTGCTTTTGTGAAGCTACTCCATCAATTGAAAGAAAAAGGTGTCTCAATCGTCATTTCCTCACATCAAGTCGAGGGGCTGCAAGCCATTACCGACCGCATAGCCTTGATGCATCGTGGGCAAATGCTGGCGTGTGGCACCATCAAATCGATCGCAAAATCACTCGATTTACAAACGAAGATCAATGTTTCAGGTCAACTCCCCGCTCCGAATCTTTCGTGGTGTGAAGCGATTGATTCAGATGTTGAAGTTGATGAATCGACGTGGTCGGTTCAATTGCTCGACGATGGAACCACTACAATGGAAATGTTCCTCAAAAAGGGCATTGGCATCACCGCTTGGACGCCCCAGCACCCAGGCATTGTCGAGATGCTTTGCGCAGCAACAGGCATGAACATCGAAGAGGTTGGACTTGACATTGCTTCGCCCTCACTTCTGCCTCACAGGCCATTGGGTGGTGAAGAAGAATGAACGAAAGGCAGCGGATTTTTGCTCTCGCTCGTCGAGTCTTCAACGGACGGTTTCGATCAACAAGGATGTACATCATGCTTCCAATTCTCATTCTATTCATTCCTGGCATGGCATGGGGGTTTTCCGATCCTGACATCATTTTACCCGGCGGACATCAACCCGACAGCCCAATGGAAGTATTGTTTTACGCAAGCTTAGGCGTCGTTTTTGGCGCCACCATGTGTGCAGTCTTACTGGCGTTTGATGGGGTCAGCAAGGACAGGGCAAGTGGCGTCTTTGAACTTAGATTGGCTCAACCTATGCCCCGCTCCCATCAAGCGTTGGCACTTCTGTTTGGCACATGGCAAGCCATCTTCGTACCAGTTGCGTTATTGATTGGCCTCTCTGTAGTCTTGATACGATACCGTTTGGGTGAATGGGCAGCCTTTGGCGACGTGATGGTCCACCTTGGAGCGACAGCTCTGATTTTGTATTGGTATGTGGTCTTCACATTGCTTGCATCTTCGAGAACAAAAGATCAGGGTACGGCGATTGCTTTTGGAATTGGCATGTGGTTCTTGTTCACCTTCTTATGGGCCTTGGTAACCACCATGGTAGCCTATGCTTCAGGCGTGGCAATCGGTGAACAAAATGACGCACAATGGGTCGCGCTCGAGGGGGCTTTTGATCTGCTTTCTCCCAATGGCGTCTATCACCATCTGCTCGAGACCAGACTTGTTGAGATCGACCGTGGTGTCTCTGCATGGCAGTCGTGGTCAATGGCGATGGTGTGGACCGTTCTCCCTACATGGTGGTTCATTCGAAGAATGGATGAATTGCAGCCATGATGGTTTCATGGGACTCACTGTACAACTGCCACAAAAACCTTGATTCGAAGGCGAAGTCTCTTTGAGACAAGACCGCACCGCAGAGAGCATGGCAAGACCTCGTTTCGCCCAAACCTCGACCGCATTGACCATCATCATCTTGTTTTTGTTGATGGCAGCCTCTTCAATGGTGACTGAAAGTTCCATCGATGAAAAAACCACTGAAGCACCAACAAGTGCCCGACAGGGTTCACTCGATGTGGATTGCTCCGGCTACAAATTTGAAGACCTCTTCGACTACAATTTTGCATCCTTTGACATCCTCTTGGGTGACGATTGGGCTACGGCTCAAATGAGTGCTGTGGCTTACGTCAACGGTAGCAACTCTGCAACCGTTCGTGAAAACCTCGATGAGCTATTCGACGGCACCCCTGGAGGAAACAACTCATGGATGAGCACTGATGAGCGAGAAGCTGTTCGAGCCATCGGCCCAGAGTGCATTGCTGACATGGACACTCGACTCGGGATTCGTGAAGGCCTACCACACCGAGGCGGCGTTGACTGGAATGATTTGGAATTCGTCAAAGACGGTATTGCTCTTGATGAAGTCAACTTGGTTCCCGCAAACCATCCCGAGGAGCGAAGTTGCCAAGACCTCCTTGCCTCTTCAGATTGCAAAGAAGTCCCAGTGACCATCACCGACGACCTACAAATCCTCATGTTCACTAAGGAAGATGAAACTCACAATGTGCGCTTTGATCAACTACCAAACAGTGGATCATCCAACTTCACTTTGGCCCTTAATGTCACCAACATGAGCAGTGCTGGGCTTGTTCTCACCTTCCCACAACTGCAAGGGCTACGGATGGTGAATTCATCGGTCCAAGACGACAACATGGAAAGCACAACTATTCCCACACCGGTAGCAGAATACCTCCCAGATGGACGATTGCGAGTCACACAAGAAGTCAGTTACCTGCCGAGTGATTATCCAGTGATTCGAAACCTTTTCCTCGATTTCACAACCCAAGCACCCGAAACCAATGAGGTACCAGAGTGGACGGCTGAGGCCCCTATTGATGGAACGATCATCCCATACACTGTTGGTACCCGAGACCTCGTCGATGGTGAAGTGACCGCCACTTGGGCAACTGATGACAGCGGATGGGCACTCGAGTGCGACTTTGGTGACCAAATGCCTGCCGACCTATGGGCTACAGGTTTGACCGAAGATGGATCTTTATTCTTGGATGGACCTGAAGCACCTGCTGCAGATGAAGTTGCAGAAGCAGAGTGCAGTGTCGTCGATCCATTCGGAGCCGTATCCGTTGAAACCCGCAACTGGTCTTTTGCTCAACCATTCACATCAGAAGCTGTTCTCTCCCAAACGGGAGATGCGATTGAATTTACCGTGACCCCAACCGGCGTGGTCAATGAAATTTCAATCAGTGCTCATGCTCACCAATCAAATTCAATGGGGGAAATGCGGATGGCAACCATCGCATCTGAGCCATCGACAATTGCTCTTCCAATGGATGGGCTCGCACCTGGCATGGTTATGGTCATGGGACAGGCTCAATCAAACGGCATGCTTGATTACGCCTTTGTGTTCGATTTCGGTCTAGAAAAGGCAAGCGCTCCACCAGTCATCGAAGTCGACGTCAACCTTGACGGAACCAACGCCACATGGGATGCAAGCTACCTCAAATTCACCCTCCAAGGCAAAGTGCTTGATCCAGACGGTGAATCCGTAGATATGTCCTTGTCACTTTGTGGCTACACCACGAACGATTTCGTCCGCTCAGGCCCTATCTGGGAAATTGATGTCAATATCGTATCGTGTTCATCACAAAATCCTCCAGTCACGGTCTACGATATCGTCCTCACAGCAACCGATGAATCTGGGACAATGACGACCATGCAAGTCTCGGTTCCTGACCCATATGCTTCTGGCGGAGATGATGCGATAATCGAACCTGATGATAATTCAGAGCAAGCAGTCCCTGCAGCCTCAATGATGGCAACCTTGGCCGTAGCCCTCCTTGGAGCCGCTGTGGTAAGCAGAAGAAAGGACCAGTGAACATGTTTACCGGCACCCTCAAGAGGGGACGGTGAGCCCAACGGACTGAGAGTGAGCACATGTTCGCAGGCACTGTTGAGTCGTTGAGTCACGAAGGAGGCCTCTTGGTGTCCTTTACTGGCTCCTCTCCAGCGCTTGAATCGATTATTGTCAACCGTGAGACTGGAGATTACATCGGTAAAGTCGACGCAGTTCTTGGCAACACCAACGCTCCCTTAGCTCACGTGGCGCATCTCGATCGAAAACTGGATATTCCTAGTTTGGTTGGGATTGAAGTCAATATCCGTCCAAAGAAGGTCCGTGAAGAACGTAGTTTTGGCGACAGGAATGCTGGTCGGAGCAATGATCGCCGTGGAAATGACCGGGGTGGACGGTTTGACCGGAACGATCGCGGTGGGCGATTTGAGCGAAATGACCGCGGATTCCAACGCCGAGACCAACGAGGTGGAAGTTTCGACAGAAACAATCGCGGCAACAACGGCGGCGACTGGGAATGTCCAAAGTGCAATAACAACAATTTCGCTTTCCGACAAGAATGTAATCGCTGCGGAGAACCGAGAGGAAGTCATAGTCACACTCAGCGTTCAAACGACCGAGGTTTCCAACGCCGCGAGCAACGGGGTCGAAGTTTCGAGCGAAATGACCGTTCCAGCAACCGTATGCAAGGCGACTGGGATTGCCCGAAGTGTCACAATGACAACTTTGCTTGGCGAACTGAATGCAACAAATGTGGCGCACCTAAGCCTGGAGGTCAAGGACGACCTCCACGACGGGATGACCGAAGAGGCAACGACCGATATGGAGGAAACGATCGGCGTGGGGGCGACCGACGCGGTGGTGACCGAAGAGGCAACGACCGTAGAGGCGGCGGTGAAATATTCAACGACAATGACTGGGAGTGCCCTCAGTGCAACAATTCAAATTTTGCATTCAGACATGAATGCAACCGATGTGGTCTACCGCGAAATGGTGGCCAATCTAAGCCTCGTCGCGATGACCGACGTGGTGGCGACCGAAGAAGTGGCGATGACCGACGCGGTGGCGACCGAAGAGGTGGCG
>CAXHEV010000017.1:0-42432 GCA_964015875.1 uncultured Candidatus Poseidoniales archaeon
GTACCCATTGCTTAGGTATCGACATCAACCATGTAGTATTCTGTCGTTGCAAACGCCAACGTTCTGTAGGACATACACAATCTCCACTTTCCTGCCAGTGCCACGAACACGCAGGCGTATGTTCGGATTGCAAAAACATGAGGCTATGTACTCGTTTGCAAACGCAAGGCCATGATTACCACTCATATTGAGGCCCTGAGAGCCTCCATCAGGACCTTGGTTCTGATTGGCGCGTTGGCCACAGCAGGAGCGGGCCTGATGACCTTGGGTGTGGGCATGGATACGCCCTGGGCGCCTTGGGAAAGGCCATCAGAAACCATGTTTCCCCCGTTGTTGTTCACCCTTGCGAGTTTCGTTGCCACCGTTGCCTTCTGTGCAACTACGGTCGTCTTCCACACCTTCCTGAAGATGATGACTACCAAGCCTGACGAGTGGTGGAGGGCCAGCGGCGTTCTGTTTTTGTTGGCCTACGGAACATATTCATTCGGTTCGGGAACGGTCGAAGCGGCCATCATGCTCAACCTTCTGCATGTCATTGTAGGCTTGCCAGCCCTGACCCTTCTACCACGAGCTCTTCGCAACGATCTTGATATTCCCACCTCCGGCCTCACCGGCAAGCCCCCTCTGGTCAACCCCTTGGCTCACTGAGTACGATCGGAGGTCATTGCTTGGCCTACGGACCATCGGGTTGCCTGAGTGAATAAGTCCTCGAAAGCGTCAATCGTGTGGACAAGAGGTTTGGCATAACCGCCTCCCATGAACACCACTACGGGTACGTTGAGGTTACGAGCACGCTCGAATACCATGTCGTTTCGTCGTTTCATACCGAGGCGAGAAACGTTGAGTTTTCCCAATGCGTCGGTTTCCAATGCGTCAACACCGGCTTGAAAAAGCAACAGATCTGGTTGATGGTCAAAGCAGAGGTCTAACGCTTCTTCCACGGCCTCAAGGTAGAGCATGTCACCGCTATCTGACGGTATGGGCAAGTCATGGTCGCTGCTTGACTTTCTGAATGGGAAGTTGACATCGCAATGAACCGATACCGTGAGTGCCTCCTGCGTGTCTTGAAGCGCGGTTGCCGTACCGTCGCCTTGGTGGACATCGAGGTCAAGCACGGCCACTTTGCGAACATTGAGGTTGTGCAGTGCGTGAAGGGCGCAGACAGCTAGATCGTTGAACACACAATAGCCAGACCCGAACGAACGATGGGCATGGTGAGTTCCTCCGGCCATATTTGCCGAGATTCCGCCGAATTGAACCGCATGCTCGGTCGCTTCCAGAGCACCCCCCATCAAGAAAAGAGTGCGTTGAATCATATCGTCTGTCCACGGTGTCAGACCTATACGTTTGATTTCCTTCTCGCTGAGGCTCCCCGCAAGAAAGCGATCGACGTATTCTGCATCGTGAGCCAGTAACAACTGCTCTCGCGTGATAGGGCTGGGTGTGCGAATTTGAATGAGCCCTTCGACATCAAGAGCTCCTTCGCTGGTCGTAAGAAGCGGAGTAAGGCGCTTCATCACACGGACATATCGGTCCCGTGGAAACCGAGCTTCTGGATGAATGCCATCGGTGTAGAGTGGATGGTACCACATCGAAAGGCCGTTGTGGCTCAAGGGATTCACTCCTTGTGTCTTTTCTCGAATATCTTCTCGACAAACATCGAGCAATCATGCACTTCGGCCTTCGTCCCACATCTCTTTCATGCTTCCATCTTGGAGCATTTCAAGAGCGATGTCTGAACCGCCAATCAGTTCACCATGGATAAACACTTGAGGCATGGTCGGGAAATCAGACCAAGCGCAAACCGAAGGGATTGCACGGGGATCAGTCAAAATGTTGACAGCCGCAAATGGCTCGCCAACTTGCTCTGAAAATTGCTGCATCACTTGTGCAGCGCGGTTTGAAAACCCACATTGAGGTTGATTCGGGTTGCCTTTCATGAACAACACGAGTGCGTGTTCATCAACGATTGCTTGCAGTTCTTTAGGGGTCCAGTCCATTCATTTCACTCCTTTTTTATTTTGTTAATCCGGCGGATGTGCACGCCTTGTCCTCCCCCGTGGGGGTCGAATGCGGTATCGCCTGCCACTTCGGCTTGGGCGGGGGTCATGCACTTGAGATCGAGCGCATGCACTGGATTTGGGATATGCTGCTTCATGACAGCAAGAACAGTTTTCTGGCGTTGTAAAGGACGCACGCCGTCGAAGGTAGAAGAGATGACTCGGACGTGAAAGTGGTCACCGGAGCCGTGCAGGTCAATCACCTCAATCACTGCTTCAGGAACAGCCTTTCGCACTTCTGCTTCGACCCATTCACTGCTGACCATCCAGACGCCTCACTTCGCCCTGCAGGTGTCCGGTTTTGAACCTGTGCTCGTCAAAGCGATGCTTGAAGGGCTGGACGAGGCAGCCAAGGCTATGGGCGAACCCACACCTCCGCCTATCATCCGGCAACCCGAAATGGGGCGGGACTCAGCATGGTTGGCGAGTGCAGATATTGTCGCGGTGTTCCTCGCTTTGTTTGGTCAAGTGATTCTTACGCGGGCGCTGAGCACGGAAGAGTTTGGCTTATTCATCATCGCTTTTGACGCGTTTGCAACGCTCTTTCTAATCGTTGATCTTGGATTGCCAACCATCTTGGCCCGTGATGGTGCTAAAGCCATTCATCGGGTATGGCCAAGCATTTTCCGCATCTACCGTCTTCAAGCACGAATGTTGGTACCATTTCTCCTTCTTGCATGCATCTTGACACCCATCATTGACTCAGATTGGAAAAACCATGCACCCCTGCTCGTAATTTGTGCTGGTATTGCCTTGGCCCACATTGCATCGTATGCACCTCGAACAGCCCTTAGGGTGGGTGGTGAAGCGAGATTGGAAGCCATGACGAAATTGGTTGAACGTGGCTTGACTGTGTGCGGTTATGCCGTTTTGGTTTGGTTTGGTTCCACCTCGGTCACCATGTTCGCACTTGTTTTCTTAATCGGGGCTTTGTTTGGATTCATCACGGCCTTATTGTGGGCAAGGAACCTTTTGAAACCTCTTGCAGATTCAACAGATTCTGGCACCCTCGGTGACGTTTGGTCCTCAAACAGAACCCTGCTTGTTCATGCCCTACCATTCGCCATCACGCTTGGCGTCCTGCCTTACGTTGTACGTATTGAGAAATTCATTGTTGGAGGTACACTTGGCCTTGATGCTGCTGCACTGTTTCACGTCGCTCAGTTGGCCTGGTTGGCTGGCCTCGTTGTGCCTCAAGCGATGCGGGCCGCTCTCCTGCCTTTGCTTGGGGAGCGACGTGACCAATCTGAAGCATTCTACGATCAAATGAATCGTTCATTGGATTTCTGTTTCGGGCTTTTACCCTTCGGATTGTACGGGGGTGCTGCCATCGTCTGGCTTGCCTTACCAATCGCATTCCCAGAACAGTACACCGATGGAAGCCTTGGCGCATCAGCAGTCGATTTGTTCATGATTTTGCTCTTTGGCTGGTGCTGCACTGTTCTTGCAACTCCAACCTATACTGCTCTCCAAGCTGGCCCCCGGCCGTGGCACTTCACTGGTTTTATTGCCGGTGTGGTCGCCTTTGCTGCTGTTTTAGGCATCTTTCTCATCGGTTGGGCCAGTGAAACCTCATTTTCAAGAGGGATGTTTGCAGCAGCAATAGCTTCGAGTACAACAGCTGCTTTCATGCTCGTACTGTCTCATCTTCTCGCTGGAGAACGGGGATCGCTTTCACGTCGTAAGTTGGATTGGGGTTTAGGTCTCGGCCTGAGCCTGATGACGTGCGTCGGTTTCGTTCTCTTCTGGCCACTCGCTCTTGCAGGTGCTGGATTGTTTATGTTCACTCCACGAGGCCTTCAAGCACTTCGTTCCACTGGCGCATGACAGCCTTTTCACCATAGGATTCAGGAAGCGAAAATCCGTTCTCCCATCGCTCTTTGAGTGCTTCTTCACACGCATCTGCTAGCAATTCATGGTCTGCTTTCTCAACAACCGCCCATGGCGGTAAATATTCAGATACATCACCAACATTGAGCGACACGACAGGTGTGCCACATACCATTGATTCCTTAGCCACCAACGGTCCAGATTCTCGCTTCGAAGTAATCAGTGTCACATCTGCGACGAGCATTCGGTCCCAGACAATAGGTCGAGGCTGCTGTTTGAGCGTGGTTACGCCGACAATCCAACCACGTTCCTCGAGGGCCTCACAGGCTTTGAGGGCGAGCAAATGATTTTTTTCCGGCCTGCGCGGATCTGATGGAAACAGCACATCGATGTTTGATTTACGCCACCGTTTTCTCGACGGCACCATCGGTTTCAACCATTCATCTTCGACGGCAACATGACACGGAATGGTTGAGGTGGAATCTTGATTGCGGCCAAATTCAACGCAACGTTCAGCAAGACGCTTTGAGACGGCGACCATGTGATCAGCAGCACAAAGCGATGATTTTACAGAAGCGGCTAGGGATTCATGCTCGAGACCAACATCGATATCCCATCCGTGAACAACACCGGTCCATGGTACCTGCCACCTTTGGGCGAGGTGCTGAGCGAGTACCCCGGCAGGCCAAAGGGTGTGGCAGACAATGACCTCAGGCCGCCAATCCTTCAACCATGATTCAATTGACTTCGTGGAGCGACGAACGCTCCACTTCGTGATGCTTGGCCAGGGATGGTCGGGCAACGAAATGTAGCGCGGAGCCAGTACCTCAATGTCACCATGCTCGAATTGCTTAGGTGCTTTGGCTACTCCCGTCAACGTCGATCGCCGAGCCTCTTGATACTTCATCATCCTAGGCAGGGTATTAACGACGCGAACATCATGGCCGTTTTTCTTGAGCGCAAGGGCATGATCGGCTACGAATGTACCTCTCGCTGCGTTGGTTGGCAGCGGGTACAAAAGGGATACAAGCAAAATCCGCACGGAGCAACCACCCGTTCTTCATCCTTGAAGGGCTGTATGAATCACAGCAAGGTTTTCGCTGAGCGATGCCTTGTCATTGAACAGTCCGGATCCTACCACACAGTTGCTCACGCCCCACGATTGGAGCATTGCTATGTTGTGCGCTTTGACACCGCCATCGATTTGGATTTGAACCGGACGGCCACCCTCGGCAACCTGCTTGTCAATCGCTGCTTTGAGCAATCGGATCTTCTTCTCCACGGCTGGAATAAATGATTGGCCACCAAACCCGGGGTTCACGCTCATAACGAGCACTAAGTCCAATTCCTCAAGGACTTCAAGGGCAGCATCGACAGGTGTTCCGGGGTTGAGCACAACCCCAACGGTTGCCCCAGCGGCGCGGATGGCGGTCACAAGACGGTGGAGGTGCGTTGCAGCCTCTACGTGTACGGAGAGATGATTACAACCAGCGTCAATGTAGTCTTGGAAACATGACTCAGCATTAGAAATCATGAGGTGGGCATCGAACACAGCCTCCTCGCCGAGTGCTTTTCGAAGTGATTTAATCACTGGAGGTCCAAAGGTAAGGTTCGGCACATAGTTTCCATCCATCACATCCAGATGAAGCCAATTGAGGCCAGCCTCAAGTGCTTCGCGACAATCTGTGGCAAGGTCTGCCAAATCCGCTGTAAGGACACTTGGTGCAATGATCATGATACCGCCTCATTCATGGCCAAGTGCGGGCGTGTGAAGAGGATTTCGTCCAAAAACAGTATGATTTGCTGTACAAACCCTCATAATCCTTGGACTGGAGGGTCCATAAGGTGAACCCATGGGTGAAGTAAGAACAGTGACCGACAGCGAATTCGAAACTACAGTCAACGATAATGGCTGGGTTTTGGTAGATTTCTGGGCCCCATGGTGTGGACCCTGCAAGGCACTCGGACCTGTTTTGAAGCAAGTTGCAGATGAGCGAGAACTCATTGTCGCAAAGGTCGATACCGACTCAAATCCTATGAACGCAGGGCGCCTTGGTGTTCGAGGTATCCCTGCAATGTTTCTCTACAATAACGGTCGTTTGGTCGGTCAAAAGTCCGGCGCTATGCCAAAAGCTGCTGTCCTGCAGTGGGTCGACGAGCACATGACTGCAGAAGATTTCTGAATTCACTTACCAAGACGTTCCTTTCGGCGCTTCTGAGCCGACCCTACTTCTCGCAACAATCGCTCTCGCAGCGCTTCATGCAACCACATGCCCTCTTCTAAATCGATGAGTAAGCCGTGCTTGAGTAGATTCTGGGGAGGTTTACCCTCCCACTGAACAGCGTCAGCAAGTTGTTCCCAGGCCATTGGCTTCTTGGCGAGTGCGAGGGTGGCGAGCAGGTTCTGCTCGTGTTCTGGAAGTGTCGTGAGGATCTCTTCATCTAGGAATCGAAGCCAATCACCATGCGTTGGTTGTCCATAAAGTTCCAACAATTCAAGCGCAAGAGGGTGGCCACCAGTTGCTGCATGCACCTCATCTGCTTTGATTGCAGGAGGGTTGTCTAAGTTGTCGAGCCAGGCTTTGGTTTCTTCCAAGCTCAGACCTGAGATTGGAAATTCCTTGACGATGTTACGGGTATGAACATCCCTTCGATCATAGACTTTGAGCGTGGTTCTGGAGATGAAGAGCAGTCGAAGCGGTGCTTTGGTAGAGATTTGTAATAAGGCTCCGAGCAAATCTCGCGCTTGCTCCTCCATGTGGTGGACATCATCAAGAACGATCAACCAGTATGGCGGGGGGCCGCCTGCTTCGTTCTTGAAACGCTCTCGTATGGTGCGCGCATCAGTGAGGTAGGTGAGCAGTCGCCGCCGCCAAGCGTCGACGTCAATTTTCCCACCAGGGCTTAACGGCAGGGTTTCAATCAAATTGTATGGGTCATGCGATTCGTCGATTCCAAATCGATGGAGCAAACTCGTCGCCAAGCCGAGCGAACGGTCCCATGGTTGACAAGGATACCAACAAATCGACAAGTGCGGATCTTCCTCCAAGAGTTGCTGAAGCCAATGAGCAACCAGCGTCGATTTTCCAATTCCGGCGATGCCGTGCACAACCGCACAGGGCTTTCGAGCGTCAAACCATGTTTGGAGGGCTTCAATTTCAACCTCCCTGCCGTGCACCGGGCGAGTTTCTGGTGGATGATTGTTGTAGGTGGCATGCGCGCCAGTCATCGGTGTCAATCGCCCTGGTGCGGGTCGTTCATCGGTTGACCTCTGGATTCGGCCAAACCGAATATCGCCGTATGTGAGAACGCCTTCATGCTGGGCGTGAAGGAGGACTTGGAGCAGCGATATGTCTGCCTCTAAACGTTCAGGCGCCTCCTTGGCAGCCACTTCGAGAAGTTCCCCCTCGTTATTGCGCAGCAGAATTTTGATTTCACCAAGAACCTCTTTGCGTTCATCAGCCTTTTCGACGCCCTCAATTGAAAGTTGCCACGTCTTTTGCCTACGTTCCTCTCCTCGAATGCTTCGGGTGTGTTCCTCAACTGTCCCATCTCGCAATAATGAGCGCATAGCACGGCTCACGTTCGGAGGATGTTGCGCACAAGCCTCTGCTATCCCCGGGCGTGTGAGTTCATGACCCACAACATAACGATCGGCTTGGTCTCTGTGGTCGTTCAAATGAAGCAGTACGCGGTCCAAAACCGCTACACTGACCTTTGGAAGACCTTCGCTCACATACATCGCTGGTCTGACTTGCTTCTCAACACTTTCCTTGGTTGTTCGGCAAAATAATTGACATGTCTCAATTTATTTCGTTGCACATCTGAACCACAACACCTTTTATCAGAAAAAGTACGGATTAACATGACTCGCCTCTCAAAGGGTGTTTTGCTGATTTTTTTGATGGCCTTCATGGCCCTTGCACCAGTCGCCATGGGTGCAGATTCCGACGGCGACGGCTTCGATGATTCGGTGGATGATTGTCCATGGTCCGCAGGTACCTCAACCGTAGACCGGGATGGTTGCCCGGACAAAGACGGCGATGGGATCTCTGATTTCAGTGATTCATGGGCCATCAATAATCCAAATTTCCAAAATGAGTGGACGCTTAACTCAAACTCCGATTATCATGATGTTGAGTATTCACCCTCTGGGGAATTCATCGTCACAGGTTCTGAAGATGGGTTTGTACGGGTTTGGAACGCAACAACTCACATCAACATTCGCTCAGCTAACGCGATTCCCGGAGGCGAGGTCACATCCGTTGCCTTTTCCCCAGACGGACAGTATGTCGCCGCAGGTCTTGATGATGACACCATGAACATTTATTACGCCACAAATCTCACTTCAATTCACGGCACAATTAGCGTCGATGTTGGAAGTGGAGACTATGTTAATGACGTAGAATTTTCACCCGATAGCAGCCTTGTTGCGGTGTCCATTGGGCGGTCAGGAAACGGCGGTACAAACGGTCAAGTGTTCCTTATTCAAGTGGCAAATGGCCAAAATCTCTACAGCTTGAATCCAAGCAATGAGGACCGATTCTACGACTCTGCCTTCTCTCCCGATGGTGAACACATTGCTCTTGCTGGCAACGGCGATTTCTACATCGTCAACGTCAGTTCGAGGGTAACAGTCTGGTCCATCACAGACCCTCCTGCGAGCGTTAACGCCGTCGCTTGGTCTCCTGATGGCAACTACATTGCCATGTGCGGAGGATGGGAAGGGCAATCTGCAAGTTTTGACATGTACGAATTCAACGGAGCAGGTTGGACTCGCATTTGGCAGAAGACAACCTCGACTTCATGTGCCTCCACCGCATTCTCACATGATGGTTCTCAAGTGGCTGCCGGCATGTACTGGTACGGTAGCGACGGTGCGACCGCACGAGTTTACAAATCCGATACTGGCGTTCAAGTTGATGCGTTTAATGCTCCTCGCCCCGGAAGTTGTTCTTCTGGAAACAACAACCAATGCGGTCAATTGGAAGGTATCACATGGAGCCCAGATAATACACATATCGTGACGGCACACGGACGAAATGACGAGGGCGTTTACTTCTGGTTCGCAGATATCGATGAGGACAATGATGGCTACAATTCCACCGATCAAGGCGACGGAATCGTCGACGCATTCCCAAGCGAAGGCACTCAATGGAACGATACAGATGGCGACGGATTCGGAGATAATCCAGCTCCAGCGTACCAACCCGATGCCTGCGTTTCGGTGAGTGGCACCTCCACACAAGACCGATTTGGTTGCCCCGATGCAGACGGCGACGGTTGGTCTGATGAGGGCGACGAGTATCCTTCTGATGTTCTACAATGGGCCGATGCAGACGGCGATGGATATGGCGACAATTACTACTTTGACCTCAATTCAAACCAACTGCACATGAATCAATCTGGTGATGCTTTCCCGGATGACGCCTCCCAATGGAACGACAGCGATGGTGATGGCTATGGAGACAATTATCAAAACGCAAGTTGGGATAATTTCCGCCCATCAGTTTGGCCTGGCCTGCTGCAAGATGTAGCAAACAACGCTGACGCTTTCCCACTCGACCGCACTCAGTGGGCTGACTCCGATGGTGATTGGGTGGGCGACAATCCACTTGGTGACCGAGCGGATGGATGCCCTACAATTTGGGGCGACTCAATCAATGACCGATTGGGCTGTGTCGATTCAGACGGCGATGGCTGGTCTGACCCTGACGCTAACTGGGCAGCGACAAGCAACTGCTACCAAGCTGACGCTTTCCCAAACGACCCAACACAATGGTGTGATGAAGACGGCGATGGCTACGGTAGCAACATCAGTGGAAACGATGCAGATGAATGTCCGAATGAGGCAGGCACTTCCTATGTAGACCGAATTGGTTGTGCTGACCGAGACAATGACGGGTACTCCAACGCAGGTGATCCGTTCCCAGACGATTCAACTCAATGGGCCGACCGCGATGGTGACAACCGTGGTGATAATCCAGACGGAAACAATCCTGATGCCTTCCCCGATGACACTTCGCAATGGAAGGACACCGATGGTGACGGCCGTGGTGACAATCCAAACGGATTCAACGGTGACGCTTTCTGGCAAGACCCTGACCAATGGGAAGACAGCGATGGTGATGGCTACGGAGATAATTTCATCGACGCTGATGGTGATGGAATCTCTGAAGGTTATTCTGACGTCTGTCCGCTCGTGTACGGGAAATCAACAGATGCGTTAACACGCGGATGCTCAGATTATGACGGTGACGGATTCGTCGATCCGGTCGATGCTTTCTGGGAAGATCCATTCCAGTGGGCCGATGCTGATGGCGACGGCTATGGTGACAACAGCCTTGTTCCAAGCGGTGATGATTGCCCTGACGTGTTTGGTAAATCGTTTGAAAACAACCGCCAAGGTTGTCCTGATGCAGACCTCGATGGCTGGGCTGACGTTGACGATGCGTTCCCTTACGACACCCTCCAATGGGAGGATACGGATGGCGATGGCTGGGGTGACAACTACATTTGGTTCAACGATACGATTGCTGACCTCGACAACCCAGGTCAGTTTATCCAAGTTCGTAATCAAAGCGGTGATGCATTCCCTACTGTGCCTGACCAGTGGTCGGACATCGATGGCGATGGTTGGGGTGATAACCAAACCAGTTTCTACCAACCTGATGCATTCCCACTTCAACCAAGTCAATGGAATGACTTTGACGGGGATGGATATGGAGACAACAGCGTCTATGATCCAGATGGAGACGAAGGCCCCATGGCCCCTCAAGCAGCCTATCAACCGGATTCCTGCCGTAAGGAGTATGGTACTTCATCGCTTGAAGAGTACGGCTGCATTGACAGCGACGGAGACGGACGTGCTGACGTGTACGACCCATGCCCGTGGGACCCAGCAATCACCAATGGTGTGTTGACTGGCCCAGATGCAGTGGTCTGCTTGATCACAAGCAATCCTAACGCTGTTGATCAAAGCACTGAAGACAGCGCTTCGACGCTGGCGGGTTCGACGACAATGATCTTCATGGGTGGAGCTATTGTTCTCTTGCTTGGTTTGATTTTCGTTGCTCAAGTCGCAAAAGCGGCCAGCAAGCGCAAATCCGCTTCAGCAAGGGCAGAAGAACGCCAAATCAACATGGCTTTCTCTGAAGAAGAGGAACGCCGAGAAGCATGGATTGAACATTATGTGGCGGCAGGTCAACTCGATGAAGCACGAGCCCTTGGTTGGGTCGAACCAGCAGCTGTCCCACAATGGAAACAACATGAGATGGCACAGGAAGCTGCTACCCAAGCGGCAATTCCAAACATGCTCGATCTTGATCAACTTTGATTGTTAGGTTGTTGTTGAGCTCGTTGACGCCTCGCACGTTCAGCCATTGAATCGTCGAAAGCAAGGAAAGGCAACGCTGCCCAGGCCTGATCATCATCAAGAGCGAGAAGCGCTTCGTTCGTCCGTAAAACCTCGCTGATTTTCATCGTCGTCGGCGTTTGTCCGTCCTCGAGTTGATATTGATGTCCTGGAAGGACAAGGGTGTCGCCTGGCAGACGTTGCATGTGTTCACGCAGATAGTGCAATGTTGAGCGCTGCATCACAGGATCGCCTCCGAACAAATCCGTTCGTCCGCACCGTCCAAGGAACAGACAGTCACCTGAAATGACGACACCTTCGCCGACAAAGGTGGTATGTCCAGGTGTATGCCCTGGAGTACAATGGGCTTCAAACTGCAACTCTCCACAGCTGAGATTCACATGTGAATTTGCTTCATGCACCCATTCTTCATCCACTTCCCCATCCCATCCACGCTGCCGCTCAAACGCATGACATTGGACATGCACGGAATCGCCTAAGGCCTGCTTTACAGTTTCAACGCCTTTCGAGTGGTCCCAATGGCTGTGTGTAAGCCAGATTTGATTCAAAATCCAACCTCGCTTTTTGCAAATACTCAGCCAGTATTCACCATCAAAAGGATCGATGATCACCGCTTGATTGGTCGTCGTACATACAATCAGATGGTTGAGGTTGTCCCACTCACCCAATTGTGCTTGCAGTACGATGATTTTGTCGTTCGCAATGAGTTCTTTTGGCTGCATGTTTGGCCCGCCCTTACACATGGTATGGACCGCTGGTCTTTCAAGTAATGAGAACCTCTCTCTGCACATGGCGGGGCGTATGCGTGCAAGTGCAGGTGTTCTCGTGGCCCTGCTGATGCTGTCTACAATGCCTACAATGGCCCAAGCAGATGTGGCCGATCTCACCTTTGATTCAGAACTCAACAGTTCTGGAATCGACGCGTATTACGCCACTGGTGATGTGGTCCAGATTCAGCCTACAATAAGCAACACTGGAGCTTCAACCACGTTTGAAAACGACCCATCTTGCGGCGTAATCCTTCAAGTGACCGATTCAATGGGTGAATTTGTCGTCGATGATCGTAACCTTTGCCGTGGCCAATCCCAAATGATTGACATCGCTTCGAGCGAAGTCAAGACCTTCAGCGAAGTGCAGTGGGACCTCACCACTGAAGAAGGCGCATATGTTCTGCCGGGTTGGTACACAGCAAGCGTCCTTCACACCGCAACCGGCCTTTTCTCGAGTCATGAGGTGCATGTTCAGACCGATGTCGTCGTACCTTCGGAACTCACTCTTTCCATCGAAGCAACCAGTCGCTTAGGACCTCTTGTCTCAAGCGAAGAAATGGTGCTTACCGTCATGATGTACAATCCGACTTCCTCTGCGATTCAACTTCCAGACCTTGGTGGATGTTTGTTGCATTTCAGCATCGATGAAGCGACCGACCTCTCCTCAGATTGCCTTCCCTCCTTTACCCAGATTGAAGCATTTGAAGAGGTGCTGCTGGAACAACGTCTGCTGCCATCAGGAACGCTTGATGGTGGCTTGCACACAATCTCAGTAGCACTGCCTGGTGACACCCTCTCCGCATCTTTGGACCTCGAAGTTGCACCTCCTGGAGAAGCCTTCACCTCCATCTATCAGGACCAACTTCAAGTCGACCTTAGCGGCCTAGACGACGGATTGTTCGGCGACGATGAAATCATGTCGACTTCGATGACCATGCTCAATGTTGGAGACACTCAGCAATCAATTCGATTCACGGATACCTGTAGAGCAGAACTCTGGATTGTCGATGACCAAGGTAGTGTTGTTTTTGACAGCCGTTCGCTCAAAACATGCAACGCCATCAACATGGATTACAGTCTTGAGCCAACCGAAGAAGTCGTATTCAGCCTTCCAGACTGGACCTTTACTGATTTGCTTGGATGTCAAATTTCTTCTGGCACCTACACGGCGATTGTCGAGGTACCACAACTCCATCTCTCACAATCAGAAACCATCGATTATGAGCGACTCATAGCGACAAATTGTGCCCAATCTTTGCCACTTGACATGTCGACTTCCCTTTCTGGTATCGACAATGGTTTCGATCTCAACATCACCGTTGTGCCACAAATAAGCGAAGTGGATTTGAGATGGGTTGGACCGTGTTCAGTCACAGTCTCGATTATCGATCTTGGAATTTCAGACGAAGTACACCGTCAAGCATCGTTGTGCAACGAGCATGATGGTCGGCATCTCAGCCTTCCTTACAGCCCAGAAAACCCTCTGGTTCTCGAGGTCGGCGAAGTCAGCATGATTGATTTCAATAACGCCCCTTTGCCTGATGGAATGTACCAAATGATTGTCACCTTGGAAGCAAACCCTACAACATCCGCTGGATTTGTCTTTGAATGGCCAATCGTCGAGACGGTTGAAGTTCAATCGACAATCATCGAAGAAGAACCTGAGCAAGAAGAGTCTCGCTTGGTTAGCGGAACATGGTCTGGAATTCTCACCGAAGAAGGCACATGTTGGATTCTTGATAGTCCACAAGATGGTCAATTGCTCCTCTCACTGGCTGCACTAGGTTCTTGGGCACCTCAGCAGGGATGGTCAGGCACATACCAATCGATAAGCGCCACCTCGGCCCCACAGTGTTCAAAATTCCAAGCCCCCTCAATTGAGCTGCTCACTGTGGAGACAGAATTTGGGCCTTCGGTGGAACAGGTCACTGAAGAGCAATCAGATGGGCCACAATTGGTGGTCCCCCAAGAATCTGAAGCACCGCTTGCGACGACGTTACTTGTCGTGATCACAACAACATCATTGCTCTCATTACTTGTTTCCTTGGTCCTCGGTAATGAATCATTGAGGATACCTTCCACCGCCGCTGGCCTCTGGTTCCTTGGCATGGTTGGAAGAACGCACGAAACCACGGATGGCCGGTACCAGCGTGGGCGCCTGATGGGGTATTTGACAGCCAATCCAGGTTGTCACTTCCGAGCACTGATGGCAGCACTCGATATGAGCAATGGCCAAATCACGCACCACCTCAGAATTCTAGAGTCTGAGGAAGCCATATGGCGTCGTAAGGACGGGCGCTTGGTTCGTTATTACCCGCTCACGAACACAATGAACCCAGGCATGAGCGATGCAGAACTACCGGTTCCACCGCTCTCTCCTGACCCAAACAGCTTGCAAGGCAAGATTCTGTCGTTATTGGATGCAGATGGTCCAATGGGTGAATTCCCAACACAAGCAGAATTAGCAAAGCGACTGGAAAAGAGCCAACAACTGGTTTCTCACCATTTGCGCACCCTACAAAAATTCGGTCTTGTCGAGAAGCGAAAAATGGGCATTAAGAATCGCTACAAGTTGACGAGAGAAGCCATTTTCTTGTTGGAATCAAATGATGATTTCACCCGTGATTGAGCACAACATCCCGTGTTATTCCAAACGAATCAATGGCCCACGTAAGGTGCTTCCAACCAGCGTCTTCAAGATCTTGAACAATTGATTCTGGAGATGAACTGCTGCTTCTCAACACACCAACTACACCCCCTCCACCCGCACCCATTGCCTTCCAAGCAGTGAGCCTGCCAGTGCTCTGAAGTGAATCCAATACGCTTCGAAATGGTTCGTGTAATGCTGGATTGAGCAAATCTACGCCCTTCATCACCAATCGCATAGCCTCTGTGAACGCCGTACTGTCTTCGTTAACAACAGCCCGGTGCATGGATTGGCCAGCCAACCGTAATACTTCCAATCCGCTTGTGATTTCTCCATCACCTTCCTTGAATCGTTTCCACACAGATTTGTGTAAGTCCCCAGAGACATGTGGCAGGCCAGTATCAAACAAGAGAAGGTGATGCTCAATCCATGTGCAAAACTCTGCCGACGGATTCAACTCAGTTCGTTGGACTGACTCATGCTTAAAACGCAAATGCTGAATCCCTCCAAATGCACTTGCCCACTGGTCCTGACGCCCACCAGTGTTGCCCAGAACCGCTTCGAATTGAAACGCCTTTTCCGCGATTGCAGACGGGTGTTCATCCGACGGGCTAATCGCAGCGATAAGAGCCACATTCATCGCTCCAGATGTGCCAAGTCCACAACCTGTAGGCATCTCTGTTTCATACCTCACCCTGACACGACGCTGTTCATCAATCTCACATGACGCAGTGACGTAATGATTGATTGCGATGTTGACCACCTCTCCAGTTTTTCCGTTGCAATAAGCGGGCACGTCTGTCCAACCGCCGGCCAGATCAATTCGAACTGGCACCTTCACGGTGATTTGCTTCGCCATGCCATAGCGCAGTTTGAGGGGACTCATGAAGAGTCGCATTCAAGACAAGAATGTATGTGGCAGGAATGTCCCGACGGGAAATGGTGAGTCTATGAGCGTGCTGTTTTCCCCTGATTCAGAATTAATCTGGCAGCAAAAGTGGAACGAAGCTCGCCTTTTTGAACAGGATATTCGCGACAATCGTCCAAAATTTTACTGCCTTGAGATGTACCCTTATCCGAGCGGAAAAATGCACATGGGCCACGTTCGTAATTACTCGATTGGTGACGCAGTAGCACGGTACAAACGCATGATGGGTTTTGACGTACTCTATCCAATGGGTTTTGATTCGTTTGGAATGCCTGCTGAGAATGCAGCCATCAAAGAAAACGCACACCCGCAGGAGATTACCGAACGGAATATGGCTTCCATTACCGAACAAATCAAGCGCATGGGATTCTCATATGACTGGCGAAGGCAGGTGAAAAGCCACGATCCGAAGTACTACAAATGGAATCAATGGTTTTTCACGAAGTTCCTCGAAAAGGGCCTTGCCTATCAGGAATTTGCGCCTGTGAACTGGTGTTCTTCATGTGAAACAGTCCTTGCCAATGAACAAGTGAAGGCTGGCCGATGTTGGCGTTGCAGCGGTCCAGTTGTCCAAAAAGGCATGAGCCAATGGTTCCTCGACATTCCCAAGTATGCCCAAGAACTTGTCGACGGCCTCGACACAATTGCTTTCCCAGAGAACGTCAAATCTCTACAACGGGATTGGCTTGGTCGTTCAGAAGGTGCTGAAATTACCTTTGAAATCGAAGGCCGCGAGGAAACCTTGACCGTGTTCACCACTCGACCAGATACTCTGTTCGGCGCCACCTTCGTCACCCTCGCTCCAGAACACCCACTCGCTGAATCTCTGGCTAAAGGCACGGAATATCAGGCGGAATGGCAGGACCTCTACAATGAGGTATCTGCAATGAGCGAATTCGACCGAATCAAAAACATGAACAAGAAACGAGGTGTTCCACTGGGTGCAAACGCAATTCATCCGCTCACGGGTGAAAAGATTCCAATTTGGGCTGGAAATTTCGTCATCGCTAGCTACGGTACAGGTGCGGTCATGGCTGTTCCAGGTCACGACGAGCGTGATTTTGATTTTGCAACGTCGTATGGCATTCCAATTCGACGCGTCTTGACCATGAAGGAAGGCGGAGATGCTGATGCTGAACTCAAGAAGGCCGAAGTCGATCTTGGCTGGATGGTCAACAGCCCCATGGACGGCTTTGACGGATTGTACGGCGATGACGCGAAAGGCGCTGTGGTTAAGGCGCTTGAAGCCAAAGGCGCAGGCACTCAGACCATCAATTGGAAAATCCGCCCATGGTTGGTCTCCCGTCAACGCTACTGGGGCACACCAATTCCTGTGATTCATTGTGGTGATTGTGGCGCAGTCCCAGTCCCAGAGGAAGATTTGCCGGTCGAATTGCCACGTGACGTGGTGTTTGGACAAGGTAATCCTCTGGAGACTTCAGAATCGTTTTTGGCCGCAGATTGTCCAAAATGCGGTAAGCCCGGACGTCGAGAGACTGACACAATGGACACCTTTGTTGACTCTTCCTGGTACTTCTTGAGGTACACGGATGCACTCAACGATGATGCATGCTTCGAAGAAGCGCTTGTGAATCATTGGATGAATGTCGATTTTTACTGCGGCGGAATTGAACACGCACAGATGCACCTGATCTATGCACGGTTCTGGACCAAGGCTCTTCGAGACCTTGGATTGCACACCATCGACGAGCCATTCAATGAATTGCTTTGTCAAGGTATGGTCAACAAGCAAGCGCCTTGGTGCGAATCATGTGGCTTGACATTCTCTGTCGACTACGCAGGATTGCCGTGTCCTCAGTGCCAAGACATACTCACTGAACGCTCTGCAAAAATGAGCAAATCCCTCGGAAATACCGTCTCTCCCGAAGATATGATTGATCGCTACGGCGCAGATACAGTGCGTTTGTTTATTCTCTTCGCTGCCAATCCAACCGCAGGCATGGATTGGTCAGATACCGCATTGGAGGCCAATTACAGGGTCATGATGCAGCTTTACTCGATGCCAGAGCGATTGCTTGCATGGGATGGGACAGCTGGGCCAATGGATGTCTGGTTTGAAGGCAGGCTGAAGCAACGGGTTGCTGAATTCCAGTCGGCAATGGATGTCTATGATCTGCGGCGTGCGGTAGAACTCTCTCACTACGAGTTGGTCAAAGACGTCAATTGGTACACTCGAAGAGGAGGCAATAACCCCTCCCTCGCTCATGACTTGCTTCGGCAGTGGGCTCACATGCTTTCCATCTCAACGCCGCATTTGGCTGAGGAATGGTGGGCAACCCTCGGTTTGGATGGGCTCATCAGCGGCTCGGAAATGCCACCTTTGGAACCAATCACTCCCGAAGAACAAACGGCACTCGATGGAGAAACCATCACCCGTAGCTTCCTCGAGTCCGCTCGCAAAATCAAGGATGTTGCTGAGCGGCATTTGGATGGACCTGCCACATCGGCTACAATCATCGTTGCCCCAACCTGGAAACGAGAACTTGCGGTGCGTGCGCTTGAATTCCTCGAAGAAGGTGGAAATCCAAAACAATTCATCAGCGTCTTGAGTCAGATGGAAATTGCCCAAGGAGAACGCAAAGGCGAAATCATGGGCTTTTGGGGGAAGAAAATGCTCCCTCAAGTGTTCAAGTGGGACGATGATTCACGGGTTTTGATTCGCAGTTCTTTGGACGAAGTCGACTCCCTTTCGAAGCGAGCATCATTTATCGCCGATGAACTTGGACTTGAGCAGGTCAATGTGGTGCTTGGAGAATCACCTGAAGACGACACGGGTCGTGCAGGTGGCGCTATGCCTCTATCCCCTGCTTTGGTCTATGCGTGATCATGAACGTTGCCATTCTGTGCCAGTCCACCAGTAATTGCTTCCATCACTCATGGATCTCCAAGTGTATCCTTTCTCATCGGTCCATTGACGAAGCACCGTTGGTTCCTCGACAACGGGTTGAACTTGTTGTTGAACCACTGCCGGCGTGGCCGGCATGGATTGGGTGGATGCATCAAAGGGTTGATCGAAGGATTTGGCTGAAGCCTCCTCGTTACCTCTTCCTCGAAGGAACATGACGGCTCCTCCACCAAGCAGACCAACGACAAGTAGGGCGATGATGATCATGTTTCGCAACGCCTCAGCATCCGCCTCAGCAGCTGCTTGAGCCACATCACCAACACCATCGCCGTCAGAATCCATGGTTTCAGACGGGTCTTCAGGGAAAGCATCAGCATTGTCGCCAACTCCATCATTGTCGGTATCGATTGACTCAGTGGCATCCAATGGTGCCCAGTCTGCGTTGTCACCAACACCATCTTCGTCGCTATCACTGGTCTCTGATGCATCGTTAGGGAAAGCGTCAGCGTTGTTTCCAACCCCGTCTTGATCGCTATCAATTGACTCAGTAGCATCGTTAGGGAAAGCATCTGCGTTGTCACCAACGCCATCTCCGTCTGCATCTGAGGTTTCACTTGCATCAAGTGGGAAAGCATCGGTTCCGTCGCCTTCGCCATCCTCATCAGTGTCAATCACAAGTGGATTGGTCCCAAGTGTTGCTTCATCAGCATCGAGTAAACCATCATTGTCGTCATCCGTATCTGCGTTATCACCAGTTCCATCTTCGTCAGTATCAATGGTTTCTGTCGCATCAAGCGGGAAGGCGTCGTTTGCATCGAGGGTACCGTCATTATCGTCATCGGTGTCGGCGTTATCGCCAGTGCCATCGTCATCGGTATCAATGGTTTCAGTCGCATCGAGCGGGAAGGCATCGTCTGCATCGAGGGCACCATCGTTATCGTCATCGGTGTCAGCGTTATCTCCAGTGCCATCATCATCTGTGTCCAGCGACTCGCTTGCATCAAGTGGGAACGCGTCGTTCACATCCAATGCACCATCGTTGTCATCATCTTGGTCAGCGTTGTCACCAGTGCCATCACCATCAGCATCGTTGTCTTCTGAAGCATCGAGTGGGAATGCGTCATCGGCGTCGAGTGTACCGTCACCATCATCATCGGTGTCGGCATTATCCCCGGTTCCATCGTTGTCGGTGTCCTTGTCTTCATTCGCATCGAGAGGGAAAGCATCGTTGACGTCAAGCACACCGTCAGCATCGTCATCAGTGTCAGCATTGTTTCCAGTACCATCACCATCCGTGTCGGTATTTTCAGTCGAATCGAACGGGAAGGCGTCGTCTGCATCCTTGGTCCCATCATTGTCATCATCAAGATCAGCGTTATCTCCAGTGCCGTCTCCATCAGCATCAGCGTGTTCATTTGGATCGTTTGGGAAGGCGTCAACCTGGTCGCCATATCCATCGCTATCCGTGTCGTAATCGATGATTTCAATGGTGTTTGAGGCAGAAACAGTTGTGCCTAAGTCCGTGCCGTCGTTTGGTGTCACAGTAAAGGTCCAAGTGTCACCAATTGTGGTCTGCATGTCATCTATAATTTCCATATCGTTGTAAGCGGAATCTAGGCTTCCGCTCTTGTACCAGCGGATTTGGCTCATGGTTTCAGGGTCCCCATTATCGTCATTGTAATCATAACTGGCCATCAACACTTCATCGGGATAAGCTTGCGTCGTCGAAGCAGATCCTTGAGGAGTACTCACGTGGACATTCGTGGCCACAGGTGGAATGTTTTGAACGACAGTTTCAGTGATTGATACGCTGTCAGTATCCCATGCATCTCCGCTGGTTTGGCCGTTCCCGTTGGCTTGGAGAACAGCAATGTTGACGGTGACGCTTCCACTTCCAGTGGTTGGAGCCTGCCAGTCAAAAGTCCAGCCAAGTTGGCCTGAGTTGACGTGGGTTGCGCTTGACCCACCTGAGATTTGGACGCCATTGCCCGCGTTTTGTAGGGTGCCTTTGTTGACCACCACATTGAATCCGCCAACAAGGCTTCCAGCCCCAGCATGGCCGATATTGATGCTGTAGACTTGACCGGCGGTGTAAGAAGTAGGGAAGTCATTGGTCGCTGTGACTCCGCCGCCATTGGAATGGCAACCACATCCTGATGCTGCTTGGTTGTGCTTTCCAGATGAATTTCCTTGGATTGCAGGAGTGGCGGCAAGCATGAGCATCAAAAGAGCAATCATCAACGCCTTCGGTAGAAACTTCATATTTTGATATTGATTTCTCACTTTATTTAACAAGTCGCTTTTTCCGTGGTGATAGCGATCGACGATGAATCTTCATTCCTCTTCACGAGGTTGATGTTGGCTCGCCGTCGTTTGCTCAAGTTCCACTGGTCGCTTCGGTGGTGCTGAGTCTGCCTGTCTACCGCTCAAGGTTACAGCACCGGCGGCAAGCAGCAGGATTCCAGCAATAACAAACAGCCACAGCGTCATGCTGGTTTCATCAGAGGTCGAAACAGAATCATTTGATTCGTTGATAATAGCGCAACCACTAGCATCGACGAGGCGTCCAGGTAGGCTGTTGAGGCACATATCATCAGCGTTTGAGACGCCATCTAAATCATCATCCAATTGAGTCATGCTGCATCCTTGGATTCCCACCTGTGCATTCGGTGGAGTTAGTGGACAGACATCAACGCCATCGACCACGCCATCATTGTCATCATCGTCGTCTTCAACACCGTCGATGCATCCATCGCCGTCCACATCTTGCCCGGGTTGAGCGATTCCAATCAATCCGACAGGGCAGGTATCAACAGCGTCTGTAAATCCATCATTATCATCATCATTGTCCTCGATAGCGTCTTGACATCCATCTTGGTCGTGGTCCAAACTTGTGTCCCCGAGTTCGTTCCATGAAAGAGCGCCGGTCGGGCAAGCATCCGCAGTATCGAGCAAACCATCGTTATCATCGTCATCGTCATTGAACGAATCCTGACATCCATCTTGGTCGTAGTCACTAGCAGTGTTTGAACTCCATGGATTTGCATCCCGAGGGCAATTGTCCTGTGGTGCAGCTACGCCATCGCCATCCTCGTCAACATCGCAGGCATCACCAAGACCGTCTCCATCAAGGTCGGATTGCGTAGGGTTTGCCTCAGCCGGACAGTTGTCCATTTGATCGATAAACCCGTCTTCGTCAGTATCAACGTCGGCACAACCGTCGCCCTCACTGTCTTCTTCAGGTGTTGAAATCCACCCCACGGGGCCTAACGGGCATAGGTCTTGGAAATCAAAAACCGTATCTTCGTCATCATCGAAGTCTTCTCCAGCGTCTCTGCACCCATCACCATCGTGGTCTGTTGAGGCATCAGAGGCCCAATTCATTTCACCCGTTGGACAATCATCAGGGCCATCTTGCACTCCATCATTGTCATCGTCCTCGTCGCATTCATCACCGTACAAGTCGCCATCATGGTTGCTCTGGGCGGTGTTGGGTACGCGGGGACAATTGTCTTCACCATCGAGAACTCCATCAGAATCTCTGTCAGTTTGATACAACCAAAGCCCTACGTCATAGCCGCCATAGCTCGTTGCGCTGTGTACCCCAAGGCTAGCGGTACCACTGAGCATGAATGTGAGGAGCGGGGAGCCGTCGGGGGCAAAAGTAAGGTCGGTTGGTTCATCATTACCATCGCCTCCTGCAGAGACTGCCCACGCCCAGGTGTCGTTGGAAAGATATGCTGCAAGGAAAATGTCATTGTGCATGTCATCGTTAACCCCATCAAGGTCCTCAAGTTGATCGACACCAATCGACATGCCTCCAGAGGTCGTACCAGCGACGACCACCTCACCGATGGCATTGGTCACGACGCCAGTTGCTCGGTCGACTCCAGGCCCGCCCGCTGTGGCGATGCCCGCCCATGCACCAGCGGATGACACCCTGCTAAGCACCATGTCGACGTTGTTGGAAGATTCGGTGTAATACTCACCAAACGTTGCGTTTCCTGAGTATTCTCCAACAACAGTGAGGCCTTGCTGAGGGGATCCTGAACAATCCCATGCTCGGTCCTCAAACGCTCCACCTCCAGTGACGGCCCAATTCCATTGATTTGCCTCATATGAGGCGACCAAGAGGTCGGATTGACCAGCGGAATCCAGACGCGTCTCACCGACAAGAACCTCGCCTCTGAAGGTGAGGGCAGCATAGGATTGTCCCGAGCCATCAAGACACATGCCTCCGACCGGTTCAATTTCTTCTGAGGTCTCAACCACGACATGGGCCACAGGGCTACCACCTTCATTGAGCATGGCAATCATGACTGTTCGTTCTGAACTTGGTGGCAGTATGTTTCCATTGAATTCCATGGTTTCCCTGTACAGGACGCCAACATGGATTTCATTGTTGGGTGTCACTAACATATCGAGCACGAAATTATCGTAAGCATTACCAATTTTGGTGGCCCATGCCCATGAACCGTCCCCATTCAGACGGGCGACGAAGGCATTCCCATCCTCGTCTTGATCTTCTTTGGTTAGAGTTGCTATACCATCAAGCGATAGTTGACACTGGAAGCCAACGCTGTTGAGACAATAGGTTCCTGCAAGGATAGCGTCACCGTTCGAGAGCAAGGCGACCGCATCGATTGAATCGATACCATTGGACCCGAATGCCATGCTTCCATTCCATGTTCCGTTTGGGTTGACCCAACCTACAAACGCATCTCTGTCGGTTGAGCCTGAGGTGGCCCCGTGCCCATCAATTTGGTCTCTGAATTGGATGTCGCCTTCGAAACTACCTGCAACGAGAAAAGTGCCGTTAGCGTAGGTAGCAGATTGAGAAATAAAATCATCAAGCGCCCCGCCTGCACTTGTTGCCCAGCCAAAAGCAAGGTCGGAGCTTTCTTCCCCATCAACGAAGTACTGGGGCATATCAATGAGGCTTCCTTCACCTGAATCTTGGTGTAAAACAGACATGGACGAACAGACCAAAAGAACTGAAAGCAGCACCGCGGATGTCCATCGCATGGTTATGGGAACGACTTATTGCATTTGAAACCCCGCTTTTTTCGTACCCCACAGATTCAAAGACAAACCTGCATACGAAGCCACATGGGGGCACCAAAAGGCGTATGGCGTCAATCACTGCCACCAGAAGCATGTGACCAACTCATCTCAAATTTACTGAATTTGAACTGTTGGCCAATTTGGCACGCCTCAGCAGGAAGGATCCTCTCGGAACACAATGGCACCTTGCATGAAGGTCAGCGTTTTGATTTGCATCGAGTCGAACGTCAACGTTTGATTGAGGAAATGTGGACGGTCAAATCAATCCGTCAAAGTGAACGTCCACGTTTTCTTGAAATTGAATTTGAGTGGGGTGGTCAGCAACGAGAAGGACGCCCTCTTGGAACAGCCATCACCTCCTTACGACTCGCTGTAACGGTATGGGGCGAAGAAGAAGGAGGCATCGAAATTGCCGCATGGTGGCAAGTTCGTTGGTGGGCCAAATTCATGCAGGGGCGCGTGAATCGTTTACCTAGGGCATTGGCAAAACAATGGCTACGCGACGCTTCGGAGCGTGGAATTCACACGATACCTGATTCTCATGAAGCTGCCTTAGGTGAATCAGAATAAAGGCGAGTGTTCAAGGAGCCTCGGCACTGACCTGTATCAATGAGCGACCAAAACAGCGGCGACAAACGCCCCAGTTCCTCAAAAAAACGAGGGAATAACCGGGGTCGCTCACGCAACGGTAATCATCGAAACCGATCGAACAGGGGGGGCCATCACCGTAAAACAAAACGCTACGGAGGCACTTCAAAAGCAGTGCTTGAGGAGCGTCATGCTCAACGGATTGCAGAGACCGAGCGAGATGCGAACGAACGGTTCAATCGCAAGGACCTACCGATGGGCTTTCCTGAAGGACTTGACGAACCAAACACCCACCGGTTTGACTGGATTACTTCACCAGTGCCTCTGAAAGACGAAGAAGCGTTGTCGAAGCTCGTGCTTCGAAAGGGTGAATTTGGTTGGCTTGATGACGAACGCGTCGATGAACTTGCCAAGATTGTGGACACTCACAAAATGAACCTTGACCAAGCGCTTTCTCTTCGTTCAGCACTCATGCAACAGAAGACCGTGTATGGCCATGGTCGCTTACGCTCCCGGGCCAAAGAAATGCTAAGGTTGTATAAGGAAGGCGTCAGTGTTGTTGACCTCTCACAACGTTTCGACGGCCCTCCAATGAACGTATTCAGGCTGATTCTTGCAGAGATGCGTTGGTCGAAAACCAAAATCAAAGAAAGTCTTCGGGAGCCAAGCCGCTTGAGTCAGCGGGAACGGAAAGAATTCGAAGCCGCAGAAGCAGCAGACCGCGTCTCCAATGTCGACCAGGGTGAATCTCAGGAAAAGGCAGATCACTTCGAAGATATTCTTGCTGATTGGTTCGAAGCGCAGGGTGTTCGTTTGCGTCGGCAACCAGAGATGGTCAAAGAGCAGAAGCAAGAATTGGGCCGGCCAGTTCGCACGCCCGACATACTCTTTCTCGATCACGTCTACATCAACGATCGACCCGTAGCGTGGATTGACGCCAAGCATTTCTATGGTGCAGATGTTGAATTCCAGAGAAAGAAAATGGCCAAGCAAATGGATCGCTACATCGAAGAGTGGGGCAGCGGGGCTGTGGTCTACCGTCACGGGTTTAGTGAGAATTTGTTTATGCCCGGTTGCACCCTACTTGACGCGAGTGTCCTCGACCTTACGGCCCTCGACAAAAACGATTAGTCAGCTCAATGCTCCGATTGATGTCGTTATTGCCCCTAGCCCAAGGCCCTGCAGCGCCTTCAGGATTATATCGGTCTCTTCTTCATCGAGTGGCTCATCTAACTTCCGTGGAAGGACAGCCAATGACACGCCAAGCATGCATAAGCGGACATAGACTCGTGTTTGGAGGTTGAGTCTTCGCAATTCCTTCATCACCGCCTTGTTGAGCGTCATGCGTTCAGGTTCATCCAGAAGCCCCGACGCTTGGCTAAAATTTCTCGATTGCAACATCAAATCACCCCACGCACCCTCATTCCAGTCGTTAAGACGCAAGGTTCGAACCGCTTTTTCACCCGCCTCGGAAATCGACCGTTCCCACTGCGGGTGATCGATATAATTGGCCGTGTGGCGGGCCTCGCCCGGCTTCCAAACCAGTACGACGTTTTGTTTGGTTGAGAAACCAATGGCTTTGCCTCCAGCTCCGGGCGCACCGGGTTCGAGTCGTAGCTCTACCCCTCCAGCGGCAATACCAAGGACATCACCAAGCCCACCACTGTGTAAACGTTCGATGCGATGGGCGATTCGTAAATACTGGATCTCATTGCCGATGTTCGTATGGTTGTGAAGGGCGCGGGCAACCGCAACGAGTCCGGCTGCAGACATACCAAAGCCCTGACTTGTTGGTAGCGAAAGCTTGACATGAATTTCAAAGGAATCAGCCGAGTCAAGCAATCTTGCATCACGAAGAGCTTCAATCAAATCATGATAGAACGAATTCGTTGAATCAAGAAGTGTTCCATCCATCGACTCGACGGTAAGCAAAATTTCTCCATCTGGGATTTTTCCAGGCTTCTGGTCAAGGCCAGACCCTTGCGACAAAACCCCCGTTTGTTCTGGTTGGTTTTTGCCGATGTGACGCACAGTGGCTTTGACGCCATGTGTCACGTTGAATCCAGCACCTCTGCTGCCTTGGGAGCGAGCGAGTCGAGCGTCTTTCCAAATAGAGAACAAAAGCGTGATGTGGCCGCCGCATGAAACAACATGAGTGGCCATGCCTCAACCATCAAGGCTGAGAACTTCAACACTTGGGCGATACTTTAGCCTCAAAGCGTGTTGGTCGGGACTGGACCGTAGGCGTTGTTGGCTGCTTCTCCATCGGAGACAAACCAAACGAGTAGCAAAATGCCGCCAACAATCGGAATGAACACAAGAAACATCATCAAACCAGACTTGCCAAGATCGTGCAATCGTCGTACCGATACAGCGAGCAATGGCAAAAAGGCGCCGAGGTACAACACCATGGTTATCATAAACATAACACCGGCAAGAGCATCAACAACAAACACAGAAGCAAGTGTTAGGGTGAACATGCCGATGACTGCGACCATGAAGCCCAGGTAAGCGAACCAATATTCGGACCGGCTGGCCCGGCCGCTGAATCCAATGTATTGTTGGAGGCAGGATTTCGTTGCGTCCATGAATGACATCATGTGCGCTGGTCTGGCTACGTGGGGCATACCTTGCATTTGTGGTTGCATAGTGTAACATTTTCTCACCGTATAGTTAACATTCGCGCCGACTAACTGTGTTTCAATACAAGTTGTTTAGAGGCTTGAGCACTTCGCATTGGTATGAGCCTATCACTTGCTGACCCCGCCCCGAAGTTTTCCCTCACCAACGCCAACGCTTCCAAAGGCAACTCTACAATGACCTTTGAAGACGCAGCCGGCGCCAACGGAACCGTGGTTGTGTTTGAGTGCAATCATTGCCCATATGTCATCGCAAGCATATCGAGAATGGAAGCCATGGCAGAGAAATGTTCTGAACTAGGCGTTGGATTCGTGGGCATTAATTCCAATGACCCCAAAGTGTATCCAAACGATTCCTTCGAGCATATGCAAACACGCGCTGCATCAATGGGTTATCCTTACCTCCATGATCTCACACAAGATGTGGCTCATGCCTATGGCGCAAAGCGAACCCCTGAATTCTTTTTGTTCAATGCTGAGCACAAGCTTGTCTATCAAGGTCGAATGGATGATTCGCCCAAGGATCCAACTGCTGTGACTACAACCGAACTAAACGACGCTATTGAGGCGATGCTTAGTGGGGCCAAGCCAGCGGTTGAGCAAACCGAATCCATCGGCTGCTCAGTCAAGTGGAAGGCTTGAATCAGGACGTGTTTTCATGACTGGTTGTCGACGCCAATGTGATTGGGACGACAATATGGTCTGCCGGAGTTGTGGCATTGACTACGGCGTTCCTGAATCCGAAAAAAAACCGGAAGTCGAAACGCCTCCGCCCTCTGAAGAAGAATAATCAATATTGTTCAAGCACAAGTTCTGTGGTTGTTGAAGCAATTTCGTTTGGTGCAGCGAGCCACATTTTGTCGAGCAATGTGCGCAGCGACATGGTGTCGTCAACGTGGACCAGAGCAACAAGATCAGCATCGCCAGACACCTCGTAAATGATTTCGATGCCTTCCCAGCCAGTGACTTCAGAAGCAAACGAACCAATTTCAGCACCTGGTGAGACCTTGATTCGCACAAGAGCGGTTAATCCAACGCCACCTTCTCGAACGGTGTATCCACGAATGGTACCTTCTTCCTCCATCTTACGAACATGCGTTCGGACGGTGCGCTCAGAAGCGCTGACTTCCCGTGCAAGGTCGACGTATGACATACGACCGTTTTTTCGAAGTTGAGCGAGGATAGCACGATCGATTTCAGCAACACGAGGCATGAACGGCCCTTCCGCTTTGGGTATATGAAACCTGCTAAGGGTGCACGATGCGGAAATTTTTTCTCACTTTATTTACCATAACCTGAAAGTTTAATTATTGTTGAAAGGGCGAAAGTGGTTTTCAAAACTCCATCGAGATAAAAACTCTTCTTCACTAAATTTTTACAAAACCCTGCTGAAAAATCACCTCGTGCGCGCCGTTTAATTCAAAGGGCGTCTTTCACAGGGAAGGTTAGGGAATGCTATGTCCGGACACATTACTGGCCTCGATGCGCGAATGATCCTCGACAGCCGTGGCAATCCAACCGTCGAGGTGGACTGTTTTGTTGACGGAGCCCTCCTCGGGCGAGCAGCCGTACCATCGGGGGCATCAACCGGTGCATATGAAGCGCTTGAGATGAGGGATGGTGACGCCACTCGTTATCTTGGAAAGGGCGTACAATCCGCCGTCGACAACATTACAGATCGAATTGCTGAGGCACTGGTTGGTCTTCCTGTCGATGAACAACGGGTCATTGATGAAGTCATGATTGAACTTGACGGAACTCAAAACAAGGCAAACCTAGGTGCAAATGCCATGCTAGGAGCGTCAATGGCGTGCTTGCACGCCGGAGCAGCCGTTCATGAACTTCCACTCTGGAAGTACATCGGTGGGGTTGCAGGTGGGTTGATGCCTGTGCCAATGCTCAACATTCTCAACGGTGGTGCTCACGCTGCTTCAAACGTTGATGTCCAAGAATTCATGGTCATGCCTCACGGGTTTGATACCTTTGAAGAGGGATTGCGTGCTGGTGTAGAAACATATCATGCGCTCAAAAAGGAGCTCAAAGCAGACGGACTGCTTGGCGGCGTCGGCGATGAGGGCGGATTTGCACCCAACCTACCTGCCAATGAAGAGGGCCTGAAGTACATGGTGCGTGCCATCGAGGGTGCCGGGTACTCAACTGAACAAATGGGGATTGCTTTGGATGTCGCCGCAACTGAATTCCATCATGAAGATGGCTATCACATGGATGGTAAGGTGTTGTCAAGTGAAGCGCTAGCAGACCTCTACTCAGGATGGCTTGATGAATATCCAATCCTCTCCATTGAGGATGGTTTTGATGAAGACGACTGGCGGGGCTGGTCGCTCTTCACTAAACGAGAAGGTCATCGTGTTCAAACGGTCGGCGACGACCTCTTCGTGACACAATCTGAGCGCCTTGCTCAAGGTATTGAAATTGGTGCAGCAAATGCAATGCTTGTCAAACTGAATCAGGTTGGTACAGTTACAGAAACCCTCGAAGCGATGGATCTTGCATCCTCACATGGTTTCAACAACGTCATCTCTCATCGCAGCGGGGAAACTGAAGATGTCACCATCGCAGATTTGGCGGTCGGCACACGCGCTGGTCAAATCAAAACAGGGGCACCAGCACGTTCTGATCGCGTGGCAAAATACAACCAATTGTTGCGGATTTCCGCAGATGTTGACGAATACCGCTCGCCGTTCTGATATGCAATCTAACAGTCCTTTATAGGGGACAGTTTTGGGCTCTTACATCATGAAGAGAGCAATCGCTACACTCATTTTAGCCAGCCTATTGATATCCTCCCTACCGCTCAACGTATCAGCGGATGAGACTGAGGACATACCAACAAACGCCCAAGCAACAGGCTACCACGCCACGCTCGTCGATGCTGTGATTCAGGCCGGTCTCCTCGAAACCCTACAGGGCGATGGCCCGTTCACGGTTTTCGCCCCAACAGATGCGGCGTTTGAAGCTGCAGGCGTTGACCTATCCACCTTCACCACCGATGAAGACAACCAAACCCTCGCCAACATCCTCACCTACCACGTGGTCGCAGGATCTGTGGCAGCTGCAGACGTCACAGACGGTATGACCGCTGCGACCGTCAACGGCGCAGAACTGTCTTTCGGCGTCGCAGACGGTGTTGTTACCGTTAACGACGCAAAGGTCACCACAGCCGATGTGATGGCCAGCAACGGAATCATTCACGTGATTGACGCTGTGCTCACTCCGCCTGCAGCCGAACCCGTTGGCCCAACGCTCAACATCCCAGAGACCGCTGATTCCACAGGTGTCCACACCTCCCTCGTTGCGGCTCTCTCACACGCTGGACTTGTCGAAACCCTCCAAGGCGACGGTCCGTTCACAGTCTTCGCACCAACCGACGAGGCGTTCGCTGCAGCCGGTATCGATCTCGCTGCATTTGATACAGCAGAAGAAAATGAAACCTTGTCAGACATTTTGCTCTACCACGTCTTGTCAGGAGCAGTCCCATCCTCTGATGTCACTGATGCATTGACGGTCACGATGGTCAACGGAGACAATGCAAGTTTCACCGTGACAGCCGACGGGGTCACCATCGAAGGCGCCAACGTCACCACCGCAGACGTGGAAACCACAAATGGCTTCATCCACGTCATTGACAAAGTCTTGATGCCACCGGCGGACGCAGTTGTCGTTCCTGACATTCCATCAATTGCTGCGTCAACAGGTGTGCATGATGCTCTGGTCGCAGCCCTCACCAAGGCAGACCTCGTTGCAACACTGCAAGGGGAAGGCCCCTTCACCGTGTTTGCACCAACAGACCAGGCATTCGCTGACGCAGGCATCGATCTAGATGCATTCACAACAGAAGAAGAGATTGCGGTCCTAGCAGACATTCTGCTCTACCACGTTCTCTCAGGGGCAGTGGCATCATCTGACGTCACAGACGGCCTGACGGTCACAATGGTCAACGGTGACGACGCAAGCTTCACTGTGACCGCCGATGGCGTGACCATTGAAGGCGCCAACGTCACAACAGCCGACGTGACAGGTTCCAACGGCATCGTTCATGTGATCGACAAAGTCTTGATGCCCCCAGCTGATGAGCCTGTTCTCCCCGACTGCGACGCTATTGTTGGCATCGCCCCAAGCGGTCTCAAGTACTCTCCGGCCACCTTGAGCATCTCCGTTGGCGACACTGTTTGCTGGCAATGGACCGACTCAGGCATGGCTCACAACGTTCGACAAGTCGATGGCGAAGAATCAACCACCTACACCCAGGACGGTATCACATCGGGCGAAGCCGCAACAACCGTTGACTTCCGCTACACGTTCACCGAAGATGACACCACCTTCTACTACGCATGTGAACCCCACTTGGCGGCAGGAATGTACGGTAAAGTCATCGTTGGTACCGGAGGAGCAACCGCTGTTGTCGAACCGGCAGAACCAGTCGACACTTCCGATGAAGATGAGAACACACCAGGCTTTGTCTCCACAACGTTGATTGTGGCCTTGTTGGGTGCTGTTCTGTTTTTGCAACGCCGTCAATCCGCTTGAATAGACGACTGTAGAGCCTAAAAGATCGGCTAGCCGTCACGAGTTGCTTGACTGTGACCGTGGCGGCTGGTCTGACCCTTATTCCAAAGAGCAGTAAGCTCTGCCTCGCTTCTCGTCTCGGTGACCTTACGAGCGAATCAGAACGACAATCAGTCGATACGACCAAGAACAGCGGCTCGTGTCGATAGACGAGGATGACCATGGCAGGCAAAGCTCCCAAGCAGCGCGACCTCGATCACCTTATGGAACAAAATGATACTGAACTCAGTTTCCTCTCCGCCTACGGAGGGACTTCTCTCCAAGGCGACGGAGCACCCCTGCTTGCAGCGCTTGAGCGCTTCCTGAAAGCTGGGAACACCAAAGTGGTGAGTGTGACTGAAGGAGAAATTACCTTCGGTTTTGGAACTGCTGTGGTGGTTGAACATGGTTGTAAAGTGTCCATCGAAGGGCACAACCTACCTTTCGTACCAAGTGATGTGGAACAGTCGGGATTCGCTCATGGCTCGCTCAGTAAGGATCGCACTCAATGTGAAGTCGTTATGATCGATTGGGGCTATGACCAGCGCCGTTTCATCGAGCGTGCCGTTGAGCACACTAATCTCGACGGGTGACCGCAGCAGCAGCAACAATCCCGGCTAAGGTAAGCACAGCAGCAAATCCAGGTGTTGATTCACTTTCCGCACATCCATCGAGGGCAGCGTTTGCATCTACGCCACCATATTCACCATTGTTTTGCCAACATGATGACCATGTTTTGTACCACGAACCTTGTGGGAAATTTGTCTTGTTTCCGTCCTCATAGGTTGCTTTGACTCGCCAGTTTACGTAGGTGTGATCTTCGTTTGGTGTCAGGCTGATGGTATGGATTCGTTCAGTGATGTCTGGACTCATGATAATTGGTGGGTCACAAACGCCATCATTGGTACAAATTTGTGTTGAAATTTCAAACACGGTTCCATTGTCGTGTTCTTCTTGATTCATTTCAATGCTCAACGTCCAAGCCTCACCATCGATTGACGGCGAGTCACGGGCGAGAATTTCGAATGGGGCCTCGCCTTCAGCGGGGTTTTCATCCTCACCGCCAACGGTTTCACTGGCCGAGGACAGAGGAAGAAGTAAAAGCATCGTGACAAACAGGAATGTGGTTCTTGACAAGCCCATGGTTTAACCAAGGCAGACTCATTGATTACTCTTCGCTTGACTTGCTGCGGCAAAGTCTCACAGTTCCATGTCCCACAATTCATCGCCAACCCAGTGCAATGTTTTGATGCCCTTACCCTTCATCACATCTTTCAAATCCGAGCCGACAAGGGTCGCCCAACCAATCGCAAGCGGTCGCTTATGGGTCATGTCGCGAATCCATACCAATTCGCCTTCCTCGATGCTGGCGTCCGCGTCGTGGACACCTGCGACCATGCAATCCGCTCCCTTCATCAAAAACGGAATCGCACCGTGGTCGACCTCAACCCATTTTTTGGCATCCATATGCTGCAAAAAACCACGGAGTGTAAGGAAAGCAAAGCGCTCCCCGTCCTCGTTTTTCACTTCAACTCCAATGGGTACCTTATCGACGAGTACCATTTGCCAAGGCCCGTATTCAGCCATTTCGAGAAAGGCTCCATCAACGGAGAGATCAATTTCGAGCGCATCCTCAAGTTTCTTCAACAACGGAGCGATGTTCTTGCGACGAACCGGTCGGCGTTTACGGATGCTCCAATCTCGCGTCATGGTTCTTGCTTAGGACCACAGCATTTGACCCTTGGCTCAACCTTGAAGTTCATGAGGGTGAATCCCATAGGCTGTTTATGGCCCTGTGGTGCACCATCCGAACCTTTGCCAAGCATGCCGATGAACTTGGGAATAAGCAGCCTCCTGCTCCGGTGTTTTTTGTCAAACCAAACAACTGCATTCAACGATCAGGACCTATTGAGGTCAAAGGTCACCCCGGTGAAGTCCACCATGAGGTGGAACTCGTCGTTCGATTGAATCATGAAGGTGAACCTGAGGCCATTGCCGTGGGGCTCGATCTCACCGATCGATTGACTCAAGGCGATCTGCGAAGCGAACAATTGCCTTGGACCAAAGGTAAATGCTTCCGAGGGAGTGCTTACCTTGGCTCTTTTTCGCCCTACTATGGTGGATGGAATGGATTGCTTGACGTATACGAAGCCTTTCACCTCGAACTCTATGTCAACGACGTTCTTGTTCAAAACGCGCCTCTCCTTGAGATGACCATCACGCCACAAATGCAAATCGAAGATCTTCTCAAATGGGCACCGGTTCAAGCAGGCGATTTCTTGTTCACGGGGACGCCTTCAGGTGTTGGCCAATTACATCCCGGTGACGAAGTGCGCGCAGTGTTGAAGAAACAAGAGACGACGGTTGTTTCACAAATTTTAGCAAAGTGTGTCTGAGGGTTGCTTTCATATACGCCCTGTTTGTCGCTTTGTTCCGCAAGGTGGTCTCTCTATGGCACAATGGCACGGTATCTCTCGACGAAAACCCAGTGGTGGACGAAAAGTTCAGGCACGCAGCAAGCGTTCTACGGAAATTTCTTCCGAGAAGCAAATGGCCCTTGTCGGTGAGCCAAAGCGCAAGATTTACCGCCGCACAGGTGGTAACACCCTCGTTCGTGTGATGTCGGAAAACCGCGTCTCAATCAACAATCCAAAGTCGGGCAAGACCACCCTCGGTACCATTCACAATGTGATTGAGAATGAATCTGATCCAAACTACGTCCGTCGAAACATCCTCGTCAAGGGCGCAGTCATCGAAACCGACCAAGGTCGAGTGAAGATCACTTCCCGCCCAGGAAAAGATGGCGTCATCAACGGCGTCCTCATCGAGTGAAGTCATCCAATCTCCGTTGGGTTCATACCAATCGGGGAGAACTCCCCGCACAAGGTGAATCAGCATGGACCACAACCCCGACCGACTCTGCGTATGGCCGGGTTACTTCGATGCGCGTACATCTCGACGCAGTGGTCGCCGTGTTCCAAAAGATTCCTCGGTGCTGAAGCCGGACCTTGAGGGTCTCTTCTTGGCTGCTCGAAAACTTGGTTTGAAGAAAATCAAGAGAGAGGAGAGGGTGTCTCATCCAGCAAGGCCACACCAAGGCGAAGGGCGAATGTGGGTTTCAAGAGCTGGCTCCAAGCAATCCGTTGGAGCAGATTCTAAGGAAGAATTACTCCAACTTATTGGGGCACAGTGGCGTCAAATGCAACGCGATCAAAAAGAGGCAAATGCAGACCGAGCAGCCCGAGGGCCAGAGACCGGTGATCGCCGTGCCCGCTCTCAACGCAAATCGCGAGGCCAAACCTCAAGCAATCAACGTTCCAGTTTCAAGAAGCGCTCCGGTTTCAAGAAGCGTTGAAGTTCACAGAGGAACTTCATGCAGCCATCCGAAGATGTCTTCTTGTTCTTCGTTTTGAATGCCGACCAGTTGATTATACAATTGCTGAGTGATTGGTCCTGGAGACCCGTCACCATAGGTGGCTTTTGTGTCGCCCTTTGTGATGGAGCCGATTGGTGAAATCACGGCTGCAGTACCACAACAGAACGCTTCATCAGCAGCCATGGCAAAGGTCGCTTCGACCTTCGTTTCAACCACTTCAATACCGTTATGCCTCGCCAGTTCAATGATTGAATTTCGAGTGATACCGGGTAGAATTGTTCCCGTCAGTTCGGGCGTGTAAAGGACTCCATCTTTGACGCAGAAAAAGTTAGCAGCGCCTACTTCTTCGACATATGAGTGGGTTTCTGCATCGAGGTAAATCACTTCAGCAAAGCCTGCAGCCTTTGCTTTCTTACTCGGCATCATGCCCGGTGCATAGTTTCCAATGGCTTTCACGCCGCCTGATCCACCAGGTGCTGCACGGTGGTATTCTTCTGAGATCAACAAATCAATCGCCGTGACACCGCCTTTGAAGTAAGGTCCAACGGGTGTGACATAGACGAGGAAGGTGTACGATGGTGCTGGGGCAACGCCGAGAATCGGTCCCGAGCCCATGAGCAACGGTCGGACGTACATCGCACCCTTACCAGTTGGAGGAAGCCACTTGAGGTTGGCTTGGACGCATTGTTCGACAGCGTCAACAAAGACTGATTCGGGAACTGGGGGCATCTTCAAGCGGTCTGCTCCACGCTGCATTCTGCGGGCATTCTCCTCGGGTCTGAAAAACACAACACGGCCTTTTGATGTTCGATAGGCTTTCATTCCCTCGAAGAGCCCTTGTCCATAATTGAGCACACCTGCGGCTGGCGACATTGGGATTGCCCCATATGGTCGAAGAGAACCCGGCATCCACGGGTCATTTGCCGTTGTTTCGGTGAGGTACATCGTGTCTGTCGGGGTCAATGAAAAGGTCAAGCTGTCCCAATCGATTTCTTCACTCATTTCTTTCACCCTGCCTACGGCGTTTCTCGCCATGTAGATGAGGCTTTCAAGCATTCCTGCCAAGTCAGATGGCTGACAAAGCGATTTCGCGACCTTTCGGGTGGCGTTCCTAAGCGAAGGGCCATAGGATGCCTACGGCTCGTTTGTCTTGGGGCGGAGCATGCAGTTTGAGGGTCGAATGGGTGTTGTCAGCGGCCGGTACCATTCGGTCGACAGTCTCAACGGTTCTAAGACGCCATCAACAGTTTTGGAATTGTTTGGACGTACAGAGCAAGGCGAGTCTATTTGCGCACTTGTCCACGGCCTTCGTCCAACCTTCGAAATATCGCCCTTGATGGTGTGGAATGAAGGTATGGAAGTTCCCGATCATGTCACTGAACGTCTAAACGCAGTCGAAGCAATGGATGATGTCACTGGCGTTAGTGGCCCAGTCCTCAAGTTGACCGATTTAGGCCATCGTCCAGTATGGACTGTAACTGCTCGCCAGCCCTTTGTCGTCCCAAGCCTCCGCAAGTCCCTTGCCAAACAAAGTTGGCAGATTTTTTCAGGTGACATACCCTTTCTCAACCGCTTATTCCTCGATCAAGGTCTTGGCATGCACCTTGCCCTGAAAGGCACAATCATCGATCGTCGTCTTGACGAAGATGAGGATTTCAAAGCGCTTGAAGCAGTACGTTCCGCCGGTGGTGCAGGTCGCTATTCCGTGGATTGTACTGTCGTATGCGAGTTAGCAGACCTTGAGTCAACAGATCCCTTTCCTGTGCCATACAAGGTATTCTCTTTCGATCTTGAAACCAGCATTGCACACGATACGATTCTATGTGCTGCAGCCGTTGTCGAAAATCTTCAATCAGGCCATCGAGAAACCTTCTCATTCGTTGGTGAAGAAGCAAAAATCATGGAAGATCTGACGCTTGTCGTCCGGAGCCATGATCCAGATATCATCACCGGGTATAACATCGACAATTTTGATTTGCCTCGACTCAATGATCGTATGGCTGTCCATGCTCGTTCAAAGGACTGGAGAAAGCGCAGTTTGTTGTTTGGGTGGGGACGCGTACAGCAAACCGAATCAGAAGCCAAACGCACCCGTTCTGGGCTCTATCCGCGTCGTCAATCTTCGCGCGCCTGGAATGTTGCAGGCCGAACCATCGTCGATGCATGGTGGCAAGCTCGAATGGCCCTCCGTCCTCAACGGGAAACACTGTCGTTCATCAGCAATCTGTTATTCCCTGATCAGGCTGAGAAGCACAAAATGGACGTGGATGCCTCCAAAATGGACGAAGAATGGGCCGCTCGCCCTGATGTTGTGCTCGAATATTGTGTACGAGATGCAGAACTCCCGCTTGACATTCTCCAAGAATTGCAAGTTATTCGTCGAAAAGAAGCGGTCGCTGCTGTGGCCAAAGTGACCTTTGATACTGCAGCCAACGGCAGCACCAGTCAACTGATCGATTCGCTTGTTATCCGCCTAGCAGACAGCGAAAATGTTGCTGTTCCCTTGACTGGATCGGCCCAAGCCAAGGAAGGCCAAATCACCGGTGGTTATGTTCACGAGGTTGCAGCAGGCCTTCACCCCTGGATTGCTGTCCTCGATTTCAAGAGTATGTACCCGTCAATTATGATTGGACACAATATCTGCTACACGACACGAATCGACCCTGTTCAGTCCGATCAACCATCCGAAGATGAACATGTCCACACCGCGCCAACCGGGGCAAGATTCCGCCATCAATCCGTCCGCAAAGGATTGGTTCCAGCCCTGCTAGAAGACCTCATGGCGCAGAGGGATGAACACAAATCTTCGCTGAAAGAAGCAAAAGCAAACGGCGAGGATGCCAAGGTTGCTTTCCATGATTCGATGCAATATGCGGTAAAAATCCTCATGAATTCGTTCTATGGTGTCTTTGCCAGCGGATTTTATCGATTCACCCATCGAGATCTCGGATCGTCAATCACTGCATGGGCGCGCCACAACATCAAGGCCATCATCGCGCAACTCGACGCAGAGGGGCACGAAGTGGTCTATTCAGATACCGATTCGATCTTCGTTCGTTCTCCGGTCTCAGAAAGCGCTCCCTCTTCGATGAAGGAAGAAGAAATCCAGAATGCCAAAGAGGGCAAACCAGAGGCTGTTGAGTACATGAAAGCCTGGGAAGCTGCTAAGCAAGATATGATTGAGTTCGGCCTTGAAGTGGCTGAACGTTACAGCCGTGATTCAGCAATTTTAGAATTTGAGAAAGGTCTCTCAGTGTTCTTTAGCCACGGAGCAAAGAAGCGCTATGTGGGTCAAGTGGTCTATCCAAACGACGAGATGCTCATCCGCGGATATGAAACTCAGCGCACCGATTCCTTTGCCTACTTGACCACGACCATGAAGCGAATGTTTAGCCATGCTCTTGCTGATGAAGGAGATGCTTTGGTCAAATTCGCACTTGCTCAAGTGCAGGCGCTACGGCGTTGTGAGGTGCCTGCCCCCTCGCTCATTCTTGCCAAATCCTGTAAGGGGCGAATGGGATCCAATGGTGAAGTGGATTTCACTAAGGATTATGCAAATCCAGACAGCATGGCACAGGTCAGGGTTGCCAAGGCGAGAATTGCGCTCGGACTCGGCTTCACATCAGGAATGAAAGTGTCCTACATCGTCACCGACGCCAGTCAACGGCCAATGCGCGTTCAACCATGGTTAGAAACCGAAGAAAATGGCGGTATTGACGCCTATGACGGGCAATTCTATGCCGAGCGCCTTGCTGCCGCACTTGGAAGAATCACCGAGGCCTTCGGTTGGACAGCGAAGGAACTCGTCGCCGGCAACAAGCAAACTTCTCTTTTTTCGTTCTGATTTGACTGAAAACAAGGAAGCCCTTTTCATCAAGGCGTTCCACAGCAGAGCCATGAAGTCGACCCCAGTGCCATGGGCTTTCGTTGCCCTCATGCTCTTGTCCAGCCTTTCAGGATGCATTTTTGAAGACACAGGTTCTTCTGGAAACGAAGAAGTTCTTGCGGTGTTCAATTACTCACCCTCGTCAAACATCCGTTCAGGTGACACGATCAGTTTCGATGCGTCTTCGTCGACGCCGAGCGGCAGCATCACCTACCGCTGGGATTTTGATGCAGATGGTTCCACTGACGCCACAGGGCGCTCTGCTGAATGGTCCTATGACCAGGCCGGTACCTATGGCGTTGAATTGACGGTATCGGACGGTTCCAAGTCTTCGACTCAAACCAAAGACGTCACTGTGGCAGATGCGACCGCTGTGCCGCCTACGGCTGAGATCACTCAATACGCTAGCGATGAAGATTGCAACAATGACGACATTGACGAATCCACTCACATCGTGGTTTGGATTTGTGAAATGGACAAATCCATGACCGACAGAGATGTTTCGGAAACCACAACAATCACCCTTGATGCAAGTGATTCAGATGCAGGCGATTCCTCGCAGTACATCACGATTTGGAATTGGGATTTGAACGCTGATGTTGATTCTGACAATGATGGTGACAGCGAAAACGACGCCGACCTCACTGGAGAAAGCATCGACTGGAATAATGTCCAGCCGGGTGAATACGAACTTCATCTCAACATTGAGAACAGTGCAGGAATGACCGATTCGGATTCTATCAAGGTCTATGTGTCCTATGCTGGAAAATGGAACGATTTTGAAATGGCAGGAAACACATCTGGCAACGCTGTGACGCTGGACTTCGGGGTCAATGTCGTTTACGATAAGGACAACGGAAACACCATCCGAAAAATGGTTGGTGAACTCACCTATCCCAAGACCGATGGCGATTGCACAAATGCATTCCCCGGCGCAACGAACTGCCGTGCCAAACTCGACATTTACGCCTTCAATGAAGACGATGAAGAAGCAAGCAATACCTCAGATACAGGATTAGACCAGCGCAGTGATGGTGATGATTGCAATGAAGACGAGAATGACTGTGTCTTCCTCACGCTCTCATCCTACATGTTCACGGATACGGAGTCGACGTACAACGACGGTGAATGGACCATGCAAATACGCAACGAAAAGGTCAATGATCTCAACGTTGAATCCTTCATCATTCGTTTGCATTACAAGTAAACATAATGTGTAGGAACACTACATTCTATGGAGAAGGTGTTTAGAGTCACCATCTCGACCATGAGACATGCGACGAACCCGCATCGTGGCCACCATCGGTCCATCGAGCTCAGGAGAGAAGGTGCTTATGTCTCTGTTAGAGGCCGGTGTCGACGTGTGCCGTCTCAATTATTCACACGGCTCGCCAGAGAGTAAAACTGAGTTGTATGAGCGTATTCGGTCCATGGAGGATGCTCTTGGTCGTCCCACATGCATTCTCGCAGATCTCCCGGGCCCAAAGTTGCGGCTCGGTCGTTTCCCTGGCGTCGTTGCGCTCAAGCGTGGCGCTCGACTCAACCTTCATTGTGGCGTTGAGGAAATGAGTGATGCTTCACCCTCGGACTTGCCAGTAGAATACGCAGGTCTGTCCGCTGAATTGAAAGTGGGCGATCCTGTCTTGATTGCGGACGGATTGATTCGTCTCATCGTTGAGCAAGCCCCAGGTACACCCTCCGGCACCGTTCTTTGCACCGTGGAGGACGGAGGACCTGTCAGCGGCCGAAAGGGTGTCAATGTTCCAGGAACAATGGTAGACCTGCCTGCGATAGGACCTAACGACAAAGCAGCCATCGCTCACGCGCTTGATGCTGGTGCCGATTACATTGCAGTCAGCTATGTTCGTACCCCTGAAGATCTTCAACCCGCCATCGATGCTGTGAAAGCGGCAGGCAAGCATGTTCCAATCGTTGCTAAGATTGAACATCCTATGGCACTTGAATGCCTCGAGGATATTCTCGATTTGGCAGATGCGGTTATGGTGGCACGAGGGGATTTGGGTGTAGAAATTCCACTCGAGGATGTCCCAGTTGCCCAGCAACAGATTATCGATGGTGCGCTCGAACGAGGTATGATTGTCATCGTCGCTACCCAAATGCTCGAAACCATGACCTTGAACCCAAGGCCAACGCGAGCGGAGGTGAGCGACATCTCAAGCGCCATCCGTCACGGCGCAACAGCAGTCATGCTGTCGGGGGAAACAGCATCTGGTGATTATCCACTCGAGGCCGTTCAAACAATGGCTAAAATTGCCACTGCAGCAGATATTGGCTTCCAATCGACCGATCGTCGTCCAAGCGCTCTTGCCCGCTTTAAGGCGACCAGGTCTGTGGCTCATGCAGGTGTTGAGCTCGCCAAGATCTCAGAAGCCGCTCGAATCATAGTCGCCACACAACACGGCAACGCAGCCCGTTTGGTTGCAGGTTACAGGCCGACCACACCAGTCACGGCGGTCAGCGATCGAATACGAGCAGCGCGACGAATTCAACTGTTGCCAGGCTTGGAAAGCCTTCTCGTCGAAGAATACGAGCGAGGTTCTCAAACCATGCAAGCTGCGGTTGAAACTCTTGTCAAGCAAGGAACGGTTCTTCCAGGACAACGTGTCGTCGCCATTTCTGGCAGCCCGAAGGCAATCAGCGGCTCGACGAGCACAGTACGGCTCTACAAGGTCGAGAAGGACGGTTCTATCCGCGGTTCCGAGTGAATACCCGAATGAATTCGTTTTCACCCGAAAAGAGTCGATAAAATCTAACGTAGTGCCCTCTTTAGGGTATTTGTGACCACATAAGGACGCGTCGCGGTTTTCAAATAGGGGTGGTGGTTCGGAAGACTCGCTAAGGAGCAATTACCATGCCATCACAATGGGAAGATAAATCAAAGCCTCACCTAAACATCGTGTTCATCGGTCACGTCGACCACGGTAAGTCAACAACCGTCGGACGTCTGCTTTTGGACTCCGGACACATCGAAGGACACGTCATCGAAAAGAACGAAAAGCTCGCTGCTGAATCCGGTAAGGCTGGATTCGGTCTTGCTTACGTTATGGACGGACTCAAGGAAGAGCGAGAACGTGGTATTACCATCGACGTCGCTCACAAGGAGTTCTTCACCCCTAACTACTACTGGACCGTCATTGACGCTCCAGGTCACCGTGATTTCGTCAAGAATATGATCACCGGTGCATCCCAAGCTGACGCCGCTGTGCTCCTCTGTGCTGCCAACGACGGTGTTAACGCCCAAACCAAGGAACACGCTTTCCTTGCAAAGGTGCTTGGTGTCAAGCAACTCATCGTTCACGTCAACAAGATGGACATTTCCGGTGTTGACTGGTCAGAAGACAAGTACAAGGCTGCCTGCACTGAAGTTGGCAACCTCTTGAAGATGGCTGGTTTCAAGCCTGACGACGTTCCAATGATCCCTGCATCCTCTTTGAACGGCGACAACGTGTTCAACAAGTCCGACAAGTGCCCATGGTACAAGGGCCCAACACTCTTCGAAGCGATTGACAAGATTTCCATGCCAGACAAGCCAATCAACAAGCCACTTCGCTTGCCAATTCAGGATGTCTACAAGATCTCCGGTATCGGAACTGTGCCAGTCGGTAAAATCGAAACCGGTACTCTGAACGTTGGAAAGACCGTTGTGTTCAACCCGTCGATGAAGTCTGCAGAAGTCAAGTCGATTGAAATGCACCACACCATGGTCCCCAAGGCAGAGCCAGGAGACAACGTTGGATTCAACGTCCGTGGACTCGCAGCAACCGACATCCGCCGTGGTGACGTTGCTGGATACTCTGACAACGAGCCAATGTTCGT
>CAXHEV010000018.1:0-37806 GCA_964015875.1 uncultured Candidatus Poseidoniales archaeon
AGGAAGGAAATGCCCCCAAGGCAGTACAGCGGGTACCAATACCAAATGATTCGGAGCTTGTACTTCTCTGCGTGCGTTAATGGCATCTGTCGGTGCATGTTGTAGTATGCGCCTTTCGACATATTCCAGTAGTCTTGAAGACGGAATCGTGTGTCAAGCCATGAGAAAATCCACAAGAACAGCCGTTCAGCAAAACCCATCTTGCCGGTTGATTCAACGGCCCGAAGGATTTCACGACGTGGTAGATCGTCGTTTTCCTTGCGGAGAGTCAACGCTACCAAGACGATAACGAAGGCGATAAAGAACCAAAGAATCCAGAACATTGTTGTCATTGTATCACCTTCAATCGCAGTATGTGTACCAGTCGATGTAATCAGTGATGCCTTCGATAACATCACCATTGAGTTGGATTGGAATCAGTGGTAGGCCAACAGGAGCAGGGCCTCCAGCCTTACGAATTCCAGCATAGTTGAATGTAGCACCGTTTGATCGGTTTCGGTTTGTGTTCATCTCCAATGCGGTAGGGTCGAACCTCGAAGAGTGGCAGATACAGAATAACTTGGTTCCTCCGTCATCGCCACCACCAGGTGTCCATGAATCTTCAGTGAATGAGTTGGAAACAAGTTGCCAACCTGGAATGCAGCACAGGTGTGTACAACGGCCGAAAATCATGACGAGGTCTTCGGATGGGAAAATTCGAGGGTCTTGGTCACTCAAATCTTCAAAGTGGCCAATTGTTTTTCCAGTTTCATCCACCCCTTCCATGAATTGGAATCGAGCAAGACCGCTTGACTCTGGTGTGTCTTTGTTTTCTGAATGATTGACGTAGTTGACGACAACTGGGACGCCGTTCCAAATGCCAGCGGCTCCAGCGGTTCCAGTGTTAGATTTAGCGGCTTCTTCTACGAAATCAGTCTTGGTCATCAACTGCAAATGCTTTGCACCATACCACGCTTCGTCTTCACGTCCTTTGGCCCAGTAGACCACGCCGAGGTCACCAGCGGTACTTCCGCCAGGTGGTAAGAGGATCGAGGCGAAGCCAAGAACGCCAAGCGAGGCGGCGAGCACGCCAGTTGCTGTGTTGAATCCATAGCGCAAGAATTGCCGTCGATTGACGTATGAGCCGCCGGCTTCAGTGGCCAATGCTGCATCAGCAGGTGCTGGTTTGAGTTCGTATTCACGTGCCATGATGGATCACCACTTGTACTCCTTCCAGTCTTTGATGTGCTCAGGAACAAACTTGTTCTGGGCATGCTTGACGATAATGGTGTCAGGCAATACGAATTTGAGGTACACCATGCCCATCATGCACAATGTGATGAGCGTGATGGAAAGGTGGTATGCGAGTTGTTGTTGGTCCCACCCCTTGGCGAGTCCGTAGATGAGAGAAAACACCCAGTAGCACGACCAGAAGATGCCCCAAACGAAGAACATCAAGGTAAGGTAAGATCCGCCTGAGGGTGCTAAGGAGGCGCTGACAATGGTCCCAGGCTCCACAACGTTGAACACACCGTGGTCGATTGCGGAGACCATTTCTTCTTCGGTCAAGGAAGCGTTCTCTAGAGCCTTTCTGGCGTCTTCAACGCTGATGGTCCCTTTTGCTACGCCTCTGAGGAGGGTGGAAATCGTGTCGTCCATCACTGGTCACCTCTGCGCATGAGTTTGTATCGAAGCCTCAATTGGTTGCTTCGTCCTTTGTAGGAAGTAGAAAAGCTGTAGCGTAGCAGGAATCCAGCGAATGCTACAACAGCAAGAACCGCTCCAAATCCGAGCAATCCAAGCCAGTGGGCTCGCAGTTTAGCACCCATGTGATGGAGGTCAACACCGTGATGAGTTGGTTCAGGTGCGCTTACTTTTCCGTCCCCAGCAAAGAGGGTACGGGTGCCCAACGCATCGGTTGTGTCATCGCCTTCAGGTAGGGCAAAGAGGAGTTGATTCCATTTGTCCTCAACGCCGGGGAGTTGGTCGCCATTGACTGAGTTTCCTGTAATCCAGAAGTTCGCAGTACCTTCGCCGGAAGCTGGGGCTTGCCAGGTGATGATCCAGTGCCTTTCTGATCCGACCGCAGATGCTTCAGTGTGTGTGAGAGTAGTGACGTCTTCTTCCCAATTCTGAACATCTTCTCCGCCGAGCACGCCTGTGGAAACACGCATTGCAAAACCGGCGGTGTAAGTTCCGGTTGCGGAAGGGCCGCCAATCAATTGGAGCGTCATGGTGTATGTCTCGCCACCAATCCATCCATATGGGACGTCATCAAGAATCACTTGAACGGAATTGTCTGAATCTCCGTTGTGGCACAAGCAGCCTTCTTTTGCCACATCATCAATGGTTTCGCCAGCGTTGCTTTGTTCGCCTGCAATACCTGTGTGATAGGAGGTGACAAGGCCCGGCAAGAGCAACAAAAAGATGAGCCCGGCAACCAGTCCGGTCCTTGCAGTAATAGACTCGCGTAGCATAGCCTCACCCATGTGGTTGAACGGACCCATGTGGGCCCCTTAAACATTACCAGTGGAATGCTTGACTCAGTGCCTTGCAGTGTGCCGTTTTTTGCCAAAAAAATTACTTATTTATTCAGGGGGGTTCCCTCTGTCCGAATTTTGTCCACTTTGGATAAGTTAAATTCGCCTGTACAGAAAGCAGAAGGGTTCTTTGAGGGGATGCGCAGACAGCGACTTGGTGCACCCATGTCGACAAGTTTTGACAATGTCTATGATTTGACAACAGAGCAACTCCAACTTCTCGACGATGCTGAAGAGATGATGCTGCGCAATGACCTCGGCGCAGCAGAGCGATTGTTGCTTTCCATGTTGGAAGCGGATGAAACCTGCATACCCGTGCTCTCAAACCTTGGACACCTGTATGGGCGTCACCTTTCCGAGTTTGAAACTGCCATCGAATACTATGATCGAGTATTGGCGATCGAACCTGACAACGCATGGGCTAGAGACGCTCGACGGCGTTATCTCCGGTATGTTTGAGCACCGCACCTTTTCGCCAAAGTTCATTTGGCATCGAGTCAAGGAGGGGTCATGGATGCAGACCAAATCCTCATCGCAGGAGTTGGTGGGCTTGGTTGTGCTTGGGCCAAGGGCGCTAAAGCCCGGTGTACGAGCGATACAGATGTTTTGCTAATCGATGCAGATGACGAAAGTTTTGCGGATGCAGGAAGCGCCCACATCCTGAGGCTTGGCCATACCCTTGATTCGGTTGGTTGTGCGGCACTGCCTCCTTTGGCAGAGCAGCGAATGAGGGGCTATACTGCTCTGGCAAATACCATTCTGAAGCCGGTTGAACTGGTGATCTTGTTAACCGGACTTGGTGGCGGTACAGGAACTGGGGCTGCACATGAATTTGCCAGGCAAGCACGGCAATCCGGGGCGCTTGTCTTAGCCGTGGCAGCCATGCCGTTTGAAGTCCAAGAGACGCGTACTGCAATTGCAGAATCTGGTCTTGCACGTCTTCAACACGTTGCGCATGTTACCGTTCGCCTTTCACTTGATCGCCTTGCTCGTCAGGCAAGACAACAAGGACAGAATTGGCAAATGGGTGCTGAATGGATTGAAGACCTCGTCGATGGCCTGGTTCGAACGTTGATGCGTATGGGATTAATCAATCTCGATCTTATGGATTTACGAGCCATCGTTGACAAGGAAGGCGAAGCAACGATGCTCGTCGGCACGGGTCGCCCAGACGATCCTGAATCTATTTTACAGTCTGCAATGATGGCGCCTTTGTCAGCTTTGGATGTTGGTGGTGCCAGTGCTTGTTTGATTCAGGTTGAGGGTGGTCTTGGTATGACTATAGGTCAGGTTGATGCTGTAGCAAACATCTTCACAGAGGCACTCGATGCTGATGCACAAGTGATTCTTGGAGCAAGGGTCAGTGAAGATCTTGAGGACACTATCAGAGTAGTGACCTTGCTTGCTGGAATCAAACCATCGGATTAATCTTCGATGTTAATCACATCTTCCCATTCGACCTCAGCCTTGATTCCGATGTCCTTCGGGGTTTCCCAGTCGTTGTCCAACGCCCCATCCCAATCTTCTTCCTTGGCCTGGTTTCCTTTCTGAGTCTGATTAGAAGCGTCTTGTGTTTGCGTTTCCGACGCCTCGTCTTTGTTATGGAGAGGCTCAACATGCTCGACAATCTTTTGAATTTCTTGTTCCTCATCATGACGCACAAGCAACTTCGCAAGCACTGACCTGTGCATTGCAATACCCGTGATCGCAGCGATGATGTGGCCGAGCATCATCACGGTTTGGAAGTCATCAACAACAGAGCTGATCATGGCGACGCTGCCAGCGTATGCATAACCGAACGCAAGACCCCAGGGTAATGCATTGTTCGTATTGAGCAGTTTGAGTTCGGAACCAAAACCTCGGGATGTAAGGGACCAAATGCCCATGAACACGGTGAACACCATCAAGGCTATCTCTTCAATGTAGACCTCAATCGCACCAGGATTCATTGCTGCATGACGGTAGACGGTCAAAAGATGCCAAGTCACAAACAAATGAATCAGTAAGGACCAGCGAAAGTGGAACCTACGCAATGCTTTGTCGGCCATTGCGATTCTTCTGTTGCTCCAGGTCAATCCATTCATTAGACCAAATGTAGCCAAGGAAGCGGCTGTGAACACAGCGAGGTCGACTGTTTGCGGTTGAATGAACAGACTCGGTGAGTGGAACGATGCGTAAGCTGTAATACATACTGCTCCAAAGACAAGGACAATGACTGCGAGCGTCAATAGGCCTGTAAAACCTTGACCACTTTTTGGGGCACTTGCTGGACTCTTTCTTGCTGCTATGGATGAAGCCCATCCTGCAAAAGACCGGCCTTGCGCCACTGCCCAAAGAACAAACAGACCCGCAAGACCCAAAGCAAGCCAGGTCGCTGCACCTTCCGAGGTGAGGGCGAAAAAGGCAATGGCAAAAATCAATGCCAGAGAAAACGGGAGGGTCAATATGCGGGTGCTGAGAAGAATACGCTTGAAGAGAGGAGGTCGCTCATCACCCCATGGTTGGAGTTGAGTCCATGATCGAATGCCTTCGATGTTCGAAAGAATCGCTGTCGCACAATACCCTAACGCAATGGACGTAAATCCAACTGCAGCGAAACCGGCGTCTCCATCTGCAACGGCGTACAAGAATGTGGAAATGATGACCAATCCAAGCAAGTGTGGGATTGTCTTGAATGACAGAAGGGTGCGTAATAGACCCCACAAGGAGGCATCGACACCAGCCAATTCACTCAAGCGGTCCGCGTCGCTTTCTGCCGCTTCAACCACCGGCTCTTCTTGCTCCACGGTGTGAACCACAAACCCCTGTGTTTTCACTTTATGGCCGACTTGACGCTCAAATCTATTGAAGGAGAAGGTTTCCCCGTTTTCATGGCCAAGCGTCTCTCCAAGGCACTCAGGGGCAAACGCCGTTGGTTGGGGGTGGCCTTTGCTGTTGAGGTTCAATCACGAAAGGATGCTAAAGAAGTCATCCAGCGAACCTTCAACCAACTCACCGTGAAACACCCGATTCGATTGATGGATTTTCATCCCCATGGAAGTGACCAAGCAACCTCAAGCACCACACATCTCAATGGAACAGTAGGTTCCGACATGGATTATGGTTATGGTATCCTACAAGTACCACATGAAGCGTATACAGAAGTCAAAACTATTGCCCAAGACGCTGAATGTATGAGTCAAAACTCCATCCTGAGTTTAACTTCAAGTGGCAAGATTCGACTCGTGCGAGAGCGCCTTGGTTTAACTCGCCCTCCTCGCCAGCGGTGACCACTACGTTCATCAAACGCAACCAATACGGCTCATCATGGCTGGTGGAGGCACTGCTCCGAGCATGAAAATGAGCGACGTTTTCCTGCTCGTTGGGATGAGTATCATCCTAGGGGGTCTAATCATGCACGCTTGGACAACGCCTACGAGTCTCGATGGTGATACGCCAACGCTGGAAAGCGGTGCATCGATGATGAAAGGCGATACCCTGACCTTCGAAATCAATCCAACCAATGCCTCGATGATCACCATTTCTGTCGAAAATGAAGGTGGTGAAACCGTGGTGGAGGAGACATGGTCGAAGGCAGAGGGCGAGGAGTTTGAATATGTCTTTGAAGCCGATGATGGTGGATTCTACACGTTTGAAGTGACCTTCAATTCAGGGGAAGGTGAAGCCTATGTTGATGTCGAACGAACATCAATGATTGACTTTGTTGCGTACCCGATTGGCATGGCTTGCATTGCTTTTGGCGTCTACAAAAGAAGGATGGAATTTGATGACGTCATGGATGCGGAATTGGAAGGCTAAATCGTTCCAAGATTCGACCATTCAAGGTCCTCACCATCATCAATAATGACCGTTTGCTTTTGCTCGTTGATCAGGCGTAAATTTCCTTTCTTTGTAAGTCCATCAACAGACCACGCACAATTTCTATAGATTGGTGCTCCGAGATGCGTTACACCATCGATAATTTCACGCTCGAGCGAAGGTATGAGGTCGAGATAGTTTGTTGATTTTATCCCCTCTTTTTTTTCAAAAAATGAAGCGATAATGGCGTGCAGAATTTTTCTGTATTCTGCGGCTTTACTTTTGGCCCACCACCGTGACAAATCGGCCACAGGATAAGGTGGATTTCTTTGCTTTGCAAGCTGGAAATTAATACCGATGCCCATCACAACTTTGCCGACCTTTCCCTTACTTGTTCCCTCGAGGAGCACTCCAGCGACCTTGCCGAGATTGTCTTCCTCCAAGAGAAAGATGTCATTTGGCCATTTGAGGACGATGACTTCTCTCGGCACACCGAAGACTTGGTTTGCACGAAGAACAGCATAGCCTCCAAGGATTTGCATCAGCCCCGGAGCAAGTTCTGTGCTGCCATTTTGGAGCAACCAAGAACCTGCAAAACATTCTGCTTCACTTGTCCAGGCACGACCACGTCGGCCACGGCCATCAGTTTGATGATGGGCAAGGAAAAGATCACCCTCGATTGTTCCGTTTTGTAAGGCTGATTGATTGGTTGACGAAATGGATTCAAACTCCTTGATGCTTGCATTTGCGTAAGGATTCCAGATCGCAATAACACGCAATTGTTCCCCATCATCAAAGGCGTGTGTCGCAACACAGCGCGCAGCAAAGCCGTAAGATTGTGCGGTTCTTTCGGCGCCTAATCCCCGTTCATTCCCACTGACCAACAACAGAATCAAACCGTTTTTGGTGATAAGTTGGTTTTCGCTTACATGGTGCATAAGGCGAGAAACGAGTCCAATTTGGTCGGTGTCCAACAACGCAGCTTCTTCGAGTGGGCCAAGCACGTGTTCTGTATCAGATTCGGGGGTGATGTATGGTAAGTTCCAGACGACCATGTCATGTGCTGCATCACCCGCCCACTGAGTATGATTACCGTCAATTAGGGGGCCAGGCCCGCCTTCATGGACTTGAACATCAAATCGCCATTGTTTGGCATTGTTGCGTGTTGCAGCCACGGCAAATGGATTGACATCGCACGCCCTCACCTTGTAGCCTAAACTCGAAGCGTAGAGCGAAACCGCACCAGAGCCACAACCAATTTCCAACATCCGTTTTCCCTTCCCGGGGCCGACCGAACGTAGAACTCGACATAAGAGATCGGTATCTTCCCTCGGGGGGTAAACTGTTGCTGGGATGGTCAAGTCAAAAACGGCGCCATCTGGAGTGGCCCAAGCGCGCCGTTCAGCGGAGCGCCCGAGCCTTGAAATTTCGGCCTCGGAGTCGCTCGGATTGAAGATTCCGTCTGCCATGACTTCCCCCGATTTTGGCGAGATGCACAGAGGCTATATTGCTATCCGCTCAGAGAAAATCGTGCAACCCCGCCCTTGTGAGAAGATTTTAGGGGACGACTCTGACTCAAAACACACGGACTGTGTTGGATTTATTGGCAAAAGTACGACGCCGCAACTTATATGAACAGTTGGTAAGTCGGGCAGAAAGCCCAAGGTGCACTATTGGGCCTGTAGCTCAGTCAGGTAGAGCGTCGGACTTTTAATCCGATGGTCGCGGGTTCGAACCCCGTCAGGCCCGCCTGACTGAGTTTCAGGCCTTGTTTTGCAGGGCTGAGCGGGGAATTTGGATGGTAGTAAAAAGCGCAACGAAGAAGCGACTCATGGAACTCGGTGTCTCCGAGGAATTTGCACACAAACTCGCTACCGACCGAAACATGACCGACATTAAGGCCATGTCATCAGACGAGATTGCATCTACCCTCGGTGAATCGAAAGATTCTGAACAATTTGTCAACACAATGGCCATCATTGCAGAGCAAGGATCCCGCCGACGTGCTGCGAAGAAGAGCAAGAAAATCACCATCCGTTCGAAAGCAATTGACGACTTCGACAGACCCGAAATCACCCTCCGTTTCAACGCACTGAACCACGAATTGGTCCCCCACCAAGAATTGGTTGGCGCTGCAAACATTTCGGAAGAAGAGCAGTATGAAATCGAAAGCCAGGAACTCGCTCCTTGGCAAATGGTTCAACCTGACGAAGAAACTGGTGAGGACCGCCTCGCCAAGGAACTTCTTCCAAAGATTCTGATCACTGACCCAGTGGTTCAGGTCATCAAAGAACTGTCTGAAGCAGAAGACAACGCTCGTCTAGCTGCTGACCCAGACCACAAACCCCTCGCCGCCGGTTGGATCGCAGACCGTGTGTTGAAGGTTGTCCGCCAATCCCCGTCGGCTGGACAATCCGTAGCCTACCGCCTGATTGTGGAGGGTAACTGAGGAGGGATTATCATGCAGGAAATTATTCAATCATTTTTCAAAGAACGCAGCCTTGTCAATCACCAACTTGCATCGTACGACGACTGCATACCGGCTGGAGATAACAACCTCTCTCGAATGGAGAAAATCATTCGAAACATCCGAGTCGGAACTGATGAGGAAATTGACGACGACGATGGTGGTTTCATCAAGCTCGACGTTGTTGACCAAGACATTACCATCCGCTTGAAGAACATTCAACTTGGCGAGCCAACCATTCGTGAAGCCAACGGTGCAGAACACCCTTCGACCCCTATGGAATGCCGTCTGCGCAAGTTGACCTACATGTCTCCAGTGACCATTGATTTCCAGATTTTCCGCAACGGCATCCGCTCCCCAAAGGAAGAGGCTGTTCAAGTCGGTAGTATGCCAATCATGGTCCGTTCGAAGCGCTGCAACCTGCACGCTGGACACATTGCTGGTGACCGCCAACTCTACCCAACCACGTCCACTGAAGACTCCGCACTTTGGGACGACCTCCTACGAAAGAAGGGCGAAGACCCACTCGACCCCGGTGGCTACTTCATCATCAACGGAACAGAACGTGTTCTGATCTCCATGGAAGATCTGGCTCCAAACCGTGTCACTGTGGAAATCAACAAGCGATACGCCAAGCGAACTGAAGTGGCTAAGATTTTCTCCCAAAAAGACGGTATGCGCAAGCCACTCAACGTCGAGAAGCGACGTGACGGTATGCTCATGGTCAAAATCAGTACTGCTGGAACAACTGCTATCCCCGTGGTTCTCCTTATGCGTGCCCTCGGTATCGAGAACGACCAAGAAGTGTTCCAAGCCATCGCCGGACCTACTGAGACCTTCAAGTACATCGTGGCCAACCTCAACGAAGTCAACGACAATGAAGAGTATGCTGTCCAATCGATGACTGAAGCTCACGAATGGTTGCAAAAGAAATTCGCAGCAGGCCAACAGCGAGAGTACCGAGAACAACGAGTCAACCAACTGCTTGACCGTGAACTCCTTCCTCACTTGGGCGACCAACCTGGTGCTCGAAAGAAGAAAGCAATTTTCCTCGGCCGAATCGTTCGCCAAGTCCTCGAAATGGCCCTCACCAACCGTGAGCCAAACGACAAGGATCACTACGCAAACAAGCGAGTTCGCCTCGCTGGTGATCTCATCGAAGACTTGTTCCGTGTTTCCTCAGGACAACTTGCTCGTGACCTCAAGTACCAACTCGAGCGTCACCACAACCGCAAGCGTGAACTCAAAATCACCTCCTGCCTACGACCGGACGTTTTGACCTCCAAAATCATGCACGCACTAGCGACAGGAAACTGGGTAGGTGGCCGCTCTGGTGTGAGCCAATTGCTCGACCGAACGACCTACCTTGCTTCGCTCTCCCACATGCGCCGTGTCACATCTCCGCTCGTCCGAAGCCAACCTCACTTCGAAGCACGTGACCTGCACCCAACCCAATGGGGTCGCCTGTGCCCCAACGAAACTCCCGAAGGTCAGAACTGTGGCCTCGTGAAGAACGCTGCTCAAATGATCGATATCTCTGAGCACATCAGCGAAATCGAGGTTCGTCAACAACTTGACGAACTTGATGTCTTCGAACCAGACGACTGGACATCGGGTGACCGTGTCCACGTCAACGGTGACATCTATGGTATCCACAAGAACGGTAAGAACTTGGTTCGCCACTTCAAATCCGCTCGCCGACGAGGAACTATCCCTGCAGAAGTCTCCATTCGCTACGACCGCGAAAACAAAGACATCTTCATCAACACCGATAAGGGACGAATTCTCCGTCCTCTATTGATCCTCTACGACGGTGCACCTCGTTTGACCAATGAGAACCTCCAAGCTCTCCAGAACGGTGAAATGACGTTCAAGCAACTCGTCAACGAAGGAATTGTTGAATGGGTCGATGCAGAGGAAGAAGAAGACTTACTCATCGCCCCTCGTCCGTTTGTGTTGCCTGAAACCGTGACCAGTGGACCACTTGCTGGCCGCCCACTCACCAATGAAAACGTCGAATGGACCAATCTTGGTGAACCCGGCGCTACTGAAGCAAGCCTCAAGGCTCGAGTTCGCATGCCAAACGGCGAATGGGAAATCGCAGACATTAACGTTGAACTTCTCTACACCGAAGAACACACTCACTGTGAAATTGACCCGCAACTCGTTCTCGGTGTTTGTGCGTCATTGATTCCATACCCAGAACACAACTCAACCCCTCGTGTTACTGGTGGAACCGCAATGGTCAAGCAATCTTTGGGTCTTCCAAGCGCTAACTATCGCATGCGACCTGACACACGTGCGCACATCTTGCACTACCCCCACCGTTCGATCACTCGAACCAACGCTATGGAAACCACACACTTCGATGACCGCCCAGGTGGTCAGAACTTTATCGTAGCAATCATGTCCTTGCACGGTTACAACATGCAAGACGCCGTTATCATGAACCGTGGTTCAGTCGACCGTGCTCTTGGACGCTCGACCTTCAACCGAACCTACAACGCTGAACGCCGAAGGTTCCCAGGCGGTCAAGTTGAAGAAATCGAAAAGCCGGGTAGCTCCCTCCAAGAAGTGAAGGGACTCAAGCCTGATGAAGCCTATCGACACCTCGAAGCAGACGGTCTACCGTTGCCTGAGAAGGAACTCATCGGTGGCGAAGTCTTGGTCGGTAAGACCAGCCCACCTCGTTTCCTTGAGGAATCCGCTGGTGGCGCATTCTTGCTCGCCCAAGAACGACGTGAATCTTCCATGCTTGTTCGCCACGGTGAGAAAGGATGGGTCGACAATGTCTACGTCACTGAATCGCTTGATTCCGGACGTTTGGTCCGAGTTATGGTTCGAAGCCACAAGGTCCCGGAAGTTGGTGACAAGTTTGCATCTCGACACGGACAAAAGGGTGTCATTGGGCGCCTTGTTGATCAAGAAGACATGCCATTCACCGCTGACGGTATCGTGCCTGATTTGATTATCAACCCTCACGCGATTCCTTCGAGAATGACTGTGGCTCACGTCTTGGAAATGATTGGTGGAAAGGTCGGTGCTCTTGAAGGACGCCGAATTGACGGTACAGCATTCCGTGGAGAAAAGGAAGGCAGTCTCCGTGACGGTCTTGTTCGAAATGGACTGGCTCACAGTGGTCGTGAAACCATGATCAACGGGGAGACTGGAGAAGTCTACCCTGCTGACATCTTCATTGGTTGCATTTACTACCAGCGATTGCACCACTTGGTGTCCTCAAAGATTCACGCCCGATCTCGTGGCCGTGTTCAAATCCTCACCCGTCAACCGACCGAAGGTCGTGCTCGACAAGGTGGTCTACGATTCGGTGAAATGGAACGTGACTGCCTCATCGCCCACGGTGCTTCAATGGTCATCAAGGACCGTCTCCTCGACGAATCCGATGGTATTGACATGTATGTATGCGCTCAATCTGGACACATCGCTTGGTACGATCCAAAGCGAAGAACCTACGTAAGCCCTATCCATGGCGACGGCGCTGAAGTGTACAAGGTGCAAACCTCGTACGCATTCAAGCTGCTTCTGGATGAGATGAAAAGTTTAGGTGTGGCCATGAGACTCGAACTGGAGGACCGACGATGAGCCAAAAAAGCACAATGATTCCGAAGCGAATTGCTCAAATTCGCTTTGGACTAATGGACCCAACTGAAATCCGCAAGATGTCCGCTGTCGAAGTGAAGACCGCAGACACCTACAAGGATGATGGACACGCATACCGACAAGGTTTGATGGACCCTCACATGGGTGTTATTGAACCAGGATTGGTCTGCCCAACTGACAACTGTAAGTACGACGAATCACCAGGTCACTTTGGTCACATTCAGCTCGAACTTCCAGTCATGCACATTGGTTTCGTGAACCTCATCAAGACCGCACTCAAAGCAACATGCAGCAAGTGCAGTGAGATTCTTCTCCACAACGAAGCTGGGACACACCCGAACAACCCAGAACTTTCCGAACAAGACTACTTCCGCACCCGCATCAATGACATTCGTGTCAAGCACGGTGTCGGTTCTACTGAGTTTGCAAAGATCATCAAGGAAGTCGAGAAGGTAACCACGCACTCAAGTCGTGGTGTCTGTATGCACTGTGGTGAAGCACAGGGTAAGGTTGCCCTCGACAAGCCGACGACCTTCAAGGAAAAGAAGGAAGCAAAGGGCCAAAGTGGCAAGGACGAAGGATGGCGAAAGCTCAATCCACGTGACGTCCGTGAATGGCTCAGTGGCATTCCTTCAGAACAACTCATTTTCATCGGTATGGACAAGCAAAACCGACCAGAGTGGATTGTATTGAAGGTGCTTCCTGTGCCTCCAATCACCGTTCGCCCTTCGATTACCCTCGACAGCGGTGACCGATCAGAAGACGACTTGACACACAAGCTCGTCGACGTACTTCGAATCAATCAACGATTGCGAGAAAATCGCGACTCCGGTGCTCCACAATTGATTGTAGAGGACCTGTGGGAATTGCTGCAGTACCACGTTACGACCTACTTCGACAACCAAACGTCTGGAATTCCACCAGCACGTCACCGCTCTGGCCGAACACTGAAGACGCTCACTCAGCGATTGAAAGGTAAGGAAGGACGATTCCGAAGCAACTTGTCCGGTAAGCGTGTCAACTTCTGTGCCCGGTCTGTTATCTCCCCAGATCCATACCTCGGAGTGAACGAAGTTGGTGTACCAACCAAGATTGCCAAGGAACTGACCGTACCGATTCGTGTGACCTCTCGAAACCGTGAGCAAATGCGTCAAATGATTCTCCGTGGTCCTGATGTTCACCCTGGTGTGAACTACATCATCCGCGGTGACGGCCGACGTGTCCGTATCAATCAACGAAGCCGATTGATCAACGCTGGATTCCGCTGTCACAACCCAGAGTGTAACGATGAGACCACCGGACGTCTTGATCTTCATTCCGTGTTGCCTGCACCAAACTTCCTTCCGGGATTGATTATCAAGCCACAAATCTCCATTGCAACCGATGGTACAACAGAGACCTCCTACATTGTTGACGAAAACGCAACACTCGCCAACCTTCGTGGCGAAGACCTTGATGGTCATCGATTGCCAGAAGACGACCCGGGTGCAAAACTCCACTACCGATGGATGTGGGATTTGGCCCAAGCCGACAAGGCTCACCCAGAACCTCTTCCAGAACACCTCAAGGTAAGCTGCCCTCACTGTGGCAGCCCTGTTGATGAGTGGGGCGAAGCGACCCGCGTCGAAGATCGTCTTTCGACCATTGACCGAAATGGAAACCCGAAGCCTGGTTTGCTCGTTGAGCGACATCTAATCGACGGAGACGTTGCTATCTTCAACCGACAACCATCGCTACACCGCATGTCCATGATGGTCCACGAAGTTCGTGTCATGAAGGGTCACACCTTCCGATTTAACCTGGCTGTTTGTACTCCGTACAACGCTGACTTCGATGGTGACGAAATGAACCTCCACGTGATTCAATCTGAGGAAGCACGTGCCGAAGCTAAGATTTTGATGCGTGTTCAAGAACACATCCTCACCCCTCGCTACGGCGGTGCGGTGATCGGTGGTATTCACGACCACATCTCCGGTGCTTACTTGTTGAGTCGTCCTGGTACACTCATCAGTCGTCGACACGGATTGGAAATGCTAGGTAGCATCAACTGGGAAGGTGAACTGCCAGAGATTGTCAAGGACGCCAACGGAAAGGAATGTTTCCGCGGCCAAGACATCATCTCGCTGATCATCCCTGACAACATCCACCTGCGGTTTAGAAGCCGGTCCAACGACGAAGTTGTTGTCAAGGACGGAAAGGTGCAAGGAACCCTCGACAAGCGTGCGATTGGTGCTGAAGACGGACGTCTGCTTGACGCCATCGTTCAAACCAACGGGCCTGAAGAAGGTGCTCGGTTCCTCGATGAATTCACTCGTCTCTCAATTGCAGCGTGCACATCGCTCGGATTTACCACTGGTATTGACGATGAAGATCTTAGCACTGAAGCACTTGAAGCGATCATCAAGGCGAACGTGGATGCAGGTGTGGCTGTCCAAGCTGCGCTTGACAAGTTCGGAAAAGATGGCCGTGGCTATGAATCTCGCCCGGGTCGAACACCTCGTGAAACCCTTGAAGAAGACATCATGGTCATCCTTGACCAAGGAAAGCAAGAAGCTGGTGACGTTGCTAAGGATGAACTTGCACAGTCAGGTTCAACCAACGCTGCAGTTAACATGGCTATCTCCGGTGCTCGTGGTTCAATGGACAACCTGAACATGATGGCTGGTTCCATTGGGCAAGCAAAGGTTCGTGGAAAGCGACTTGAGCGTGGATACAACGAACGTGTCCTGCCTCACTTCCGCCGTGGTGGACGTGCAGCAGCAGACCGTGGTTTCATCTCCAGTTCATTCAAGCGTGGTCTTGAGCCAACGGAGTTCTTTATGCTCTCCGTTTCGGGTCGTGAATCTCTGGTCGATACCGCTGTCCGTACTGCTAAGTCCGGATACATGCAACGTCGATTGATCAACGCTATGGACGACTTGAAGGTCTTTGATGACGAGATGTTGTCCGTTCGAAACACTGCAAACCGAATCATCCAATTCAGCTACGGTGAAGACGGTATTGATCCGTCCCGTGGTGTGCATGGTTCTCCGTTCAACATCGATGTCATCGTTGATGAAGCACTAGGGACAGAAGGCGCAACCGTCGACGTTCGTGATTCTTACGAACCTATGGCTCGAATCGACGCTGACGATCTTGAACATGGAGATGTCGACGGAGGTGAGAACTGATGGTCGTTAAGAGTGCAACCAAGAAGAAGCTCATGGATTTGGGCATCGCAGAAAACTACGCTCACACCCTTGCTGATGACAAGAAGTGGGACGATGTTAAGATCCTCGCCGCTGGTGAGATCGCACAATTGTGTGAAACCGACTCGGAAACCGCTGCAACCATCAAGGCCACCATCGATTCTGCAAACAAGAAAGGTGGAGACTCCAACAGTGAAAACACTGGACCAACCACTTCAGTGCGACTCAAGCGACGTACTGGCCGCTTGTCCCGTGCAAAGACCACCGCCGACATGGACACGTACGACTCTGAAGCAAAACTTTCGAGTTATGTTGATGAGTTGGCTGATGACCCAGTGTTCAAGTCTCTTGAAGCAGCGGTTGAAACCAACGGTTCCACACGCTTCACCAATCGAATCTTCCACGATCTTACTTTGGCTATTCACGCCCGTGGAAAGAAGAAATTGACCAAGCCTCAGGCAAAGAAAGTTGTCGAAGAAGCAGTCATTGCTTTGGATAAGGCGAGCATCGATCCTTACGAAGCTGCTGGAATTATCACCGCACAATCGATTGGTGAACCAGGCACACAGATGACCATGCGTACGTTCCACTATGCGGGTGTTGCTACGGTCAACGTCACCCAAGGTTTGCCTCGTATTATCGAAATTGTCGACGCACGGAAGGTCCCAAACACACCAACCATGACGATCTGCTTGACCGAAGACAAGAAGAACGACGCAAAAGAAGCTCAGAAGCTAGCAGCTGCAATCGAAGTGACCACCACTGTCAACATTGCAACACTTGAAACCGACGTCGCACAACGCCGATTGGTTCTCAAACTCAACAAGGGCAACCTCAAGCAAAAGAACATGACTGGATTGGAAGTCAAAGATAAACTCGAGCGTGCAACACGCCTATTGGTTCAACCCGATAAGGACAAGAATCCGGGTACGCTTACCCTGATTCCAGGCGTTCACTCCGAAGAAGACCTTGCTGAACTAGCAGAGAATCCACCATCATACACCATGCTTTTGCAACTCGAAGAAAAGATTCGTGACATGCGACTCAAAGGCATCCCGAACATCGAGCGAGCGAACGTCCAACTTGACGACAAGACTGGTGAATACTACCTCTCGACCATTGGATCTAACCTTACCCGAGTCAGCGAAATCGAAACCATCGACCGAACTCGAACCTACACAAACAACATCATCGAAATCTATGATTTCCTTGGTATCGAGGCCGCTCGACAGGCCATCATTAACGAACTTCAAGCCACACTTGACGGCGCCCGACTCGAAGTCGATGTGCGTCACCTGTTGATGGTCGCCGACGTCATGACTTCCGAAGGCGAAGTCCGTGCGATTGGCCGACACGGTGTTTCAGGTACGAAGCACAGTATCTTGGCCCGTGCTGCGTTCGAAGTCACCGTGAACCACTTGCTCAAGGCAGGTATTATCGGAGAACGAGATTACCTTACAGGTGTTGCAGAGAACATCATTGTCGGACAACCAATTTCCTTGGGTACCGGTAGTGTAGAACTGTATTACATCCCTGAGTGATTGTCCAACCATGAGAAACAAAGTGGAGTATGGAGGAATAATATATGGATCTAAGCCGACAACTGAAAAACGCAATTGCAACTGGAAACCTACGATTTGGCCAACGCCAAGCGCTCGACGCTTGCGCTCGTGGCGAAGCAAAACTGATCATTCTAGCTGCTAACTGTCCACTCGAGTACACAGACGACCTGCACGCACGTCACCCAGAAGTGACCAAATTCCGTGCATCAATGGTCAACCGTGAACTCGGTATTGCCTGTGGTAAGCCATTCGCAGTTTCAACCATCAGCATCATTGATGCAGGTGACAGCGATTTGCTCACACTTGAAACCAACATCGAGTGAACATCATCGCCTTCTAGGCGCTGACCATCACTTGCTCACAGAATGGAAGCCTTCATGGCCTTGAGGCTCAAGGGAAGAGCATGGCAACCGTCATGCTCCGTACCGCTGCGACTTCAATCATCGCCTTGATGCTGATTTCGTTTCTAGCACCAATCACCAGCCCGACATCTCAAACTGCTCCAAGCGAGGGAACAGAATTGACTGAATTGAATCCAGTTCAGCGAATACAATCTGGCGCCAGCACATCCAACCCGATGCTTGTTGGCGGAGGCACAGCTGCTGGTGCAGAGTTCGTTGAAGCATTGGAGTACACTCCGGGCTTTTACGCGTTTGGTGGTAGTTGGAACACCAGCAACGCACAAACCCTCACCTTTGGCTCGCAAACACTCAGTCCAACCAGCCCATACAGCAGTGAATTCTACATCGGTGCTGTCGATAGTTCAGGGCAATACCAGTACCTATTGGGAGCCAATCACAACCCGATTGGCAATGGAGGCATCTCCATCTTTAGCGACCTTGCTGTTGGTATGGGGGGCGAAGTAGCAGTAACTGGAACCTACACCGGGATCATTGAGTTTGGATCGATTACCATTGCAAGTGGATCTGCTGATACTTTTGTTGCTATGGCCGATCCAAGTGGTCAGTGGCTTTGGGCTCACACATTCCAGACCACAGTTAACAATTCAGGTGAATTCAGCGAACCTTCAGCTCTCACGATCGACCAAAACGGCGATGTCATTGTTGCAGGAACTCACCAAGGTGAAACCGACTTCGGTGGCACGATGTTCAACGTCACAGACACGGAAGTTTACCTCGCTAAAATCGATGGTGTCCAAGGAATTCTCAAGTGGGCCACTTCAGGTGGCGGTGTTGGAAACCAAATCGTTTCAGGTGTCGAAGTTGATTCGATGGGCGACATTTTCGTATCAGGGGTGACTTTTGGTAACCTCATCTTTGGCACTAACTCCTACATTCCAGCAGGAAACAGTGACACCTTCTTCCTCAATTATGATTCATCTGGTATTGTCAAAACCCTCTCAGGACTCGGGACTCCAGGCATGGATACACAAGTAGGTACCATGGAAATATCGATGAATGACGACATTTACCTCGGGGGCCTCTTTGATGGAACGCTCCAAGGTTCAGGTCCTTCTGGTTCTTGGTCGATCACAGCATCTCAGGGCGCTCACGACTCCTTTGTGTTGAAGAATCCATTCAATACGCTGTCAGGAACGAGTTGGGCTGCAACAGCTGGAACAAGCGATACCGATTCGGTGGATGAAATCGCAATCAACTCAGTGGATGAAGTGTTCATTGTCACTTCCATAGGCAATACGTACACTGGAGGGTCCTATTCAGCAGTGATTGGCGGTAATTTTGATGGCGTCATCGGTGCTCTTTCCGCGAGTGGCTCATGGGAATGGATGGAAGCTACCTCCGGCACGGCATATGAGGTCGGTTATTCGTTGGCCATTAACGAAAGCGACATTGTGACAATGGGTGGAGGCCTCGGTGCAGGATCGATGAGCAAAGGGTCACTTTCACTTACCTCCACAGGCAATAACTGGGACGCTATGATTTGGTCAATTGATCCAAATTCAAAGAAGGACGCCGATTTCGATGGCGTTCCCGATTTTGCAGACAATTGTCCAAACGATTCGAACCCGACGCAAGCGAATACTGACGGCGATGCACAAGGGGATGCGTGCGACTCTGATGACGATAACGACGGCTTGACGGACAATTTCCCAGATTTATGCCCTCGTGGTGGCCAGTTTAATTGGACCAGCAGCCAAGACACCTCAAATCCACCAGCCTCGACAGATTGGGACAACGACGGTTGCAAAGATGATGCTGAAGATAACGATGATGACAACGATGGAGTTAACGACGGCAACGACAATTGCCCATACACCTCGTATGCCCCTCCACGGCCAACATGGGTCTCTGATTCATCAAACGATATCGATGGCGATGGTTGCCGCGACAGCGACGAAGATACCGATGACGATGCAGACGGTTTCGAAGACGTTGGCGATGACTGCCCGACACTTTACGGGACTTCCCTGAATGGAACCCAAGGTTGCCTTGACTCCGATGGTGACAGTTGGGCAGACTCATTCGACGACTGTCCGAACCAAGCAGGAGATTCAACACTCGGTGGAAAGAACGCTTGTCCAGACGCTGATTCGGATGGATGGGCAGATGTTGATGATGCCTTTGATGACGACCCCACTCAATGGGCAGATGCAGATGGTGATGGCTATGGCGATAATATTGCAGGCACCACTCCAGATGATTGCCCGAACCAAGCTGGAACATCGATGACAGACCGATTGGGTTGCTTTGATGCAGATGAAGATGGCTATTCCGATCCCGATGGATTCTGGTCCACCGAAGACGGCGCTGATGCTTTTTCCAATGACCCTTACCAGTGGTCTGATTATGATGAAGATGGCTTTGGTGACAACTGGGCCAACGATACGTGGACTGACCGCAACACGAACTGGCCTGGAGAATTCAACGCACAAGCCGAAGGGCAAGATGCTTGCCCGACTCAGGCAGGCACTTCATTCCAAGCCGGTATGGTCGGCTGTCCTGATGCAGATGGTGACGGATGGTACGACGTAATGGACGCCTTCCCTCAGGAACCAACTCAGCATGAGGATACTGATGGCGATGGTTTTGGTGACAATCAATCAGGTGTCGAACCCGACGCTTGTCCTGAACAAGCTGGGACTTCGACCATTGACCGCTATGGTTGCTTAGACACCGATGGTGACCTTCGCTCTGATCCGGACATCAACTGGATGCCAAGCCAGGGTGGCGACGCATTCCCGAATGAACCAACCCAGTGGTCCGACCAAGACCTTGATGGCTATGGCGACAATCCTACAGGGGTAACACCTGATGACTGTCCTACCGTTCGAGACACCTCAACCATTGATCGACTTGGATGCTTGGACACCGATGGTGATGGCTATTCAGATCCTGACGCAGAGTGGACCGTGGCCGATGGTGCAGACGCATGCAGCAATGGCGGTGGCAATTCAACCCAAGACCGAATTGGATGCTACGACAAGGACGGGGATGGCTATTCTAATCCAAGCGTCGATTGGACCATTGAAGACGGAGCAGACGCTTATGTCGACGACCCAACACGCTGGATTAAAGAAATTGAACCATCGACCGATGGCCTCTCGAGTGGTTCCACACTTGTCTACGGCCTTGGTGGCTTGGTCTTGATCGCTGCGCTTGTTGGCGGTGCGTTCTTTATGCGTGGCCGCAATGAAGACGGGGGACAAAAGGCATATCAGGCACCAGACGGGATGCCTTCGATGCCTCCAATGGGTGCTCAACCAGCGGCCGTTGCTATGCCGGATTTCAGCGCACAACCAGCAGCCGTGGCTGTGCCCGACTTTACCGCACAACCCGTAGTTCAACAACCAACAGCGGCCTACACAGCCCCTGCGGTTGCAGCTGCAACACCAGTTGCTCAACCGCAACCTGTGGCACCAGATCCAGCTCGAACCTACTACGAAGGCTTGCTCGCACAAGGTTATCCAGCAGCGGACGCCCTTGGCTACACCCAACAATATTACCCAGCTTTCCAAGGCTGAGTTTTAGTCCGAACACGGTTTTGGAATTCAGTTGCCCAAGCTGGTTGTAGGTGCATACGTTGACGTTCGATCCTGCATACAACCTTGAGGCAAGGTCTTGATTTTCAGTGCAGACATTTGTGCTTGACCACATCATGTAAGCACTTCGAGCAAACGATCTTGCTCAGCAGCCATTCGAAGTTCCATGGCAATGCGTCGTCCGCTTGACATTGGCTTTCGCCACGTTGCGTTTCCGTATGGATGTCCAACGCTCACGTGGACGTTTGTTCCTCCACCCAAACGTGGGGCAACATCGTAAATGTAGTAATTCATATCTTTGTCAATGCACGTTTGCAAACAAAAAGGACCGATGATTCCCGGGTCGTAATGCTCTTTGCTGGCGGTGATGAACTTCTCGCCAAGTTCGAAGGCCTTCTCAAGCAACGATTCTCGGATCGTGGCTGTGTTGTGGCCAACTACGGTCATCTCTGGAATTTGCTGGTGAGCGGGCATGGTCATTTGCTGAGGTGCTGGCAATCGAACGTGTCCATCAAGGGAAGACTCAAATCGCCAATCTACGCCAAGCAGTTCCAACTTTTCACCCTCTTCTGCAAGCGGGCTGTAGAAGAAGTTGAGGTTGAAGACAGGCCCAATCACGTATCGCTCTATTCGTGCACCAGCAAGGGATGCTTCATCGATGACGCCCTCTGCGAGCAAGGTCTTCGATTTCTCTTGGTATTCCTCATAAGATGCACATGTGAAAAATCCACGTTCCAATTTTTTCTGTGCGTGATGGAGTTTCACGATGACCAGGCAGTCAATGTCTTGGGGGTCTGCGATCGCTTCAGGGTATGGGAGGCCTGCTTTGTCAAGAATCCAGTAGTAATCTTGATCTTCGGTCCGCTCTTCCATTCGAAGCATGTTCCTTGAACCAAACAATGGCACCTTGAATGTATCCTCAACATCTTGTATCGAGGAGTATGAGGTGAAGGATCGGTTCGGAATGTAAACCACATTTCGCTTGCGCATTTCGGCTTGCATCTCGGGCTTCATCACATCGTTGAATGAAGGCATGACAATGGCTTTGTCGACCATACCCCTGGTCACACGGCCCGAACTGCTTCGGTGGGCTTTGAAGTAATTTGCATAGGTCTTGTGGCGGCCTTCCTTGCAATAGGCCACTGTCGGGAACCCTTCCTCAATAGCACCATCACAAATGTCGAGTGCGGAGTGAGATGCAGTCATTCCAATGCGGAGTTTCATTCGATCGTAATCATCGACGATGGCTGCAATTTCATCTTTGGATAGCATGGGCTCTCCCTCGGTAATGTTCCTTGTGGTCGGGGGGGTCTTTCATCTCATCGCAGGGCGATGTTCAGTCAAATCGCTGGAGTTGCATCAATTCGTCTGTGGAAAGGGTCTCTCCAGACATCAACTTGCTCATCAAATCCTGGACTTCAACACGTGCAGATGGGCGTTGTCCAGCACCTGCGCTTGCACCACGCATAGCACGGAGCATGTCTTGGATGGAATGGAGGCAGCGAAGAGAGACAATGTAGAGGTGGTGAGCCTTGTCTGCTTCCTTCTTTGACTTTCGGAGTTCTCTGTGTGCGGCCTCAGCCTTGTCACGCTGACGGTCAACTTCCTTGTTCCATTGGAGCATGAGGTCATGAGCTTCCTGTGCGGCCTGTGCGGCTGCAGTGACTTCTTCGTGAGCTGCTTCTTGGGCTTCCATGGAAACACGAAGTAATTCTCGGGCTTCTTTAAGTTCGGTGTTGCCTTCTTCACTGGTCTTCATCTTCTTGATCTTCGCAGAAATTTCCTTCATGCGCTTCATGACCTTTGTCTCGTTATTTCCAGTGTGTCGGCCACGCTCAAATTCATTTTCGAGTCGATTGAGTTCACGGCGAAGTGTGTGAATTGTTTCTGGTGGTTTCTCGCGTCGTCCACGTCGCTGACCGGGTTCGACAGGGGTTGGTGCAGCTTGTGGACCTTTGGCGGCTTCGAGCATTTCTTTTGCAGCCCGAACGGAGGTGTTTGCTTCTTGCCTTGCGGACTTTTTCTCACGAACAATTTCGTTCATTTGTTCACGGATTTCGCGTTGTTCGCGCACTTGCACAATCAGTTCTCGAACTTCAGCATTCAACTCGTTGCGGGTCCCCGTGAATGACTTCGATTTGTCGTTCCATTCGTCACGGGTTGTTCGGTAGCTGGTCGCTTTACCATCGACCAGTTTGCGTCGCTCTTCGAGTTGAGTTTTGAGTTCAGACATTCTTTATCGCACCTGTTCGGTGGAAGACTCCCATCTTCTCACCGGTTTGGCGACCTTACACCCCCATTTAATCCCTTCACTGCGAAGCGTTGAGGGGGCGATGACGTGCATGCACCACAGAACATTCTACTCGGAGGCTTTTCTGAACGTTGAGTTTAGACAAATAAGGCGTTAAGCGAGGCGATGGATTGAGTAAATACCGAGCGGATTTTGCCCAAATTGGCATCCGTTTCACACTTGAGAACAACCACCCTTTCTCCCTTGAGCCGCTCAGCCATGACACAAGCGTTCTCGCCTTGAACCGTGATCCGATCGCTGCCAGATGCATCGAGTGGCCCAACCACATATGCAAGTCCTTCAACGGTGTCGTCATGGCGAGGAGCAGTGAATGTAGCGAGGCCATCTCGGTCGAGAAGAGCCACTTGGATGACCCCGTCGGTGGCCAACAGTCCATCGAGCACGCGCTGTTCCACAACTGACCGATGCCATAGGGGCCGCTTAACCTTTGACCTCGTAGGCACTCAAATGGAATGCTCCTTTGCAGGTACGGGGCCATTCATCATGTAGCCCAATCCAGATTTGTAGTAATTCTCAAGGTGCTTCCTTACTTCAAGACCTCTTGTTCTATAGAATCTCTGGGCACCTTTATTCGACGCTTTTACTTCCAATTGAATGAACTTCTTTTTGTGGTCGTGACACACCTTGACCAGATGATTCCATGCATGCGATCCCCAGCCCTGGCCCTGTAAGTCTGACTGCAGAGCAAAGGCAGCGATACGGACGCCTTCCTCGAGAAAAGGAAGGGCCCACATCAAGCCCTTGAACGCTTCAGGTGCGGGATAAATATCCAAGTCAACAAGAAGCATATTGCCTTCCCAAGCAGGAATCGGTAGCGAGGAGATCGACACATCTGCGTAGGCTTCTCCAGTTTCGTTGAGAAATAATGCCTTAATGCACTCGCGCCATTCCACTGGCAGTGTGGCAGGTTCGACACCCAAAATCCATTGGATGTTGCCCATTCGAATCAATCCTTGCGCCCTTTCTTGGACTGGGAACGTTCACCACGGTGTGCTGTGAGGTTCCTTGAGTTGACCTTCTTCTTTCGTTCTTGTCGGCGCGAAGATTTCGCAGTTGGCTGCTTGGTAGCGACCGAACTGAATCCTCCGCTGTTGAGTAGAACATCCAAATCAGTGAGTGAAAGTGTACCACCAGATGCAGCCCGCTGTTGAACATCCTCTGGCTTTGGACCGTTATTGCGAGGCTTCCAATCTGCAGAACCGGACTTCTTTTGCCTCTTTCCGCCGCCCTTTTTCCCATGGCGCTTGTTGCCACGAGAGGCGTTTGAAGTGATTCGAATCCAGGCGTCCAACCGCCCCTTCTCTCTTCGCAATCGACGTAGTTCAGTCCTTCGTTGGTCGATGACTTTGAGCAATTTGTGGGCTTTCTTGTCGAATTGCATGGCGTCACTGAAGTTGAGGTCCATGTCCTTGAGCATAGGTTCTGAATCCAACAATTCTGCTTTGTGCTTTTGTTGTTCTTTTTCGTTGGCCTTGAGTGCCTTTACCGCTTCTTTTTGTTCCTTGAGTAAGGCGATAAATGCTTGGTGAGCTTCTTGCGCCTTTGTCGCTTCTGCATGCATGGCTTGAAGCTCAAAGAACCAAGCAAATTGGTCCTCTTCTCTTCGCAAGGAGGGCACTTGGAACAAATCGATTTCACCGGTGAGTTGTTGATAGACATCAACGAGCAACTCCTCGATTCGATAAAGTGGCAAACCAATGCGCTTGTTGATTTCATCACGGTTCTTCTGCAACTCATCCATTTGCTTTGAACGTGGGCGGAGGGTTCTGACGATGGTCCGCAATTCATTTCGAAGATCGGTTGTGTCTTCGATGGTGCCACGCAACGCTCTGGACATGCGCACATTGTGCTTGCGTTCCTCAATTAGGGCATTCATTCGCTCATCGAGTGCTTCGATTGCGCTTGCGTTCTCGTTCAGCAGTCCAGTCACTTCTTCTGACGATTTCTTTCGTAAATCTTCGAACAAATCGAATTCTTCAACGGGAGCAAATCGCTCTGGATTTTTGGCTTCGACAATTGAATCCCATCGCTTTCCTTCGCCCATGGCCATGCAGGCACGAATGAACTCTTCCTGAATGTCAAGAGCACCGGCAGGACGCAGCACTCGACTAAGATCGTGTTGGAGATCAAACGGGTCTTCCACTGGCAGGGAATGTTGGCCAAGGCGAGTTTTTCTATCCATCAGGATGGCCTTTTCAGCTCGAGGCGTAGCATGCTTCCATTTCTTCGATTTACGTGTGAGATGGTTGCCGGTCCGCACAGAGATGACATGGTCGTTGAATGGCCATGAGGTGGCATATTGGAAGATGAATTCAGTAAACAGTTCGCCAAGGCTCTGATTGTTTTTTGGCTCCATGGTGATGGCATCGACATCACTCATCGTTAGGTCATATGTTGTCCCTTCGACTTCTACCATGGTTCGTTCTTGGCCGGCCTGAAGAACCGGGGCTACAGGTGGTTGGGACTGTTGAAGCGCTTGAACGGCCAAAAGTGTCCAAGCATAAGAGGAAAATGTGCCTGATGCTGCATCACAAACTTCCCTTCGTAGGGCCCAATGCTTGACTGCCAAAATGATGCTTCGAATTCGATCATCGCATGCAGAGTAGCGCTTGAGTAACTCTGTGTTGTGCAAAGCCAAGGTGTTGTTGATGGATATGTCCACGGGAATTTTTGTTCGCTCATCCTTGAATTTGATGATTGGCACCTTGGCTCGCGGCAACATGACGATGTCTTCCATGTCGTGTTGTTTGAGCAATCGGTTAACTTGGCGAAGAGCTTTCGATGGTACTTCACCCTTGAATTGCAGGCAAAGATCGAGGTCCCCGGCTTGTAAGGTCAAGCCAGATTGAGAGGAGCCAAATTGTTGCAATTCGGCGTTCTTGAATCGATGTTCAATGGTGCGCTTAAGGTGCTTGAATAAGCCATGACGGGCTTTGAGTTGCTTTTGTGAAGGCCCTTCGGTTTTGAGCATTGATTCAATGCCTTCTCCAATGTTGAGGATGACTTCTTCACTTACAGCGTCGATTGAAGGCAGTTCGAGTGTGCCACATAGTCGCTTGTGGACGTGGGGCCATCGGGCGATTTGCTTTGGTGAAAAGCCAGTGATTTCACAATCATCACTCATTCTTCTTCACCCTCCGCTTGAGGTTTAGCAGTGGATGTGCGACGTCCTTTTCCTTTCTTTTGAGGTGTCTTGGCGGGCTTTCTATTACGCACTGAGCTTGATATGCCGCCTTCTTTTACCGTGGTTGCGTTAGCCAAAAGACGATCGAAGCCTCCATCAATGATTTTTTGCCAGTGTTCTATCCCGCGTTGGCTGCTGTCAAGGGCTTCTGCCAAACGCTTTGTTCGGCCATCTGCGCGTCGTCGATGTGCTTCATGTTCGACGTATGTGGTGTGGAAATACTCATTTTCCGAAGCTAATTCGATGATGGCATCATGGGCTTTTTGGGCTTTGTCGAGCAGCGCTTTTGCTTCTTTAAACGATGCATCCATTTCAGTAAGTCCTTCCTGACTTGAGGTGCGTTGAGCCACCCACTCGTCATGTTGACGAATCAAGCTCTTCATCTCCTGAATGTATTTTTGTTCGGTTTTGTGATTTCCAGCGTTGGTTTCCAACTCTTGTTCAAGTCGTTGTAATTTTGAATCGAGTTTTTCCTTTGCCCATTTGGGATCGGGGTCTTTGATTCCGCCAGATGCTTGCAACTTGTCCCTCAATTCGCCGGCTCTTTTGAACAACGCTCGGGCTTTGGTTTGGGCATCTGAGCGCTCTTTTTTCAGGTTGGCCACTTTGCTATTGACGCCATCTCGCTTTTCTTTTGCTGCACGCGCCAATGGTTCGGCGGCTTGGAGCTCTTCTTGTCGGGCGTCAAGTTGCTCTGGTATGACCTCAGCAAGGCGTTCGCGGCGGTGTAAAATGGACTTCGCCAACAAGGCGGGGGTCACACCGAGCAACTCTTCGGGGGTCATACAGTGTCCCCCCACCTTCCAACCTTGAATAAACACTGCGTAGTGTCCCCTTTTGGCGTGAAGGTGAAGAACCCCCTCGACAAGCAGGTTCTATGGGGGGGGCGAAAGCGAAGCGAATGCTGACAGCAACAGGCTTGATGTCACTCCTTTTCTTGAGTCTCATCGCACCACAAGTCGCTGCATTGGGTGGCGAGGCTTCAATAGTTCTTTCCAGCATTTCTCTGTCCCAATCCGAGCAAACCGCTTCGAGCAGCATCAGCTACACTTTCGAGGTGGAAGAACTGACGGGTCAAAGTGCTGAAGTTTCGGCGCACTCCACACTCAAAACCATCGGTGGCGTCCTGCTTGAAAGCACAAATGCAACCCGAACAATAGCCGACAATGGTATCGAAAATTTCAGCGTTTCATTCAACTCTTTACCCTATGGTTACTCAATCATTGAGACCATCCTCAGCGGTGATGTTGGAGGTAATTCCAGCACCCACCTCACCGCCTTCAACCGAACGGTTCAGCGTTTGATTCCCCTCGACATAGGGATTGGTGGACCCGGTGAATTCACCTTTACCAGCGTGGACAGCACCGGTATAGCAAGTGGCAACTTGACAGTCAATGACGGCGATTATGTCGCCGTTCAGGTTCCGCTCATCAACAATGGTGACTATGATTGGAACGGTAGCCTCTCTGCCCACCTCGTCTCTGGAAGTTCTGAAGAATGGGTCAACATGAGTGACGTGAGTGTCCTTGGCATGTCAAGCACGATTGTGACCTTCAACTCCTCTGTGACCATGAATGAGGGTGCAGCCTCGATCTTGGTGGAGTTGAACGCAACTGGTGATGGCGATTCAAGTGATGAATCAAGGCTCGTTGATTTCATCATTTCACCCCCACCTTTGCCCTTGCTTGACGCAAGCGTAGCGTTGCTCACGGATGTCTACAATGCTGGTGATGTACTTGATTGGAATCTCACAGTATTCAACAATGGCACGCGCTCGTTTGAAGGTACCATCACATGTGTGTTTGGTGAAAGCACTGTGTTCAATCAAAGTATGAACATTAGTCTTAGTGAGTCTTTTGCTGTAATTTTCACGACACAAGCGCGCCCTGCTGAGTTGGTATGCTCTGCGGGTGGAATGCGTCTGTCTTCATCATCAAACCTCCCACTTATGCAGAACTTCGATGTTGTATCTGCAATGTTTGAGGCAGCAGGATCCTCCACACCAGGCGTTCTCGATGGGCCATGGCACGTAGGTGACAGCGCCAGATTTTCCATGCTGGTTCGAAACCACGGTGACCTCGAGGGCACCGTTGCGCTCGAGTGCACAACCTCTCAATCCGTCTACACCAGCTCTATGTTGACGCTTGCGATCGATGCTGCGGGTGAAGTTTTTGTCATTGTTCCAATGCTTGCTGATGGTGATCAAATCATCAATTGGCGTCTTGTATCCCCAGACGGAAGCATCGATGAAGGTCTCAACGGCTCCATCACGGTCCCGGTTGCTCCTAAACAGGCCCTCATTCCTAGCGTTGATAATGTGACTTGGGAAGCCGAAACGGGTGTGAGCATGGAGTGGTCTGTGAGCCTTGACGAAGGGGTCGACCGTTCTGTCCGAATCCGAATCGGCTACTTCGATTCTGGGGATGTCTACCTCCTCGATTATGATGTCATACTTGCACCTGGGGTGACCAGCGGCTCGCTTGTTCTCGGCTTTGTTGATGCTGATCGAGTCTCGGTTCGAGCCGATGCGATTGGTTGGGTTGAAGCATTTGGACCTTCCAGCAATAGCAAGTCAGTACCTTCTGACCGTCCTATCTATAGAATTGCGATGAGTGAACTAGCATCACCCTCACGCCCGAGTGCAGGTCAAGATGCCACCGTTCAAGTCACTCTTTCCAACACAGGCGATGTCCGTGGAGTAGCTGGTGAAATCCTCTTGTTGGGTGAAGATCGAACGCTCTATGCTACACTGGCAACCGACGCCCTTGAAGCTGGTGAATCAACAACCATGTCCTTCACCTTGGATTGGCCCGAGGGGACTCGGGTCAAATTAGAAGCGGTGTGGGCTGTTGGCGGTGAACAACTCACCACCATTGGTTCCTTTACTTCTACAGAAGCGGCGGTCGTCGAAGATGCCTTTGAATTCCCGTGGGTAGGGGTCTTCGGTGGAATCGCTCTTGCTGGGGCAGTTGTTGCAGTGGTTCGTATTCGTCAAAATCAAGCCCTCTCACCCTCTTCAAAATCTAAGTCCAAACCGAAAATAAAGCCAAAGAAAACAGGCGTATCGGCTGCTTCTGATGTGAAGATTCAGATTGGTTGCCCAGAGTGTGCGCGCCAACTCAGGGTCCCAGCATCCTACACGGGTTCAGTACGCTGCCCAGATTGCTCTACGAGTTTTGAAGTCGAGGGTATTTCAGCAGAAGAAGAGGAAGATGTACCGGAGGAAGTCGAGCAAGAGGAGGTCGAAATCGTGGATGAAAAGGTTGAGGTCTCTTGTCCTGAATGCGCTCAATCCTTACGGGTGCCGAACGATTATGCAGGTTCAGTTCGATGTCCAGCGTGCGAACATGTTTTCAAGGCTAACGGTTGACAGGTAATTAAAGGGTGTGAAGTATGGGTGGTGGCCATTTTCAAGAATTCGAGGACGAGTACCTCGAAACAATGTATGAATTCTATGAACGAGATCCCGAGGCGCTTGTTCGAACAGGCGATCTCTCTGATTCACTGAAGGTCTCTCCTGCTTCCGCAACAGAAATGATACAGAGGTTAGCCTCAAAGGGGCTCGTTGACTACACGCCATACAAAGGTGCTCGGCTTACCGAGAGTGGTTTAGTACACGGAAAGAAAATGAAGCGCAAGCACAGATTGGCAGAGGTGCTGCTGGATATCCTACCTTTCGATGGCAATGCTCATGCGACTGCATGCAGGCTAGAACATGCGATTGATGACGATCTTGAAGTGGCACTATCGCTGTTATTGGGTCGTCCAGATTTGGATCCAAGTGGCCGTGAGATTCCTGCTCCAACCGATGACATTCTAGAACGAATCGAGTCAAAGCACCGTGAAATCCGCCCCATGTCTTCGATGGACGTAGGCGATGCAGGTGTCCTCAAAGCCATGGTGATGTCTCCCGCTAGCAAAGCCATGCTCGAATCCATAGGCCTCACTACGGGTGCAATCATTTCGAAGGACAGCCATGGGTTTGCACTCGGCGATGGTACACGGGTTGACCTTGACACGGAATTCCTTTCGCAACTGCTGTTTCGGCCCTCATAGACGGAATATCGATGTAAGGCTTTAGAACGCAGCCTCTATGCAATGACCATGGTCGATGAGGAAGTCTCGGTACAATCCACTGAGGAGTCTATTCTTACCTCAGAACGATTTTGGTTCGCTTTAGACCGGCAATTGGTCGGTTCAGGCCTCAGGTTGTTGCTTCTTTTACCCGCATTCTCGTTCCTGACATCATTTGGAGCTCTGGCCTATGCCCAAACCTCACCAAACTGGTGGTCAAAGATCGAACCAACCCTGAACCTCTCGTTCGCAATGGCATTGACTTCCTTGACTTTTGTCATTCTGTTTGGCTATATTATCACTCAAATCATTCATCGACATCGAACTCATCTTTCGATTGCTAGTTTCCAATCTGAAGTTGAGCGACTCAACGACGAACATCGTGCTGTTCAGTCCCTGCACGGCTACGAAGGACTCGCTCACCACATGACGAGTGTCCGTACCAAACATACGCTCTCGCTTTGTTATGCTGTGCTCTCGACATTGTTGCTTGTGGGCATTTTCTACGTCAACATCGTGACGCTCAACGGGCGCATCTTGCTTTTGCTTTCGTTCTCATTCACACTGCTATCCCTTGGCCAACACATGTCAACTCGTTCTCGCCCGTTCAACATGGACGAACGCACAGGTTTGCTTGATGCTTACAACCCGCCAATCCATCCTTCTACATTGGAAATGGTGTTCAGCGATTTGGTGAAGACCCACATGGATCCTCTTCTGCGCTCTGAGTATGAGGTCTATTCGAAGGAAATCGAATCACATATCTTGCCTAAGATTGATGCACAATTCGCTCGAGAGAAAATCCTCATGACCTTGTACAGACATTCCAAGGGATTGGATTTCAAAACCATGGAGAGTGAACTCTCTGAGGTGCTCAACGAGAAGGGTATGGACTTAGTTCGTGACCATCCGGTGTTCACTATGGAGGAATGGCTCTCCATTATTCACCACGTCGAGCGCTCTTGCCCTGCATTCTTCAGAATGATTGGCCGGATTGAGGAAGACCTTGGAGCAGGCCGAGATACGACCACGCAAGACATTGTATTCGAGGTGGACATGGAAAACGTAGTTCACGAGCGAGCCAATCTCTTTACCCTCATCCACAATCTATCAGATGAACCCAAGACCATCGTGCTTCGGGTGCAATCACCTGATTTCCGCCCTCACGACTTGGCCATGACCTACAAATTGGAACCAGGAGAACAACGCTGGTGGTCGAACAAAACCCTTCCACTCGCCGCAGAGGGTGATGACGACGTTCTTGGTTTGATGTCAGGGCTTTTGCGTGACGGTACGATGGCTTGGCAATCGTTGCTTCCAGAACGGTTTGGAGAAGCCACGGTTTCAGTGCGCCTTGAGGAACAAAGCGGAGACTTACTCATTGGGCGACAGATCAACGTAAGGGTCCGTTCCCAGTACCGTGAACGCGTTCGTACGTCGAGTTCATTGAGCGCTAACATTCTCGGCGGTCTCGGTATTTTACTCGGTGCGTTCATAAAAATCCGTGATATTTTCGATGCTATTTGAGTCCAATTTTGGGTCGAGGCCCTTCCGTAGCCTTGAAATGGGCTACGCTATGGACAAACCATGCGCGGAATGAAGGACGATGCTACACCAAACCCGGATTCGGACCTCAGGGACGAATTGCAAGCAATGGAGGCCCGTGTTCGTAAGTTGCGTGACACCCGAAACGCCTACAGTGACCAAGCCCGGGCGGCGGCCGATAAGCGCAACTCCATTCAAGGTCAATACAAGGAACACAGAGAGAAGGTCGACCTTGTCCTAGCAGAAGTGAAGGCCGTTCGAGCGGAAATCAAAATGCATAAAGAAAAGCGCAACGCAATCCAAACACAACTTCGTGACATTATTGGTCAAGCCAAGGGTCAGCGAAAGGAAAAGGGCGATAAGAAATCTGCAACTGCAGAATACGCTCAACTTAAGCAAGAAGTTGCCAGTCTTGAGAAGACCTTTGAAACTTCATCCGTTGGTCAGAAGAAAGAAAAAGAAATGATCAAGAAAATCAAGGAAATGAAGCGCCGCATCGAAGAACTTGCGCCAGAAGTGGTCAAGTTCGAGATGATTGCAGTTGATTTGAGCGATATGGACACCGCCATCAAGACGCTCAAGGCAGAAGCCGATGCATCACACCAAGCCATGCTTGAAGCGGTTGGACGTGCAGACGCAATGTCCAAGGACGTTGATGAAGCATTTACTCACCGTGATTTCCTCAAAGCAGAGGGCGATCGTTTTCATAACGAGTTCGTCGAACTTCGAAAGAAGTCTGATCAGACTCATGAAAAGATTACTGAAATGATGGTCAACGTGAACGAAATCCGCGACAAACTCAACATGGCTCGCGACGAACGCAAGTCATGGATGGTCGATCACAATGCAGCTGTCAAGTCGGAAATGAAAACCGGCGCAGAATCACAAGACGTGGCAGACGCCCTTCTCTCTAGCCTTCAAAATCAAGGTTCAGTGACGTTTGGTGGCACCGGTAAAGGTGACGCTCAAGGCGTTGTTAAGAAAGGTGGAAAGTCTTCCAAGAAGAAGTCGATGCGACGCATTGACATGAACGCTTCTCGACGCCGCTGAGGGATGCTTTTTGCACGGCGTCATCATGGCAGGCGGGCAAGGTTCCCGTCTCCGACCGTTGACGCTCACCCGTCCAAAACCAATGGTCGAGGTGCTTGGCCGACCCGTCATTGACTTCGTCAAGGACGCTATGGTTGACGCCGGCGTCAACAACCTTGTCGTCACAACTGGATACAAGGGTGAGCAACTCTCAGCCCATGTCTCGAACTGGTCAGATGATCGGATTGACGCTCGAATTAATCAGGAAGCGGTTCCGATGGGGACTGCAGGAAGCGTTCGCTTACTGCTTGATGAACTCACAGAGACGTTCATCGTCGGTTCTGGTGATTCAGTAGCCTCATTCGACATTCAAGCACTGCTGGAAGCACACAAAGCGAACGCAGCTAAGGTGACCATGGCGTTGTGGGAAGTTGAAGATCCAACGGAGTTCGGTATTGTCGGGCTTTCCGAAGACCATCACGGGGAGTTGGATGGAGATTTGCGTCAAGGATTCATACGCCAATTCAAAGAAAAACCAACGGCTGAAGAGGCATTTAGCAATGTCATTAATGCTGGGTTGTACATCATTGAACCCGAGGTTCTTGCTTTGGTTCCCGAGGGAGAGAAGTTCGATTTTAGCAAACAGTTGTTTCCTATGGTCCTCGAAATGGGCTGGCCGATGTATGCCAAAACGATAGATGGCGTTTGGTTTGATGTCGGCCATCCGTTTGAATTGATTCGTGCACAACATGCTCTGATCGAAGGCAAGGATACCTTACCGTTTCCTGTTCCCGAAGGAAGATTTAGTTCCGCAGGGAGTTATTTCGCCCCCGGCACAGATTCCAACGCCAACATCGAAGGCTCAGTGATTTCGAATGGAGTGGTCGTCAATGATGGAGCGAAGATCGACGACTCCTTACTCATGTCTGGTTGTGAAATCGATTCGAATGTGATGATTCAACATTCAGTCCTTGGTCGTAATGTGAAGGTGGGACAAGGCGCAGTGATTCGACATGCAGTGATTGGAGACGACGTTATCATCGAACCCAACGGCTTAGTCATTGAAGGCCGAATCCCTAGCGATGTGTGATTCTTGTAGGCATTGAGATTAAAAACCTCGGATTATCGGAGGAAATTGTTCCTCATGTCAGACTCCAGCGCAACCCCGCATCGGTCTTATGATCGAACTTGGGATGAGATTGAACAAATGCTTGAACGAGCAGAAGTCAAGCGGAAAAAGTGGAAGGATTGGTTTAGAGAATGTCGCAAGAATGGCGATCGTGAAGGGATGAAAGAAGCCGCACGAAACCACAAAGCCCTCGACGGTGTTATCAAGACGCTCAAGTGGACCCTTGGCGAGGAAGGCATCTCGGATCCACTCGACTGAGCACGTCCCAGGTGCGCTAAGCGCTGGACAAATCAAAATTTCTTTTTCGATTCGTACATTTCCTTGGCTTGCCTTGCCCATTCATCTCGCTTGATGCGTCCGGGGAAGAACTCGATTGCAATGTTCACCTGTTCTTCGATTTCAGCCGTCATGTTTCCAACTTGTTGAAAGGTAAAGATACCAAGTGCGTTCAGCTTTTCAGCGATGAATGGTCCAACCCCTTTGATGGATTGGAGGTCATCACTTTCACCTATGCTTGCCACACCAAGCGTCGCGAAATCAATGCTTTCAGCCCGCTTGGCAATGCGCTCCAATTCTTCTGCCCTCTTAGCCACTTTCTCGGCATCAGCATCGACCTTTGCTCTTGCTGCTTGGACAGACTTCGCCTCTTCATCGACTCGTGCCTTGAGTTCAACTGCAGCCTTTCTGTTTGCTTCAGCTTGTGCCTTGGCTTCCTCTGTCGCTTTTGCCTCCACTTCAGCCTGTGCTTTTGCATCTTCTGCAGCCTTTTGTTCAAGCGCTACCCTCTCTTTGATAGAAAAGCCCTTCTTGCTGTCTTTTCCAGTGGTTTGAGGAGCATTCACCTGTTTTGATTGTGCATTGGCGCTTGAGCCTTTCTCAGTGTGTGCATAAACGGTGACTGTCCAAGAGAAGTAAACACTGTCGCTTCCGATTTTCAGCAGAGCATTGTACTCACCGCCTTCAAGGGTTGGTTCACCCTCGGCGTCATTGAACAGCATGGCAATAGTCGTGTGTTCCTCTTCTTCGATGGCAAGCAAACGCGTGCTTGCTTGGTCGGCATTTGGGGTGGACATCGAGAACTTGCGGCCATTCTTCTCTTGATTTAAGTCGATCAATTCAATGCTTTCAACGGTCAAGCCGGTGAATGTGATTGTCTCAAGACTGTTGCTCAATGAACCAGGCTTAACGCCACCAACCGCCTTCAAGACCAACGGGTCTTCTTGGGTACCAACACCTATACCAGACCATGACTTTACCAGCGTGTTGGATGGTTCGGCATCGATGAGGACTTTCCTATCTCCTAGGAAGATCAGCATGAACAAGCAAAAGAGCACCAAGAGTATCAACGGGAAGCAGCAGAGATAATCCCAATTTGTGATATCATCATCCTCATCGTCGACATCTGCAAGGTTTTCCACCACAGTGATTGTGAGTTCAAACGATTGACTGTATGCAGAGTTGTTCGCCCAGATGGTAAAGACGGTCGCAGGCATTACTGCAGTTGGTGTACCACGTATACTTCCGTCAAGAGCAGCATCCCTTGCTGGACTCCAGCCAAAGGTCAATCCATCGGGCAATTCACCTACAATCTCCCACGAAGACACTTCACCCAAACCGGTGAGGTTTGGAAGCAGGATTGAAATCTCTTCATCCAATGTTAGAGTCAGCGTATTGGTCGGGTATACGAGGGTGAAGGGCAGATCGAGGTTCGTGTCAAGGCTGTCACAAATTCCGTCGGCGTCTTCATCGCCAGGAACACTGTTTGAATCGACGCTGTCCGTTCCACATGCTGCTTCCATCTCGTCAGACCAAGCGTCGTTGTCGTCATCGAGGTCTTCGACCAGAGGTGGTGAACTGGTGGATTCACCGTTCAAAGTGTCCGGTATGCCGTCACCATCGCTGTCAACGGAGCCTGCACGGTCGAGTGGGAACACATCTGGTCCAGCGGTGCAGCCGCCGTTAGCTGGCACTTGAGGTCCATCGCAAACGCCGTCACCGTCGGTGTCAGCGTTCATTGAGTCGGTTCCAGTATCGTTCTCATCCACGTAGGTTGAGGTGTTTGTTTCAACATCATTCAACAAGCCATCGCCGTCGACGTCATCATCCAATGCGTCGCAGATGGAATCGCCATCGAGGTCGGTTGGCACTGAATCTGCATCCAATGCGTCTGAAGCGCAGTCGCTTTCCTCGGCATCACTGAAGCCGTCACCGTCATCGTCCAAGTCTCCGGTAAGACCGCCGAGTGGATTGTAACCAAGCGGCAGTTGGTTCGGCATTCCATCCGAATCTGAATCTTCTAGGACTCCGATTTGGATTTCAAGCACATCATTGAACAAACTGCTGTTGGCATAGATGGTGAAATTTTTCAGAGGCATTCCAACCGTTGGTGTGCCCCAAATGGTTCCATTGCTTTCTCCAAGGAAGAGACCATCAGGCAGATCTGGACTGACTTCATAGACAGCATCAGAGAGGGTTGATGTCGGTTCTAAACTCAACATTTCCTCATTTATGAGCAAATAAATCGGACCAAGCGAGAGGTTGTAATTCAAATCTTCAACGGTGATGTTAACGGAAACGGTCATGCTTCCCACATCGTTTGTTGCTGTAATCTCGTACAGGGTTCGAATCATTGTCTCCGTAGGCGTACCGCTGAAAACACCGGTCGATGCGTCAAAGAACAAACCAGCAGATGGCTCTGGTGTGATTGACCAGCCCGTGATTGCTCCACCCGTGGATTCAGGTACCATGTTCAGGACACTCTCGTTCAAGAGCAGAACTTCATCCGAAGGCACGTATGCAATCATTGGAACTTGGTCAAGAACGGTGATTTCAATCTCTGTCGTGCTCGTTCCACCTGTATTGGTTGCAGTAACGGTGTAGACTCGAAGTGCTGTGACTTCAGTGGGTGTTCCACTGATGACGCCGGTTGCAGGGTCAAACGACAAGCCAAGGCTGAGGTCTGGCGCAATCGACCATGACACCACTGGACCGCCGAGGTTACTCGGGGTAAGAGGCAACTCACTGCTTGTCGTATCATTAGTAAGGTCAATGCTTACGAGACTGTAGGAAATTTCAGGAACGATGTCAAGGATTGTGATGTTGACATCGTGATATGTATTCCCGCCTGTGTTGTTAGCCCAAATCTTGTAGGTTTGTTTTGATTGAATGCTTGTTGGCGTTCCTGAGATGATTCCGTTTGCAAAGTTCAATCCATTATCAAGTTCTGGATAAATGCTCCATATCTCAACGCTCCCGTTGCTGACAATTGGGGTCAACGCAGTCATTGGGTCACCAATTGTGACGATTACATTTTCTGGATTGTACTCAAGGATGACTCCAGGTTCGTTGATGGTAATGGTGATGGTAAAGTTGGCCGGACCACCGGTCGTGTTCGCCCATACGATGTAATCGGTTTGGG
>CAXHEV010000019.1:0-26320 GCA_964015875.1 uncultured Candidatus Poseidoniales archaeon
CTACGGTTTGCTCAGAGCTGCCCTGTTGAAGCCTTGAGCAATCCCAAGAATGGTGGGCTTGGCCGACCTGGGCGACTCTTGAACTCGGGATGGTATTGAACACCAACATAGTATGGATGGTCATTGAGTTCAAAGATTTCACACCGCTGACCAGTTTCATCCTTACCGACAAAGACCAAGCCTTCCGCTTCGATGCGTTCAATCAGATCAGGATTAACCTCGTAGCGATGTCGATGACGTTCATCGACTGCATCGCCTTCGCCGTACAAGGTTCGAATCTTACATTCATCAACCTGCCAAAGTGTTGGTCTGGTTCCCAAGCGCATGGTGCCGCCAAGATGTGTTTTCGAAATTTCTGGCATGAAAATGACCGCCGCTGTTGGTGGGTTTTCATCAAACTCAGTCGAGTTCGCTCCCTCAAGCCCTAACACATTTCGACAGAATTCAATCGTTGCCACCTGAAGACCAAGGCAGATTCCGAGGTAAGGTGTTTGAGTGGTACGGGCGTAGTGTGCTGCTGCGATTTTACCTTCAACGCCTCGATCACCAAAGCCGCCGGGAACAAGCACGCCATTTGCCTTCTTGAGCATGGACCAAGCCGATGCTTGCTCTTCTGCATTCTTCCAGTCAGATTCAAGATGGCTTGCTTCAATCCAATCGATGATGAGCTTACGATCCACCGCCATGGCTGCGTGCTGTAGACTCTTGATGACTGAGAGGTAGGCATCTGAAAGGTCAGTGTACTTTCCAACCATAGCAATGTGCACAGCCTCAGTCAAGGTATCGAGGTGGTAGGCCATCGTTTTCCAATTTTTGAGTAAATCTGTGGCGTGGCAATCAACGCCGAGAATATCGCAGAGACCTTGTTCTTGGAGCATAAGTGGGACGTGGTAGATGTTTGGAACATCATGGGTGGACATGACTGCTTGTGGAGAAACATGGCAGAAAGCTGCGAGTTTCTCTCGGGTTTCGACTGTGAGTGGTGCAGTGGAACGGCACACGAGAATGTCTGGGGTAATACCAAGCCCGCGAAGTTCCTTGACCGTATGTTGTGTTGGTTTGGTTTTTTGTTCACCTACAGGACCCATCACCGGTACCAATGATACGTGGACGAAGGTCACGTTCTCTCGTCCAACTCGAAATTGGAATTGCCGGAGTGCCTCAATGTAAGGCGAAGATTCAATGTCGCCAACCGTCCCACCAAGTTCGATAATGCAGGCATCAGGGATCTCATCACTGCCATCTGCAGGTTGGTGTGCCACATCTTCAATCCACTCTTGCACGGCATCGGTGACATGAGGAATCACTTGCACTGTTTTGCCAAGGTAGTCCCCACGGCGTTCAGCCTCAATGACTTTTGAGTAGATTTTTCCCGTGGTGAGGTTGTTGTTTTTTCTGAGATTGATGTCGAGGAAACGCTCATAGTTGCCAAGGTCCAAATCAACTTCGCCACCATCATCCAAAACGAAAACTTCGCCATGTTCGAACGGCGACATTGTTCCAGCATCACTGTTGAGATAGGGATCAATTTTGATTGAAGTGACCCTCAGGCCAGCGCTTTTGAGTAAAACGCCGATGCTGCTTGCAGTTACTCCTTTGCCCAATCCGGACAGGACGCCCCCGCTAACTACAACGTACTTCATGCACATCAACGGGCTTTTAGGCCGTCGCGCCTACTACATCAACATACCTCAACCTTCGAGTGATTCCTCCGTTCCGTATTGAGCGAAGAATGAATAGGTAGGTTCGCTGAACATCGGGAAGAGGGAGACCATGGAGACCATTCCGAAGACCATGATGGCGTGGACCAAAACCCTCGACGAGCAGGGAGGTTTCACCAAAGAGGAACATTCTGTCCCAATACCGGGGCCCGGAGAGGTGTTGATCAAAACCCACTCGACTTCTGTTTGTGGCACCGATATTCATATCTGGAAATGGGACCAATGGAGCCGAGAAAACGTACCACTTGGTACCATCACCGGACACGAAACATGCGGCAAGGTTGTTGCTGTTGGAGAAGATGTGAGCAAACCAGCAATCGGTGATTTTGTTGCCATCGAGTGTCATTTTGCCTGCTGGGCATGCCCGAGGTGCGATGAGGGAAACGCTCACATTTGTGAAAATGGCTCGATTTTTGGCGTCCATATTAACGGAGCGTTCGGACCATATTTTGTCGCCCCTGCCGTCAATGCTCGAACCATACCCTCTGGCCTTGATCCGGGTCACGCATCAATTCAAGATCCCCTCGGAAACGCCATACACACCCTCACCGGAGGCCCTGTCGAAGGGGCGACTGTCGCCATCCATGGCCTTGGCCCAATTGGCTTATTTGCCGTGAATGCAGCAAAGGCAATGGGCGCAAAAATGGTCATCGCCGTCGATTGGGACAACGCTTACCGGATGGATATGGCCGTTCAATTGGGAGCAGACCTTGTCTTAGGCAAAGATCACGATGTGGTGCAAGAAATCCTCGATGCCACAGAAGGTCGTGGTGTCGACAATTCTTGTGAATTCTCAGGTTCCCCACAAGCACTGGCGAACACAATTCACAGCACTCGTATGGGTGGCTATGTCAATGTTCTTTCAGTGTACGGAAATTCAACACCGGAGGTCCCAATGAACGATGTTGTGTTCAGATACCTTCACCTCAAAGGTATCAACGGACGAAAGATGTGGTCGACATGGGACACCATGCATGAGTTGCTTGAACGCGGAGCTATCGATGTTGAACGGGTGCTTACGCACCGAATGAGCATTGATGAATTCCCTGAGGCTGTTGAACTCGCCATCCAGGGTGAATGCGGAAAAGTCGTGCTTGACTTCTGAGGCTAAGCGCCAATCCAACGGTAGCGTCGAGCACCCTCGTCAACGCCTTCGTCTCCAATTTCAACCAGAGCGAATTCACCCTGCGGCGTGACAACACTTTCGTCTTGGAGGCCCTTGTGGAGGTTCTCGTACGTCACGTGATCGATAGCCATACGACCTGCAAGTCGTTCGAAGAGATGCCAGCGGGAGACAACTTCTCTCCAGCGCGGACTGACCTTGCCCTCAAACACCTTGGCCTTCGCACCAGAGCCATAGCCACAGAGGCCAAACAAGGTGTTGTCAAGGTTGCAGTTTTCTTCCAGATCAGATTCAAAGGTCGACATCAGTGCTAGGAAAATAGAGCCAGTGTATTGGTTGCCGATGAGACTGCTTGCACGCTGACCTTTTTCGATTCTACTCTGATGGAATTCAATGTACTCAGGGGTTTTCGAGATGGCTCTTCGATAGCCGTCCATAGCTTTCTCCCAAATCTCAATGATTTGTGGATCATCAGAATCGTGGAAGGCAGGCATTGGACCGATTTGTTCAGCCACTGCATCCCACATTTCAGTTTCTTCTCGATCGTGGCGGAAGATATCTGGGAACATACGCTTTGCCTGGAATGCATAGGGCAAATGCATGATGATGCGTGACCATTGCTCAGTCATACGCTCATCTTCGCCATGGATATAACGACCTTGACGCTCAGCTTTCTCAGCAAAATTGTGGAAGGCTTGACGGACTGCAGATTGGTAACATCGGTTCGAAAATTGGCCATCGAAAATCGGATCGTCCCTGTGAACACTTACACTGGTTTCACCGTGTGAAAAGATACCTAACTTTCTCACAGTCGACTCGGGAAGATGGCGAATCATGCGGTCAACGAGTCCTTTCTTGACCGTCTGACCGGTTTCTTGTGCCAATTGTAAGACATTGGAAATGACCGAACGGAGGGTGACTTCACGACGTGGTTTGAAGAAGTCATGAACTGGAGTTGTTGAGACACCAATGCAATCTGGGATTTCGAGGAGGCGTGGGTTTCTGCGAATCAACAGCGCCCCGCCGCCCGCACCTTGCGTGTATTCACCAGAGGATTCTAATGCGTACTTTGCGTTGTCCGAGAAAATCACAATTCCTACTCTTTCATCATGTTCTGTTGAACGAGCAACCCAGTCCAATGTCGTGTGAAGTGCGTCAACAGCGCCAATACAAGCGAAGGTCATATCGACGACGTCGCAATTCCTGAAGCATGCTGAGCCGTAGCGTTCCTCGTACCGTTGAGTGAGCATGTCGACAATGTATGTTGCAGTAGGTTTAGCGCCGTCGAGAGCAGATTCTGTTCCAAGGTACATTCGGCCGATGGTGTTTGGATCCAAGCCGTTTCGATCGATAATCTGCATGACCGCCATAGCGCCCATTGTTGCAGTGTCTTCGTGGACGTCTGGAATGGCCATGGCTTCAAGGCCAAGTCCTTTGTTTAATTTGCCAAAATCAGCACCTCGCAACTCAGCAAAATCCCTCATGTCCATGTACAAACGAGGAAAGTGAATTGCGATATCGTCGATACCTACACAGGCTTGACTCTCTGTTCCCATCAGCAAAAGGTCTTCTTAACCCCTATTTGAATGACCATGTTATGAAAAAAAACAATATTGCGATTTCAAAGGTTATTCCATTTCAGGAACATCCGCCATCACAGGGTCCTGCTTTGCCCACAGCACATCGTCGATTCTTAGAACAGAAATTGCGGCTTCAGTGGCTCCTGTGATGCCCTGATCGATGATGAGCAGGGGTTCGATGACACCTTGTTCAAACATATTTCGAGGTTGACGGGCTATGACATCGAGACCAATCTGATCAGAAGTCGATTCTGAAGCATTGGATTGCGCTGCTACGAGGTTGAGAAGTGTATCAATTGGATCCAGGCCAGCGTTTTCTGCTAAGACCCTTGGAATCACTTCTAGGGCATCTGCAAAGGCTTCAACACCCAGCTGTTCGCGACCTGGTATAGATTCCGCATAGCGACGTAGCCGTCGAGCAAGTGCCACCTGAGTCGCTCCACCACCCACCACAAGGCGAGCATCTTCGACGAGTTGGCATGCAACACCCAGGGCATCGGCAAAACATCGTTCAACTTCGCCGAGAACTGCTTCAGTGCTACCTCGAGCGATGAAAGTCGCTCCACCCTCTTCGGTTTCAAGAATCCAATGAACGGTGCTCCCCCAGGTTTCATTCTTGCTTGATATAAACGCACCAAGATCTGAAGAAGAGGCTCGCTTGACATCATGAACTAACGTCGCCCCGCAACCACGAGCAAGCAGATCAAGGTCAGAGCGTGCAACTCGTCTGAAGGCCTTAATCCCCGCTTTTGTCAGCATCATACGAACGTCATCGTCAATGCCTTCTTTGCACGCCAACAAGTCGACGCCAAGAGATTTGAGATGGTCCACTTGCTCTTCAAGCAATTCCGTTTCTTTGCTTCGGAAGGCATCAAGGACCCCTGTTGAAGTCACATTGAGTTTGACACTTCCCATCATCGCCCTTCGTTCAATGCCCCCATCAATGAGCAAAATCTTGCCACCTTTGATGTGACGCGGCATGTCATTATGAATTCGATTTTTTGCCAACACCAAACCTGTGACAAGCTTGCTATCACCGATGGTGCCTCCAGACTGCGGCAATATTTTGACTCGGGTTGGGTCTGCATGCGGCCCTCGTGGGGTCTGCATCAAGATGGCTTCTGCAGCATCCAAAGCAAGTTGGGCGAGCAATGTCTGCATGCTCTCATGTCCTTTTCCTGTCAAACAGGTCTTTGTCGCCAATAGTTGGTGAGAACGATCAGAAGGGAAGGAAAGTTCGCTCAGTTCCGACCTTGCATGTTCCTCAGCCATACGAAAACCTCGTGCGATGATTGCAGGATGAACGCCTTGAGTCACAAGATGCCAAGCATTCTGCAACATTTCTGCACTGAGCAGAACCGTTGAGGTTGTACCGTCTCTGGCAATTTTGTCTTGGACCGAAGATGCGTTGATGATCATTCGAGCCACAGGGTGTTCGACCTTTGCTGATTCAAGAACGGTCACCCCGTCATTGGTGACCATGGTCCTGCCGTCATCATCGATCAGAAGTTTATCGAGGCCACGAGGACCAAGTGTTGAGCGGACTGCTCCAGCCAATGCCAGTGCTGCTTGAATGTTCTTCTGAAGCGCACCACGACCGGTTGACCGGTCGGTGTCTTTCAGGATTGGAACATCGCTCATAGCACACCCACTCGACTTCTCGCCATAAGGTCAACTCTTGACGTGGTCAAGATCGTTGACTGCTCAATCTTCGTCGTCTTCGACAACTTCGAAGTCGGCATCGACAACGTCATCGCCACCAACGTTGATGTCGCCATCCTCGCCAGATCCGTCCTGTTCTGCCATTTCTGCTGCTGCAGCTTCGTAGAGTTTTGCGGAAACACCGTGCATGGCTTCCTCGACTTCCTTGACCTTGGCTTGAATTGCTGCGTCATCGATGTCATCGATGTCCAACGGCTTACCGTCTTCGTCTTGAACCATCTTTTCCAGTTCGTCAAGATGGGCCTTGACCGGGTCGGTTTCTGAATCATCGAGTTTGTCTGCAGATTCATCGAGTGTTCGTCGGGTTTGGTAGACCACTTGGTCTGCCATGTTTCGCAGTTCGACCTTGGCCTTACGGAGTTGATCTTCTTCTGCGAACTTCTCAGCTTCTGCAATCTTTGACTGAATTTCATCCTCAGAGAGGGAGGTTTGTGCCTCAATCTTCACCGATTGTTCCTTTCCTGTGCCCATGTCCTTTGCGCTCACGTTGACAATTCCATTCGCATCGATGTCAAAGGTCACTTCGATTTGTGGTGTGCCGCGTGGAGCTGCTGGAATACCCATCAGAGTAAATTCACCAAGCGTCACGTTGTCTTTTGCGAAGTTGCGCTCCCCTTGCAGCACGTGGATGGTCACGGCTGGTTGGTTATCCGATGCTGTGGAATAAATCTCAGAGCGTCGAGCAGGGATGGTCGTGTTGCGCTCAATCATCGAGGTCATCACACCGCCAAGGGTCTCTATGCCCAGTGTCAACGGGGTGACGTCGAGCAGAAGAATGTCGGAAACGCCTTCATCACCCGAGATGATTCCTGCCTGGAGTGCCGCGCCCATAGCAACTGCTTCGTCAGGATTGATTCCTTTGTAGGGAGCTTTTCCTGCTTCTTTCTCAACAGCTTCCTGAACGGCTGGAACACGAGTTGACCCGCCAACAAGGATGACTTTGTCGACGTCCCCCTTCTTGATGCCAGCGTCTTTCATGGCTTGTCGGGTTGGACCCATTGTGGCCTCGATGAGTTTTGAAATCAGATCCTCGAATTTAGCACGACTCAAGGTCATGTCCATGTGTTCAGGTTGGCCGTCACGCATGGTAATGAACGGGAGGTTGATTTGAGTTTGTTGCGTGCCTGAAAGTTCGATTTTTGCCTTTTCTGCAGCTTCCTTCAACCGAGACATTGCTTGGGCGTCCTTGCTCAAGTCAATACCTGTGTCACGCTTGAACTCGGCAATCATCCAATCAATGACTTGGTCATCAAAATCATCGCCACCGAGTTTGTTGTTACCCGCAGTTGCCTTTACTTCGATTTGAGGTTGGCCATCGACTTGGTAAATTTCCAGAACTGAGACGTCAAAGGTACCTCCTCCCAAATCGTAGACAAGAATGGTTTGATCTTCACCTTTGTCAACACCATAAGCAAGTGCCGCCGCTGTTGGTTCGTTGATGATCCGGAGTACTTCCAAACCTGCGATACGCCCAGCATCCTTTGTTGCCGTTCGTTGTGCATCGGTGAAATAAGCCGGGCACGTAATGACGGCTTCCTTAATCTCGTGACCGAGGTAGGCTTCTGCGTCTGCTTTCAGCTTTTGTAGAATAAACGCTGAGATTTCTTGAGGCGTGTAGTCTGTACCATCGACATTTGTTTTCCAATCCGTACCCATGTGCCGCTTGACTGACATCATGGTTCGGTCTGTGTTGGTCACAGCTTGTCGCTTGGCAGTGACGCCGATCATTCGCTCGCTTCCGTCTTTGGCAAACGCCACTACGGAGGGGGTTGTTCGTGCGCCTTCTGCGTTTGCGATGACAACGGGTTCACCGTTCTCGATTGTTGCTACACAGCTGTTTGTCGTTCCTAGGTCAATTCCAATTACTTTGCTCATTTTTACACTTCCTTATTTTTTCAAAAGATGGGGATACCACCGTCGTCTTCATCGTCGTCATCGTTAGAATCACCTACATCGATGGTGACGTCTGGTGCCTCAATGGTCTCGTCGTCGTTATCGACGGCAGAGCCTTGTGGCGTGAGTTTGAGAGTGATGTCAAGTATGCCGTTGTTCAACGACCAGTCAACCAGGTCTTCGCAGGGGTGAGGCAGTTCAATTTGAGCCAACGGAGCCGGCATTGTGTCTTTGATGACTGAAATTCGGTTTCCTTTGCGAACGAGTTCAAGTTCAAGTTCGCTCTCCTCGACGTCGCCACGAAGGGTGAAGTCAACGGTCACTGCCATGTTCCAGCCGTCAAGGTAAACATCGTTTGCAGGGATACTGATGACATCATCGAGTGATTCTTTGACTTCTGGGGCTTTGATTTCAACCGGGCTTGCATCGACTTGGATGTCCATACCAAGATTGCTGAGTATGTCTTCCATGGATTTTCCAGATTGGAACATCTTGGCAAGTTGAGACAAATCGAAGTTGAAGTTCACATCGCCTTTTGCGATTTTTTCTGCATCGAGGCCCATGTTCTCGAATTGTGATCGGAATTGCTCCATCATCCCTCGAATTTGTTCTTTATCCATGTGCATGCCCATGTTGCGGAACATTTCCACAAGTTGTTCAATCAGTTTTTCTTCCCAATCTTCACTATCCGTCATGCACTCACCACCAACTACTGAACCATCGGTTATGTAGTGGGCATTGAGTCACCCTATATGAAGGTCACGAATGGCTGGCTATGATTGATTCCAAGTTAATTCCCAACTCTGAAAAGCACCATACTGTCTGAACGAGGATAAACATCAGTTCAAAAGCAGGGGCGGAAAATAATAGCCATGACAGAAGCGTACGCTACGGAGGGAGAGAACCCACTGCGTGCGCTTTGGAAAGTTATAGCCAGTTCCACAATCATTGCTTCCATGTGTTGCCTTCCTTCGGTAGTCCTCGTGATGTTCGGGCTTGCAACCGTATCCACCGGTGCGGTCCTCTCAGACACCTTGTACTGGGGCGAGGAAGGTTATGCCTGGTTCAGGCCCCTGATGAGCCTAATTGCGTTAGCAAGCGTTGTCACGGGACTGGTTTTTTACTTCCGCAATCAAGGTATTTGCACACTCGATCAAGCAAAACGGGAGCGAAGAAAAATCGTCAACATCTCACTCCTTGTTCTTGCCGTGACTTACGTCAGCTACCTGCTCTTCAACTTCGTGATCCTTACAGAGATCGGAATACAACTAGGTCTGCCTTGGGAATCAAGCCGAGACAGCTATGCCTTTTGGCGATGATCAAGCATTACCACGGGTGGTTTTGCAACCTACACCCCAATCTCCATCCTGCATCGCAGACCTGGTCGCTTCGAGCAGGCGGTCTTCAGGCGTTGTGATGTCGAGGGAACCTTGGTGAAATGCGACGGCAATGCGAGCACCTTCATATTCCCAATTTATCAATTGAATTTTTGATTTTTCAATTGAGATTATTGTGTTTGCGACTCCAATTGGAATTACAATTTCTCGTGGATTGAGGTGCATGCCCATGCCCAGTGTTTTTTGTACGGCTTCCTTGCCAACCCAAACCTCGATTGCACGTTCAGGGCATTGACGTAAGCTTTGCAATTCATCACCCTTAGCCATCAGATCAAAAGCATTCGGTTGGAGGCCTCTCGCTGATGATTCAGCATCAATACCAATGCGCCACCCGTGTTCAATCAATGCGACATAGGCCCAACCAGAAGCATGACTAATGCTCAACGATGGAAGTGGGGTGTTCTTCCATAAGCCGGGGATGTAATGCAAATACGGCGCCCTTTGTTCGGTGCGACTGACCATCAAATCAACGCTGTCAAAGCCCCATTCTTCAAGGGCGCATTGCAACAACCATCGACCAGATAGGTGTTCTTCATGGCGCTTCTTGGTGGCAAACGTTGCTACTTCATCGGCGTTAGACAGGTGAACTTCTTCAATGGAGCGTGCATGAACTCGAGTTCGAACGATGAGCATCCGTGGCTGTTCTACACCCGGCGGGTGGAGCACTTCGACCAACATCCAAACCACCTTCAGCGATCGAGCGTAAACGAATCTTCTGCAGAGACTGGAGCCATTCCCTTCAGGCGCAAGCCCTTGAGAGCAAGCACCGGAGCATCATCATCGCCAACAATCACAACATCGTGGACCGTGACGCCAGCCTCTTCAACTGCAACCCGTAGGCTGCGCATTCGAAGTTGTTCATCGCGTTCAGGCACCCTCAACATCGACGACCATTCGATGCCGACTGGGAGTGAGGAGAAACCTTCGGTTTCCATAGCAACAAGTCCAGCGTTTTGGAATCCTGCTTCGATGAGCATTGGAAGGGCTTCAAGCAAGACTGAATCGCCGGTTGCTTCGTGGGCAAATTGATCGGACTGCGGCAGCTGATGACGCATCAAAGCAATCCCATCGGCACCCGGCATCGATTCGTCGCCCACGCCACGTAGCACGCCGCCATGTGATTGGAAGCGGGGTCCGTGGAAATAACGCCGATAGATGAACGACGGACCTTCCATGACTTCGCCAGGAGCAGGAATACCAAGATCGGGCAACGCATGTACTTCCTGTTCAAGGAATGGACAGATATCATCGCATTTCTCGACCAAACGAACCAGAGCCTTGTGGTGTTCCCGTTCACCGAATATTTCTCCCTTCGAATTTGTTAAATCAGACACGAGTCTGCATGAAATCCAAGTGACTTCGCCTTCAGTGCGCTCATACTCAGCATGGATTCGTACTGTCATCGCACCCTTAACCAATTTCACAGGCAGGCCGAACTCAACAGATTCGAATCCTGCTAAGCACGTCGACGGACGCAGCAATAGAGCGGATTCTGCAAACATCTCGAGCGCCATGACCCCGGGGTGATAAGGGACGCCCTCGATGGCATGATCGACAAGGAACGGGTGATCCGCAGCAGAGAGGGTCGCTTGGGTAAGCAAGGACTGCCCCTCCTCAAATGAGAGGACTTTGTCAACGAACGGGAAACGCTCGGGGTCTGCAATCACCGCTGCCATCTCTGCTGGAAGGCGGAGAGGGGCTTCTCTAAAGGAATCGAAACGATCCATTGCCCCCAGAGAACCACAGCCAATCACACGGCGTTTTCCACCAGCAAGCGCTTCACCGACGAAAATCTCTACGCCTTGTTCAACCGAAAGTGTATCAATTCCAGCTGCTGCAAAAACAGCTTCAATTGAACCTCGTGTAGCCATCCCAACATCACGCCAGCCAGTCCAGCCAATAGCGACGGCTCGGCAAACACCTGATGCGGTGAGCCGGGCCATTTCTGCATCAAGAACACTGTTTGCAGCAGCGTAATCCGTTTGGCCACCATTACCAAACCGACCAGCGACACTTGTGAAACAAGCAGCAAACGTAGGCAGGTCCGCTCCAGAGGCAGTGCACGCTGCAAGCATGCATCGCCAACCGTCAACTTTGACTCGAACCACCTTGTCAAAGACTGACGAGTCTTTCTGTGCCACAAGTTTGGAATCTTCCAAACCAGCACCATGGACAAGTCCAGTGATCACACGCTCCAAGGAAGCACCAACCGCAACCATGCCATCATAATCCATCACATCCACTGGATGGTATGACGCTGTATTGCCTGTTGATGTGATGCTGGAGAGGGTAAGATAGACATCCCTGCTCCTGGTAAATCTCTGCCATTCACTGTTCCATTCAACAATGGTTACTTTGCCAGTTTCGCTCGCAGCAGCCATCCGCTCTCGTAGCGCCATCCGTTCAGATTCAAGTTCTGCATCAGTCCAACCAACCCATGCCTCTGTTTGTTCTATGAGGTGGGACCGGCCAAGCAATGCAAAGTGCGCTCCGGCATCAGGTGACGCGGTCGCTACGCCAATGATCGACGCCGCTGTGACACCTGAACCGCCACCAGACACAAGCCAAGTGTCATCTGATGTGAGCGGGTGCTTCTCATCGACAAGGTCCTCGGCGAACGCCACAAGAGTCCAACGACGACCATCTCGATCAAGACCGATTTCAACCTCGCCTGCAAGGGCGAACACATCGTCATGGATGATCCTCGCCGCATCAGCAGGCTCCAAAATTAACTCTGGATGAAGGTCAAGGGCACGGCATCGAACATGCGGTTGCTCAAAGGCGTAAGATTTGGTGATGCCTGATGCGGCACACTGAACCGAATTAAATCGCTCACCGATGTTGCCATGGCGGCCATCAAGTGCCGTGACCGAGGCAACAACACCCGATTCAAGTGCAGCAAATTTAGCATCCAATCCTTTGAGCAAAGCAAAGTATCCCTGAGCAGCCAGTGCTATCTGGGTCGATGGTGTTGCGTCTTCAGCCCATGAGGCACTTGCAAGCTTAAGCGGTGCCATGTGGAAGAGTGCAGTGATGTTGTGTTCGTTCAATGCTTCACACACCGCTGCAACGTGTTCTGGATTACCCGGATCTGCTCGGTAGACTGTGCGTTTCCCTTCATGCTGAATAGACATGTCGCGGATATTGCTCTCAAAGCCAATTCGTATGGCATCCATACCACCTGCTTCAAGACGCTGACAGAACTCTTCTGCGATACCCCAACCATCGTCGGTGACGACCGCTGTTCCAGCAAGGGAAAGCGGTGAGCCTTGGCCTTCCGCTGCTTCGACTTCAATTTGCCAACGGCGGGTCGGGTGGGTGGTATCGTCCGAGGAGTGAGTTGGAGTTGATGTGGCTTCAACCGTTGGTATCGTTGGTTCAGTAGGGACTTCATCGCCCTTCATTCTCAAGATGTAGGCCGTAAAGTGATTCAATGTCGGGTGATCGGAAAGAACAAAATCTTCATCCAATGGAAGAGAGAAGGCATCTCGCACATCACCCATGATTTCAGCCTGTTTGACCGTATCAATACCCAATTCGCCCTCAAGGTCTTGGTCCATTTCAATGAAATCAGCAGGATAGCCCGTATGTTTAACAACAATTTCAACGAGTTGTGCGTTGACATCGCTGTTGGATGCCAACGGTGCAGATGGCGCCGGTGATTCCTGTACAGGCGCCACCGGTTCGCTCGAAGCAACCGGTGGCTCGGGCTCTGATGCCTTGGCTGCTGGTTGCACAGCACCGCCCTGCATGCGTTGGATATAGCCAATCATGTGGTTTAATGTTGGATAATCTGAAAGAATAAAATCTTCATCGAGAGGCAAACTGAACTGTTCCCGAATATCTGCCATTATTTCGGCTTGCTTCACAGTGTCAATACCCAATTCTCCTTCGAGGTCTTGGTCAAGTTCAATGAAGTCTGCTGGATAACCGGTATGCTTGACCACCACTTCAACAACTGTAGCGTTCAAAGCGTCGTCGTCGACAAGACCAGCCGGGGCCATTGCTGTTGCAGTTGGTGCGGGAGCAGGGTCTGGCGCAGGTTGTGGTGGTTCCTGTTTGGGTACTGGTGCAGGGGCAGGTGCAGGTGCCTTGCCACCGGTCATCCGTTGAATATATCCAATCATATGATTCAATGTCGGGTAGTCAGCAAGAACAAATTCCTCATCCACTGGCAAACTGAATTGCTCACGGATGTCAGCCATGATTTCAGCTTGCTTGACGGTATCAATCCCGAGTTCTCCTTCCAAGTCTTGATCGAGTTCTACAAAGTCTGCAGGGTATCCTGTGTGCTTGACAACCACGTCGATTACAGCACTGACAACGTCGCCTTGCGCTTGGCTCACAGGTGGTAACGTCGGTGCTGGAGGTACGATTGGAGTTGGCTTGGGCGCAGGTGGAGCAGGTGCTTCTAGCACCGGCGCTGCGGCCGGTTCAGCCACGACTGAAGGCTTGCCTTCAAACGGTGCCGTGATTGGCCAAGGCTCGCCTTGAACGCCCCCATGCAAGTTGTCTTCACCATCAACATACGCTACAAGTTTCTGGTCAAGTAAGCGCATGACAACGTCCTCTGAACCTGCGAGTTTACGGTTCCAGGCTAAGAATTTCGCACCATCGATGCGCTCCCCAGTAATAGGCCAACGGCGCACGAGAGAGAGGGCCATTTGCGAACCAAAGCCTGCTGCAAACCTCAAACCATACTTCAGGTCGGGGTATTCTCCACCGACCGAAAGATTGAGATCACCCAATTCCGGGTCAGTTTCTTTATGATTTGCAATCGGTGGAATGCGTCCGGTCTTCATGCCATGGAACATACTGGCGTCTTCGATACCTACCGCCATTGGATGTCCGGTGAATCCTTTCGTATTGGCGATAACGAGTTTGTCTGTGCTGTGCGTAAAGGTGTCTCGCAAGGCACGAACTTCAGATTGAGCAGAACCTCCTCGGGCAGGCGTGTAGGTTTCGTGTGAGAAGAACACCGTGTCAGGTGCGATTTGATGACGGTCAAGTTGCCAACGCTCTTCCATCTCAGTTACGAAATTGTCCACGGTTTCAGCCACGTGTTCCACATCAAGTCGAGTGCCATGGAAGGCCGAATTCGCTGTCGTAGCCCCGAGCAATTCAGCGATTGGCTGCACACCACGTTCAGCTGCTTCTGAATTTCGTTCAACGACAAACGCTGCTGCGCCCATCCCAAGAATCAGCCCGTTGCGACGGCGGTCAAATGGCAGCGCCGTTTCTTCCACCACATTGTTCGTGGCTGCTGCACCAGATGCAGCGAAACCACCGCCAATCCATTCCCACATATCGTCTCCAGTGACATCATCCGCAGAGATGATGACCACGCGATCAACTCGGTCAGCGTTCAACCAATCCTCAGCAACACCGAATGCTGCTGTAGCAGAAGCACAGGCGAGGTTGATGATGGTGTTTGGTCCTCGGATACCCGAGTATTGTGCGAACTGTGAATGGCCCATAGCGAGTGTTTGGAACAGGTACCGTCGGTCAAATCGACCCTCGCCGTCATCACCGTTGGATTTGGCATGCTTCAATGCCATTTGGAATCCCGGGAAACATGATGCAAAGACAATACCAGTTCGGTCCCGAGTGTGTTGAGGAACTTGCCAGTTACGAATTAATCGCAATCCGCCTTTGCCAATCTGTTCAACTGGAGTGAGTGGAATCGCAGCATCTCGTAAAGCGAGTAAACCTGCAGCCATCCCAAGTTGAGTGGTGATGTCCCAAGCGAGGATGACCTTGGGATCGATGCCAAATTCTTCTGCCAAATCAAAGGCGCCCTTAACTCCAGCAAGTTGAGGAACGTCGCCAAAGGCTGTGGCTTGATCCATGTTGACTGATCCATCGCGTCCTTTGATGAGGCGGACGATGTTTTTGTCAAGCAAGCGTTGTTTGTACTCATCTGTGACTTCAGAGATACACGTTTCTCCACGAACAAGCCGTTCGAACGTATCCTCGCTGAAGACCTGCTCTCCGCCTGGCAACCCAAGAGAAACGCCAGTCACAACGAATGGATCTGCTCTGCGTCGAGCCATCGGGTCGTGCGCAGCAGCGACACCTAGCCCTTGTGATGTGTGATTCGAACGATGAATCATTGATGTCTTTGGTGACCATGACGAAGGAGGGTGGGCAATCCAACGAGCGATGTCTGCAACGGTTGTGGCGCCACTGACATCTGTTTGGGGATCGGTTGATGCCTCAGATGCAATCGTCTTGAACAACAAAGCGATGTCGCCTTCAGACAGACCTAAGCCGAGACGCAGGTCGACCATGCCGTGACAAAATCGAGCGGGATAACCACACAGGGCAGCGATTCTGTCGCCAAGGTAAGCGTCCTTGGCCTTTTGAGCTGCGACTTCAGGGTCTGTTTCGACCGCAGATGGCGCACTCACAACTTGGACGGCTTGAGGTGCCGACGTGGCGCTAGAAGGCAATGGACGAGCACGGGTTTTGAGATCTTGAGCAGGTGGACTGGTTCGATGTGCTTCAATTGGGCCCGCCCTAAATGCCTCGGTAAGTAAGGCAGAATCTGGCGCCGGCCAGTGCACAGGTCGACCTGCAAGTGCCATCGTCGCCAAAGCGGTAAGGAAGGAGGCGATACCGCCTTGCTTTGGATGGTTTGTCATCACTGGAAGATGGGGTTGGCCTTCGAGAATTTGAACAGCAAACATGCTCAGTGCTCGCTTTGGACCCACTTCGACAAAGGCCCTTGCCCCGGCCTCGTACATCGTTTGAATTTGCGTAGTCCATTCCACTGAAGAGGCCATTTGCAATGCAAGTTTGCTGAGCACTGCTTCTTTTGAGGCATCCAAATCATCTGTGCTTGACGGATTCATTGGATAGAATTCGCCATCGACATTGGCCGTGATTGGGATGGTTGGCCAACGAATTTCAAGACTTTCGAGGAAGCGTCGGAGTGGTTCATTTGCTGGTGCTACAATCTTTGAATGGAAAGCGTGTGAAGTTGCAAGTGGCATCGATTGGAAGCCTTTTGCCTCAAAGGCGGCCATGGCCTCTTTGACTGGAGCAGTTTCGCCGGCAATCACGGTCATCTTTGGTGAATTCTTATTCGCTGCAATGACGTATCCGTCGATTGAATTGATGATGGCTTCGACTTCTGGGTAAGGAGCACTGACACTTGCCATCAACCCCTTGTCATCGATTTCGACCGCGCCCATTTCAGTGCCTCGTGCCGCTGCTGCTCGCAAGGCTCCGTCCATGTCAAGGATACCAGCAGACATCAGGGCTGCATATTCGCCTAACGAATGACCTGCGACCATGTCGGGATGAATTCCGTGATCGTTGAGGGCTCGCTCAATCGCCAAATCAGCGGTGAGCATGGCGGGCTGAGTGTACTCAGTTTGCTTGAGCTTGTGCTCTGCTTCGGCTTGTTCCTCTTTCGAGAGATTTGAACGGAGGACAAAACTCGACAGCGTCTCGCCCTCGAGGACCTCAGTCATCGTTTCATCGGCCTGAGCCCAGACCTGTTGAACAGCCGTGTAGCGCTGATACAAATCATGGGTCATGCCAACGTATTGACTTCCTTGACCCGGGTACATGTGAGCCACCTTGGCCTTAGCATGCAATGGAGCATCTTTGGTTAGAAGAACGCCTTGGGCTTGTAAGAAGCCCCATTTGTCTTCATCTTCCATGGCCTTGAGGGCAAGGGCACAGCGCTTAGAAAATTCAGCCCATGAAGTGGCCACGATGGCCATTCGAATTGGTGATGAGGCATCGAATGCCTTCGACGCTGCATAGAGCGTGTTCGACAATCGAATGCCTTTTGGATCCTCATCAAAAGTCGCACTTTCGAAGTTCAGGTCCCCGAGTGTAGCCTTGAGCACATCCATGCTTGGGGCGGAGAGAAGCAACATTCCACCTTCTATGGCTTTCAATTCTTCATGCGTCATGCTTGGCCGGGCTTGGCCATCGAGGATTGATGAAGCGCCTGAGGAGCCCGATGGTGGGCTTTCGACCTCGGAGTAGGCTTGCCATCGTTGATCCCACGAAGATGCGAGTTGGCGATGATATTCGGGCTCATACCCCTCAAGGGCAACGTGGAAATTGGTGCCTCCAAAACCAAATGCAGAAATTCCAGCACGGCGGGGATGCCCTTCAGGTTGTGGCCAGTCCCTTGCTTTGGTTGGTACAAAGAATGGAATCTCATTCCATTCAACTGTTGGGTTAGGTGTTTCAAAACCAGCAGATGGCGGGATTGTGCGGTGGTGAAGGGCCATCACGCTTTTCATAATTCCAGCAATGCCTGCTGCTGCCTTCAGATGGCCGATTTGAGACTTGATTGAACCAACGGCTACATGGTCGCCATGCGGTAAATCGTCCCACAGCAACGAAAGTGTGGAAAGTTCTGTGGCATCGCCAACTTTTGTCGATGTCCCATGCGCTTCAACCAACTCGACGGTGCTGGCTGAATATCCTGCTTGATTGTAAGCACGTGCGATGGCTTGGACTTGACCGCGTTGGCTTGGTGCAGTGATTCCTTTGCCTCGTCCGTCCGAGGAACCGCCAATACCCCGAATTACGGCGTGAACTTCATCACCGTCATTGATGGCATCACTGAGTCGCTTCAAGAGAAGAACGCCGGCGCCTTCGCCCATCACGAATCCGTTGGCTCGAGCATCGAAGGGGGTCGAATGGGTTGGTGAAAGTGCGCCAATGGCACTAAATTTGGAAAAGGTTGCAGGATCCATAGTCCGATCTGTTGCGCCTGCAAGCATCACGTCGACTTGGCGTGTTTGTAGCAGACGGCACGCATCCAAGACAGCAGCCATAGATGAAGCACAAGCAGCATCCATTGCATGGTTTGGTCCCTGCAGATCAAGGAGGTTCGCTACGCGCCCTGACACAACATTGGCCAATTCACCTGGCATTGTATCTTCATCGATTCTGGGTGCACCCTCGACCAGTTCATTGGTAAATGCCTCGAGGCTGTCCATAGGCATACCATGTTTTTTGGCGACCTCCGAGGTATGGTTTGACCAAACACGAATATTGGAGAGATTCCGATTTTCCCCACCGAGGGCATTTGCGAACACAACACCGCACCTTGTACGATCGATATCTTTTGATTCCCCATCATATCCTGCTTGTTCAATCGCATCTGCAGCGACGGCGACGGCCCACAATTGGCACGGATCGATTTGAGGGAGGGTGCCCGGGGGCTGGCGCCATCGACGCCAATCGAATTCGAAGCCTTCAACGAGGGCTCCAATCTTCGAATACGTGAACCCCTCTTGGCTTTCTCCAGGGCCACCTTTGCGATAGAAATGGCTGATTGGCCCAGGCCAACGACCTTCTTGGATGTCACGAATGCTGACCTTGGAATCGATAATGTTCTGCCAAAAGGCATCAATGCTAGGCGCATCAGGCATGAGCGCTGCTAGCCCAATCACAGCAATGGGTTCAAATGGACCTTGGTCCAAACCTTCGCAAGGTTTTCCGTCCGCTGTTTTGATGGCCATCTCCTCACCTCATTCTCCCATGATGCTTTGTGGCACCATGGTGATGGAATAGCCACCATCAACGTAGATGCATTGGCCTGTGACGCCACTCGCCAACGGGCTTGCAAGCCACAATGTTGCGCCAGCAACATCATCTTGGTTCACGTTTCGACGCAATGGGGCGTTCGCCTCGACATGGTCAAGGATTTTTTCAAACCCTGGAATCCCTCCTGCGGCAATGGTCCGAATTGGCCCCGATGAAATCGCATTGACCCTGTGGCCTTCTGGACCCAGATGGCAGGCCAATTCACGCGTCCAGCATTCAAGGGCTGCTTTCGCCATGGACATAATGCCATAACTTGGGACATAACGCGTGGAGGCGGCATAGGTCAGTGTCACAGTTGAGGAACCTGGGTTAAGATAGGGCAAGGCATGCTTGAGGCATCGTTGGAGTGAATTTGCTGAGATTGTCATTGCCGTATTGATGTCTTGGTCTTCGACAAATAAAATCGGACGGTCAAAGCAACTTCTTGGAGCAAATCCAATGGCATGGATCATAATATCGGCTTTCAACCCGGGATGTTCTGTTGCAAATGCCTCAAAGAATTCCTTTGTTGTAGCGTCCGATGCAACATCCAAGGGATAGAAGCCACCAATCTGTGGCAGCTTGTCCTTCAATTGGAAAATACGACTCATGAACCGCTTTTGGTAACCGAGGTATAGCGTGACACCCGCCGCGGCCAATTGTTGGCATATGGCCCAAGCAATCGAATCTTCACTGGCAACCCCGAAGACGAAGGCGGTCTTTCCTTGCAATTGTAGCATAACAGCACCTACCCAATGGGTAGGTGTTGGCTGGCACACCCATCCTATGACTGTTACCTAAGTCGAACTGGGTGAAACCGCTAATCTGCGACCCATTTTATTTCGCCGTCCACGGTTACAAATCTGCGAACATATCGTCAAATTCGTCAGCCTTAGAATCGCTATCAAGATCCGAGAAAAAGTCGTCCAAATCATCCGACAAGTCGTCATAGTCATCAGAGTCCTCTGGCATATCGATGGGCGTTGGAGTTTGAACAACCTTGCCTTTGGAGGCTTTGCCCGCAGAACGCTTGGTTGCCTTTGCCATCACAACAAGCAACAACAAGACAAGAATAATTCCCCCGCCTATTGCAGCATATTGTAAGATTTGATCGCTATCAATTTCCTCCAAGTTGCCGCTGAAAGAGCCTGATTGTCCTGGAGCAATAACATTGAGTTGCACGGTGATCTCACTGGCTGGAGCGTCGGGGTCAACTGTGCTTTCTGCTTGGAAAATCACAGGTAATCGAATATCCTCTGTCACCTCTGCTGGGGAGCGCACTGTGAGCGTTCGTAGGCTCGATGTGCCTTGATATGGTACGTCTTCAGCAACAAAAGCACCGGTTGGGAATGAGAAACCAGCTGCTGCGAGATCTGCCTCATTTGCGATGGTCACTCGTATTTTGTCGTCATCATTGCCCTTGTTTGTGAATTGGAACGTGAAGTCAACTTCTTGTGCTGGCGTCATTTCTCGAGTTGTCTTGTCAGACATCGAAAGTTCAATCATGCCGTAGGAGGCAATCGAGAAATCACCGCTGTAGGATTGATTGGCGACCCAAGGCCCATCGGGAAGTTGCCCGTAAGGCAACCCATTCCACGAGGTGACTTTTGCTTCAAGTTCAAAGCCATAGCTCAACGATGCTGGAAGCCGTGTTTGACCAGTGAAGATGACATTGAAGTTTTCTTCATCACCAGCAGCGAGCGTAAATTCATCTTCGCTCAGGGTCATTTCGACATTGACGCCATCCCATTCAACTTTGTTGACTTCGATGACTTCACTTGCCGAAGTAGGGTTGAACACAGTGCATTCGAGAATTGCATCTTCATAGGAGTTAGGATGAACGTCCATCACAGGGTCTGCTCCACAATCAAGTTGCACTGCGGGCAAAGGTGAGTCCTGTGCGGAGACGGATGTGCTCAGCGCAGGGAGCATGAACAGAGCCACTACGAGGGCAGCGGTGAAGGTCTTGCCAAAGCGTCCCATGCTCTTGCGGTGACGACTCTATCTCATCAATGTGATGGAGAATCGGGCCCGTAGCGATGGGTCCTTTTTGGGTAAACTCATTGTGAGGGACCGTACAATAAATCCGGCAAATCTTGGTGTGCTTTCCACAGAAATGATTCGTCGATCCCCGCCTGAAGGAGTTGCTGAGTCCGTTTTGGAACAGTTTTAGGACCAAGCACTGCGCCTGGCCGCCTCAGATCGTCCATGTAATCGGTCTCAAGCAAGAAACCGTGGCTCGATGATTCTGCAGTGGCAAGCACCTCTTCAATAGCGCCTTTTCCAATCAACACACTTGGTGTCACTCCTTGGGTGATGCTAGAGGTGAGTGTTGGAGGTGCATAATGACGGACCAGTCGTTGCTTATCGAAGCCCACCTTATCTGCCATTTGTGCAAGGCTGGCATAGGTCGATTCTAATTCCCCTTCCACATGCAGTTGAAGCGTAATACCTTCTCTTTTGGCCATGCTCATGGTCTCTTCTAACAAGAGATTCGACAGGTCCCAAACCCGGTCGTTCACAGGCCAGTGAGGCCGACCTACCTCGCCCACAGCGTGTGCCTTTCCTTCATGAACGAGTTCGACCGCTGCATCAATGCTATTGCGATAATTGTCCATAGCGCGCTCTGCACCAGATTCGCCATCCTCATCCAGCCATGCTTCAAACTGATGAGCAAAGGCTGCTGGGTGAGGTCCTAGAACAACACGCACTCCAAGTCCATGCACATCACGAACTTCTGCCGCCATCGCCACAGTATCGTTGTACGTGGCCAGGTGACCTTCCTTTGTCGTTGGAGGTGACTGAAAGTCAGGACAGTGGACAAGGATAAGATCGGTTCCCCCCGCTCGTTTAAACTCGCCAGCAGCTTGAAGAAAAAGGCCTTGACGATTAAGATGGAAATGATTGTCCACGATTGGACCATTCCATTGCTGAACTGAACTCAAAGCCAACCCTCATGCTCCTGAAGACGGTGATGGTTTTCAACGCATGGGCGAAAGATGGCCTCAAATACGCTCAATCAAGAGGTTCTTATCGCTAAATCGCCCTTTCCAATAGACTGCAGCCATTGCCACCATGTTTCGATGGCGTGCATCGGTTGCTACACATCGGCCATTTGGCCACATGTGTAAGGTGAGATTATGTCGAGTATCTTCGATGATGGTGCAGCCCAGCCTTGCATCATAAGTGGCGGTCCCAGCACCAAAATCACCCACAACGCTCTCGACAAGGAGTGATTGGCCAAATTCGAATGAAGCAACAACAGGACCGAGTTCGGTCTCAAGACCAGCGTCATTCCGCCCAAGACGTAGCATGAGTTCTTTCGCAGCTGCGCGAGCCGCTTCGACCCGATGGGTACCATGAACCACAATTCGACCCTCTTGGTCGATGACAAGTGTTGCTCTGGGCCGGTCAAGAACTTTGATGACGACGCCCCCGGTTTGTTGACCGCCAAGTTGCGCCACGACAGCGTCTTGGTCGACGGGGTGAGGAGGGACGAAGCGAACCAGCTGATTTTCGATTCGTACATCGATTGCGTTTGCCACCATGGTCACTCCTCCTCTGTGTCAGCCGTGTCGGTTGGGTTTGAAGTAATCTCCTCTGGATCTGGAAGAGATTCAAGCGCTGTAAGAACTGCATTTCGGTGAGGTAAAAATAATGGTAAAAGCAACACTGCATCGCTTCCATGAGTCATTCGCAAATCTGCCAGCGCCCCCCTTAGTCGCTCTGCATACCTTTGGTCGCGCGCTTCAACCACAGGTTCACCAACAATCCACTCATTGAGGTCCCACCATGTTGTCGACAGTACGGCTGCAGAACCAAAATTTGGAGACACTCCTTTTGGTGGTTTTTGAGCGAGGAAGATGTTTTTCTTGACTCGCTTTCTCCACTTCCCACCCAAGGAAATCATGCCAAGTAATTTTTTCCAATGAGACGCTGCTTTGGCCTCATTAGTCAAGTGTTCACTCCACCGCTCATCATCGGCAGTGGGTTCGACAAAATACACCGGACGTTCGTGTCGTTCTGCATTCCTATGTAGCCTTCGGGGTTCCGGATCTGGAAAACGGCCAGAGGACACATCTTCAACAAGTGATATTTCATCAAGATAAATGGCCATAGCTCCCCCAGAAATCAAGCCGTGAGCAAGGTTCACTCCGGGTGACTCTGCTTCGTCCTTTTCCTCTTGGACCCACATATCGACAACGTCTGGTGCTTCCAAAAGGGCAAGACCGTGCCATTCGAGGCGAGGGCGCATTGATCGAGGATAGACCACTGTTGGAAGGACGCCATGAAGGAGGATTTGCCCTCCATCGGGGTCCGACCACATATGGTCAGCCCAATCCAGTCGCTCTGGCAAAAGAGCCACGCTCACTGTTCGTTAACCCAATCTTGGAGTGCTTGAACGCTCCAGCCTTGGTCAAAGTAGCCTTGAATCTCTTCTTGACTCCATTGTGGGAACTTCGCCATTGCATCAGCCATTTCCGGCGATACATTTGCTGCAGGAGTAGACGTCGATTGTCCTGGGAGTTCGACGTAAGCCTTAGACGGTTCATCTTCGTAATCATCGTCAGCAAACATGTCTTCACCATCGCCTCGGCGTACGAGGACGAAAACGACAACACCAAGGATGACAACAATGGTAATCAAAGCAACAAGAATCAGCAATACGGTTGCACCGTCATCGGATTCACTCTGTACCTTTACGTTGAATTGTTCACCTTCTGCTGAACCGTTGTACAAGAGTTCGTTCGTGGTGTCATCCGAGATGAGGTAGTACATGCCAGTCGTTGCTTGAGTGAATTCTGTCAATTCAATGGTGACCCATTTCTTGTCAAGAATATCGATGTCGCCCGTTTCAACAGTCCCTTCGAGTACTGGAACGCCACCTGCGGTGACTGAGCGTACTGATAGGGTGGTTCCACCAGCCATTGTTCCGTCATTACGAACTTCGATTTGGAGTTCCATGGCTTCACCAACTTCTGGTGAAGAAGGTGTCAAGATTGTGTTTTCAACAGCAAAACTTGGTTCCTCATGGATGAAGCGGTAATTCGACTTGTGTTCTTCTGAACTGGAGAAGATTGCAGCAATACCGCCCTCTTCAGTAGGTCCACCGCCAAAGATGACGCCTGCGCCTGCAGAGTCCTTCGCATCGATCCACATGACGAGTTCGACATTGTTGATTTGTTCTTCATCTGGCTCAAATTGGCCTTCTTCCAACGGCCACAAATCAATGCAAGTGGCGGATGCGGCATAGGAGCCACCAAGCGGTGAAAGGGTCAATTCTGCCATCATTGGTTCGTCACCGAACGACGTTCGGTAAATCGGCCAAAGAATGTCATTGCTCGCATCGGAGTAGAAGGCCCATGCCACATTGACATCACCTTGGAAGAGTGCTTCACGTTCCTTGAGAACCACTTCGACATCCACACAGTGGTAGGTCGAGGTCGGCATGTCGCCTGAGATGACCTCGCCGGTTGCACCGCGCTTAGCAGTCCAAGAATCGGTGTTGACTTCAGGAGGATTGCCATCGACCTTGATGTTGAATGTAGAACAGCCATACGAACTCGAACCAGCACACACTGCCGGCGTGGTGTCAACAGCTCCTTCTGGAAGGCCGATCTGTTCGCTACCACACGTAATGGCATCGTCGAGAGCGGTGGTTGGATCATCAAACGGACACAAACGGAACGAATACTGGTAATCATTGGCAACCGGTGCTGCCGTGAGGTTAATTTCAAAGACACCACCAGTGAACGTATGGTAGGTCACTTCACCCGGGAATGGAACGTAGCCTTTCGCACCGTCAGCGAGAGCGGTCGACCTTGTTATTTCGAGGGTGAGAGGAATCTCTGGGGTGATGAACACATTGTTGTTGATTCCGTCCAAGTAGGCAAATTGACCGTGGAAGGCAATGGTATCACCAGGGTAAACGAATCCTTTGCGTACGTCCTGTGTTCGTGGTTCAGAGAGATCTTCAAACACTGGCGTGACCATGAGGTCGTTGACTTCATCAGTTCGGAAGTCAAGTTGGATACCGTCGCTGTAGTACCAGTCTTGGATATGCCTTCCTGGGGCAGGAAGCATTCGATACCTTGGGTTGTCAAGGTCTTGCATGTAGAGCACGGGGTTGTTGAGTGCCGTGGTTGCACCGAGCACACCCCAATCGATTCGAATTGGTAGATCGAGCAGGAAATCCGCTTCGAACGGATCGATCAGTGCACCGCCATCCATTCGTAGCATGCGTGGTCCATCTGAAACTTCGCTTTCTTCGAGGATAGTAATCCAAGGCGAGTCGGTCCAAGCAGTTTGGTTTCGAGGGTAGTAGTAGACGTTCATGTCGTCACGGTCATCCGCAAGGTCGATGTGGAAGTATGAGATATCTCGCCATCCATTGTCATCGTTGGCTTCGACAACCAGTGAGTATTGGTTGCCAGCGTACATGGTTTGGTTCCACTTTCCATCGTACTGAGGTTGGTTAGAATTGAGGAAACGGCCATCCTTTGAATCATCGATGAAGAAGTTTCGAATGACTGGAGACTTCGAGTTCATGGAGACGTAGGTGAAGTGGTCGTCTTCAAACCCAGGAGCACCACCATCAATCGGGTTTCCTGCAAGGTCGTAGCCTTCGATCCAAACTGAAACTTTGCCAACAGGGTCAGCACCAATGTTAGCCATATCGCTGAAGCTTCCAGTGTAGTTTGCAAATGGTGCTTCACCATCGTCATTGACTGTGACGGTGATGTATTCATTCGCATCTGCAATGCCGTCACCATTCGTATCGTGATCGTTTTCGACCCAGATTTTGATGTCTAGGGTTGCTGGTGGATTTGGCAAATCGTAAGCGCTAAGACGGATTTGTTGGTTGGCAGATGGCACAACCCATGTGTCATCGACCATTGTTCTCCAATTGCTTTCCAGTGACGGGTCGACTTGCCCGTTGAGGATCTTTACTTCAAGCAGGCTCGGATCGAGTGTGTCGATGGAGAGGTTGAACGGAATGGCACAATCGCTGTCTGGGCGATATACTGCTGCAGGGCACAATGTGTCCCCACCTTCGTAGCCGTCGATTCGGAACCTGTAGGTTTCATCACCTGCTGCAAAGCCAAGATCGATGTTGAGGTCAAAGTCGCCACCAATAACACCCGATTGGTTGTCAACGCTGACCCATTCAATCGAGAAGTTTTCATCAGACGTGTTAATCGTCTTCTGTTCTAAAACCATGTAATATCGGCTTGGGTCGGGGGAAATATCAAGATTCTCAAGTCGGATGCTACCAGCGATGTTGACGATTTGATTGGATTTGCCATTGTCCAAATCTTGAGC
>CAXHEV010000020.1:0-25887 GCA_964015875.1 uncultured Candidatus Poseidoniales archaeon
ACAGACAACCCTGTGAGGGCCCAGAGCAGCAACAAGGACCTCAGCATGCCCAAGTCCGTTCGAGAGACTCATGGCAATGCCAGAGGGCCTGAGCAATCGATTCGCAAGCTTTGCCAAGAGGGGGGTTGAGTGGGCTTTCCCGGTAAGGAGAACGACGTCCATAGACCCATCAAGTTGTTCTGGAATACCCACTTCATCGAGTGTGAACAAAGCATCAGTTGAATCGACCTGTATCGACGCTTCTCCTTGAATCTCAAGACCCTTGGCGACCATCATCGCCCCGTGGTCGCCCTTTGAATGAACCAAAAGTTCAATCTGTGAATCTTGAGAAAGAAAACCTGCAAGGAGGGAGCCGAGTGAACCTGCCCCCAAGATTGCGATTTTCATTTCATCCCCTCATACATAACTGCCTAAGTGAACCACAATTTGGCCTTGGACATGCTCAAACCACATGGTTGAAAGTGCAGATTGACTCGGTTCAAACTCGAAGAAATTGTCACCAGGTTGCAACTGAGAGGTTGATGAAATGTCAGTCCATTGAGCACCATTCCCTTCAAAATTTAATTGTACTGCAACCGTTGAGTTGCTCGGATTATAGAGGTTAAAGGTGCCTCCATCCGGTGTCAGCATTGTTCCATTGGTAGCCGCCATCCAGACGTTTGACCACATACGGTGAACGACATTTGATCTAATGAGTATGACCTCGGGCCCTTCCTCAACTGTAAAATTCAAGCGTGGAAGAGGTGAAAGCGGTTCAGAACAAACAATGACATTTGAGCCATCAGGCATTTGAATTGTCAGATTTTGAGTTCCATTTGCGATTGAGGGTATGCTGGAAATTTCTCGAACATCAAGGTCCCAAACCCAGTCACCTGAGGCAGGGGGGAGAGGGGTTGCTAGGGTTGCATTGAGTGGACAGGCATCTCCTGTAGCGCTCATGATGGTGCCAGCACCCAATTCAAAGCCCCAGCCAGTGTTCGGACCTGGTGTGATTTCCCATCCGCTCGCTGGTACAACTGCAGTCATTGGCAGTGTAGGAGAACCGGCATGGAATCGAACACCATCGATGAGCACCTCATCCAGTGTAGAAGCTTGTAGAAGAACAGGATCAAGCCCACGAATGCACAAGCGTTCTGGTCGTTCATCAAATGAAGCATTGAGGCTATCGTGCCCTTCAATCCAATGAAGACGGGCATCGATTTCAAAGGAATCAACTGCCTGAGGAAGCGATGCGTTGATCGGGGAATCACTAATTCCTCCGAAGGATAAACAACGTTTCAACTCCCCGTTTTCCTCAACGAAAGCCCACATTGATGCCACAAAGACATCGAGGTCTGGTTGAACGGTAATTGTTTCAACACTCAAGGTTGACAGCGAAGTGGTGAGTACACCAAAAGTTGTGGCTACTGGGGCATCTGCTGCACCAATCCAAGTGAGATTCAACATAACCGTTGTTTGTGTGTTTGGAGGGAGCACACTCCCGCAGCCGCCTTCAGCGATCGAAATTGAATCCTCTCCATCACAATCCCATGCAACAGTCCATGCATTGAGGTTGGTATCGTATTTGTCTTCAAGGACAGACCAACTGCGTTCGAGTGAGGATGGGTTTTGCACGGTAATGCTGACCTCGGCACTCCACGTACCGTTATGCAGTACTGCTTGTCCGAAATCATCGATAGAGTATGATACTTCTTGATCCCAATCTTCATCCACTGCAAAAGGAATTTGTTGAGGAAGAGCGAGGATAACAATCGCAAGAGCGACAAGACCCATATTCTTCATCGATGAAAGTTCCAATCCTTTCGGTTCATCCAATACAATAGGCGTTCGACGATCGGAACCCATGAACAACAGAAGTGGAACCACCATTGAGAGCACAAGAAGCCAGATGTTCAATCCATTAAAAGCATCAAACATCCATGCGAAAGCAAGGAGAAGAAGGAAGATGAAGATTTGATTTGAACCGCTCCTTGCTTCTCCGTGACCTGCACGAGCGACCATTAGACGCCCCCCCGGGAATGTTGGGATTGGAAGCATTGAAAGACAACCAAAGAAAGTCAGGAGGGCCCCAACATGCACGAAGGGGTGCGACCAAACCAGCAGTTGCTCATAGCCGTCACCAAGCATCAGTTGGCTCATGAGTTCAACAGCGAGAGGCGGGTATGCCATGTTTTGCTCGCTTGTGATCGAAACAAAATCAGGAGTAAGCCACAAACCAACAGCCCAGAAGAGCAACCCGAGAGAGACGAGCGTCGCCGGGACACTCACTGCAGACCAACCAAGCGCTTTCCTGTCTGGCCACAAACGGGCATCCATTCGAGGAAGTGTGGGGATGAGGAAGAGACCAAAAGGCCAAATCAACATCGATTTAGGCAAGGCACCAAGACTCCATAGGGCAATGGAGGGCTCCGGAACGGGCACAATATGTCCTACCCGCATACCATAGCGTCCTGCGATGTAGCGTTGGATATGTGATGCGATGAAAATCGATCCAAGCACGGGAAGAGTATAACCAAAAAATGCGTCAATGAGTGATGAGTCGCTGAACCATCCCCCTTCTGGGGTTGCCCCATTCATCCAGTATGCACCGGCTAGGGTAAGGGTAAGACCTGTAATGGTCCACATCAATCGCTGGAAACCATTAGAGGGGAACTGACGTTCTGGAATTGGAAGAATTTGAACAACCCATGGTTCATCGATAAGTAATTTTGCTATCCAACCTAATTTCACAAGATGTTCATTGAGGACAACGAGCTGTTGATGCGCATCATCATCACCGATGGTGGAAACATTCCATGCTGGTAATACTGTTCCACCAATCACGCCATGGACATTGAAATGGCGGCTTAAAATGGTCTCAAGAAGGTCGTGTTGTGACCAGAGGTCCTTGTGAGCTTCCATCGGTTGAGGGTCCAAAGAAGATTGCGCATCGTCACTCATGGCTTCCCCTCATCTCAACGGGGGCAAGCCTCCCCCATCAATGAATCCCTCATGGTTTTCAAACATGCGGACAGCAACTGCCCGCAAAAGATCCTCACTTGTTCTTGAATCGCTTGAGACGGAACGTTTCTTCACGTTCCATTTCTTCAAGTCGGAGTTGAATGAATACTCGTGCCTCTTCGAGCTCAGGGATGACTTTGAACTCGAGCGCATTTACACGGCGCTTTGTGGCTTCAATTTCCTGAAGCAAGCGCTTGAGTGTAGCTTCCATTTCTGAAGCACGCACAATCTTTTCAATTAAATTACCAAATGATTCACCTGCTTCGTCAATGTATGGTGAAGAACCAATGTATCCAACACCACGCTCTTGGAAGGTGGATTTGAGGTTGGTTCCACTGACACTAGGAACAACAACACCCATGATGTTTCGACGCTCGACCTCAACTTCTGGATGACCAGTGTTGGCGATAGCGGCTGCACGCACTGCAAGACCGCCCTCGATGGCGTTTGCCAAGTCGATGCGTTGTTTTGCAAGGCTGTAGGTAGCGGTCAAGTCGCGCTTTGCTTCGATCATGGTAGCCAAGAGTTGTCGGAATTCGTGAAACAAACCGTCCCGCTTCATTTTCAACAACTTGTACCCGTTCTTGGTTTGCTTAATGCGCCCCTTGAGTTTAATCAACTCACTTCGGGTTGGCTTGATGTCAAGTGCCATGTTCTTTGCCTCCAGTTTGCTTTAGCAAGTTCAAGCCTTGTTATCTGGGTGGTACTTGTCAATCCACTTTTGGTCGAGACGAACGAGGTACTTGGTGTCGATTGAAGACATCAAAGTCCAGCACAGGTCAAGGGTTTCTTCGATTGTACGGTCTTCGTCCCGTGTTTGTCGAAGGAACTTGTCTTCAAAGACGCCCGAGAAGTCAAGCAGTTGCTTGTCACGCTCGTTCAGTGCATCTTCACCGACAATCGCTACCAATCCACGGAGTTCACGGCCCTGAGCGTACGCAGCGTACATCTGGTCGGACACAGACTTGTGGTCTTCACGGGTTGTCTTCTCACCAATACAGGACCCCATCAAACGAGAGAGTGATGGAAGAACATTGATCGGCGGATAGATACCCTGCTGGTGCAATTCACGAGAGATAACAATCTGACCTTCAGTAATATATCCAGACAAGTCAGGAATTGGGTGAGTAATATCGTCACCAGGCATCGTCAAAATTGGGAATTGGGTGATGGAACCCTTCTTGCCCTTGACAAGACCTGCACGCTCGTACAGCATAGCCAAGTCAGTGTACATGTATCCCGGGTATCCACGTCGTCCTGGAACTTCTTCACGGGCAGCACCAATTTGTCGCAATGCGTCACAATAGTTGGTCATGTCAGTGTAGATAACAAGAACGTGGTAGTCCTTCTCAAACGCCAGATATTCAGCGGCGGTCAAAGCAAGACGGGGCGTAATGATTCGCTCGACAGCAGGATCGTCAGCAAGGTTGACGAACAATACAGCGTTTTCGAGCGCACCGGTACGCTCCAAATCGGAACGGAAGAAATTGTATTCTTCTGCGGTGATTCCCATAGCACAGAACACAACAACGAATTCTTCATCTGAATCCTTGAGTTTGGCCTGTCGTGCAATCTGAAGAGCGATGTCGTTGTGGGGTAGACCAGATGCCGAGAAAATTGGCAACTTCTGTCCACGCACGAGGCTCGTACACAGATCGATAGCAGAAACACCAGTCTGAATGAAATCATTCGGACTTTGTCGGCTGTAGGGGTTAATTGCAGCACCAATGATGTCTTCCTTTTGGTCAGCGACGATTTCTGGACCGCCGTCACGAGGTCGTCCTGCACCGTCGAGAATTCGTCCAACGAGGTCGGTGCTCACAGGGAGCTTGAAGACGTCACCCATGAAGGTGACACCTGCTTCTCGGTCGATTTTGGAGGTTCCTTCGAACACTTGAACGATAACAAGGTCATCGGAAGTGTCGAGCACTTGTCCGTTCTTGATGGTACCATTGGAAAGTCGTAGTGTAACGATTTCACCAAAGGCAACAGGTTCAGTCTTGTTCAAAAAGACCAGTGGTCCCTTCACGTCGGTAATGGTTCGGTATTCTTTTCCAGTCATGATAATCCTCTCCTCAGTTGTCCTCCACCGTAGCGGCTATCTCGGCAGTCATGGTGTCGACCATCGATTCGATGATGTCCACATATCCTTTCTCGAATCGACCTCTCATAAGGTCGGATCGGGATGGAACGTTGACAACATCGTTGAGTTGTGCGCCACTGGCCATTGCAGACTTAGCAGCATCTTGGAAGGACAAGATGGCTTTGGCCATCTTGTATTGCAAGTGGATGTCACAGTAAGCGTCAACATCGTGGAAACCGTTCTGTTGCAAAAAGAACTCACGAATCATACGAGCGACTTCAAGGGTGAGTTGCTGATCGGTTGGTAGAGCATCGGAACCGACCAATTGGACGATTTCTTGCAATTCGGATTCAATCTGAAGTAGACCGCTAATTTGAGTTCGGACTTCTGGGAAGTCTTGGCTGATGTTGTCACGGAACCACTGATCGAGGCTTTGGGGGTACAAAGAGTATGAATTAAGCCAGTTGATTGCAGGGAAGTGCCGTTGTCGAGCAAGTCCAGCATCAAGACCCCAGAACACCTTGACAATTCGCAGGGTACCTTGAGACACAGGTTCAGAGATGTCACCACCGGGTGGAGACACAGCACCAATGACGGTGACTGAGCCATCGTCACCGCTCAGGGTTTCGACACGTCCAGCTCGTTCGTAGAATTCTGCAATTCGAGACGAAAGGTAAGCAGGGTATCCTTCTTCACCAGGCATTTCTTCAAGACGAGAGGAAATTTCACGCATTGCTTCTGCCCAGCGAGAGGTAGAGTCTGCCATGAGAGCAACGTCGTAGCCCATGTCACGGAAGTATTCTGCGATGGTAATTCCCGTATACACAGATGCTTCTCGAGCAGCCACAGGCATGTTGGAGGTGTTGGCAATCATCACGGTTCGCTCCATGAGCGGCTTACCGGTGTTTGGATCAATCAAGTGAGGGAATTCGTCCAACACTTCAGTCATCTCGTTTCCACGTTCTCCGCAACCGATGTAAACCACAAGTTGTGCGTCAGAGTACTTTGCAAGAGACTGCTGTGTCACCGTCTTTCCAGAACCGAATGGGCCTGGAATACCTGCTGCACCACCCTTTGCGAGCGGGAACAAGAAATCCAGAATTCGCATACCAGTGATAAGTGGTGTGTCAGGAGCGTACTTCTGTTGGAATGGTCGAGGGGTTCGGACCGGCCACTTCTGCATCATCTGCATTTCAGTGCCGTCTTCGAGCACACAGATTGTTTGTGTGACATTGAAGTCCCCTGATTCAATCGACTTCACAGTACCGTTTGCGGTTGGAGGAACCATGATCTTGTGAATAATTGTTTCAGTTTCTTGAACGTGCCCAATAACTTGGCCGCCGACCACTTCGTCACCAGCTGCAACTTGTGGTTCAAAGGTCCAAATCTTCTCGAGGTCAAACGCGTCTGCGTCGACACCACGGGTAATGAACACACCCATTTCCTTCTCCAATGTTGGGAGCGGGCGCTGAATACCGTCATAAATTTGAGTCAAAAGTCCGGGTCCGAGTGAAACGGACAGGGTTTCTTGAGTGTTCAAAACTGGTTCACCTGGTCGAATACCAGATGTGTCTTCATACACTTGAATGACGGCTTTTTCGCCGTGCAGTTCAATCACTTCGCCCATCAGACCTTCGTGCCCAACACGAACGACGTCATACATAGCTGCGCTCATGCCGGTTGCGGTCACAACAGGACCAGATATCCGGTAAATTACTCCTTCATTGCTCATTTTTATTTCCTCCATTTTTGTTGGAACATTACTTCCAAAGGTCGACTCCTATTGCCTTACGAATTGTATCTCGCAAAGTGGTGTCTTCTTCCGTTCCAATGCCAAGCACGGTCGGAGAGACGGATGCCGAGAGTTGGTCACGAAGACGCTCTGGCAGTGCAGCGAGGATTGCGGAGTCGACCACGACAATCCCGACGCTTTTGTTGTTGAGTAGTGATTTGAAGGTGGAGACCATTGCCTCTTCGCCTTCGGGGTTGTGCAGGTGATCAACACCTGCGAGTTGGAAACCAAGAGTGAATTCCGGCGTACCTACAACTGCGATATCCATTCATTTCACCTCAGTTCAGTATGTGTGCTTCCAGCACATCGGTTGGCAAGCCCGCTAGGCGACCTCGCACAATAAGTCTCAAGTCGTCCACTTCTTGCACCTTCATGGCAATGTAGTGAATGACAGGCAGTGCTGAAACAGGATGCAAGAAACTCATGCGAGCCATCTTCTTGTGTTCCCGTTCTTTCAACCATGTGACCACGGCATCGAGGCTGCGGGTTTCGGTTGATGTAGCGAGTGCTTCTTCGAAGGATGCTCCATCGAATCTTGGTGCATTACGAAGCATATCGAGCAAGGCGTCCTTTCCACCGGTAGCAATGGCAGAGAAAGCGCGCTTAGGAACAACTCGTCCACCTGGGATGAGCAATTCTACGATTTGTTCGTTTGACAGACCAACGGCCCCTGCTTCGAGGACGTTGAGGATGTTGCGGTGATCGATTTCACTGGCCACCAAATCCTTGAGGAAACGGACGTCAGGTCCCTTCCCTGTCAGGGCTTTGAGGGCGTTCGAGAAGTAATGACGATCAAGAGCGTCTTCGTAATCAGAAAGGCGTCCATCTTCGGGTACGCCAGCAAGTGCAGAGCCAAACGACTTGCGTCGCATCTGTGTTGATGCAGACTTGAGGTCGTCAGCGCTTTCGATGATCTTGAGCCAAGGGGTGTTGATATCGTTCAATTCAGGGAGGATAGAATGAGTAATTTTTTCCATCTCCACATCGTTGACAACAGCCCGCAACACAACCTTTGCGTTGTGGTATTCGTAGCGCGAAGTGTAAATTTCAACCATGGAGCGGATTTTACCGTTGCATAGGCCAACCATCTTATCCAATTCATGTTCTAAATTGTGAGTTAGAGCAGCTTCCACCAAATCGCCGCCTGACAACCGCCCGGCGTACATGTCCATCTCAGTTCGGTAGCCAATGTCACCAATGGCAACCGTCAACTGGTCTGGCGATTGGCTAATCAATTGGCGCAGACGGGCACGGTCCGCAAGTTTCTGCCGACGAGACTTTGCTCGGGCAGCAACATAGGGTGTGTTTCCTGTCATAACCATTCGAATCCCTCAATCAAACAAAATTTTGGTAGTTGCACTCAGTTCATCTTTCCAAGATGCTTCGAGAAGCGTGTCAAAGCGCATGTCATAGGACACTGAGCCGTCCGTAGCCTCGAGGACGAATCCGCCTAGGCCTTCGACAGCGTCGCCCATGCCTCGCTTTCCTGCGAGTTCTGAGAGCGCCTTTCGATCCATTTCTACGGGTCGGACATTGAAATCTTTACCAATTTCATCTGCCTTTGCCATGAGGGATTTGAGCAAACTAGCCCTTCCCTTCATTTTCGCGCTGCTGAGTTCTGCTCGTGTTGCCGCAAGAGTTTCGTCGAGGACCTTTCGGCGTGCGACTAGAATCTCCTTCTGGTTGGCTTGACGAGCGCTCGCAACAACCTCGCGGGCAATCTGTTCTGCTTCACGTTCGGTACGGCTGGCCGCTTCCGAACGGATGGTTGCAGCCTTTTCAGTGGCTTCCGCAACAATTGCTTCGGCTTCTTTTTGAGCCTCTGCAATCATAGCGTCGGCTTCTGCCTTAGCTGATTTTGAGATGTCTTTTGCAAGTGTTTCTAGCGTCATTATATTTCCTCCGTAGTGTGATTTCAGTTGGCCGACAATCGGCCGTAGAACCGTTTTTCTTCCTCAAAGGAAGAGTGGTAGAGCACCGAGAATGACGATGGATTCCGGCAAAGCAGTGAAAATCAATGCTGGACCGAACTTGCTTCCGTCTTCTGCGAGCATACCGACAGCTGCGCTGCCAATGGCTGCTTGGGAGAGACCTGCGCCGATTGCGGCGAGGCCGAGTGCGATACCAGCGCCGATGGCTGTGTATCCGTCACCGTCTGATGCTCCGGTTGCGTCTGCTGCTGCTGCCCCTTGAGCAACCATAGTGATGGCTGCCAAAAGGATCAGTGTTCTTAGGCTCGTTTTTAGGGTGTTTGCGTTCATATTTGCTACCTCCGTGTTTTTTTGTGTCCGTGGACTATGATTGACCCTCAACATGGAGGGAACGGCCACCGAGCGGTGCGAAAGCACGGCCGGATCCGTCGTAGAATTTGCCCATCCATTCCACAAAGTGGAGACGGGCGGCGTGAATAGTTGGCGAGAGGATGCCGAGAGCGAGAGCGAAGACCTGGACAAAGAGGAAAATGACAGCGCACAAGACAACGGTCAGATAACCACTTGCTCCGCCGGTTTCGAGGCCTTTGAGGATGTTTTCCCAACCGAGAATGATCGAGACTTCTGCGATTTTAACGCCGGCAACACCAACAGCCATTATACGTAGGTAAGAGAGGGTGTTTGCAAGCAATCCAAAGGTTTCGATCGGACCCATAATAATCCCGCCAGCCCAACCAAAGCCTTCGTAGATGGCAAGGCCAACAATGAGGCAGGCAATACCGCCGAGAAGAAGAAGGTTCCAAAGAGGTTGCACTTCGAACAATTCGTTGTAGCCCATGACGAAGTTTCTGCAAATCATGAATCCGCCCACTAGAATCATCAGCCAGGATCCCTTTTCGAAGAAAGCAGCGGCGATTCCATGAGCCTTGTTGACGTTGAGGAAGCCGATAATGAGTCCTACGAGGATGTGGAACACACCGAGGTAGACTGCGAGGGAAACATATTGCTCAAGCCCATGGCCCGCACTCGCCCGGTGGAACGGCATCATGACGAATGGATGACTTCCATCGCCAAGGCCAAGCAGCACAGCTAGGGTTTCTGGCATGACAAACACATCGTGAGCCCATCCGTAGAAACTGGTCAGTATGGCAATATCTGGGCCCCATCGGTAGCCTTCTTTGAGGACACCGTCGACATACATACTACCGTCCCAGACAAATCCAAACCCTTCTGCAAAGATGATGCCCCATATGATGCACCATACACCCATCCAACGCAGGACGGTCATGCCCTTCTGAGCAAGAGGATCCACTGCGAATGGTTTGGAGCCAAGCCATAGAGAGAGTGCAACAAGGATTGCCCCGTAGCCAAAGTCTCCGAGAATCATTCCGTAGATGAACGGGAAGGTCATCATGATGAGCATCGATGGTTCAAATGTCCCGTACTTAGGCCGGCCAACGAGGTCGACCAAGAGTTCGAATGGTTGCGTAGTTTTGCCATTCTCGAATTCAATGGGCGGGGTTGGCTCGTCGTGGTGCTCGTCTTCCGATGGCATGGCACGAATCATGGTGAGGGATATGTCGAGTTCTGGCAAATTGATTCGCCCATCCCCGTCCAAATCCATCGCTTTGACCAAAGGACCGATGTCCCATGGTGGGAGATCTGCCACATTTGCTGCTTTCAGTGCTTGCTGGAACTCGTAGCTGTCTACTTTCCCTGAGTCATCAAGGTCAATCGACTTGAAGAATTGGAAAACTGATTGTTTGGTCCTAAGCAGGTAGTCGGATAGCATGATCAGCTCTTTGGCGACATCGTGAGTTTCATGGTGTTCTTCATCACCGTGTGCATGATGAGGGTCAACATAGGCTTCAACGGCGACGTGGGACGCTACCTTCTCAAGTTTGGATGAGACCATTTCGGTTTGTGAGGTGGGCACCCAGGCATCAAGAGCGAAGGCTTGGTCACTGACAGCAACCAAGGTCGGAGAGGTGTAGATAGCGTCTTCTCGAGTGAGGTACTCTTCTAGAGCCACAATTGAGCGTGCGTTCCGTCCAACCCACGCATCAAGAGCCTCTTGAGTGCTTGCAATTGTGTTCTCAAGGGAGGTGATCTCAGAGAGAACGCTACTTGCTTTCTTCGCTGGAGAGCCTTCTCCTGCAGGGATTTGAACTGCCTTTGCGCCGAGTTCGGCCAAACAGATTTGAACTTCTGCTGCATGTTGGGTTTGACATGCGACTGCAACGATACCAGGGGCGCTGTGTAGAAGGATTTCCGAGCTTAGTGCAGAAAAGATAGTTTTGGCTTTGCTTGCCCGCGGGGTCTCACCAACATAGACCTCTAAACCGTCAAATCCGCCCATCAATTCTAGGGGAATGTCGAGGGGAGCGAGGCGCTCGAGAACTTGGTGTTGCTCCTTGAGAGTAGCAATCGAGGATTCACTGTCACGTATGGTGTCAAGGTAGGCAAGGGCATCATCAATCTTGGATTCGAAGGAGTCTACGAGTTTTTTCGCTTCGTTGAGAGGCATAGGACCATCGGTGTTGATGGCTTGGACTGATGAGGAAACCGCTCGCACTTTGGTCAGCATAGCGCTGGTTTTGTTCGCACCTTCGGTTGAAAGCGCTCTTCCTACACCGATGCCGTCTTGGAATTGTCCGTACTCCTCTATGTGGACACACGAAAGAGAAGCGCACATTCGCAGAACTTCTTCCATCTTATCGACGGGAGCCGCCACGGTGAGGCGGGACATTTCTGCGGTTGCGAACATGGGAGCCAACTCATTGAGAATTTACTTTGTCGAGGAGGTGAGCAACGGCCTTGTCCTTTCGATCTGCTGCGGAAGAGGATATAGCGTCCACAATTTTTTGTCCATCGTTTGCAACACCGTCTGCCTCTTTGTTTGCTTTACTACGAGCAGCATCGAGTGTTGCCTGAGTGTCTGCGACCGAGCCATCAGTGGCATCGGCAATGAGTTGAACGGATTGGCGACGAGCGTCGGCTGCAATCTTACTGACTTCTGCTTGGGCATCTGCAAGTTGCTTTTCTGCATCTTGTTCCGCTTGCTTGATTTTGCGAAGGACGTCGGCCATACCCAAGATAAACACCAGCAAATCGGCTGAACGGTAGGGGGTTTATGAGGGTAATGGGGTCGATTCGATGACCTCAAATTCAACAAGAATGGTTCATTGCTTTGGCTTTGTACCACGGAAACGGCTTGCCATGGCGAATGGCCATAGCAACCGGCCCTGAACATTTTGGTAGCCAACGTCTTTGATCATGGTCCTGTAGTATCCATTTGTACCGTAGTGTGAGTATGTGTTAGCCAAACCCTTCCAGGGGTGATTCTTGTCCTTAGTGACGATTCGAGCAAGCCATTGAACGGCAGTAGCCATCCAAATCCGACCCGCAAGACCGTGCAGCCAGTTGGCTTTACCCGCATCACAAATAACCAGTTGGCCACCAGGCTTCAAAACCCTGTAAATTTCTTCCAAGCCTTTTCGCTTGTCTTGGAAATCGCGGAATGAAAATAAGCAAAATACCATGTCGAAGGTGTTGTCTTCAAGCGGAATCTCTTCTGCAATGGCTTCGACATACACTGCTGGTTCTTCGCCACGTTCGGCTCGTGCGGCATCGACTCTCTTTTTGGCCACTTTCAGCATTTCGGGAGATGGGTCCAAGCAGGTCACATCCAAACCTACGAGATCCTCAGCGAAGGAACCGGGCCCGCATCCTACCTCGAGTATTTTCATTCCAGGGCTGGCGTGGTTTCGAACGTTTCTTCGCCAGCGCTTATCTTGCCCAAATGTCATCAGTTTGTTGACACGGTCATAGTTGGGAATTGTTGCTTCCAACTGGGCTTCGAGGACAGTCCATGCCTCCAGATCGATACCAGATGGGTCATATCCGCCGGTAGCCTCACGCTTCCCCATGACCCAACGGCATGTGCCGACCTCTTTGGACGTATCGACGTCGGAGGACAGCCCTCGTCCGCAGATGCGTCGCCAGTATCAAGCGATACGCTCGACAGTTTCTGGAGTAATTCCTTCTTCTGGAGTCACCCGGAACACGAGAATCTTGAGGTTCTCTGGAGCATTGCGGAACTTCGAAACGACCATCGAGGTTTCGAAATCTGTACCAATGGTTCGGACGTTGAACGAAAGCACCATGTCAGCAATGGTAGACAATTCCTGTTTGATGGCAGGATCTAAACCATTGGTGGAGACTGAAATAAGCAACAATCCCCGGTGAAGTTGAGCATGGGCCTGAAGCATTCGGACCATCGCCACAACACGGGCGGGGTCTTCACGTTGAAGGAAGAAATCCAAGCTATCGACAACCGCCCTGAAGTACGGGCCGAGAGCCATGATTTCGTTGGTGACTTCGGTGAGATAATCTTGATTTGTGTCATCGACAAAACGAGTCTGTGCAAGACGTTGAATGTCGGCCAATTGGAAGCCTTCAAGCCTGTATCTGCTTGCCAAAAGTTCTCTTTCAAGTACGTTGGAATTGTATTCTTCCCCAATGGTTCGGACATTGATGTCCATGGGCCAATCGTACTTTTGGAAAATTCGAACAATCTCTGCCTGACCTTCGTTTGTAGAGATGTAGAGGGTGTTTTCTGACTCTTCAGCTGGCGATGTGAATTGCTTAGCAAATAATTCACTACCTGAGCCAGTGTCTGTAAAAGCGATTAGAGTAAAGCCGCGAGGGATGCCTCCATGCATCTCATTGTCAAACTTTGGAACCCCAAAGGAACCTACCTTGCTGAAGAACTCTTCATCCTCGGGATCAAAATCAAACTTCTTTGCCATGCCAGTTCACCTCAATGGATAACGACCTGACCTCGGTCAATTAAGTCGGTACAGTACAAATCCAAATTGGAAAGCACAAGTGGAGGGGTTTGATCGGGTACATTCAGAACCACTGAGAGAATCTCACGCTGGCGGAACGTGTTGATGAATGTGTGAAGATACTCAGCTAGAATTCTGTCTTCGTTGTAAATAGCAAGCGCATTGACGCTGTCGAGGAACACGAAGTTTCGAACAGAAGATGTTGTTCTGAGAATGTAAAGGGTGCGCAACAAGACTGATTCGAGCATAATTGGACTGTCGACGAAATGAATGTTGGAATAAGGAACGTCTGTGCCTCCCAAAATACCTGAGGATACGAGGTCAATGAATTGGATATTGGAAACATCCATTCCAATCGATTCGAACGCTTGAATAATCTCTACAGCACCTCGGTTTGCGCTGATGTAAACGCCACCCATCTCAAACATCTGCATGAGTGGAATCATAGTGCTGGCCGTCACCATAAACGCGTTTGAATTTCCACATCGAACTTGGACGGCGCTGTTGAGTGCAACCTCAGTGAGTTGCTCGGCTATTCTTTGATCTAATTCGAACATAATCATGACCCCCAACGAGATGTTTTGTCGCTCTGTGCGCCCCATTTGAGCATAGGCGTGAGCATGACGCCGAGTGGCGTGAGTTCAATGGCGTGCTTTGCACGGCTGTGAGCAGTTCCTCGCATCTTGACCACTTGTAGGAATCGAAGAAGGTGGCCCATACGTTCCACATCTCCCATGACAATGATGCCGTCAGCGATTGCTTCTTCAACACCGAATGAGGACCAGTGTGCATTTTCTGTAGCGGAGGTGATTTCAGAAATTAAGATTGTAGTGCAACCAAGGGTTGCGAGTTTCTTTCCGAGCGTGAAGAGGAAATCTCGAATCAGTTGTTCTGATTTGATCTTGTAACAAAGCGTGGTGACTGAATCGATGACGAGACGAGTGACACCGATGGTGTTGACAATATCGACAATGGCCTTGATTAAAGCGTGAACGTCATCGAGTTCAAAAGAGGCTTTTTCAAGCCCAAGCCACGAGTAAAGTACGTCCATATCGAAAACGTTGATTAATCCTGAATCGACCATATTCATGTCAAAGAAAGAGTACTGCCTGATGTTTTCCAGCAATTTAACGGATGGTTCTGTTGCTGTGAAATGGGCACATGCTTCGCCAGCGAGCGCTCCACGTACGAGAAATTCCATTCCAAGGGTTGTTTTCCCCGAACCACACGTACCAGCAGCGAGCACAGTCGAGCCGTATGGAATACCGCCTCGTAGAATTTCATCCAACCCGTGAATACCTGTGACACATCGGTCTCGGGTGTAAACTGCGGCTGGCTGCATGGGAAACATACACAACCAAACGGGCCGGGTTCATCAAGCAATCGCCCACGAATCATAGAACGAGGTGATTGGAACGAAGATTGCTTCTTTTCGTCACTGATCGCCAGGAGTTGGTGTTCCTTCGATAAACCATGAAGTGGTTGCAGTCGAATTTCCATCCCAAGCAAGCGATTGACCCGTGACCATGAACAAACCTGTGTCACCGCCCCATTCGACCCTGAACATGTCATAGGGCCTTGCTTCATCCACTTGCGTGTACCTAAGCGTCAATACGCCTGAACCGTCCGCTAGTCCGTTGAACATACCAACGCCGAGGTAGCCTTGAATTCCAAGGTCGATCACCTGAGAGGCCCCTCCGACTTCTTGTGAGGTTGCATCACCGGTAAAAAGAAGGGTAGTTTTCCCTGCGATAACACCCGTTTTGAAAAGGTGGTCTGAGGTGATTTCTGAGGAGGTGTGATTGAGCGACCAACCTCTAAGAGCAATGGCGAAGTCGTTCGGATTATAGATTTCAACCCACTCGGGCCCACCGCTTGCTGGACGGGTCATGAGTTCGGTAACGTGGAGGTCATTGTTGAGGCGCCCTCCACGATGAACCTCGAGAACAATTCTCCATGTTTCTCCATCTTGGATGAATTGGCGGTTCGCAGTCGATGAAGCTTGGGCGGTTCTCCGCTCCGTACCTCCATCGAACAACATCTCGCCGATGCGACTGCTGTTGTTGCTGTTAATCACTTCAATCGTCAGGTGGATTGAGAACCCATCATCCAGCCCTAGTCCATCCACCATATCCCCTTCAGTGAGGTTCTGAATGGCGTTAATTTTGGCCATGCTTAGAGCTCCGCCTACCACCAGGCCTGCCTGGACACGCCCTTCGTCAAGATCTTCGGCACTTTGCAAGTGCCAGTCTGCTGTTGCGTTTTGATAATCCATGGCTGATTCATTGCCGGGCACGAACCAACCAGCATCTGAAGTGAGACGATCGAGGCCTTGAACCGCTGAACGATCTAATCGGTCAACTGCAGGGTCGTTCGAGCCCATTTGGAGTTGTGCAAGCGCTAAGAATGCTGTGAGGATCATCAAAAACAATGCAAATGCAGATAAAAATTCAATCACCGCAGTCAGAGCAGTTTCGTCTCGTTCAAGTGAACGATGCCCCCTCCTGCGCATGATAGTGGGTGGTCTTCGGCGCTTCAAGAGGTTGCCGCATGGACAAGGCATAGAACTCTAAATTCAGGGGTCGTAGCCCCCTTCGGGGGCGATGAGTCTTTGAATCCCCCCTGCGAGGCACTGTTCAATGTCGAACCGGACGCAACCATCAAGCGGCCAAAAAACGGGCACTCTATCGATGGTGTTCATCCTCCTGTTCGCCTCCTTCGCTGGCCTCCTTTCCCTCCCTGCGGCAGCGGCTGCTGAGAGTGGCGATCTTGCCATCACAAGTTCTGTCTATCCAACGCCTGATGTATGGGCTTCTTCATGGGACCCAATCGACTTCACAGCGACCCTCGAAAATCAAGGCCTTGGGACAAGCACCAATCGAGCGATTAAGTGGTATGCCTGTGAAGGCATGCTCACCGGCCCTGCATGCAAGTCCTCTCCAGACGCTACGGGCTCATTTACCAGTACGACGGTGTACTCAGGCACAACGGTATCAGTCACGTCAGATTCGGCTTGGAATCCATCAGGTGACGAGGGAACCTACACCATTGTTTACGCCTTCACCCTCGTAGACCAAGATTCGAGCGACGATATGTTGGCGTTCAACATGAATCTTACACGTTCATATGTTGACCTCAACGTGAATGAGGCTTACAACCCTCTGGAGGACCTCGAAGGAGTGGCAACGTACAACGGCGCCATTGTCCTCAATTCAAACACAGATTATACTCTTGACGCGGAAGGAACCGTCAACGCTTGTGGCACATGCAACTTTGAGGCAACTCTGGGTTGGCAACTGTGGAACCTCGATGAGCCACCTGTCCTCATCGATGAATCCTACACTGTGGTGACCAATCTTCCCTCTTGGGGTGGTGTCTCTAGTTTCACCAGAGCGCTTCCTGCCATGAGCAGTGCCAACGAAGGCACCTTTACGTTGACATGGGGACTTTTCAACAGCACGGGCACGCCTTACGGAGATCTTGACCCATCCAATGACCTCACATCGACCAGCGTTGTCTTTGACGACACGATTGACCTGGAAGCCACGTCGATGCTCCCCTCCCACAATCCATCCTCACAAGACTACTACTTTGGCGCAAATATGGTCACAACGACCATCAGCAACCTTGGCAACATGTCTATCGCCATGGTTTCAGTCGCTTTCCAGGTCTATGACCCAATTGGTGAAGTGGAATACGAGACTGCCTGCGTCTTAGCTACACTCCTTCCAGGTGAATCAAGAACATGCCTATTCGATATCACAACAGTGGGTGCGGATCGAACCCTCACCATACAGGTCCCTTCATCACACGACGAAGGTGCTGAGGAAAAATTCAGTAACAACGCACTCTCTGAGATTGCTGATCTTGTCGCAGGCTCGATTAATGCTAACATCGATCAAACCAGTTCAACTGGCAGCTACACCACTGGCGAAAATATCGTCATGAATGCCCGCACGAGTTCGACTGCTGCAGGACCCCTCAACTATTCATGGTGGGTTTCTGGCATCATTAACATCGGCTATGGAAAAGAATTGAATGTTTCAGGCGGAAATCTCGGGCTTGGCGACCATACGATCACTCTGCGCGTGACTGATTATTTTGGTGAATTAGAATCCGTTCATGAAGACATCACAGTCTACAACTACATCTCTCTCGACAACGGCGACTTGTTTACTGGCCAAGCGGTCACTCGTTCGTCAGCATACCTTAAGTTCGAATCTTCTCTTCCAGTCTTAGGCACTTCCTATGGGATTGGGGAGGGTAAGGAACCACTGCTGTTGCTTTCTTTTGAAATTCTATCCACGGCTGACGATTCTTCAGAAGTGGGCATGGACTGGATGGACATCCAGTTGAACATGAGCGAACTCTTGCCTGAAAACATCCCAAAGGAAACGATTGATGTCAGGTTCCTCCCCACCATGGATGATTACATATGGTCCTATTTGGACGAATACACCGCAAATGAAGATACAACCTTCGATGTGCGCCTCACCACCAACGGTGTCATTCTTATCATCGGAGAATCACCTGCAGCCAACCTTAGCGCTGGCCCGATCACAAGCACCCAACTGGAAGGCGGACAACTGCATCTCAACTGGACAGCAACTGGAGATTCAACAAACCCGTATGTTGGTGGATGGAACATCTACAAACTCATGGTGATTCAGCAAGCAGGTACACTATTCCCAGATCCGAGTAACGGAGTCAATGAATTCATCTGGAACGAATTGACTTCAGAATCACTTGTCGCATCTGTCGACCCTTCGAATTCGTCGTGGACAGACCCGCTCCCTCTTACAACCGGCGATTGTGCTTCATACGCCATTATGCCGGCGAACAGAGAAGGCGAACCAGACTTTGAGCACATCAATGTCAGCCTCAACGAGAACGGACAAGCCACAGCCTTCTGTGGCGATGCGATCCCCCCAGTCTCAAGCATCACTAACTTCCAACACACTTCGACGTTTACGAATGACACTGAGTGCTATAAGATTGTGAATGATTGGAACATGTGTTATGATCTCAACCTCACATGGATGTGGCCAGAAAATGAGCCGAATGGACAATTGTACTGGAACCTCTACATGATCGAACAACAACCTGACGATATCGACGTGCGGTTCTTGACCCCTCTTGCTTCGAACATGCTTTCTGTCCCCGGAGAACAAGGTGAATTCAATCTTTCAGGTACTGAAAATGACAACATCCGACCGCTACGAACCTATTACTTCATTCTCGCTCCGATCGATAGCGTAGGCAATGAACAGACCTTGGCCAATTATCCCTCACCGAATGTAGAACGTGTTGTGATCGAGGACCAATGGTGGGACTACTACCAACACTTGATCCCTGAGCCAGAACCAGAACCAGAGCCACCCCTTGGCGTGGATTGGCTAGGTACGCTCAATGATTACATGCAAGATGATGAATTTACCACCACTGGATTAGCATCACTTGTTGTGCTTGTCATCTCCATCATATCTCTCCCATTGCTTCTTCAGAAGCGAAAGCGATTGAAGAGGATCATGGCTGCTCGAAACCGCAGAGCTGGTGCTCAGAGTACTGCAGATGAATTCGACGATTTCTTTGACTGAAGTCACTTTTGGCGCGGCAGGGGAGATTTGAACTCCCGAGGTGAGACACCACTGGATTAGCAATCCAGCGCAATGGCCAGGCTATGCGACTGCCGCAGACAAAGCCGCCGACCGATGAAGCAGTCATGAACATGACGGTGGAGGTTGTAGACTGCTCGCTCAATACTGAACGGGCCACTGAAGGCTCAAAGGGGGCCCAGAGGGCCGAGCCATGAGGATGGCGGAACGCAGACTAAAACCAACGCGAGGTGCATCCAACCCAAGTAATACAGTGAGCGGAAGAATGACTTGGCAGCCTTTGGCATGCGACCATTTTCATCAAGTTCTTCCAGTGGATCGATGTCCCAGACTGATTTCGCATACCACAAGGTGAGTCCACCTGCAATAAACGCCCAAAGCAGAGGCAGACCTGAGTTTGGCCAAAAGCAGGGTACGCTTCCCAGCAAGAATAGGAAGACGCTGTACACCTTCGAGAGGAACACTGTATGCTCAGGCCCTCGCACTTCGTTCATCATTGGTACTTCGGCCTTGGCATATTCACCAGAACGATAGAGAGCTAGGGCCCAGAAGTGAGGAGGAGTCCAGAAGAAAATCAAAGCGAAAAACAACCAAGGTATTGGGGAACCTAGAGCCATTGGGTTGACTGAATCTAGGATTGAATCACCAGCAGCCGCAGCCCATCCAATAAGCGGAGGGGTTGAACCAGCAATCCCTCCAATCACGATATTCTGAGGCGTCCTTCGCTTCAACCACATAGAATAGATAAACACGTAAAACAGAACTGAAAAAAACGACCAGAATGCTGCTTTCCAACTCACGATAAAGAACAGCGAAGAGCCGATGATGGCGATTGTTGCTCCGAAAATGAGCGCCCCCCTTGCTGAGATATGACCTTGAGGAACTGGTCGGTTTTTCGTTCGGCGCATCAATGGATCAATATCGGAATCGTACCACATGTTGATTGCGTTTGAGCCGCCTGCCGAGAGGGTACCACCTACAACAGTCACGGCAATGGTCAGTCCTGTGTCCAGCCATGTACGGTTCAAATCAACGACGAGGTCGTGAACAAGGATGGCACAAATAGCCGTGATCTGAAGAAGGATAATGACATTGAGTTTCATCAATTGTTTGTAGACAGAAAACCACCCAGGGTGGGGTTCTTGCACCACTTCACCGACACCTAGGTCCACAATTAAGCCTCCTCGCTATAATCGTCGCTCTTCGCCTCTGAAATCCGCATCGAGAAGAGAGCTGTCGTTGCAACAAGAAAACCTGTGACACCAACCACGAGGTGCAGGAGGGAAATCCATTCCGGGAAGTTGTCCATCTTTGCAGCGACGATGTACGTGCCGCCGATCATGACATTGAGCATCCAGAACCCTGCGGTGAGATCGGTGATACGGCCGAAGGATGGTGTTGCGTTATGCTCCCTTGCTTCTGTTCGTATTCGGGCAGAACCTGCGACAAGGACAAGACCAACGATCAACGCACCAAAGCGGTGAATCATTTGTACCAATGCACCTGGACCATTGAATGAGGGGAGGACGTTACCATTGCACTTTGGCCACCCTGTTGGGAAGCCTACAGAACAACCTTGATTGTACTGGCCACCTGCGGTTGAGGAAACCCATGCACCTAGAATAAGCAAGGTGAACACGGCGCCAACCATGGCATTGACTCGTCGCTTATTGGCGGCAATGAATGCCTTTGGCAAGGTGTAGATGGTGTTGGTTGAACCTTCCTTTGAACGCATTTCCATGTGCTGGAATATGAACGCCGCAGAAAAGACACAAGCCATCGAGAGATGCAGAGCGACCGACCAGTCTGCATTGTCATAAAACACGGTAACCGCCCCAGCAGTAGCTTGGAGGATGAGCATTATTCCAGCAAAGGCCGCAAGATGGTATGCCCGATCACCATAGGTGCCTCGTTTGGCCCGCATGAAAAGTGCATTCAACAGCACAGGGACGGCTATTATTGCCGCCATAGCCCGATGAATCCATTCTGTGAAAATTTCAAAGGTGGTATATCGGTGATCTTCGCCACGCGAATCGATTTCATCGGGATGTTCTTCCCAATAGGCTGTTTGTTCATCAACTGAGATGTCGAAACCCCAAGTACCGAAGCATTGGGGCCAATCTGGACATGATTCACCGGCGTCGTTGATTCGAATGGTGCCTCCAGCGATAATGATGATCAGTGCCATCGTTAACAAGGCAACAGGCAGTGTGGACGGGCGACGCCACCATACTGCCTCCATGAGTGAAGGTGAGAGGAGACCCCTTTTCAACACATTCATGCTGGAACATGTCACGGAGGAACCATAGATGCAACGACGCACCCTTGTATTCGTCCTGATGATTGTATGCAGTGGCTCGATTCTAACTGGTGTTCAAGCCCAAGATGAAACCATGGCTAGCGAGGGCGCGACACTTGATGTGCTCACATTCCAAGATGATTGCCTCGAGCAATCTGACTGTATTCCCGTTCGCCCACAACACTTTATCGAATATTTTGCGGCAGACTGGTGTGAGCCCTGCACGGTCCTCGACCAAGATTTAGAGGAACTCATTGATGACGAAACCTTCGTAATGAGGCACCACCCTTCACCTCAAGACTTAACCTATAATTCAATCTCTAATCAGCGCTTTAACGTCCTCTACAGGCTCCTTTTCCTACCAACCCTGATTCATAACGGTGAAGGCTTACTCACCGGGACGAGTCAAGCACAAGAGTTGGGTGAGGTGCTCACCAACAGTACGAGCGTATTCAGCGGATTGAATGATGTAGAATTCTCAGATGAATCATTAACATGGAACACCTCTGTCGAAGGGACAGTGACCGTTTGGCGAATTGGAACGGTCCCGCACGAAACTGAAAACTACTCTCACCCCAACATGGTGCTTGGAGCACTCCATTTCAACGCCTCAGATCATCAAGGCAACATCACTGAACTGATGGCCATGAACGGTACTGGCGTCGTTGTTATGCTTGAACGAGACGGGGTGAGAAATCTTACTGTCCGCTCAACAAGCCCTGCTCTTGGCCTTGATTTAATTGAACATGAAGATAATGGCATCCTATCATCCTTCAATGACCAGCCAAGAGGCCAACTTGCGATTCTGACAACCATCTTCTTGGTGGCGCTGATGCTTCCTGCGTTGAAGATGTGGAATGATACTCTAGCAAGCAAATCAGTTCAAGAGAACAGCGATGAAGAGAGCTGATTCTGGCGGCAATCGCATGAGTTAGTTTCAATAAGAGTAGGCAGGTCGCCAACATGCGACAGTGTCGCAGGTGCATCTCATATGGTCAAGCCAGCACGCCTCCACACCCGCTTCGAACGAGCCCGAATTATTGGCGCACGAGCCCTTCAAATTGGAATGGGTGCCCCGCTTTATGCGAATGAAGAGGTGCTCCGTGAAGCCTTTAGAGAGGAACTTGTTTCACTCTATGGCTTAGAAGAAGCATCCGTTCGATTCGTACTTGACCCGCTCAAAATCGCTCTGTATGAATACGAGCACGAACTGATCCCTATCGATATTGATCCTCACTTGGATTAACTCACTCACCCATACTAAACCCGTACATTCCGGGTTCACTTACATCATTGAGCGCGTCACGCTTTACAAGCATGGTTCGAACGGCCCATAAGTCCACAAAGACCCTGTACTTCGTTGTTGCATCAAGATAATCAACACCGCTTGAACCACCTGTACCCATACGTCTTCCAATCATCCGTTCAACCATCCGAGCATGTGCAGAACGGAAAAGGATCATACTCTGCTCCAACCCTACAAACGCATCAATCAATCGTCTCGGCCAGGAAAGAAGTGGTAACTCAGGATAGGATTCGATGAACAAAAGACCTGCTCGAGCCCTTGAAACTACGCCTTCAGGTTTGAGGAAGGATTCGGCTTGATGATGTGCACCCTCAATTCTTGGACGAACTTGGGATTCCTCACCGTGACCAATCGCTACAATGTGGCTGATCACTTTTTCACCATGCCGTTTCATTGCATCCAGATGACCCTCGACAAACTGTGCAATAACTTCGTTATCGCCGTCATCACCCTGCAGTGAACCGTTGATTGGGGTTCGTTGAAGCCAAGACATCAATGCGTCATTCAGTGATGGCGTACTCGCTGTCGCCTCAAAATTTTCGAGTACTTTTTGACTCACTTTGCCCTCTTTGGCAAGTTTCCTCATGTGAAGAAGCGGGTCCATACCACCCATGCGTTGAGCATGGTCAAGTCCGAGGAGCACCTCAAGCTCACGCATTTGCCATGATTCGAAGCCTGAGGACGTTCCGAGTTTATCTCTAAAAGCCAAGAAATCTTGTGGAGAAAGTGTCTCCATGACTTTCCATTGGTTCGAAAGGAGTCTGAAAATTTCAGTGACGCGGTCGAGGTGGTGCACCAACCTAGGAAGTGATTTTTCTTCGACGTGTTTTTTGTTGAGTAAAAGATGTGCCTCCTTGAGTTCACGGAGAATCATTTTGAACCATAATTCAAACGCTTGGTGGGTGATGACAAAGTGTTGTTCATCATTGCATGGTGCTGGCGAGTACCCTTCTGGGCCGTCTTGAAGTTCCAAGAGTTCGTCTAAACGCAAATAGCCGCCATAGGTCATTCGATGCGATGGGGTACCTTCTGCCATGCAACGACATTCTAAACAAGCCCTTGAAGCCTTCACCTTGGTTGGGAACAACATCTTTATTTTTTAGGTCATTAAGGAGTGCCGATTGTATTGGATATTAACCATAGACAGGACGCATAGCACACAGCAGTGAGTGTGACTGAAAACATAAGAGAAGGCCAAAAATCCACGCCTCTGTTAAGGAGGATTGGCAACGATATGAAGAACACCATCGAGGGGATCACAAGCCACAACACTTCTTTGGAAAAGAGTGCAAGTTGTTCAGTTTCTTGTCCGTCAATGTGCAACCAAATCAAAGTAGCAATTGACGCTAGAGGGAGGGAAATGAGCAACGCTCCGGCCATCGTGCTCCGCTTTGCCAATTCAGAAGCTGCCACAATCAGAGCCCCTGACAGAAAAATTCGAATGAGAAATTGGTACCAATGCACTGAGACTTCCTTGGTGAGAGGGTTTGTCGTTCTTCCCATGGTTTCGGTGAGTTCAGTTGTGTTTTTTTCGGCTTAAATCCAGCATGTATGGACATAACCCTCATAGAGCAAATACGGAACCCCTCGACATGGTCGTAGACGCTGAAACCCTGAAGGATTGGCTTTCCGACTATGACAAAGACAACATTGTGATTGGTGTTGTCGCTTCTCATTCCTCACTCCAAATCCTTCATGGTGCACGCATGGAGGGCTTCAAAACGCTGGGTATTGCGGTTGGCGAAAATCGCCGACGGTTCTACCAAGCATTTCCTGGTGCAGAACCAGATGAATGGTTGATGCTCGAACATTATCGAGAGATGCTCGACCATGCAGAGTGGTTTAGAGAGCGAAATGTGGTCATCATTCCACACGGCTCATTGGTTGAATACCTCGGCTCGTCCAACTTCCGGGCACTGGAAGTTCCAACATTTGGGAACAGAGGCATACTTCATTGGGAAAGCAGTCGGGCACGACAACGTGAATGGTTGGAAAGCGGAGGCTGTACAATGCCACGTGTTCTTGAGGATCCACACGATATTGACGGCCCGGTCATCGTCAAGTACGCTGGCGCAAAGGGTGGCCGTGGTTATTTCATCGCACGAGATTATCGAGATTTCAGGCGCAATGTGGATATTGAGGAAGAGTTCACGATTCAAGAATACGTATTGGGATGCCGATATTACCTTCATTTCTTCTTTGACCCCACCGCAACCGATGGCTACCAAGTTCAAGGAAGAGGAAAGAACGCTGGTAAGAACCTCGGTCGGCTTGAATTGATGTCAATGGACCGCCGAGATGAATCAAATGTTGACGAGTTCTACAAACTCGGCTCGCTTCGTGATCTTCGTGAAATGGCCCTCGAGCCATCCTTTGTCGTCACTGGCAATCAACCCGTAGTCATCCGTGAATCGTTATTGCCACGAGCCTTTGAGATGGCTGAGGGAACGGTTGCAGCATCATTTGAGCTTGAAGAAGACAGCAGAGGTATGCTTGGCCCCTTCTGCCTCGAAACCATTGTCACCGACCAATTGGAATTCAAAGTGTTTGAAATCAGTGCAAGAATTGTTGCAGGATCAAACCCGTTCGTTGGCGGCTCGCCCTACTCTGACATCAACGAGGCTCGAATGTCAACCGGACGAAGAATCGCTCGCTCGATTCGTAAGGCTGCAGACTCAAATCGCCTTGACGATATTCTCTCTTGAATGATCATTCGCAATCGCCAGCTAGTAGATACTAGGTTCAATACTTGTATCTTCGTTGCATCTTTGAGCCCGCCCTTGAACGAGAGCCACGTGCTTTACGATTCTTAATTCGCCGCACGAGCACATACCCCATGGCAAGCATGAATGCTGTAAGGATGATGAAGATGAGTTGGAAGCTATCATTTGGCGTAATTTCTGTTTCATCTTCTGAAACATCGCCCATGACACAAATCGATTGTCCGCGCTTAGATTGGGACATGCCAGAGGGGCAACGGGTTTGCTCACTCTGGCCCTCAAGAGCAACAT
>CAXHEV010000021.1:0-23080 GCA_964015875.1 uncultured Candidatus Poseidoniales archaeon
AAGGGAAAAGGCACTCAACGAATTACCTACGATTTAGGGTTACCAGCAATTACAGTCACACCGAATCAAGATGTAGTGGTGTGAGGTTTGACCAACCACACAAACACCCATTTCTCATTCATAAAATATTTATAATAAATACAATAGAGAAAATTATTAGTTAATAATCACAAATCAAGGTCATCATCGAGCAAATCTTTGACGTCAGAAAGGGTTGACTTCCAAACCTCTCGGTTTCGTTGACGCTCTTCAAACACCTGTTCCTCAACAATTTCTACCAACTCTTCTGGAGCAGATTGGGCTTGAGTGGCCGCTTCAAGGCGATCTGTTAACTCAACATCCTCTCCAATTCGGTCGCTTCGATCAACTTGTTTAATCTCCTGACTTGGTACCGTTCTAGCGCCATATTGCTCGAGTTGTGCTTGGTCGATGTACATGGCTTCAGTCATTTTACGCAATTCGTCTTCCTCCATCTGCGTTTCAAGCTGAGCTTTCGCAGCTCGCTGACGTTCGAAAACCTCCACGATGTCATCACTACTTGGTGCTGGGCGACGCTCTGTGAGCGCTGCGGCAAGGTGTTGTTGGTGGGTTAAAGCCTCTCCGTGGACTTCATCATGATCGTGGCGGTGAGGCGCTGCAGCCATCATTAAGATCTCTTTAGCAAACTGGTGGATGGAACTATCCGCAGGTGCTTTTGCTAAAATATCACGAACTTCACGGTGGTGCTGAATGCATGATTTACAGCGTGTTGAACTCCCTTCGTCCGGCGCATCACAGAGCAAGCAACAGGCTTGAAAACCCATTTCTTTCATTGCTCGGCGGGGCATCGACATGACAGTTCAGTCCGCTTGTACTAGGTCAACCGCATCAACCTTGGGACGCGAGGCTTCAAATTGTATCAGGACGAGCAAGCAGCATGGGAAGGCGCGACCCGCGAGCCGACATCATCGATGATGATCCATTCAAACAACGCCCACGTGTCGCAAGAGTCCACGCTCGCCAAACAAACGACGGGACCATTCACTTTGAGATGAATGGAGGCGCATCTGGCAAAATGAATCCACTTTTAGCTCAACTTATGGGCCTTCAATCGAACAAGCCAGCGGCTATGCACGATGGCCGAATATGGCATTTTAGCGATGAAGAAAAGCAACATCTCCGCCTGGCTACTGCAGCATTCACTCTTGCTCTTGGCTTCATGTGGGTTGGCGGTTTACGCTCCCTACTAGGCTCGAGCCTACTCATTTGGATCCTTGGACTTTTAGTGGCGATGCCAGTTATGCTTCTTGCTGTAGGACCCGCCTTTCTGCTGCATGAAATTGGTCATAAAATTGTCGCCAAGAAAAACGGATGCTGGGCCGAATTCCGAGCAGATCCTAGTGGTTTACGTTTTGGGATTTTCCTGGCCTTTTTCCTCGGATTTTTGTTCATGTCACCTGGTGCAGTGATGGTCGCTGGTGTCGTCACGCGTCGACAAAACGGCCACATCGCCGTAGCAGGACCTCTAGTGAACTTCGGTCTGTTTATCATCGGTATACCGATGTGGGGAATTATTCTCGGCTTGAGTGGAGTATATGACGGCGGCTTCATTTCTAACACAGGTGTATACCTCGTTGGAGGTTCCCTTGTTTGGCAGCAAATGCTTATTGATGCAGGAGTATTTTGGCTAGGAGCTAACCTTGTTCTCGGACTTTTCAACATGATCCCTTGGGGGCCACTCGATGGCGCTAAAGTCAAGGATTGGAATGACAATGCATTCTATGCAGTCATATCCATATTCTTACTGCTGGTTGTATCATGGGTGTTTTATGATGTCTGGAGCCCAGCAGAGTTACTGAACTACATTGCACTCCTCTTCTGATTAAACACTAAATCACTAGAGTACGGCTCACCCTTCGTGAAGATGGTATATTCACAAGTAGGCGTTTCGAACAGGTGTTTCGTCGAGGTGGAAGAAGGAGTATGTTGCCCACCACGTGATGGTGTCAAGAGCGTCAACCAAGTTGCTTGTACCCGACCGCTCATCACCGTAATCTTTGCCGGTTGTGTCCATCCAATCGATCATCTCATCAACCGTGTCACAGGTCTGGTGATAACACCAATATCCATCAACAAGGCCGCCAAAGCCCATGGTCACAGTACCTAGATTATCTTGGAACGTTGCGTGATCGGAACGAGCGGTGGTGTCTTCGTAAACGATGATTTCAGGGCGATCCTTTGCCATCCAGTCATCCACCTTCCACGTTTCAGCAGAATGTCCGGCTCCAAGCAATGGCGCCATCTGTTCTTCCACGCCAATGGCGTCAGAACCAATCCACATAGCAAGGCCAACCATACCAGGCTGGTTCATGATATCATGGTCAAGGCTCGGGCCAATGTAGACTCTCATTGGCCAGACTTCCTCATCCTTTGGATATCCATCAGGATCGATTTCTGGCTGAGGGTCACACCCAGCATCACCGCCACCGTGGCCATTACCACACGGCGCACCGCCGCCACCAGGCCAGTTCACTCCAGCCATGTCGAGGTTGACATAATTGGTGACCTCAACATTCGGGTTGTCTTCTTTCACCCAATAATCAGTCCAGAAGTCACTGCCCCGCTTACCACCTTCTTCACCAGACCATAAGCAGAAAACCATCGTGTTGCGGGTGTTGAAATTCGCCATCGCTTCAGCGACGGTGAGCACCATTGCAGTGCCTGCAGTGTTGTCATAAGCACCAACACGAGTTCCATATGTTCGTCCGAAGATGTGAGGGTCGAGCATTCCACCATTGACTGGTGGTGCGATGTCAAAGTGAGCGCCAAACACCATCCACTTATCCGGGTTGACATCACCAAACCGGTAGCCGCAGATATTGTACGCCTCGGGGTTTTGTGCACCCGTCATAAGTGAATCATAGGTGAACCGTTGGACAATAACTTCCAACCCAAAACTTTCGAGATTACCAATCAGGTATTGTGCAGCATCTTCGTAGGCCGCATTTCCTTGTCCCGCCCATCGGTCGAGGTATCCGACAGCGCCATCAGCAGCATCGGTTGGGTCTGCGGTTTCGTCAGACATGTGACTGATGTAATTGAACACGTTCAAACCGTCGACCAAACCGGTCGAATGCCGTCCACCATCAGCTTCTGCATATGCAGCCGCCATGGGCCGATTTATTGCAATGCGAATCGCCAAAACATCTCCTCCACTGTTATTCGAGGGAATCACGGTGTCGATCGTTCCGTTTTCACCATCAACCCTCATGATTCCAGGGCCGTCCCCCGATTCAAATCCGGAGCGGTCGTACCACGTTTTCCACGATTCATCGATTGAACGAATTGGCCAATCTTCCCGGCCATAGTCGCCGAGTAAGACGACGGCGGTATCGGTTCGTGGTGGGGCGAGAACATTGAGCAGCACAGAGTCACCAGCGCGCAAATCGATCACCGTTGAATTTTGAATAAAACCACTCTCTTCGTTCTTGATTAAGTAGGGTATGAAGGCCGATAAATCCTGTTCAGCCGAGATCGTGAGGCCCTGGAACACTCCACCGATCATCGTGACAGGCGTAATGGTGACATCCCCCGATCTCACCACTCCATCGCTGTCATTTTCACCAAAACAACCCGCTAGAGGGGCCATCATCATGATGAGCACTAACACGAGTGCTTGCAGTCCGCGTCCGCCGGCCATACCACTCCCTCACGCCGGCACCTTCTCAATCCTACGATGAAATGGGTTCAAAATATACAAAATAGAAAATAACATATCATGAAAACAAACCGAATATACTATGTCATAAAAAACCGTAATACTGTAATTTACTACCATATACTGGAAGTAAAAATGTAAAACCCATGAAAAATAGACTACACTTTGATATAGGTCCATGACCAAGAGATTACTGATACTATGGAAGAGAAACCAAACACCTACGAGGTGCTTATCACTCTGAAATCAAAACCAACCCGAACACAGTACCTTTGGGCGAACGCCGTCATCGTTGACGATCTTGATCCGAGGTGCCCGCTCATCGAGGGATAACTATTCTTCAGAATCTTCGATGACCAGTTCTTTGGACTCATTCATGATGCTGATCGATAAGCCAATAATGCCCACAATCGCAACCCCCATCACGATGACTAGAAGTTCTGTTTGAGATTCTTCGACCACCTGAGTCGCCGCATCAACCTCACAACCAATACCAAAACACTCACCCAGTGTTGGAACGCCCGGCTCTTCATGGACGTCCTTTTGTAAGCTAATTGTGTAGGTTTCATTTGTCACGATCGAGTCATTAATAGCCCGCTCGAAGAGGTAGCTGTAGTCGCCCACAGTAGCATTAATGTTGAATTCATAACTATGCGAGACCGCACATGTTTCATCGGCAAGGGTTCCATTCTCGGTGAGTTCACATGACTCAACAAGCCAAACAGACATATCATCAGTCGAACTGTTGAACACACCGTCTTTGTTGGTGTCAATTGTGACTCGGATGCTTGCATTGTCTGTTGTGTCCTTCATTCGAAACACCACAATATTCCCTTGAACGAATCCACTATCGGTGATGTTCGCAGGCATGGGGCCGTCAGCGATGACAATGACGTTGTAAGTTTCTTGTTCATGAGCCGATGCATGCGTCAGCGCCATGAGTCCAATGACGGCCACCATCAAGAGTGCGCCAAATTGACGTAAGTGGCCGGACATGTTTTCTCCACATCAGCGCGACATAAAGACAAAACGGAAGAGTTTGCACGCCGAGACATGGGCGCGAAGCAGACAGGCCTAGGGATCTTCATTGTCATCCTCCTGTGTTCAGCAACATTGCTTGTTCTCAGCCCTGCAGAACAAGAGGCTAGCGTCGATGTTATCACCTTCGATCAAGAAGACCCGCTTTACCAGTATGAAGGCCATGACCACTCCAACGCCTCTCAACACATAGCGGGTACGGACAACATCGAACTCCTCGATTTCAATCCACTCACCACCCCAGGTAACGCAGAGATTCAAGTTGCCACAACACCAGACGGTGAGAGAACCTACGCATACATGGCAGGATGGAATGACATGCACATCATTGATGTGACAGATCCAAGCAACACCACAGTCACAGGCATCTATAATGATCCAAACACTCAGGTATTGGATGTCAAGTACCTCGAGTATAATGGCCGCGAATACATTATTCAACAAAACCAACTCGTCGATCCTGGAAATTCAGATCCGAACATCGGTGAATGGAACGATCCGATTCAAGTCAGTGCCACACTCATTGATGTCACCGACAAAACCAATCCAATTTTTGTTGATAACTGGTATGATGTGGACCACCCGACAGGACCACACAACCTCTACACCCACATGATTGACGGAGAGTGGTACTTGTTCATCGCAAACCCAGATTATGAGCAATGTGAAGACGCTGTTGGTGAGGCCTGCGGTGGCGTTACCATTGCACACCTCAACCTCGATGGTTCTGCTGCAAGAAACCTCCCAGGCGTTCCATTCGCCGGACTTGGCCACACCATCGTCAAAGTCGGTGAATACGAAGTCGCTTGGGAAACCACACGTGGCGGCTGGATTTACATTCACGACATGACGGTTCAACTCTGGCCTGGTGAAGACCCAAACGACCCTCGCTACGGCCACACCTTCATTTATGGAAGTTACTGGGAAGCCGGATTACGAATAGGGGATGTGACAGATGTCCCTCACCCAGTTAATTCTCCAGAGGAATATACACTCCATGCTACCCTGTGCAAAACTGGACTGGGTAATCCAATCCAATGCCGCTGGCGAGCTGAAGAAGTCGGTCTTTGGATGGATTTCCTCGACTTAGATGAAGACGGACAGCCAGACAGCGGAACAACAGGAAATGAGAACGGTGGGCGTGTTTCGTACATCCATTATGCAGAACCCTTCCCAACCATGGTCGATCTCTCACACGTCGGCTACTCAGCCGAACCAGTTCACCTTGTCACCGCCGCAGTAGAAGTGCTCTCGACCAATGTCGGTACCGGTATCATCTACCTCCTCGACACGACTGACTACACTATGGAAGATGGACAATTCAAATTCAGACCTAAACTGATTCGAGATTGGGAGATTCCTTACGCCGAGGATCACTGCTACGGTGAAGACTGTGAAGCATTCCCGGTGGCAAATGAGTGGCTGCTTTTCTCACCCCACAACCTGGACAGCGCCTACTTTGAAACCGATGAAACAACGGATCAAAGCCGCGGTGGAGGATGGGACGGTCGCCTTTACATCTCACACTATCACGCCGGTCTGTGGATTATCGATGTCGAAACACTCGTTGACCCCACATATCCTGACGACCGTACGGCAACAAACTTTGAAGCCACTGTTGGATGGTACTTGCCCCACGGCGAAGATGGAACAGAAATTCAATCGAGCTTCTATGACTTTAGCTGGGCTCCATTCTTGTGGGCAGTCGAACACCATAATGGCTTAACATACGCCTCATGCATCTCTACTGGATTGTACATTGTCCAGCTTGAAGCAGATCTTCCATACCTTGGCACCATCGTTTGAGGTGAATAAATGAAACGTATTACAACAGCAATTTTCCTGACGTTATCTCTCGTTCTTTCTGGTTGCTTTGCGCCAGAATCATTCACAACAGAATCCCCCTATCACGGCGAGGACATCGAGCCAGTGGTCAAAGTGGACAATTTCACCCTCTACAACGCAACAGGGGATGAATGGAATTTTGTTGAGAATACTGAAGGAAAGGTCGTTGTGATTGCCTTCCTTTTCACCAATTGCATCGATATATGCCCAATCGTCACCGAAAACCTCCGCTGGACTTCCAGTCAACTCACCCCCGAAGAGCACAACTCAACAGAGTTCATCACACTCACAGTGGATCCGTGGCGAGATGATCCTGCAACCATGCTCTCATGGAAAGAAAGCCGTGGCACCGATTGGAGCCATCTCTCCATCAACGACGTCAATGACGAGTCCCAACTCAAAGCGATTACAGACGTATGGGTGAACTTCGGAGTAGGGCTTTGGATTGAGGAGGCCCCCTCTGATTATTCCGACAACACAACAGAGAATGAGTCTGGAAATGAGTCAAATAGTGAACCAGACGATGGTACCAGTGATGACACAAACAACTCCCCGGAGACAACAACAAGTGCCCGCCACCACCCTGATGCCTACAGTGTGAACCACAGCACAGGGACAGTCCTTGTTGATCACAGAGGCCTTCAACAGGTGTGGTGGGGCGACAACGATTGGTTCCCAGAACTTGTTCTTGAAGACATCAGGATGCTTATTGCAGAAAGCAATGAAGACTAGAGATCACCAAGCCCCTGAACAGGTTGAAGTTCTTGATTCGGCCACTGAATCGCTTACCGAAGCCAGCGACGAGAAGAAAGCAGATACTTCGTGATGTAGTCCAAGGGATCAATTCCTCAAAGGAAGATGAAAATCAGCGAGAGAAAGTCCAAGGAAAAGAGGAATGTGAAAAACCCATCAATAACCCAAAAGAGGGTTGAGTGCACCTTTTCTACCTGTTTATTTTTGTTATCGGATTTCCGTTTTCGATAGGTCAGGAAAGATTTGATGTTGAAAACCATCATCAGGACGAACCCGATCGCTCCGAGAATCACGACCGCATCAAGGATGGTCAAAATTACCGGGTATTCTTCAAAAAGAATAAGCAGGCTTGAGAACATAAGACAAACGCCTCCTATCTTGATTTATATCTGTTCTTCCGACATGCTGGAGACACGTCCAAATACTTACACTTCAAGGAAATCCACTATAGTGTTGCTCTCAAACCACTACTTCCCCTTTTATGGCTTGAATCCATTGTGACAACTCAGGATATATCACCTTTCTAAGATAAAAAGAGAATTCCGGTCCCCGGAAATTCAATTCCTAGAACAGGCGAACGGTTAAGGGGGGACAGTTGTCCGGTTTGACCATGGCAACGGTTCGTTTGGACCAGAAAGGCCGGGCTCTCACCCGAGCAATCCCCGCCTCATTTGACCGTGCCATCGCCAAATTTTTCGGCTCTGGACCGACCGATCTTGAATTAGCAAAGGCCCAACACCTTGCTTACAGAGAAGCCCTTCTTTCCGCTGGGGTCGAAGTCACTGTCCTTCCATCGGACAATGAATTACCAGATTCCACCTTTGTTGAGGACCAAGCTGTTGTGATAGACGGACACGTCCTTCTCCCAGTTCCTGGCCACCCCTCTCGGGTAGCAGAACAACCCCCGATAGCAGAATTCGTCACCCGTCAACTTTCGGGCACTCAAGTATGTCGAATGCACGGAGAGGCCCGTATGGATGGAGGTGACATCATTCGTTTAGGCGACCTTTTCTTCGTCGGGCGCTCATCCCGTACCAACGACGCGGGTATCGAAGAACTTCGCGATCTTCTTCGCCATCTTGGTCATGAATTGCGAGTCGTTGAGATTCCGGAGCAAGCCCTTCACTTGACCAGCATCAGTTCGACACCTACAGACTCAGTCATCCTTGTACCTGAGGGGTACCTGCCTAAGGATGCCTTTGGTGAACTTCCAGAGGGTTGTGAAATCAAGTGGATGCCGAATGAGGAGGCATATGGCTGCAACACCATCGGCCTTCCAAACGGGCAAGTGCTTGTAGCTCTGGGATACCCAACCGTTCTTGAAACTGTGAAGTCGATGGGCCTCGAGCCGGTTGTTCTCGACATGAGCCAAATTCGAGCCGCTGATGGGTCCTTAACTTGCTGCTCACTGTTCTACTGAGTGCGCTCAGTCATACCTTCCCGTGGAGGTGTAGACAACACCATGCCAATGCGAGAGTTGTTTCGCTGCATCTTGCTCATTTTCGGTTTTGTGGATGTTGTCAACAAAAGCCCCGGACGCTTGACCGTCAGCAAACAGCACCCCATCCTCTGACGCGATGAGCTCCAATGTTTTGGTGTGGTCGAGGTACACTCCAATCTCAAAGACGATGAAAGGAGGACGCCGGGCAACGAGGCCTTGGAACATTTCCGAATAGAGAAAACTGGCCAAATCCTCGGCGGTATGAAAGGAGCACAACATCGACAATGTTTCGATTAATCCAGCCTCTTGAACCTCCAAGGCAGGCGTTGGCTCATCAACAAATCTCGATTTGACGAGCGTTAACAGAGGCTTCTTCTCTTCCATGTTTCTTCCTCATTCTTCTCGTTGAACCACAACCGCATCTGCTATGCCTTCACCACGGCAAAACTTCACCGTCGAATTGAATGAATCTACCACTGGTATCAGTTGTCAAATCTTCGACAACCTCCCTCATGCCACTCACACTGTCTGGAATCTCAACGGGCGCTCGGTCACCACCCATACTCGTTTTCACCCATCCAGGATGAAGGATTACGAATGCAATATCATCCTCAATAGCCTCTTTTTTCATAGCGACAGTGAACATATTGAGAGCGGTTTTACTCGCCCGGTATGCATAAGATCGACCAATGTGACAATCATCAATTGAGGCCATCAAACTGCTGATCATTGCTATCTTTGTCAAACCCCGATGATTCATTTTGTTATACAATGCCTGAACGACACGAACTGGGCCAATGGCGTTAATGTCCATCACCTCAAGGGCCCATTCATCATCAATTTCAGAGAGGTTTCGCCACCGTCCATCGGCGACACCAGCGTTGTTGACCAAGAGGTCAACTTGCGAAGGGGCGGCGTCAGCAAATGCAACGACTGAGGACCTATCCTGAACGTCTAATTGGTGGATGGATAACGCATCACATGCAAGCGTTTCAAGGCGCCCAGGTTCGGTCCGGAAACCTGCATGCACTCGCCATCCATCTTCGAGCAGTTGCGCAACCCATTCAGCACCCAATCCTCTGTTTGCACCCGTGACCACAGCAGTCTGCATGAGACGTTACAATATGGCATGGCCAATGAACCTTTCAAGATGCCACAATGGGGTTAACGGCCGGAGAAAGTTAATCTTGACACCCACCTTGCAAATTACAGAAGTGGCCGTATGCAACATAGCCAAGCTCCGATCATCGACGCAAACCCGTCGCCATGGTGGTATTGGAGTGTTGCAATTTACCTTGGTTTGATGGTTGTTTTGGGCGCACTTGGCGCCATAGTAATGGCTCTGATGCCGTATGAATATATTGCATCAGAATTTGCTTGGGCCGATGATCCGGGGGCGTACCCAGAATCTGGAACTTCTGAAGAGCAAGAAGAATGGAATGAACAAAAAGAGTTGTGGGATCTTCAGCAAATCACCTACAACCTGATGATCGATCTCGAGGATGACAAACCCCTCCAACTTACAATTTCAGCAGTCCTGACCCTCGCAGGAATCATCGCCATTATCCAACTCGCCCAGCAAAAATTCAACGGATTCATAATCGCGTTCGTCTGGTTGGTTTTATCGTTCATTTCCAAGGTATTCATGACGTTTCGTATGAATGAAATGATGGGCGATTTGAATCGGTTATTCCCTGAAGAGACTGGGTCACTTGGCTACCAAATGCTCTACAGCCTTGGAGGAGAGGTGATGTGCAACACCATCCTCGTTGCATTATTGATTACCTGTGCAGCAAACAGTCGCCCAAAAACAATCGAAGAAAGCGGCTTTCACCTCCATCATCACCAATCCACAGTGATTGACATGCCGCCTAAAGATTGATTTACCCGCACTAATAGTTCAAATTATGCAGCCACAAGTCAACATCCCATTTTCAAACACAGAAACGATTCCAGGCGTCACCATCGTCCAATCAATGGGTGTTGTGACTGGCTCAACCGTCCGTGCCAAGAACGTGTTCAAGGACATCGGTGCAGGTTTGAAGAACATGGTCGGTGGAGAATTGCGGGCATATACTGAACTGCTCCAAGAATCCCGAAACGAAGCTCTGTACCGTATGTTGGTCGATGCACAGGCCCGTGGGGCGAACGCCGTTGTCAACGTCAGATTTGCAACATCCTCGGTCGCAGGCGGTGCAGCAGAACTTCTTGCTTACGGCACCGCCGTTGTCGTTCAATGAGGCTCAAACATGTCTGCAGCAGTATTCTGGATTGCATTCTCAATTTTCATGTCGGCATCGCCATGGATCTTGAGCGGTATTGGTACATTTTTCTATCAACCAAAGAAGAAACAACAACTCCTCGTCCGTGAGCAAGCCTCAGCGAAAAGAGGCGATGTGCTTAGCACGCTAAGCAAACCCCTGTCTGGAAGAGAAGTCAAGCACACCCAACTTGTCTTGGCCAATGTAGTCATGTCTCCAAGTTGGATTCAGATTTTGGTTGGTGGAATCCTTTCAATATTTGGCGGCGAGATTAATGTCTTCACAAAAGTGGTTGACTGGTCGAGAAGGGAAGCAAAACAACGACTCCGTGAACAAATCGAAGCATCAGATTTTGATGAAGTGATCAACATGAGATTGGAAACCACAATCATGACCAAGACAAAAGGTGGCAAGGACAAAACCACAGGTGTCGAAATACTCGCTTACGGTACCGCTATCAAATACTGAACAAAAACTCCCCCCGGCCACCCAATCATAGGTCGAGTTCTTGAAGGACTGGCCTGTGCATGTGGTTGATACTATGGCTGAAGGTACTGAAAACACATCATTTTTCCGAAAGTGGGCCATGAGGCAATACTGGAGAATGCAGCAGAGCCAAGCCGTTGTCAGTCTCTTACTTTGGGGCACCACAATCACACTGCTCGTATGGCCATATGTTTCATGGCGTTTTTCGACTCAATGTGATGGCGCGCTTTGCTTTTCAGCCTCTCCGTTCAACATCCCCTCGACCTATGTTGGACTGGCCGTAATCTTCCTTTCGGTGATGTTTGCGGTATTGCTCATCGGCTATCTCTACGATCAAGTTTTCTCCCTATGGACTGAATGGCGAAGCGTCGATATGGAGCGAAACCCATACGTGACCTACGCGCTTTCACCAACGTGGGCTATGCTGATTGCCCTCCAAGCAGAGACACTCAAGCGGTCTTCACCAGACGATGAGAACATGGTTGCACAAGCTGACTGGGCCCTCAAATGGTGTGAAGCGTATACAGAAGGCGAAATGTTTGCGAGAGCAGTACAACGCTGGGATAAGGACTTGGGGGAAACGCCAACATTCTGGTTCACCAGTGACGAAGCCATGCAACGGGCCAGAGAGTCCGTCTTTGAAGACGAAGCCTGATTATTTTGAGCCGGGTCGGAAAAAACCAAACCATCGTCTGAGCATCTCACCTAACGATTCCTTTCGAAAGTATTCGCCAGAGTCTGGGTCGTACCAGGTTCCATCTCCTTGGGCAATGGGTGCACGTCCACGAGGATCGTTGTGCGGGTGGTAGCCCTGGTGATTTCGGTGATGGCGAGGTCTTCGAAATCGATTGAATGCTGCGGAGCGTGCATTTCGGGGCTTGTATGCCCGCTGGTGCGGGGAAGAATCTCTGGGGTGATAGCCCCCATTGCGACGCCCCCCACGCGGCTTGTATGTGCGGCGGTTTCGCGAAGAACCCATGGTTTAGCCTAAGCCTCTGTGGATTTAATGGTCATGGATAAACGCCGCTATGAGTAGGCGATTTTGACATTGGAGTGCAGAGGGCAGGATTCGAACCTGCGAACTCATAGAGACTGGGACCTCATCCCAGCGCCGTTGACCAAGCTTGGCAACCCCTGCTTCGACCGCTCCTCAAGTCGCGCGTATATCAATGACGCGACCCACCTCTTCGCTGAATTAAAAAGTCTCTATCTTTGATGGAGCGCTCGATTCTACCAGCACCGAACGACGTGAATAAATATTCTATTTCAAAGGCTTGAATTTCCTGTACCAGGATACAATTAATCTATGGTAAATTTGAGCAAGAGGTGGTGGCTGCATGACTGGAGATATCGAAATTGAACCTATTTCGCTAGGCGAGATAATCAAATCATTTGGAATAGTTCTTGCATTTTGTTTTATGATTTTATTATTGATTCTTGGAATTGAGTTTTTGTTTTTTTGTGAAATGGATTTTATGAGGAGCACCTGCTTCTGAATAGATAAAGTAAACCTCCCAATAGGAGCCCCTCCATAGCGTGGTCAAATCGACGATGGCTTTCAGTGCTTTACGTTGAAGTCATGCTTCTGGCATTCTACCGCGCATCCTCAACCAAGATTCACTACCAAACATGAGGGCGTACATTGCAGCAAGCCAAAGTGTTGGCCGCCCCCATCCCTCAATCATCAACGTTTCAGGTCCAATGCCTTGGCCAAAGGCGAGAAGAACACAAAGCCATACCAACGTTAATCCATGCAGTGCCCACCGAACTGTGGCCATTATTTGGCTGGAATTGGCTTTCATCTCTGTCATTTCGACCTCTGTTAAAACAGCCGTGACACCTTTCAATTTGTCCAACGCAGATCCTCCATTCCAACGAATTTGGCCCAACTTGAACCTGCTAAAGATTTCAATTCCAGTGAACATCGTGACCCAGACCACAACAACTTCGAGGAAAGGTTCCGCCCCGCGTAGATTCAGGTCACCTTGTGATGACCAAAGCAACAAGCCCCACAACCATGAGACAAGGACCAATTGGAAGGTGCGAGCGAATCGAGTGATGCGGTGAAGAAGTTCAGCGTCGTGAGATAACAGCATTTCCAAGGCAATGACGAGGCATGTCGTCGCTGAAAGCCCAACGCTCACAAAGAGCCACCACCAATCTAAATCACCATCACGCCAGGCAAACATCAGCGCAACCATGGTCCACGCCAAAGCCATCACTGAGGCAACATTAGCCGTTGCTTGCATGGTGTAAAGGGGGTCTCGCCCATCCTTGAGCACAGCAAAACCTCCCATCAAACGGGTTTCAAATGCTGAATCATCAACGATACCATGCGCAGCCGCGGTCATCCCGCCAACGGCCTTAATCCGCGCCTTGTCAATAATTGATTCAGCCTCACCAGCTGCCCATTCATCATCGAGGCCACCTCGGTTCCAAGCAGAACCACGACTTGCGGCATGGGCGGCACCTGCGCCCCGGTTCTTCGTGTTCCCAGACGAGCGCGTTTTAGCCCAAGCACGAATTTCGTCTGAGATGATGCCTTCAACTTGATCTTCGTTGAGAGGAGCACCGTGGTCGGTGTATAGCCACCGACATTGTATCGGGACGGGCGCAGGATCCACATCCGGCGCAACCATTTGGAATTGGCCAGGGCCTAAAGTTGGCAGCTGGGCGACGAGGTCTTGATCCCCACCACTTTCTTTCAACAAGTGCCGAACCTTTTCGACATCCTGGGGCTGTGTAAATCTTCCAATGAAGGTGGTGTTGGCTTGGGCGAGGATCTTGTAATCAACATCGCTTACATTCTGAGTGGCCAACACGCACGCTACACCATACTTCCGTGCTTGCTTGAAGATCAGTTTGATCAAATCTTTTGCCGGAGGGTTTCGAGGATGGGGGGGTAAGTAGGGGGCCACTTCGTCCATGAAAAAGAGCAGCTTCAATTCTCCATCTGCCGGCTGTTGAGTCAACATCCAATCGTATAACTCACGAGACAATTCTTGGACAAAATATTGCTTTTGTGCTTCATCTTGGATCGTGTTGAGATACACAATGTTGAGTGGTATTTTTCCCGGCACTGCAGGTTCCACAAATGAATCGATATCAATTGGAACACCGTTTGAAAATAACAGTTGATTGACTCCTGATGAATATGCTGAGAGACGCCGGGCCAAGTCATTACGCGTTGTTTTCGGCAAACGTTCTTCGAAATCCGTAAGCCGATGATCAATCATGACTTCGTCCCATGTCGGGACGGCAAGCTTCTCTTCACCCTCTTCAATTTCAAAGAAACACTCTGGATAAAGGTGGCGTGTGAATTCTTGATAGGGTTCACGAACTACCCTTGCCAGCGCTTGGAAGTCGCCGACATTGAGCCCATGTTTTGTTCCTTCAACTAGAATTTCATACAGGAAGGGCTTGACGACCTTTCCCTGCGCTTTCTCAACATCATAGCCAGCTAAACTCGTGAATCCAGCAGCGACCATATCCCACGCAGTAATTGCTTCTTCTGCATCTAAATCCGATGGAGGTGCGCGAAACGGATCAATGCACAGTGGCAACCCCTTCGAACGCAAAGGGGTCCAGATTCGAACCTCGCACATCTCCATCAATTTTTTTGCCCTTGCGACATCTCCACCCTCCTTCTCCAATTCCTCAGGCTCGATTCCAAGTGCAAGCCTTGCTAAGTCACCTTGTGGGTCGATAATCAACGAGGGAATTTTGGCCAAAGCAGCCTCCTCGATGAGGGCTTTTGCCATGACGGTTTTACCCGATCCCGTCGAACCAAGCATTGCTGCGTGACGCGCTAAGACCATCGATTTGATGTCGATTGGCTCGCCGGTGTCTCTTCGTGAACCTAGAAACAAACCCTTTGGCTTGAATTTCTTTTTTCGAGCAACGGGTTGTGCTGTACGCTCAGCCGGAAGAGAGGTATCGACCGTGAGAATTTCATCGACCAAGTCGGCATAACTTGGCTCTTTGGCAGACGGAAGGGCGCCGGAGAAATCGTCATTCTCCGACACCATGCCAGTGGCAAATCGGTTGGAGGTCTTGAAGACAGCGATGATGGGTGGGGCAAATGCGCACACTCAAGGGGGTCGAACATTTCGCCGAGGCATGGAGCGCATACCGACAGGCCGCCCGTCATGGAACAGTGCCATGAGGGATGCGGCGGTTCAGGTTCTAGATTCTAAAAGATGGGTGAAAGGGCCACAAGTTGCAGCCTTCGGTGAAGCCTTTGCGGCGCATTGCGGTGCTCTCAACGCCCATCCATGCCAAAACGGATCTTCTTCGCTATGGGCTGCTCTACGCATTGCTGGCATTGGGCCGGGTGACGAAGTCATAGTCCCTTCATACACGTTCATCTCAACGGCTACATGCATCGAACTGGTCGGAGCAACAACCGTCTTTGTTGATGTTGAGCCCGACTTTTTCTGCCTCGACGTAGAATCTGTCAAGAGCGCCATCACCCCTCGTACCAAAGCCGTTATTGGCGTCCATCTTTTTGGCCAACCCTATGCACCCGAACTCATCGATTTGTGTCAAAAAGAAGGACTTGTCTTGGTGGAAGACGCTGCGCAAGCTCACGGTGCATCTCAGGATATAGGAGGTGGAATACGAAGGGTTGCAGGGTCGATGGGAGATATTGGCTGTTTCTCATTTTTCCCCTCAAAGAACATGGCTGTTGGAGGTGAAGGCGGCATGCTCACGACGACCAAAGATGCCTATTCCGAAAAAATTTCAGGTATCACAAACCATGGCCGTTCGCCAAATTTAGAGGCGATGGAACTTGGAAGCAATCTACGGATGTCAGAGGTTTCTGCAGCCATTGGCCTGGTTCAACTGGACCATCTCAACGGGTGGGTTGGTCGAAGAAACGCTATCGCTGAACAATACACGAACGCTCTAGAACATCACAATTATCTGAACGCTCCACAAGTGCGGGCGGGGGGCTATCACGCTTGGCACCAATACTGTGTTCAAACAGAGCATGCGGAAGAGTTTGTACAACATATGGACAACCATTCAATCGATGCCCGCCGCTATTATACCACGCCGATTCATTGCCAACACGTCTTCAAGGACCATCCACAATTCGATGCGAAATTCCCCGTTACTGAACGGTTGGGTGCCTCTTTGGTGGCGATCCCGGTCATGCATGAATTGACCGACGTGGAAATCGAACGTATCCTCGACGCCCTCAACTCATTTCATCCCGAGTGAGCTCTGTTTTTCGACGGGCGAGTGAAGCATTGGACCAACCCTGATTTCCGGTTAATTCCACACCAACCCAGTCAGGAATAACGACAGGCGTGTCTTCTGACGGAAGTTCAACTTCGGCCACGATCAAATTGTCAAGCCCACCTTCAAATTCATCAATCTCCCAAACAAAACCATCCGTGCCAGTCCATTCATAGCGCCGTTTTTCGACATATGGATGATCTTGTTGTGCGACGAGTTGTTCTCCAAGCGCTCTATCAATGGACCATTCAAGCTCGATGGCGGTCGCTCCGGTCAACCTTCCCTTGAGTGTGAATATTGTTTTCGCATCACGGAACCGAATGCGAGCTGTCCATCTCGTCCGAGCAGAGTACATGTTCACCATTTCTTGTTCAAGTTCGACGATTTTCGTCGTCCCACTGTAGACGATCCACCTTCCATCGAGGGTAACGAGGGCACTGTCGAGGTAGTACTGCGTTATGCTCGTGCATGCGCCATCATTCCTCCACGGTCTCTCTCCATGTTGATTGACGAAAAATTTCCGTTCAATTTCGAGATGCTCCGGCATAGTAAATCGCCACGGTCCACAAAGAGCCAAGATGCGCTTGGCCTTAGTGTCACCGAGGGGTTGATAATGCTACCCTCCCGCGCCCACCCTCCAAATCAAGACACCAATTCCTTCATAGCCAAATGCACCTTAGTCAAGCCGTGAAAGAAAACAAAGTATTGGCCCTATCTCTTGTTTCCTTATTCCTTCTTTCGGGCTGCCTTGGTATGGTTGATTCTCAATCAGAAGTCGAAGTGCCACCGATCGAGCTTCCCGAAGATTGGTCCGACACTGTACAGAGGACGGTTGCAAACCCCCAACTGAATCAGTTTACCGACTGCGATGAACTCGAGAGGGCGCTGAAAATTTCGCTTGAAGAAGAGGCGAGAACACAAATTTTGCAGGCCATTGAAGAAGAGTACTACTATGGCGGCATCATTTGGGCAGAGGATGATGTTGCAATGATGGATGGTGCAGAGTCAACATCATCTGCTAACCAACCAACAACTCGCCGAACAGAGGGTACAGATTATTCGGGAACAAATAATCAGGAACAAGGCGTCGATGAGGCTGATTTTGTCAAAACCGATGGGTACAATATTTACTTCATCAACGGTCGAAATTTAGTCATCTTTTCAGTACCAGAATTTGGCGAACTTGAACTGCTTTCAACGACTCCTATCCAAGGCAATCCAACAGCGATGATGCTTGATGGCGACCGACTCGTTGTTATCTCCTCCGTATCAACGTGGACTATTGCAAGCAATGATCCTTTGAGCGAAGAATTGGGCTGGGCTGAGAGTAGTGAATGGCGTACAAGCTCGTTGACCAAATTCACCGTTTTCGACATGACAAACCGTTCTGCGCCAGAAGTTGCCAAGGAATTGTTTCTCGAAGGCAACTACATGACGGCGCGGGAAGTCAACGCAACGGTAAGAACCGTCACCCATGCGTGGATGAATGTCCCCGGGATTCAAACTTGGCTGAACTTACCAGACGGGTACTGGAATTTGGATTATGATGACCCGCTTCGCTTGGAGATTCGGGAGAAAGTAGGCTACCAAACCATTCTTGACAACCAAGCGACACTTGCTCGAATTTCGCTTGAAGATCTCCTCCCAAAGGTGTATGAACGCGTCGATGGGGTGTTGAGTGTGCATCAATTAGACGACGATGCTTGCGCCGACTTTGTAGCGCCAACTGATAGCCTTAATCGAGGGTTTAACAGCATCTTTACCTTTGATTTGAGCGATAGTGAATTCGCCTTCCAAGCCGATCATATCGTGGGCAACTATCCAATGGTCTATGCTTCTGAAGACGTACTCGTCCTGACAGAAAACGCCTGGGATTGGTGGTGGTTCTGGGGTAATGACAACATGGACGAGGCGACAAACATCCACACATTCGATATTTCTAATCCCAACGATACTGTTTACACTGGTTCAGGGCGCGTCAACGGAACAATTCTCAATCAATTCTCAATCTCAGAATACGATGGCGTCTTACGCGTGGCAACAACATCGGGCCAATGGGCGCGCTGGTGGCTTGACGATCCTGAACCAATGAGCTCGAGTGTCGTCACCTTCGTCCGCGGCGTTGATGTTGAAACAGATCAACAAATCCTCGTCGAAGTCGGACGCGTCGACAACATTGCGCCGGAAGAGCGAATTTGGAGCGCTCGGTTTGATGGCGACAGGTGCTATTTGGTCACCTTCCGTCAAATCGACCCACTATGGGTTATCGACATGTCAGATGAAACGACACCAGTCATCCTCGGCGAACTCGAAATTCCTGGGGTCTCAACCTACATCCATCCTCTCTCGAGGAACCACTTGCTGACCATTGGCATGGGCCCCGGCCCTGATGGTCTTGGTTTGGATTGGTCAAACACGCGGCTATCTTTGTTTAACATCACAGACCCATCAACACCTGCGGTTGATGACGTGCTTTCATTGAGCCCGGTGGCCAACCCAGAAGAAGCCGGGTGGACTTGGTCGTATTCAGAAGCTTCTTACGAGCATAAAGCGTTCCAGTACTGGGCACCAAAAGGCCTGTTAGCGGTCCCTCTTTCGACGTACAAATACAATAATTGGTACAATGAGGATGGCTATTACTCCTACAGCTACGAGTTTGTGAGCAAACTTATGCTGGTTAATGTTTCAGAACAAACCGGGACCATGTCTATTCATGGCGAAGTGAATCACTCAACGTTTTACAACAGCGACGAACAGCGTTCATATTTTAACAACTACAACATACGTAGATCGATTTTTATGGGCGATTTCATCTATGCCATTTCCGCCCAAGGCGTGACGGTTACGAATCTGACATCGATGGACCAAACAATGGCCATTGCACTTGACTACCAGGATGTGTGCTATGGTTGCTATGATGCCCGCCTAGCAGACGAAGAGGCAGAGGATGACGCTGATCGACCGATGGAAACCGAAAGTTCTCCCGACCGTGCTTGAGTGTGACATTGCATGAAAATCGCCGTCGCCGTAGTTGGTTGTGGGCGTTGGGGGGCCGTGCACCTCGCTTCACTGGCCGAAATGAAATTCTCAGGACACATCGATCGAGTGGTTGCGTGCGATGCAGATGACACAGTACTGAACAACCTGGTTCATGCTGATGCACTTTATACATCAGTGGATCAAATGGTTGCAGCAGAGCAACCCAATTTGATAATCATAGCAACACCAAACCCGACGCACTATCCACTCGGCAAGGCGCTACTGAAACTTGGCCACAATCTTCTCATCGAGAAACCATTTGCTCCAACCCCAGAAGCAGCCACAGACCTCATCAAAGAAGCATTACATTCGGAATGCACCGTTTCATCCGGCCACCTTTTACGACATCATCCTGGGGTTCAGCAAGCAAAGCAGGTTGTTGTTTCCGGGGAAATTGGAGAAATAACACTAGCCAAATACGTACGAAAAACGGTACGTTCGAAGCCGAAATCCATGGGTGTTTTAGAGGGCCTCGCATCTCACGGCATTGATGCTTTAGACTATTTTTTCCCACAAAAATTTGAGTTTTCTTCGTGCCATGTGGCAGAGCAAGGAACAGACCACCTCTGCGTTGAAGTTCACACACCATCGCAACCCACCCATGCACGCCTCAGAGGGTGTGTTGATGTTGCATGGGGGGCTAATGCGGAAGAACGCACCATCCAAATGATCGGGACTACAGGTTCACTCGAAGTTGATTTTAGCCAACATCAAACCATCTTAGTTAACGGAATACAGCGCCAACTCGACACCCAGATCAATCCCTTGATGGCTCAAGTACAAGCAGCACTTCATCGAAAAGAGATGAGTGTAGAATTAAGCCAGTCTTTGGTGAGTACTACTCAGAATGTAGCGATGGTCAAATCCGCTATGAGTTCAGTAAAGTGAGCGTTTGCATTGCGAGTATTCAAGAATTAAACCCGTCTGGAAGAACACATGGGCCTCCCATATTCGACAGTACAACGCATGTTTCTCGGCAGCCTTGTGATTGCGGGGCTTACATGGTTGACCCAAGATAATTACACTGACGCAGCCTATGTCTTGATCGCCCTCAGTTGCTTAATCGCCATTGTGTGGGGTCTTTCTGAGCGTGAAATTGCTTTTGCCCACCTCGGCATGAATCAAGCAGGAATTTTGACAGTAGTCGGATTTGTTGGTTCGATTGCGCTTTTTGCTGAAGTCAGCATTCGTGTGTGGGGCTTTCCAACCACGGGCTCTTACATTCTTTCTGTTTTCTTCGTCGGCTCGTTCTGGTGGACAAGCGCTTTAATTCAACCAGAGAACAACTGACCGGCTCAACACTGCCGTTCTTCAGGGCCATGCGTGCGAAGGGTGAAAGGCCTCGGCCACTAACATGAACTGATTGACATGGCGAAGTATGGCGACCACCCCCCTCTCCCACAACGTCTGGAAGAACTTCTGATGGAGGACGTCCATACAGTGTTCATCAAGGCCGATTGCCCCCCAAGGGTTAAGCGCGGCTCGATTGGCCAACTCCGCTTGGTCGATGTCGAGGAGGCGGATGACGGGCAATGGGACACACTAAGAATGGAATCTCTCCAAGAAGAATTGGTTGGGCTTGTCGATGAACACCGGCATCGAAGCGACTGTTTTTTAGAAATTGACCGCAAAGGATGCCAAGTCATCCAACTTGGCGATTTACGAATTTCATGCGCATGGCCTCCGTTTGCAGATGCCCGCGAAATCACCATTGTTCGCCCCGTGGCTAAGCTTTCGCTTGGCGACTATGAACTGGATCAGCGCCTCATTGATCGCCTAGCCGACCACCACCGAGGAGTGTTCATTTGCGGCCGGCCCGGCTCTGGAAAAACGACCCTTGCTCAAGCGATTGCTGAGTATCTCGACACTGATGTTGGAGCCATGGTCAAAACAATGGAGGCGCCAAGAGACTTACAACTCGCTGACCGTATCACACAGTACGCTCCGCTCGAAGGGGATTTGGAGAAAACGGCCGAAATCATCTTTTTGGTGCGGCCAGATTTTGTCATCTTTGACGAAGTACGACGAGCCAGAGATTTCGAAATCTTTGCCGATGTTCGTTTGGCGGGCGTGGGCCTGTTAGGAGTGACGCACGCCAACTCAGCGCTCGAAGCCATCCAACGCCTGATCGGCAAAGTTGAGCTTGGACTTGTAAGCCAAGTACTCGACACAATCATCCATGTTGAAGCAGGACAAATCGAACAAGTGATGGAACTGAGGATGACTGTTAAACCACCAACAGGTATGCAAGAGGAACTTGCTCGACCAGTCATCGAAGTCGTTGAATTCCCAAGTGGTAAAATCACACATGAGATGTTCGCCTTTGGCTCAGAGATCGCTGTCGTTCCAGTTGAGGGGCGCACACAAGGGACACTCTCGCCAATGAAGACATTGGCCCGCGACCAACTCGTTCACATCATTCAGCAATGGGTCGGCGTCCAGTGTCAAGTGCAATTCAAAGGCGAGGGCAGCGCTACAATTTATGCCCCACAAAATATGATTTCAACCCTGATCGGCAAAGGTGGAGAAAACGTACGTCAACTTCAAGACGAACTCGGCGGCATGCAACTCAACATCGAGTCGTTTGATGAGATGCCAGAATCCTTAGGCGCCCCCGCAAACCCCCATTGGAGGGATGTTTCGGATCGTCGCAGCAAAGGCAGCAGAGCGTGGGAGCACAACGCTCGAGGTACAAAACCCCGAAAAAATAAGGGAAAAAAGAATCGCCGTTAACACAAGGCTGTCGGTTCAAATATCGCTTGACTGAACCGAATCTACTTTGAAAATATAGGGCTCCTGTTTAAATATATTGAGTTGGGAAATCTGGTCCATGAGCAGCGATGATAGTGCCTCCTCAACAGAAGGCAGAGCCCTTGTGAAGTTCTTGCTTGAAAATCGAATGATGATGAACTACATGTCCATTCTCATGATAATTTACGCCGTTTGGGCGACCATCGAAGTCCTTACCAATGCCTCTGGCGCAACCTGGTGGCCCCCAGAAACCGGTATTCCTGCTTCCGAACTTTACAACAATCCAGATAACGTTCAGAACATCAATAACGGATGGGTCATCGGCCTCGGTGCTGTGTTTGGCACCGTCGGCACCATGATCCAATACTTCTACCGCGCTGCACCATACGTCGATGCTTCGATGCAGGCAACCGCTGCACTCATCATTTCCGCAGTCAAAGAAGACGAAATCCAAGAGTCCGCTGAAAAGATGGCCAAAGAAATCGTTGCTGCTGAGAAAGAAGAAGCAGAAGCACAAGCAGAAGC
>CAXHEV010000022.1:0-21142 GCA_964015875.1 uncultured Candidatus Poseidoniales archaeon
ACTTGCTGAACAGTCCGTTTGTTGTTCTCTTCAAACCGCTGATGTATTGTATGCGTATGGAGTGCAAGGTATCAAAGGTAAATGGGGTGACAGGAGACCATGGCAAACCGACGAGTCGCTCTCATTATTCTCATGGTTCTCCTCTTTTACCTCCCACTGAGCGCTGTGGGCAATGAGAGCTCACCGGCTGTTGAGCAATTTGGTCACACCTTTGAAGAAGTGGTCATCGCCGATTACACTGACGCCCTGAACGAGCCAAGAGATCTAGAATTTCATCCAGGCAAAGCCAATGAGTTGTGGGTTGCAAATCGAGCTACGGACAGCATCACTATTGTTGAGAATGTAGGTATGGAAAACCAAACTTCCCAAAATCGAAGGGATGCATATCGTAATCACTTCCTCGAAGAAGTGAGCGCCATTGCCTTTGGTGCATACCACGAAGAATTTGATTGGCAATGGGGTTCAGCCCAAGAGACTGACAATACATACTGTGGAGCCCAAACTCCCGGAAACAATTTCATGGGCCCCACACTGTGGCCGTCTTCTCTTGACCATTTTGCAGAGGAACACCAAAACGACGGATTGTTGGGTAGCCATATCGACATGAACCACGAATCGCCTTTTGGCGTGGGTATTGCCCATGACTCAGACAATGCTTACTGGTACAATGACGGCTATTATGGGGAACTTGTCTACTATGATTTCCAAGAAGACCACGACACTGGAATGGATGACCACTCTGATGCTCTCGTGCGCCGCTACTCAGATGTTCAATTGACGCACACGCTTGGGACGCCAGGACACATGATTCTGGACAAAGAATCTGGCATCCTCTACATCGCAGACCCCGGCGCCAATCGCGTGCTTTGGGTCAACACAGATGACTCTACATTCACCACAACAGACATCATGGACTCTCAAACTCGAACCGAACCACTCGAAGAATACTCCCGCATCAACGGCATTGAGTGGGGCGTGTTGGATAATGGCCTCAATCGTCCATCTGGAATTGCTCTTGAAGGTGACCAACTCTTTGTGTCTTTGAATGGCAATGGTGAAATTATCGCTTATGATTTGAGCATGAATGGAAAGAGCGCTGTCGAGGCCGGTTCAATTCAAACCACAGCCAGCTCCATTATGGGAATCGAAATCGGACCAGATGGTCATTTGTACTACGTTGATAATGCGCAAGATGAAGTCGTCAGAATTGACCCTTATACTGATTCTGACGGCGATGGTGTCGTCGATGTCGATGATAATTGTCCACTTGTGGCCAACCCCAATCAATTGGATCATGACATTGATGGTTTAGGTGACGTGTGCGATGGCGATGATGACAATGATTCGTTGTTGGATGAAAACGACTCATGCCCGCATGGCAACATCGGTTGGGTGCCTACATCAGCAAACGACCACGACATGGATGGCTGCGAGGATGCCTCGGAAGACTTCGACGACGACAACGACGCCGTAATCGACATTCGTGACGACTGTCCAGTCGGTGAAATGGCATGGCTTTCAACCGACCTCACCGATTATGACGGTGATGGATGCCAAGACATGAGCGAAGATTACGATGATGATGCTGATTCAATTTGTGATGAAGGAACAAACACAGGATGGGATTGCATCGTTTCCTCAATGGGTTCAGATCTCTGCCCACAGAGTTCACTTTCTTTCACCTCTTCGATGACCAGCGATGCTGATCAAGACGGTTGCGAAGACCGGAATGAAGACGAAGATGATGATAATGACGGTTTCCTCGACAAGCATGACGACTGTCCAAACGATGCAGGTACGAGTGACAATGGGCGCCTGTTTGGCTGTCCTGATGCCGATGATGATGGCTACGCAGACTCTATTGACACCTTCCCGTCTACACCCTCTCAGTGGGCCGACACCGATGAGGACGGCTACGGTGATTCTCCGACCGGACTCAATGGAGACCAATGCCCTGGTACTTACGGCACTTCGACCGAAGACCGCTTCGGCTGCACGGATAGTGATGGCGATGGTTGGTCCAACCCAAGCTCGTCATGGGGTATTGATTCTGGAGCAGATGCCTTTGTCCAAGAAGCAAGCCAACATGCAGATTCGGACGGCGATGGTTTTGGTGATGCCACAGATGGCTACCAAGCCGACGCTTGCCCAGCCCAAGCCGGGGCCTCCTTCCAAGATCGGTTTGGTTGTGCAGATGATGATGGCGACGGTTGGTCGAACGAAGCTGACGCTTTCCCGAATGATATAACGCAGTATTTGGATACCGACAATGACGGCTTTGGTGATGCATTCGATGGTAACCAGCCAGACAGTTGTCCACAAACTCCGGGCGACTCAACTGAGGGGCGATACGGTTGTGTCGACAGTGACGGTGACGGATGGGACGATGAATCGGATGATTATCCTGAAAATTCTATGTTTTGGTCTGACGACGATGGAGACTCATACCCTGATCAACAAAACACCAACATGAGCGACGACTGCCCTACAATCGCAGGTTCATCAACTCAAGACCGACTCGGTTGCCTCGACTCTGATGGTGATGGCTGGTCTGACAGTGGCGATGCATTCCCGAACGATGCCAACAAACACGCTAGTTCCAGCTCTGTGATGTTCATGGGTACCGGAGTGGCCTTACTTGTTGGACTTGTAGGACTGCTCCTCTTCATTCGCAGAAGACAGACTGACGCAGCTCCATTAAGTGTATTTGATGCGCCTCAACCCATGGCTCAGCAACCTCAAGTTGGTCCACCGTTGCCCGCAGAGGGATTGCCACAAGGGTGGACAATGGAGCAATGGGCTTGGTATGGTGAAGACTACCTCAAAAACCGGTGAGCGAAACGCCTCATTCCCGCCTAAATACCACTGTGCCTTCCAACAGATGTTGATAAGGCAAACCGTTGATTTGGTATCATGAAGTATTCATTTTCAGCACTCTCACTTGTCCTTCTTTTACTGATCAGTGCTGCTACAGGTGCTGTACTAACCAACGTCACTCTTGCCTCCACTTCACCAAATGAACCTCTCTCAATTACCCCAAGTGAAACTTATGGGGAAAACGCATACACTCTGATTGAAGTCGACGATGGGGATAATGATGAAGAAGACGTGATCACGCAGCGACTTCACGAATTCTCTCTTGAAGCATCAAGCAATGGCGTTGTTCTTTGGGACTTCGACGATGGAACCACTGCGACAGGAACTGTTGTGATTCACAGTTTTGAACAACCGGGCACATACACCGTTAGCGCTACATCAACGACGGCTGACGTCATACAGACCGCAACCATCGAATTGACAGTGGGTGTTGTGGGACTTGTCGAATCGGATAATATGGAGTGTGTATGCGCACCAACAGCCAAAGATACAGTGGTAAATCTAGTTCCAGCCCAAGGATATGTGGCTTTCGAAGGTGTTGTCAATGTTGAGCACGACGGCAACAGTGAATCGTGCACGCTACGTAATCCTCTCCAAGAGTGTCACATCCGTGTCATACTCGAGCGAACAATGGACGGTTCAGTTATCGAACAATCAGTACTTTTCGACGACACTTTCAGAACCAATGACATCGACATTCCATTCGAACTTGCTCAACAAGAATTCATGCCAGGTGAAGGCCTCCAACTTCGCTTAGAAACCGACCAGATAAGGGATTGGCACAAACCACTCACGCAGTGGGTGATGAGCGCATCTCCCACTGAGTTCTAATCACCAGCCTTCCGAGGCTGATTCCGATACATTGCCGGATAGATCTCAGTTAGAGTCATCGTCCCCTGCTTCTTCTTCTGTTTCCACTTCGTTATCTTCAAGGTAGGATTTTTCGACAGGTGCGCTCTCGTCGACTTCTTGTTCTGAGTTTCTCAAAGCGGACTTTGTGGCCTGATTGCTGACCACCCACGCACCACCAAGAACAACTACGAGAAGCATGGCGAAAATAATCCAAGGCTGATCTTCAGTTTCCTCGGCCACTGACCATGATACTTCCTGAGATGTGGCCCCATTTGTGTTCGACACGTCTGCGGTAATGGATTTCAATACGTTGGGGATTAATGGTTTGCATTCGAGCGACTCGACACCGGCTGCACTTGTTCGCCATGTGACATAAATGGTCTTGGTTTCGCCTGGTTCGAGCGAGATAGTCAATTGTGACGTGTCCTGCAACTCATCACCCACATAACACCAGAAACTAACGCCTGATACACCTGCTTCGCCGCTGTTTTCGATGACCACGTCACCGCTTAGTCCCATGTTGGTATACCCTGTGTTGTCTTCCATGTCAATTGAGATTACGTCGATGTAAGGTAATGGTACAGCAGCAGTTTCGAGTGGGATCATAGGTGCGACAATTGTTGTTGCATAGTCACCCCAACTCGAAGAGAGGGTGAGGAGAATTTCTGCATCTTCTTTGTGATACACACCATCACCATCCATCCATTCGACGATACGTGCATGTTCACTGAGAGCGTAATTCACATGACCGTTTTCATTGGTCACGTTGTCAACTGTGCTGCCATAGTAGCCCAAGCCGGTGGCATGGACTGTGATGTTGCCAGAATTGGTATGCAGTGCTCTTTGAGAAAGTAGCCTAATCCAAGCGTCGGTAAAACCACCTGTTCCACTGCTATCAGTGTAGGTAATGTCTCCAGTATCGTGAACAATGATGTCCTCATCAGTTCTTGAACCTTGAATCATCGATTCATCAACCGACAAAGTTCCTGAGTCAGTGACATGAATTGGGGCACTCCCTGTTGCAGTTGCGCCATTCATCGAACATGAGCCTGCGCAGGTGAGGTCTGCACCGCCGATGGTGGCGTTGTTGATTGAAACAGAGCCGTGGGCGTTGAGGGTAAAGGCAGCAGAGTTCCACTTCAGGCTGCCACCTGTATGGTCAAGATCCTCAGCGTTGACAGTGTCGCTGCCGCTTGAACCGGAGTGGAGTGCTTGCACGCTTGTTACTTGTGAGGCAAAGAAGTAGTAGACATAGAATTCAACAACTAACGGTGTCCCGTTGAGAGGTGCTGGGATGTCGACATAATCACTACCAACAGCATCCCGAGTTTCGTCACCTATGGTGATATTGAACATAGCCGTCTCCGGAATGACGTGGTCGAGGTTGATTCTGACCTGTCCTGTTTCTGCTACATCGCCAAAGTTCAGGTTGATTTCAGTATCATTGTAAATCAAAAGACCAGCGTCGTAATCATCCCCTAGTAAATCTCCGTTCACAGTAAGGCTTGCACCCTCTTCGACGGTGATGGTCACGCCTTGCGCTACTGTTGTGGCATCGTCGATGAATAACGATCCGCCATCTGATATTATCAGGTCAAGGTCAATCGGGTTGGACGCATTCCAAGTTTCAGTGCCTGTGACGGTGATGGAGGTTTCATCGGTCGTCATTTCAGCGGACGAGAGGCCACCCAAAAGAGGGGTCATCAAGAGCAGGAATACCAAGGATACAGCGGTTCGCATGATGAGTTGGAGCCAACAGTTGGATATAGAGTTCGCTCCGTCAGTAAGGAACATCCTTCCATCCAATGGCATATCCAATAAGGTTGAAGCTTCGATGAAGAACTGGCGTAATGAGCACAAGAATCAGCATTGGGAGGCGTAGAGCCTCATCAGCAAGCCATGAAGGTCCGAGGAAGATTTGCCCTGCGAGGAAGACTGAAATTGCAAACGGCAATGTGTCCAAGAGCGGTGCTTTTGACGAAATGTCACCTTCTCTTTTCAAGCCCCGGCGACGCTTGAAAAATGAGCCCGTACTGTCTCCGACTAAACACATGAAACCGAGGAATGTGCCCAATACAAAGGCGCTCAGCATGGTCCCACCAACCGAAAACCAAGCACCGCCTGCTCCTGAAAGAGGTGAGGCGAAGATGGTTGTATCATCGAGGGCTCCCGCTCCGCTGCCATCGTTGGTCATGGTGACCATGAGAATACAAAGCAAGCCTGATGTCAGGGAACCACCGATCAAACCATTCCACGTTTTGCCATCACCCAACATCCTATTGCCGTCCTTGAGTGTGCGACCCCCATCAATGGGCCACGGGCCATAACCTGTTTTTGGAAGCCATTTTCCCCACATCATTGCGAATGTGTTTGCCAAAAACCCAGGTAAGTAAAGCCACAGACACATGAGGCACAGGATGAGGAAATTCAAACCAAACCCTCCAAGAGCATGTTAGGCATATTGCTTGTTGGTGAACGAAGGCCTTTGAAGCCTGCCCCGATTGTTGTGTTCAACACTTTGGTTGAGAAAGGGGGCACGATGGGATTATGTGCCGAAGCCGACCGTTGCTTGGCATGGCGGACAGGAATGTTTTGGTTGTCGGTGGTGGCGGAAGAGAGCATGCTCTATGCATGGCGTTATCCTCCTCGAGTCATGTCCAGGCGCTGCACTGCGCACCTGGAAACGGTGGCACCTCTGAACTTGCCACAAATCATGCGATTTCAGCAACGGATATTCACTCCCTCGTCGAACTCGCAAAGCACATCGATGCCTCTCTTGTTGTGGTGGGCCCTGAAGCACCGCTTTGTGATGCTTTAGCAGATAAACTCTCAATGATTGGCATTCCCTGCTTTGGACCTGTACAAGCTCTTGCAGAACTTGAGGGGTCGAAACTTCACGCAAAAAACGTCATGAGAGCTGCTGGAGTACCGACCGCAGATTTCCATGTCTTGGATGCCAACTCGGATATACAATCCGCTTTAGATGAATTTCAAGGCCAACCTTGGGTGGTCAAACGTGACGTCTTGGCAGGCGGCAAAGGCGTTGTTGTGACAACGGATCGTAGCGAAGCACAAGCCTTCATCGAATCCTCAATTCGAAGCGACGGCAGAGTGCTGCTCGAAGCATTTCTACAAGGAGAGGAAGCCAGTATGCTTGTGGTGATGGACGGTTCTGGGTTTGTCTGTCTCCCTCCGAGTCAAGATCACAAACGGGCCTACAACGGAGACGAAGGGCCGAACACAGGTGGCATGGGTGCCTACTGCCCTGCACCAGTCGTTACCCCTGACGTGCATTCAAAGACGGTAGAAACCATTGTCAAACCAATGCACGACTACCTTGCCAGCCAGCCTGTTCCCTACCGAGGAGTGCTTTATGTTGGCCTCATGATTCCAGAAAATGGGTCCCCAAATGTTGTAGAATTCAATGTGAGGTTTGGCGATCCTGAATGCCAAATCACGTTGCCATTGATCAAGAGCGATGTGTATGAACTGCTCCACGCCTCAGCGACGGACGGCCTCTGTGATTACCAAGTTGAGTTCTATGAAACTCATGCCCTCACCGTCGTTCTCGCCTCAGAAGGCTATCCTGCTTCACCCGTCAAAGGGAGAATCATCACCGGGCTACCAATGCCTACGAACACTGCCTGGATCAATCATGCCGGAACCGCAATTGATGAAGTTGGAACCTTGGTTTCAAGTGGTGGTCGAGTGCTCACCTGTACAGCACTTGGGCTCACGTTGTCGATTGCCGCAGAGCGGGCTTATTCCATGATCGAATCTATTGAACTTGAGGGGAGCCACTTCAGGACTGATATCGGTCATCGAGCGTTGTGAATTTTAGGTTATTGCAACGGCATAATTTTTCACCCCAAAAAAGACCATTACGAGAATAGCCAAAACGGTGTGCTCCGTCACAAAATGGGGGCAACCTCGTTGCGTCATTATTAAAAGAAGGTCTAAAGTGGCCAAGATGCTTGCCAGCCTTGCTGCTGTCTTGCAAACACCCTGAGGGAAAAAAATGGAAACGAAAAACCCAGAAATGCGCCCAGCGCCGGCACCTCTGCTTGGTTGGCTTATTGCCCCCCTTGCAGTGCTTCTTGCGCTCGCAGCAACACAGATCGTTGGAATGAACTTCGATCTCAACTTAGACAACATGGCACCTATGCTTGTCGTCCTTGTGGCGGCTTCGCTTGGTCTCGCACCGCGAATGCTCAAGGCATCCGGCACTGTCTCCTTTTCGAACTCAACCCTTTCCCTCGTTTCTTTGGTTGTTGCTTTGATTGGATCACAAGTCGTGTACTCGTTCGGTCTTGACGCAGTGACTGGACTCCTGTTCTTTGTTGTGATGTTTGGCGTTCATGCCCTCGTCATGCGTGGTTCTTTCGAATGGGCCAACGTGTTGATGTTTGCTGCGGTCGGTATCGAACTCGGATTCGTTGCAGCCGGTCACATCGCAACCGACTTGAGCATCATTGCAACCGATGGACTGGTCCTTGAATCAGGACAAGCCATTGGCGTTCTTGATGCATACCGTGGAGCGGTTGGCTACCAGTTCTTCAGCTACATGATGCTGTTTACTGTGCTCGGTGTCCTCTTTTCGGTCCTTGCTCGTGGCGTCCTTTCCCCTTCATCAGAAAAGGGATGGTTCAGCCACATCACTGACGGTGACGGTGCTTGGAACAAATCCACGCTTCCACTTCAGATTGGATTGCTTGTTTGGGCCCTTGCTCACATCGGTAGCCTCTGGCACTTTAACCACCTCATGGGCAATGAATCGTCCATCATCAACCTCTTTGGACCATACAGCGACCGTGCTGTTGCAGCCAATCAAGACCTTGCTGGCTACCACGGCTACTTCGGATTCTGGAATGCCTTTTTCACCGGCATGGTGGCTATGATTGTGGCTGGTATGGCTTCTGAGCGCTGGTTCACACGTTCGATGTTCATTGGTTCCATGTGGGCTCTCTACCTCGTTTCCTCGTGGTACGAGTCCGGTTTGATTCAAAACGATGCTTTCGATGGAAGCTGGGGTGCCTTGATTTGGCTTGCTTTCACCTTCTTCATCTGCGCCATCATCTACGTCATCGGTACGCATGACAAGTGGGGCGGCTGGTCGAATCGAAGCGAATTTGAGCCATCTGGCGCTCGTCAATTCTGGAATGCTCACTGGGCCAGCATCATGGTCGGTATGGCGTTCTTCTTTGGTTTCGTTATTCGAATGCAATGGTACGTCGTCCCTTCGATGAACTCCCTCGGGACAAACACTTGGGACATGACCGGTGGTTCTGACCCGTGGTACATGAAGCGGGTTGTGGATTACATCCTCGCTAACAACGCTCACATGATTGTGGATGCAGATCGCTACTACCCAATCGGTGGTATCAATCCTCGACCTCCTTTGTTCACCTGGTCGATTGCTGTGCTTGCCACCCTCCTTGAGCCCTTCGTCGGTACCGAGGATGCTGTATGGTGGTCCATGCTGACCCTTCCTGCAGTGTATGGGGCACTCACCATTCTTCCAGTCGCTGCAATCGCAAGGGAGCACGTCAACGAAAAAGCAGGCGTAGTTGCTGCTTGGCTCATCGCCTTCATGCCAGCTCACGTTTCGCACTCGACTTTTGCTCTGGCTGACCACGACGCATTCATCATGCTCTTCTTGACCATGGGCTTCATGTATTGGCTCAAGGCAGTGAAGTATGCGGGTAGCGACCGATTGTTGCGCAGTACATCGCCTTCAATTTCAACCCTGATCGATTCCTTCGGTGCCGTTGCTCATCAGCGGACTGCTGCGTTATCATACGCAGTTCTTGCTGGTGTGTCATTCGGTGTGGTCTCTCTGGGTTGGAAAGGATTCGTCGTTGGCCCATCAATTCTCTTCCTTGCCTACGCCCTGCAAGTTGCACTGAACATGTTCCGCCGAAGAGACTCGACAACCCTGAACGTCTTGTTCATCTCCATGCTTGCCGTCAACCTCTTGATGGCATTGCCGTTCTACGCTCACCCACAACTCAACTTGGTCACTGATGGAACCGGTCTGCAGCCATTCTTGTTCATCATTGTGTTCACGTTGACCATTGCGTTCATTACCACAGGATTTAGAGACAAGCCTTGGCTCCTGGTTCTGGGCGTCCTCGTTGCTGGTGGCACCGTGTTCTTTGGCATCCTTTATGTGCTCAAGTTCTTCGAAGTTAGCAACGCATGGGATGTGTTGTTCACCGGTGGAGGCTATTTCACAAAGTCCAAGATTTTCGGTACGGTTGCAGAAGCAAACGCAACAGATCGTGGACAACTCTTTGCACAATTCGGACCGATTACGTTCCTGTTGGCACTCGTCATGGGATTGCTTGCGCTTGTCGCTGGCATGCGTGAACGAAAGCACACAAGCCTTGTCTTTGGTGTTTGGATTCTCGCAGCTTCGTACATGGCTTGGTCCGCTGCTCGTTTTATGTTCAACGCTACGCCAGCAATGGCAGTGCTTGGCGCATGGGGTATTGTCTCGCTGTGGAAGTGGGCAAATTGGAGTGGTATGGTTCGTTCATGGAAGAAGTACGGTATCCGAACGCCCGAAGATCGGATTCGTGGAGCACGCAAAGCCGTGTGGAGAACACCTAATTTCTCCGCAATTCTACTCGTGATGATTATGCTCTTTGGCCAACAAGCCACCTATGGTTTGGACGCTGCTATTCCGGCAACTGTGACTGCAGAGGATGAACTTGATGAGACAATATTCAACCTCATTCCTGATATTCTCCGACAAGAGATTGCAGGTTTCTCTATCCTTGACGACAGCCCATACGACGGCGATTGGTATCTAGGAACCATGGGTTCAGGATTCAATGATAATAGCTGGAACAATGCCTATGAATGGCTTGCCCAACAAGACACTGAAGAGCCATATTCCGAGCGACCAGCATTTGTCTCTTGGTGGGACTACGGGTTCCAAGCACTTGCTTCTGGAGAACACCCATCGGTTTCTGACAACTTCCAGTCTGGTATTCCAGCAACAGGAAACATGCTTCTTGCTCAATCTGAAGCCGACCTTGTTTCGATGTTCATTTGGCAACTTGCCGAAGGTGATATTTCCTACAACAGGGCACGAACAGGCGACCTCGCATACACGAATGAATACTCAAACATCGTACAAAACCATCTCTCACACGTTGACGGAGCATACGATATCTTTGAGAAAATCAACGCTAACGCTGATACAGAAGAGTTGCAAGCATTCGTCGTCGACAACAGCTTCCAGGTGATTCAAACAAACAGAGATATGGTCATGGCACAAGGATACCATCAAACCGATGGTGCTTTCGATACCTCGACCATGGTTTACCGAATCTATGACGACAAAGAAATTGTCGAATGTACTGAACAGTTATCTCTTACCTGTCAAGGTACTGATTGGACCGTGGAAGGCGAAGCAATGATTTCATTCAACAACTCGATTCGTTCTGGCCAAGACACTTCAACAACAACCACACACTACATCATCAATGATTACTGGTACACACAAGATTTGATCGAGGAATTCAACTCCGTTTCAACTCACATCCACCGAAAGAACGCACGTCTTGCTCTCACGGTGCAATTGTTGACCAACGTGCTCGACGAGTCAGAAATCGTCGACCTTTACGATGAGCTCATCAACGAAGTTGACACCTACAGAGTACAAGACTATCTCGGCGCACCCGGTGAAACTGTGGAACGCAACCACGAAATCCGATACTTCGCAATCGACAGTCGACTTTACCCTCGTGCTGGACGATACACTGCGGATATGGGCTACAACCAAGGACAACCAATGGGTATCTTTGGTGCTCCTACCATTCTCAGTGGTCAAGATATTGGAACATTCATGGATGAAGTCTATGAAACCACCCGTGGAGAATTCCAAGATGAAATGACTCGAGAAGAAGTCGATGCAGCGATTACAGAAGATTTCCTCAATCAACAAGCAGGGGCCGACATTGATCCACTGCAGGTCCAGGACGTGCGTGTCGATCACAATCCGCAGTTCTTCAACACCATGCTTGCCAACACATACGTTGGATACGGTGCTTCAACGCTAGGAATTGATGCAGGATCTTCGAATCCACAGCCAGCCCAACACTTTGGTCAACAAGGTAGTCCTGGTAGTTCCCTGAGTCAAGCATTACCGCTTCCAGGTGCGATGTCTAACCATTTCGTTATCAGCAACTGGTACAATGACGATCCAAACGTCACCATTGGAAACACCAACACCTACGTCAAGATCATGAAGTACTACTCTGGTGCTGAAATCTCTGGACAAGTGTCCATGAGTGATAATGGACAGGGCCTTCCAGGTGTTCGCTTGCTTGTTGAGCGAGACGCCTTCTCTGGCGAAGGTCCAGAAGATTTGGACCCCGACACCTACTGGGTGCCAATCGGATATGTTGATGCTGATGAAGAAGGCAAGTGGAGTTTCGATGCTCCTGCTGGCCGCATCCGTGTCTCTGCATTCGCAGGTGAATACAATCCAACCATCGCTCAAGACAGCATTAGAACAGGGGCTTATGTTGATGGATTGGCCGATATTCTCACAGATACCAACACCGATCGCCGAACCAACGACATCACTGCAATTCTTGGCCAGGTCGCCAACATGACTTGGCTTGGTGCTTCACAAATGAACGTGACAGCCGAGCAAGCTGACCGTAAGGTCGCAGTCACTGAGGCTATGGACGTTGATGTGCAAAGCAGCGGTGTTTCTGGACTCGTCACTTGGTCTGGTGCTGAATCGTTCAATGGAGACCCACTTGTCGACACGACATTTGTTCTCCGAAGCATTTGGTCGATGACAGAAAACTACACTCTGACAACCACCAATGGTTCATTCACTTCTGAAGAAAGCCGAATCCTGCAAGGAAGTGGTGAGGCAACTTTCACCGAAAATGGCACCTTCGAAAGCGAAGGGGTAGCCTTCGCTCAAGACTTCACAGGAACGTTCACTCGCTCTATTGCTGACAAGCGAACCTACACAAGCAACGGTACATGGAACGGTATTGGTGTTCTTGAAGCCAGTTGGGTTTCCAACGAGTCAGTCATGGACTGCTTTGAAGAAAACGGCACATACTCAATGCCCACCAATGAGACACTGTGTGTTAAGGACAACAGCGGGGACTTGACAGTCTACATGCTTGATGGTGAAGTATCAGCAAATGGTCGACTGACCTCAGAAGGTATCTCTACGCTACGAACCGAACTTGTCAACGCTACATTCGAAGCTACTGGATCATTCGAGGGTACAGGTACCCTCAACGGAACTGGTTTGTTCATCGGAAAGGGTCACTTCGCTGGCTCGATGGTCCAACCAGGTTCGTTCTACATCACTGGACTTGTACCGGGTATGTACAACATGATTGCTCAACTTGACAACGGGAAAGAAGTACTCCTTCCAAGCGCCGTTGATGTCGGAATCAAGCCAACATACGACCTTGAGATGACCATGCCCGGTTCGTTGTTCGAAGATGTACTGGAAGACTTCTTTGGTGAAGTCTACGCCAATGAAACCATTGAACTGATCGACGAAGGCCTTGGTGAAGAGTATGCTATCCATATCATCACTGATGAAAACGGTAGCTTCTCGTACGGTCCACTCGCTGCAGGCGAGTACTTCTACCGAGTCGACGTTGACAACGATGGCTGGTATGAAGTCAATGAAAGCCTGTTTGTTCGTGACGACTCCGAGAACTTCTCTATGGGTATGGGCGTGCCTGAAATGCATGATGTGACGGTCCAACTTATTGCACCGACTGACTCTGAAACCCAGACACCTGTTATTTCGGTCGCTGACCGAGTAGTGACCTTCACCAACGACGATTCGATGATGGCGCCAATTAACGCAACATCTGATGAAGCGGGCGTTGTATACATTGAATTGCCAATGGGCGCTTACACCATGTCGGATGATGCAGACGGAGAATACATTCTCTTCTCCCACTTTGAACTCGAATCTGAAGACCTCGAATTCGACGGCAACTATGCTGTTTCAACATGGGTGAACGGAACAATACGAACCCACTTGGATGCCTCGAACTACGATCAGTGGGCTGAGGGAACAGACGAGATTAAGTTGGCAGAAAGCGATCCTGCCAGTGGTTTGACCGTTGACTTTGTGGCGGGAGACCTCGAATTCACAACCGTGACGGATGTTGATGGAAACTACAGCATGCGTTTGCCAAACGGTGAAGATTTCCATATGACTGCCATCAGCACCTTCTCTACCTACACCGGTGGTCAATTGATTGCCCTGAACGGTGAATTTGAGATGGATATGGGTATCATGTACCTAGCACCAGCGACATCGGCCAGTGGATTTGTTTACCTCTATGACAACACATCGCTGTGGGATAATTTAGTGCCAGGTTGGGCAGCACAAACGTTGACCGCAACCAACGAGGATGGACTCGAATGGCGCACTGAAATTGCAGAGGGTGGGGAATTTAACTTCTTCTTGCAAGACGGAAACTGGGACTTCAACGCTGTTGATTCGGAACTCAATATTGCTGGAGTTGAAAACTTCAACATCACTCGTGAAAGTGGAGCGCCTCCTTCACCGATTGAATTGTTCGCAAACCCAGCTCATCAAGAGATCACCCTGCAGTTCTTCATGGACGCAGGTAATGATGGCTCCTTTGAGAATGGAACCCTCGTGAGCCCAGACTTCTCAGCAGTGCCACTCAACAACCATGGTACGCAGATGAATTACACCGCTGACGACTACACCTCTCCAGGTGTGATCACCATCACACTGGAACCAGGTACCTACTCTGTGCTGCTCAACTTCACAGCACCAGATAGCGAAAATGCAAGCGATTACGCTCTTGGTGGCGTGACAGCCTTGCAACCACTCGTGATCGGACTCGATTCGATTGAGGATGCTGTTGACATGCCATTGCGCAACGATTACTTGGTCACAGGAACGCTCACAAATGCTTCCGGTGACGCCATCCAAAAGCAATTCATGCTCTATGAAGCAGAACAAGACCTGTACTTCAACATCGAAAGCGACGAGAATGGAACCTTTGCAGGATACGTTCCTGCTGGTGACTGGGTTGCAATTGTTGCACCATTCATTGCAAATGAAAACGCTACTGAAGTCCTACGCTCTGGACTCACTGTGGGCGAGGACTCCAGCCTACGAACTGGACTTGCCTACGCGACTGTGGAAACAGTCGAGGTGATGTTCCAACTTCAAGAAACTGCAAGCGGCAACAACATGAGCAATGTTCGAGTCACAGCAGTAAGCCATGATGGATATGGAAACATTACGTTGACAAAGTCCAATGAAACTGGTGTGGTAACTGAACAGATGATGCCTGGCACATGGAGTCTTTTCCTCAACGAAACAGCTCCACAACGCCACTGGATGATGGACACCTCAGACGCACCATTCACGACCGATGATGCTGTGAACGGTTCTCTTGACCTTGGTATTGTCACTGCAAACCTCGAGGTTGAAATTGGTGGCAAAGTCTTCTGGGATCTGAACGAAGACGATGAACCCGGTGTGACCGAGGGTGTCGAAGGCTTCCTCGTTGAAGTCATGGGCGCAAACTCAGGTGTCGATACCAATGTGTCCACCGACTCATCGGGTGTATGGTCACTCTTTGTGCCGGTTGAAGACAACTACACCGTGACAGTGAGCAAGGATGGATTTGACACTGAATCATACAACTTGAGCAACACGAGCGCTTATCCTGTCGAGAACAACCCTGAATCTCACGACATTGAAGTCATCGCAGGAAACGTTGCAGTTTCTGGAAATGTGACCGACATTAACGATGCGTCCAGACTGGATGGTGCGACAATCGTGCTTTACCCAACACTCGATGCAGTTCGTGACCCTGTGACCGTCACAGGTACCATTGAAGGCGACGTATTGAGTTGGGATGCAACCATCGCACCAGGTGAATGGATCGTTGTTGTTTCTGAGGCAAATGCAGATGAAAACGGCGGCGGAGTCGCAGTTGGACTCCTCGATGCAACGATTGCAACTGGCTCCACCATCGATATGGAAATGGCGCTTGGTGGTTGGATTGACCTCGATACAGTCTGGAACGACTTCGCTCTTACCGAGCACCACGCAGGTTCTGATGATGTTGGTTCGAGCATGATTCAAGATGATGTTTCAGTGACCATTTCGATTGGCGACGACATCGCATGGAATATGCCTGTTGGAGCAGATGGAACACTGACTCTACTCATGCCAGCCGATGATGTTGACTTTGATTCAACGTTCACAACAATTCAGCATGATGACATGCTTGAGATGGATTACATTGCAGGTAGCAGGACATCAGTCGGCGAGGGTCGATCCCCTGTGACCCTCTCATACACTCGCTCTGTTAACTCTGACAGCAGTCTAAGCATGGTCAACAGTACCCTCACCAACGCTACAGTTATTGATGGCAGCTATACGAATTTGATGGCTGAACCACTCGCAGAGGGCTACAAGACCATCGAATTCAACCTCGATGTGGCTTATGATGGCACCGAAATCAGTGATGTTTTCACCGTCACAGGTAGCATTGGTGTTGCCCCTGACAGTGCGCTCTGGTCCGTTGAATTCTACAACGGAACTGCTTGGGTTGAATCTTACGACCTCACCCTTGGTATCGGCGTGAATGCATCCGATGACAGTGTGGACAAGACTGCTACAATTTCGGCACGAGTTCACTTGGCGAATCAATCCGAGGCATGGAACCTCGAAGATGCTCACATGGTCAAGGTCCGAATAAGCACAAGCACCGGTGAATCAAGCGAAATCGCTGTGGACGTTCAAGTTCCACAAACGTATGGATTTGAGATTACAGAAGAAGTCACCGAACTCGGCATTGCTGCAGGTTCAAACCGCCAATTCAGTTTCATGCTTCAGAACACTGGAAACGGTGATGACTCATTCACGATTCAACTGGCAGACAATATCCCTGAAGGTTGGGAAGTCACGCCAATGGAATCTGTGGTCACCGTTGCAAAGGATGACACACGTTCACAGGCCTTCACAGTCTTCGCACCAAGCACTTGGCAAGGTGATTCAAAGACAGTGAGCGTCACTGTGACCAGTGAAGATGGTACCACGACCGAAAGTTTCGACGTAGAACTTCAGCAAGCCATGATTTCTCTACGCTTTGACCCTGCGCAAGCAATCTTAGCGAGCGATCAAGTTGCAGATGTACCAAATTCAGTCATCGTGATTCCAGTTGAGAACTTCGGCTACCTTGATGCAGACAGCGTTATTGTGACTCTTACACACCAAACGAGTGGAACAGTCTACGATCCGGTCACCATCAGCGTTGGCGCACAATCCACTTCAAACGCAGTGTTTGATGTCGGAGCCAAAACAGCAGGAAGCCAACGATTCGAATACCACATTGAAGTCGCAGGCGAGGACGCAGCATTTGTTGCTGACAACGTCGAAGATGGTGATTTCGCAGTTGAGTTCAACATTGTGACCGAAAGTACAGACGGACCATGGACAACCATTGCTATCGTTTTGCTTGTTATCCTGATCGCCTACGGTGGCGTCAAGATATCACGTAGCGGAAGCGGAGCCAAGCGGTTCTGATTTGGAACAAGTCATTATACACTGGCCAATCCACTGCGGACTACTGGCGTAGCCTTTGGGTGGTTTGATGGAAGATTTGGAGCATGTCGAATTTCTTCCTGAACCGGAAGATGCTCGGATTCTTTCTGCGATCGACCCGGCGGCAGTCGGTTTCCAAGGTGCTTGGAGAGCGGAGGTAACCGGTTGGGCGCCGCTGCAAGCCACCCCAATACAACGAAGGAGGCGTCAACGTGCGCTTTTGGCCAATGGTTTCATGTTTGCAATCATCATTTCCGCCATGTTTGCCATTTGGAATTCTGGCTTACTCATCGTAGAATTAAATCTCCCTACATCGGAGTGGGCGAATGAAAAAACGCAACTCAATGATGCTTCAGAAGCCGGGCTTACTGGAAGCGGCGTGCGTGTTTGCATGGTCGATACTGGTATCGACAGCACACATGATGCGCTTTCCAGTGTCGATTTGACCTTCAAAGACCTTCGAGGTGCATCCACTTCTCCAGTCGATTATGGCCTCATTGCACACGGCACGCTCATGGCAGGTATTCTCGTGGCGGATGGGCACCAAACGGGTGCGGCACCGGGTGTCTCACTTGGCGTTGCAGCGGCACTTGGTGCAGATGACGATGGAGGCAATAGCGGGGATGAACGCACGGTGGCTGAAGCAATTCGATGGTGCCAAGATTCATTCGAAGCCGATATCATCTCGCTGTCTTTGGGTGGTGAACAAGACCTCGATGCTAACCGAGAAGGCGCAACTGCCTCTGCAACCCGCAGGGCAGTCGACTCTGGAATCTTTGTCGTGGCAGCAGCTGGCAACGATGGTGGTAGCGAAGATGACGGTTTGGTTTCAGTTCCTGCCAACATCCCTCGCGTCATTACGGTTGGAGCGACAAATATTGAAGGTGAAATTTGGGAAAATTCATCACGAGGCTCTCAAGATAGCGGAAATGGGGAAATGAGAACTCATCCACATCAGAAACCAGAAGTTGTTGCACCCGGGGTCCAAATCATAAGCACTGGGAGCAACAACGCATGGTATTCCAGCACCGGGACTTCGGATGCTACTGTTTTTGTCACTGCAGCCCTTGCTCTGCTGTTAGAAGCCCATCCTGAGTACAAACCCGTACCAGGAAGTGATGGTGGATGCATTGACGTGATCAAAACCGCCCTGATGAACTCGGTTGAACCTCTCCATGAAGATGGTCTTCACGACGATCTTTCTGGCTATGGGGAGTTGAGGGCTGTTGACTGGATCGAAGAGGTCACGGCGAGTGCACCCTCATGCTAAACCACTTGGCCGTGCAGTGGGAAAGGGCCACTGAGGGTTGAATTGGCTCGAGATGCCTAACTCGAATTTGATATTTTAAATAGGAATTGATATTTCTGAGCCCGATTTAACGATATTATTGGTAAAAAATGATACAAATAATTGGGCAGTAGAGGCGCAGTGTTATATCTCTCGTGTGAATGAGCAGAATCAGTGGTGCCAGTTATGTCAAAACATACATCCAGAAAAAGCCTATCGTTAGTCGCGCTCCTTTTGCTTTCAAGCATGGCCGGTTTGATGACCCTCCCCTCTGCATCTGCAGTGAATGAAACCACCTCTGGCACCATCACCGGCACTGAAACTTGGACTGGAACAATGAACCTCAACGGTGACGTGACAGTCTCTGAAGGATCTAAACTCATCATTAACGCCGGTACGAGTGTCAATATTCCAGTCGGCGCCTTCATCGACGTCGAGGGAGCAATCTGTATCGCAGACACCGCATGCGGTGCAAGCGGTGGTTCGTCCTCTAACCCTGTACGAATGGTCTGGCAGAAGCCTCAAAGCGAAGCAGATTGGTCGAGAGCAGGTCGATGCTTGGTCAACGGGTCCAATACTTACACCAATTCCGATGCGGCATGCGGTTCGGCTTTGATCATTCGAAGCACGGTTGATCAATCCACCAGCGCTACTTCGATCAATTACCTTAACATTCAAGACGCCTATGGATACCCAGTCTATGTTCCATCTCTCCAACAAGTTCAGTACGGTGCACTCGTATTTGACGGTGCTTCGATTACTGCCACAGGGCTCACCTTCCAAGATGTTAACACATCGAGCGTTCTTGCTGTAGATTTCGCAGCACCTACACTTCAAGACTCTGAGTTCCAGAACGGAATCGATGGGAACGGATACGACGCATCTGCAGTTCGAGCATACAATGCTGGAGCAGGTATCCTAGCTACTGTGAACGTTAAGAATTCTAAGTTCACAGGCGACACTGAGCCTGACTGCAGCACCCAAGGCGGTGGCCGAACGGTGATGTTCATGGAAGATTCCTACATTAATCTCGATAATCTAGACATTGGAGAGAATTCCTTCGGTGTGTTCCTCAAGGGCACATCTGGTTGGCTCACAAACTCCACCTTCGATGTCAAATGCAACGCTATTGACACCAACTCTCACAAAGAAACGGGGACCATTCGCCATACTCTAAATATCGTTAACAACGTAATCACCACCGCAGAAGGTGCTGGCATCACCGCTTACGACGATGCTATTGTGGTTGCGCGAGACAATGTGATTTCGGGCGCTTCAGAATCCTCCGGATTTGGTATCCGATCATCGACGGTTCACATTCACAACAATATCATTGGTCCAATCGGCGGATGGAACGGCCTATGGATCTACGGCACATCTGATGTTATCGCAGAAAACAACACCATTCAAGATACAGCGAAAGAGGCTGTTTTGATTGGTGAATACCACTTCAACGATCAGGGATGGAACGTACCAACCCCTACTGCGGCCCGTTTGTACCTTGCAAACAACCAGATTTCCAACAACACAGGCACTTGCAATTCTCAGATGTACGGCGGTGACTTTGACTGTCCTGCTATTCACGTCTTTATGTCATCTGCGACTCTTTACGACAACACCGTCGTGAACAATGGCGGAGATGGAATTCGAATTAAGGGCGGTATTGTCAACGCACAACGTAACACCATCGAAGTCGGCGCATTTGCAGCGAACATCTCGATGTATGACGACAACTATGGAAATAAGTACGGTTCAATCGCTTACTTCTCAGGAAACACCTACACCAACGCTTCTCAAGTCTACAACATTACTGAATCAAGGGTCACAGTTCAATCCGAATACATGCCTGATGCAATCCCTACCGATTGGGATGGGGATGGGTCCGATGATACGCTTCCATACCCGGTATCGCTTCAATGGTTAGGTGCTGAGTGCCCATACGTGCTCGATGAGTGCTTGCAAGTGCCATCCACTGCGGCTCTACCACCTGCTTTCATGCCAATGGCCCTCGAGGTTGTTGACAACTCAACGGTCTTTTCTTTTGCCGATATTCAGAACTTTGACGCAAGTAAGGTCCACGTGCAAAACCAAAACTCAGCATGGGGAAGTCAAGTTCGTGAAGGTGAACTTGTTCGCTACCAAGTCAAAGCGCAGAACAACAATGTGGCCGACGCGACAGTCATCATTAGCGATGCAACAGGGCTACCGCTCTACACACTACAAACCGATGCCTTCGGATTCACACCTGAAATTTCACTCCCGAGTGATTTCTACATCGATCGAAACTGGAATCACTTGGTCGGAGAATCCAATGTAGAAGTGACAATCTCACCTGGTATCACCGAATTCATGGATGAAAATACCTGTTCTGATGGGTACGATAATGATGGTGACACGTTCGTTGATGCTGCAGATACTTCTCAAACTGCTGAGGACAATTCTCATTGTGATGCAGGAAACCGTGAACTGCCGTTTTACAGTGTCAGCGCTATGAAGTTTGGAAAAGGTACCAAATCCTT
>CAXHEV010000023.1:0-19590 GCA_964015875.1 uncultured Candidatus Poseidoniales archaeon
AAGATCAACTTGCATTACTGCCGTCGGTGCTTACATCAATGGAGATTGACTTTCGGTTTTCAGGAGATGCAACAGGGGCTGCAAGGCCCGAACTCGACGTATCACTAATTCTTGGCCAATCGGTCACAGACTGGCAATTTGACGCCCAACCCATTCCAGGACAATCTGTGAATGAGCCATACACTCTCGAAGATGAACCTTTGAATCTGAACGGCAATCGGGTCTTGTGGCCGGAAGATGTGGTTCGTTTGCGACTCACCTTCGTCCTTGATCGACCAGGAACTTGGGAAATGCACATGCGTGGTAATTCATTTTTGGAAATCGAAATTGAATGGTCGGAAGACATTGAATCGAGAAACTCCGATGAACCCTCAAGTGACCTTGAACCACAATCGACAGAGTTCGAAACCTCCCATGAGGGTGCACTTGTGGAAAATGACCGGGACTGTTGGGCCTTTGAAGTCGAACAGCACGAAGTATTGAGCGTCTTTGTCGTATGGGAGGCGGTCCCCATAGAAATTGAACAACCACATCAACTGCCAAACTTATTCATGCCCAACGGTAGAGAGGCGCCAGCACCTGAGGTGATTGTTTCAGAAGATGGAACAGAGACCAGAATCACCTACCGTTGGCGAGCTTTACCACTTGGTGATTACACGTTATGCATTGGGGGTGTGGCAGAAAAATTTCAACCCTACACATGGACGGGACAGTTGGCTTACGAAGGACTTGGCCCTCTTGATCCCAGTGGTTTTTCTGGCACTTCATTCTATCCTGTGGGTGCCGCTTCACTCGGTGATGAAAACGGTGCAGTTCAACTTGAGACGACGACCTATGGTTTCCTTATTCTGTGTGTCTTTGTCTTGATTCTGTTCTGTGCGGATGGTCTTCGCCATTCAACATCCACTTCACTTCGTTTCGGTTTGTTTGCCCCAGGGGTTGTTTTGATGCTTCTTGGAGGCGTATTTCATCCATTGTGGGCGGGGGCTGATGAGGTCCAACTGGATGAGGAATATTCTCTCGATGAACTCGTTGAATACCGACTACAACAATTGTGGGACGTATCCTATCCTGGTGTTCCTGAACAAGTGCTGGTGAAACAGACCGGAGCGACGTGGGGTATGCTCGATGGTGAGCGTTTACAATTACGTTTGGAGGTCGGTGAGGTTCGACCAATGGATGACGGGAGGTGGCAACTTGTGGTCCCAGAACTTGAAGATTTGAGGCTCGATGAGGCTATTTTCGGTCAAGTTGCACGAGGGGGTGTACAAACCACTGACCAAGGACTCCTCGAAGATCAAACTGTCAGATTTATCCTTCTCGCAGGGCGCTCATTGTTGCTCGATTTACTGATGCTTGAGGGGCTCTTGGTTGTGGATGAGAGACCGACTTCCACAGTCTTCCATCTTGACGTAGAAATGGTGACTGCTCCAGCGACAGGTTCGGTGAGTGTGCCTGCATGGGGCACTCGTCCATCCACAATTTCGAACAATGACTGGGTTCTGCTTCAATCTTCATTGTTCCCTGACCAAATTTCCGTGACACTTTGTGACTGTGACCTCGATCTTCTCGATGTGCGGTTTACCCCCTCTGACGGGTTCGATGCTAGAGATGTTCCAAAGGGGTTGGGCTTACGAAACGCATCAGGACTGATTCCGATGGCCACACCATTTGCAATGCTCGGTTTTGTGTTCCTTTCGCTTTCAGCCCGAATCGAGTACACGAGGAGAAAGAAGGCTAGAGATCTTGCTCAATCAATGTTTGAGTCTTCGGAAAAGTGGTCTTAGGGCAAGCTCACTTCTTTTTCTTCGTCTTCTTCTTGACATCTTCGACCACAGCATCAGCATCCTTCTTTGCTTTCTTTGCAGCCTTCTTGATTTGCTCTTCTTCGTGCTCTGTGATCTCTCCATCTTTTGCAGCAGAAGTAATGGCAGCTTCGAGGTTCATCTTTGCAGCGTCTTCGTCTGTGATGCCCAAGATTTCCTGGAAGGAGCGCAATTCTTCGAGCTCTTCCTCGGTGATGATGCCATCTTCCCAAGCAGCAGCATAGGATTCAAGAAGAAATTCACTGTAAGCTCCTGGATTAAGTAAGACATCACGGATTAACCCATGATCGGGTCCATTTTCGGCTTCGGACATTTCGAGGATGGCAATGGAACGTCGAATCTCTTTGACAGCCATATCCTTCAATCCATGTCCTGCCCATACGCCACCAGCAGCAACCACAGCAGCAGCGAACCAACGCATGACATCAGGATTGACGAGTTCACCTGGTTGAATTAGGTGAAACATACCGAGGACGACCATGGCAGCCCCACACATGACTTCGACCCAATCGTTCAAATCTGGTTCATCGTCAAAAACAGAGAGTCGCTCGTCAACCATGGTCTCTACATCGTCGCTCATGCATCCAGACACATGTAGGCAGGTCTTAGGGCTGTCGGATTGAACCAGATTAAGCGTTGTCCTTTTGGACTGTTGGCGCAGAAGCGATTCTATGGAGGGGGCGGAGCGAGCGGTTTCTGGGCTGGATTTGCCAAAAAATGTCACTGACTTTTTGACCACTTCATGGGGTATTTCCACGCTTCACCCACCTCAATATGAAGCGATGCCGAGCGTGCTTGGTGGAAACAACACCTTGCTGGCTATTCCTACGGCAAGCGGTAAGTCATTAGTTGCTTACATAGGCATAATGAAGCGTGTTTTGATGGATGAACCGGGCTCAAAAGCGGTCTACATAGTACCGTTGAAAGCGCTTGCCAGTGAAAAATTTGACGACTTGTCCGAACTCTGTTCTGCTGTGGGATTAACTGTGGGCTTGGGCATCGGTGATGCTTCGGCTGAGGCCAAGAAAATCGATGAATGTGATGTTCTCGTCTGTACATCGGAAAAATTAGATTCCTTGATGAGAAACCGTTCAGAAATTATGGCCAATGTATCGATCGTTGTTGCGGATGAATTTCACCTGATGAATGATTCAACACGTGGGCCAACTCTTGAGATTAATCTGACTCGACTACGTCACCTTCGGCCAAAGGCGCAAATCATCGCATTGTCAGCCACAGTTGGAAATTGTCAAGACTTGGCCAATTGGCTTGACGCGACATTAATTCTTTCCGATTGGCGACCCGTTGCTTTGGAATACAGTACATTCCACGACCTTCACCTCGAACCTCGTCTTGTCCAATCCTCTGCGATGTCTTCAGACGGTGATGCACTTCAACCTCCGCGAGACCTTGACGGTCCCAAATCCCATCCAACATGGGTTGTGGTGAACGATACCATCGACCAGGACGGGCAAGTTTTGGTGTTTGTGGGTACGCGACGCAGTGCTCAATCTGAAGCATTGAAACTCTCGAAGCGAGTGTTAAAACGACTCACTAAGGATGACCCAGACCGAGTCAAACGCCTCGGAGTCTTTGCAGACAGTTTGGAAGGACGACAACAAACAGCAATGGCTGAGCGGCTAGCAACTGCCATACGAGGTGGAGTTGCTTTTCATCATGCAGGATTGACTCACGGGCAAAGAAAAGCAATCGAGGGTGCGTTCAAAGATGGCTTACTGGTCGGTTTGACAGCCACACCTACGCTTGCTGCTGGCGTAAATTTACCTGCGCGCAGAGTCCTTGTAAGGGACTTGAAGCGGTGGGATGACGGTATGAGTCGCCCTCTTCCCGTGATGGAGGTCCGTCAAATGCTTGGGCGAGCAGGACGGCCAAAATATGACGCCTACGGGGAAGCATGGGTCCTTTGCAAAGGGACTGATGGTTGGGCGATTGCGGATGATGTGAGTCGAAGGTATTTTTTCGGGCCGGTTGAATCAATCTCATCAAAACTCTCGAGCGAACCAGCCCTCCGCACCCATCTTCTAGCAGCCATCGCTGCTGGCGGATTCCGTCATCGTGGCGAACTTGGCGACTTTTTCCAGGCGACATTCCTAGGTGCCTCAGTTTCTCCAACCTACCTTAAGGAGCAACTCGATCGCATGCTTGATTGGCTTGTAGAAGAACGCTTCATCAGGCGTGTAGGCATCGATGATGACTATGTTGCTCGCAGGGCCGACAAATCCGCGGAAGATGGTTTGGAAGAAGATTGGGATGATGAAATGCCTATCTGGGCTTCCATTGCGCAAAGCACGGGCGGTGTTGATTTACAAACCCCTTCGAATTCGTTGACAGCCCAAACCTCACGCAGTGAATCTGCTTTCTCCAAAGCCTCACTTGGTTTCACGCAAGCTACAGATCTAGCCCAAGTTGGTGGCTGGGGCGAACCCTCAGGAGTTGACCATCACGGTATGATTTATGAGGCCACGATGATGGGTGAACGGGTCACTCAAATGTACCTCGACCCTCTTTCAGCGTCTCAACTGCGTACAGGATTACGTCGTGCAGTTCGAAGATTGGTTCGACAAAATGGCCCAGTCACAGAATTCAGTTTGCTACAACTTGCAACAACCACACCAGATTTCAGCTCACTATGGGCCAAAAATAGCGATATGGAAGTAAATTCATTGCTTTGGCTCAAGGCCAACGCTATCGAAGATGAACTCTTGACCGACGTCACACTCGCAGAACGTCTTCTTGGTTATGTCAAATCGGCTTGGATGCTTGAAAAATGGATTGAAGAAGAAACAATGAGAGAAATTGAATCAGATTTGGATGTGAGTCCGGGTGATGTGAACCATCGCGTCGACCTCATGGGGTGGCTTCTCGCTGCTGCCCGTCAGGTGCTTCTCACCGATGATGTCTTCTCAGAGGACCATCTTGGTGAAATCGATCAACTATCGACTATGATCGATGTCCTAAGGCAGAGGATAAGGCACGGTTGTAAGCATGATTTACTCAATCTCGTTAACATCAAGCACGTAGGGCGATCTCGTGCACGTGAAATGTCCAAGTTAGGCCTTCGTACACCAAAAGAGGTCCTCAGCATGTCGGGTAAACAGAAAAACGAACTCTTGGCCCTGCGTGGTTGGGGTCCCGTACTTTTGCAAAACATTATGGCTGAAGTTGAGAAAGTTGTTGAAAAAGAAAATCACGCCACAGGACAAATATCACCTCAACAGGTTCACAAAGACGATGTCCCATTGTCAGGCGAACGCCAATCGGATGATTGAAAATTCCCAGCACCTTCGCCCCCTCATGGATGGGTTTGATTTTCCGCATTATTCATGGAATTCCTCTTCGCCTGTTGAAGCCGGAGTGTTCACCAAGGCGTTCCTAAAACATCGACCAACAGAACATTGGGTTTTGGTCGGACAGGGCATCGCTCAGTGCCATATGCAACTTTGGACAGCATGGAACAGCGCCGCTCGACGTCAACAGAGGGGCACTTCACTGGCCCGTTCTTTTGACGCAGAGTTCCTTCGCTACATGGCAGGCACACATCATGTATCGGAAGCGTTCAAACGCGCAGGTGTTCGGGATGGAGATCGAACTGGTTGTTTTATCCTCCTCCCTTCGATGAGTCAAGAAGGGGAAATGCCAGTGATGCCATCGTCTGGAGAGGTTGAACAATTTGAACAACAAGCCTTGGAACTTGCCTCTTCAATGGACGTGAACATTGTAGATGCCGATCTTGAATGCAACACAGAAGGCTCGAAACGACTCGGTATTCAACTCGGTGAAGATACGGTTGTAACCTGTGATCTTTTGGTTGGCCACGTCCTTACTTCAGAGTTCAATTCTTGAGCACGCATCAGAGTAGGGTTCAAGCACTATTGCGTACACCGGCCACCATGGTGATGAGCGCAAGCCCCAACGACGACCGTTCCTTTGGTACGGGTCGCTACCTCCAACAGACGAAAATCCAAGGCGCCCTTGACCATGCTCAAGAGCTTGGAGCATCTTATGCAGAAGTCCGTTTAATGGCCATCACAGATTCAACAGTAGCCGTTCGTGATGGAAAACTCGAACGAGCGATTCCAGGCCAAGATATCGGCGTCACAATGCGTATTTTGGCAGATGGCGCATGGGGTGTGCACTCAACCACAGACATCCTTTCGCTACCCGGTCAAGTAGAATCAACGGTGAAACTCGCCAAGGCAGTTGCTGCTCGTAGGGCATCAAAAGATCGACCGGTCGCTCTTGCAGAGGTTCCAATTTTCGATGATGAAGTACACTGGACACCAAAGAAAGATGTGCGAAATACAGATTTAGACACGAAACTTCACCACCTGATGACTTTGCATGATAGTGCAGCCGAAGACGATCGAATTGTATCTGTCACATGTGGATGGCACGATGAGCACCTTCACACCGAATTGATGACTTCAGAAGGTATGAATCGCACATGGTCATTCCAACGCTCGCTGATCAATGCCACGGTCACAGGCCGAGATGGTGGCGACGTCGTATCCTATAGAACGCGGCATGGCGGTGAAGGTGGACTCGAAGTGATCGAATCTTGCGACCTTGGTGAGCTTGGCCGAAGCGCACAAATCGCAACACTTCGTCTTTTGAAATCAGAACGAGCACCATCAGGTAAACTTCCCCTCGTGGCAGACCGTGACCTCACCGGTGTCTACATTCACGAAGCACTTGGGCATCCTTGTGAAGCGGACTTAGTTGCTGCTGGCGACTCCTGCTTAGACGGTAAACTCGGTCAAGCGATTGGCAACAGTATCGTCACTGTGGTTGATGACCCCACAATGCGTGGAGGCTATGGTGCCCATCCAATCGATGACGAAGGACTTGATACACGTGAAAAATGTCTAATCAAGAACGGTGTCCTCACTGAATACCTCAACCATAGAGAGACTGCTCACCATTTCGGCATCACTCCAAATGCAGGAGCCCGGGCCCAAGATGGATTGCACCACCCCTTGGTGCGAATGTCAAACACATTGATTCAGGGTGGAACGCACAATGATTTGGATGAATTGATTGAAGACATTAGCTACGGTGTGTATGCTTGCGGTTCTCGAGGAGGTCAAGTCGACACTGGACGGGGTTCATTCCAATTCGCAGCACAAGAAGCATGGTTGATCGAAAATGGTGAACTCACAAAACCACTCAAAGACGTAAGTGTCAGCGGTCTTACTTTACAAATTCTCAAAGATGTTGATGGACTTACGCAAGACGCAAGGCTTGCAGCCCCCGGGTTTTGTGGTAAAGGCCAGACTGTGCCAGTTGGTGACGGCGGTCCAATTATGCGAATCTCAGAAGCTTTGGTGGGGTGAAGATGCTACCGGATGACGCAGTTGACCGCATCAGTGAAGGGTGCAAACTCATCGGGGACCTCTGCAAGAAAGAAGGCATTGGTCAATGGGAAGTCGTGGCTTTCCAATCCTATGGTCATCAACTCGACATCGAAGCAGGAAAGGTTTCTCTTGCTGCTGGTGGCGGTGAAGGAGGCTATGGTATCCGGGTTGTAGAAGATGGTCGATTCGGCTATGCTTACCTGGTGGATGCAACCTCTGCGACCCCAGCAATTCAACAAGCGCTTGATGTGGCCCGTGCTTCACCAGCCATCGAAGGTTTTGTTCTTCCGAGCGCTGACGAAGCAGAACCAGTGAACGGTCTGTGTGATCGTCGTATTCTCGACATTGGTCCTGAGGATTTGCTGGAGCAAGCCGATGCAGTCCTCAGCGAAGTCGCTTCCCTTGATCAGCGAGCAGTCGTGACAGGGGGTGGGCTTGGTGTTGGTGCAACTGCCTCAGCCATTCTCTCTAGCGAAGGTATCGAATCGTCCGGGATTACAACATCACATGGCCTCGGTGTCCAAGTTTCAATCGATGCTGATGGCGAACTTACCAGTTCGTATGAGGGGGACTCAGGAAGGCAATTACTTGCTGAAGTGCCACCTTGCATCTCCAGTGCAGTTCATTGGGCACAGGTTACTCGTGGGCCAATTGAAGTCAACAGTGAGCCACAAGACACACCAGTTTTGATGACCAGCAAAGGTTTCTCACCATTATTTTCAATGGTGGTACCAACGGCCTTACGGGGCGATCGTTTGGTACGGAACGAATCCTTTTGGTCAGGAAAACAAGGCGAGGTCGTGCTTGCTACTGACCTTTCCTTGATTGATGATGGGCGCATGGAAGGTGGTAAATCAGCCAGTTCTCGTGACGGCGAGGGTGTAGCAAGCCGGCGTCAAACCTTGGTTGAAGGCGGACGCCTGATTGGATCGATGTGGTCCACTCGAGATGCTGCTCAACAGGTTGCTGAGGGACGTATTGACCATGCCGAAACCACAGGTTGTGCGGTCCGCGGCGGCCATCAATCCCCACCAGGAACTGGATGCAGTGATTTCACAATGATTTCCAAAAACGGTGGTCATTCACAAGACGCACTCTTGCAAGAAATGCAGGATGGCTACATCGTACACAGCGTCATGGGCGCCCACACTGCAAATCCTACGAGCGGCGATTTTTCAGTCACGACCAGCACCATCCTTCGAGTATCTGAAGGAGAAATACTCGGTCCTGTTAAACAAGCAGGATTATCTGGAAATCTTGCTAAGGCACTTTCGCATGATGTTCGACTGGGCGACGATGTTCAAGTCCAAGGTTCCTATTCTTCTGGAAGTATGCACCTTCCAGACGTGTTGATGATGCAGGGCTTGCGGATCAACCCTGCATGAATGAAGAACCATTTCCTTGAGTGAAGTGGATTGTTCTGAATTCTTCACGGTATTGTTTAAGTCCTGTCGTCATCTTTGTTCATCTCCATGGAGGTCAAGGGAGTGTATAGACTCAACCAATCCGCACGAAAGCCCGCAGCCTGTTCTCCGTACAGGCATCAATCGAAAACGCCTGACGGGGGACGAGCTCATGTCTGAAAAATATGAAACTCATGTCAAAGCAATTTTGTCAGAATGCCCAGATGCAGATCCGAAGGAGATCGCTGAGGCCTTTGCAAAATACGAGACCGAATTTTACATTCCACCTCAGGATGCCATGCGTTCAATCCTTCGTCGTTTCAAAGGAGAACAATCCGTTCCAACAAACCGCAGCCCATCACAGGGTGGGTCATCTGCGCCTAGGAACACAAAGAAAGTCAGCAAATTGAGTGAACTAAACGGCAATGACAAGGACATCGAAATCGAAGTCGAGATTATTTCTCACAACATGCGTGAGCAAACCATTCGTGGTGAACAAAAACAAATCGCATTTGGACTTCTCGAAGACAATCCTTGGGAAGAGAAAGGAGAAAAGACACGTTGGGAATACAAAGACTGGGGTCCAAGTGCCAACCTTGCACCGGGCTCAATCGTTCGAATTGAGGGTGCCTCAGTCAACGAATACCAAGGGCGAATGTCGTTGAATATCAACCAATCAACACGCATCGCCGTCGTACGCGAGGGCACACGCCCCGTTGTAGCACCCGGCGAGCCACAAGAAATCAATACATTGCCAAGTGATGGATACGTTTGTGTTGTGGGCCGCATTCTAGCCTCTCGACCCGATCAAATCCACAAAAAGGATGGATCTGGTTCGATTGATATTGTGAGAGGGAGGATCGCTGACGAATCGGGCACAATTGGTTTCCTTTCTTGGGAGCCGTTTGAACACCAAGTTGGCAGTTTACTGAAAATTGAAGGCGCTCAAGTGCGAACCTTTAGAGACACTCCGGAGCTTAACTTCGGGCGAACAACGAAGGTTGAGGTTTTCCATGACAAGAATTTTGCAGATACCGAATCATTGTCTCAGCAAACCGTTCTTACGATTTCTGATTTGCGAGATGGTGCCCGAGATGTTGACGCTGTCGTTCAAATCACTGAATGGGCAAAGAGGTCCTTCACCCGAGATGGCGAAGAACGCTTCCTGTGGTCGGGCCAAATCGCAGATCCAACAGGCCGCTGTCGAATGAGCGCTTGGAGCGAATTACCAATCTCAGAAGATCAACTTCCTGTGACTGTCCGACTAAAGGGTGTACGTGTTCGAGCATGGCAAGGAATTCCAGACATCACCGTTGATACTACAGACCAGGTGGAAATCCTTGAATCAACACCTTGGGACGATGCCCTTGATTTGACCAACCATACTGCCGAGGTTGAACTACATGACTTGGCCAACGGAAGCAGTCGAGTTGGCGTTTCCACAACCGCAGTCATCGTGAGTGTTCGCGAGGATTCAGGTTTCATTCTACGTTGTACAGAATGTCGAAGAGTGCTCCGTGAAGGCGCATGTGCAGAGCACGGGCCAAACAACGGGAACAGCGATATCCGCTTGAGGTTGGTGATGGACGATGGTCGTTCCAGTGTTTCGCTGCTCACAAACAAAGCCGCTACGCTCGAACTCCTAGGCATGGACGAGGATCAGATGAAAGCCGCCGTTGATGAAGACGGACAGATGGCCTTTGTCCAATCTCTACGAAGCAGATTGCTTGGACGTATGGTCAAAGCAACAGGTCGCACTATCGTCGATGAACAAGGTGCAATGATGCTCGCCGACGGTGCGAGTATCATGGAAGAAGATGCAGGAATGCGGGCAACTGAATTGCGCGCTCACTGGGGGGTGGCATGATGCAATCCGGTGGTCGAGCACGACGACAACCAGCATGGCACATGCTCGCTTCTGAATTCAGTGAAGCTACCCTCAACGAGAAAGGTTCTGGCGAATATGACCCGTCCTTCGTGATCACTAAGCTTGGTGCGAAGGTCAACCGCGTTATTGTAGCTGGTCTTTTGGAACGGCTTGAAGTTCGAGAAACATCCAATGGTTCGACGCTCTATCAAGGGCAAATGCGAGACCCATCCGGCTTGCATTACTTCTCGGTAGGGGACTATGCCTCTGAGTCAATGAGGGAACTTACGCTTTCGCTTGTTGAGAAAACAGAAGTCGGCGAACCAGTACTTTTGTTGATGACTGCAAAGTCCCGCTGGTATCAAACTGATGAAGGTGCAGTGTACACTTCCCTTCGGCCTGAAGAAGCCTGTGAAATTGATGCTAAAACGTACGCCCTTTGGCTGACAAGAGCATCTGAAGGTACACTTCAGCGAATGAAAATTCACAATGATTCACTTTCTGCAGAACCCACCCAGGAAGGCCTCAAAGCAGCTGGTGTCCCAGAACATATGATTGACGGACTTTTGCTTTCAAGGAACCACTATGGTGAATTTGACACGGAGACCTACACGCTCAATGTGATGCAGGCGCTCGATATCGCCGAAGGGCGAATGGATGCTGCAAGCCAACCAGCACCCGCACCACAAACGACACTGGAAGGTGCCGAATCGAGTGATACATCTGATGAAGATGATGTCAAGGAGACACTTGTCGCCATCATTGCTCAACTCGATCAAGGTGATGGAGTTGATTTTGAGACCGTGTTGACCAATGCAGATGCTCGTGGAATCGATCGCCAGTTGGCTGAATCGAAATTGGATGAATTGTCCAATGAGGGTACTCTTCACGAACCTCGATTTGGCTGGTTTAGAATCGTATCCTGATTTGTTTCTCCCCCAACATTGAAGACCTTCTCAGTGATGTGCAAAGCACAGGGGTCAACTGCATGGCTGGATTAGATTTCTTCATTCGTCCCGCAACTGGGACAACAAGTTCCGATTGGGTGCGAATTCCAAATTGTGATATTCACGTACGATTAACCCGAAGACTAACACGAACCATCATTCGTGGCGAGGAGGGCGACAACCTCCATGACGAGGGCTCTGAATCGACGGTCTACACTGTGAAAGGCGAAGTCGATCTTGAGAATTACAAGCGAATCCTAAGCATGTTCAGAAGTGGACAACCTTACATTCACGACCCATTTGAAGAACGAGACGTCAAGGTTTTGTTTGCTGCAATGGAATATGAAGGCACAAGCGAGGCCTTCATGTTCGAATTGATTGAAGATATTGTTTGAGGTGAACGTGATGCGGAAGTTAGACGAGCAGAGAGAAATTCTCTACGTCATCCGCACACTCGACGTCTTAATGTCATCAGGAGTCGGTCTTGAAGCTGCCATTCACACAATTGGTAGTGGTGGCTATGGTGTTATTTCTGAGGATTTTTCCTCGATGATGAAGCGATTACGCAAAGGGACCTCGGGTGGTTTGGATAAAGAACTCAAAGTGCTGTTGAAAAAAGCAGAATCGGAAGGATACCGACGTCTACTCAATACGATGTACTCTAACGTTACACAAAATACTGACATCGTTGAAACCTTGAGAAAGCAAGGTGTAAGGATGGAAAATGAGCGTACAGAATCTGTAAAGAAATACATTGAGGAACTAGGCGCAGTTCCTGAAACGCTGCTTTCGATTGGTATGATTGGACCAATTATTCTCGCCATTGTTGGGTTGGTCCCACAATTACTAGGTGATGGTGCTGAAGCCATTGTTGGTACAATTGATCAAGGTATGATTAATTCCGTTGTCAATGGAGGGCTCGTCTTCACATTGATCGGAATGATGTTGATTGGTTTGAAGGCACATACGAAGGACCCTGGGTTGTGATTCGATGATTTTTGGATTGCTTGAGACCTTTAATGGAAGCCCACTCCTCCTTTATCTCTCTGTGATTGGTATTGCTTGTGCTGCAGGTGGCATACCACCAATGATGGAGCGCAAGAGACGACGCTCTATAGAGAATGCACTTCCGGGCCTGCTAGAGGGTCTTTCAGATACAGTCGGTGCAGGCCGAGGTATTCAAGAAGCCATGATGGAACAATCCCGAAACGTCCCCGGACCGCTTGGTAAACTCCTCCTCGAAACACTCGAAGAGAGTCATTCCTCTTCGTTCGAAGCAGCATTGTCTGCCTTTGCAGCAAAAACTCGTTCATCTCAGGTTCAAAGGGTGATGGTATTGATTGAAACTGCTATTGAGCAGGATGCACCGCTGCAGCAAATCCTTTCAGACCTTGCTATGGATTATGAGCGGTTGAACGATTTGATGAATACTCGTGAGGAAGAACTTCTCGGTCGTGGACTTCTGATTGTCATGTTCGTGTCTGTCGGTCTTCCCGTATTGATCGCCTTCATTGTTGGTTTGTTCGCCCCTGCTTCCAGCGGTTTTCAAATTGACAGTTTCAATCAAACCTTCTCTCTTTTCTTTGGAGCTGCATCAGCGGTTGCCCTCGGTGTTTCAGGACGCATGTTGGGGCGCTTCAAAGACGCACTATGGTGGATGCCACTCTGGATTGCTTTTTCCATGGGCCTCTATCTCGGTGCAGTAGTAATGATTGGAGGATGAACAATGTCTCAAACAATTTTAGAGCAATACGGAAGAGTGACGATTTACACTGAAGGCAACCACCCCTCGCCAATTTACCATGTTGACGGGGTTGCAGAACCAAATCCACATGGTGACTTACAACTCCTTCTTGATGACGATAATCTAGAAGAAGTCATGTACAACGGTGGGGAACAAGAGGTCAAGGTCGCACACAGAAAATTCGGTATGTGCCGAACCAATTTGATCATCGACAATGAATCAGGCTTGCAGATTGCAAAGAACATTGCCTCCTACACGAATGTCCCACTTGGAGATGGACCGGGGATGGTCCCAATTTTCGACGGCCGTCTTCATGATGGTTCCCGTGTCAATGGAACCATTCCACCAGTCTCGCCCGACGGCCCAACACTAACGATTCGTAAATTCAAGGAAGACCCATTGACCATGATTGATTTGATCAAGTTCGGAACAGTGAACACCCGACTTGCCGCAATGATGTGGGTTTGGATTGAAGGCCTCGACAGTCGTCCTGCAAACTTTGTCATCGCAGGCGGTACTGGTTCTGGTAAGACGACAACCCTCAACTGTCTTGGAATGTACATTCCATGGCATCGCCGGCTGCTCACAGTGGAAGACACGGCTGAATTGCAAGTGTACCACGACCATTGGCTACGAATGGAAACACGCCGAGAGCGCCCAGATGGAACATCAGAAATTGACATGAACGACTGCCTCAAATCCAGTTTGAGAATGCGCCCTGACCGAATCATTGTTGGTGAAGTGCGTGGTCCTGAAGCAGCAACGCTTCTCACTGCGATGAACACGGGCCACGATGGCTCATTCGGTTCCCTGCACGCAAACACTGCTCAGGAGACTGTGACACGTATGATTAACCCTCCAATGAGCGTCCCTCCAATCATGCTGAGTGGCCTGGATCTTATCATCATCCAAGCACGTCTTCACGTCAACGGAAAAACCGCCCGTAAGATCACTGAGGTGGCAGAGGTAGCAGGAATGGAGGGTGACAAGCCTCGCCTGAACATTATTTGGAAGTACAATGCCGCAACCGATCGAATTGAGGAAACGGGAATTCCATCCAAACTACGTGAAACAATCTGCAAAGCTGCAGGTATATCGCCAGATGTCTTCGAGCAGCATGTCACTCAACGAGAGGAAATTCTCAGAGATATGATCTCAAGAGATATTGATGACATTCAAAGGGTCACAAAACTCATACAGAGTTTCTACGCTAGCCGTTGATTATCCTCGCAAACGTGCGAGTAAATCATCGATATGATCGATTTTACTTCTGGCAGACTTGAGTCGGTCTGAAGCATCAGCAACCGATGAAGCAATTTCCATCTCGGGCTCAACCACTTCGGTGTTTTCAGCGGGCTTGAACGCCTCAGCCAAGGCCTTGAGTTCGGCAACAATCGCATCGACTTGGGTGTCTGAAATCATTATTCCTGGAGCAATTCTTGGAATTTCTGCTGGTGAAATGAAGCCAAGTTCTGCTCCAATGATGCCAGCACATGCCAATATGCGTGGGCGCAGATCAACGGTGTTCACTTCATAGCCACGGGATTCAAGGAAACGTATCACTAATGCTTGTTGGGCTTCACTGAAGGTTCCCTCACTGCTTTCCAGGATGGTCTCAACAAGTTCTTCAAAGGCTGCAATATTTCGTTCCAATCGATCAAGCGTGCTCCTTTCAGAGTTGCTTAGGTGGACTGCACCGTGTTGGAGGATTCTCAAAATTCGGTTCCTTCGAGCGATAGCAGGGTCCTGAAGGGCTTGCGCTTGGTTGATATCAACATGCAAATCAAAGAGGGCATGAAGTCTGCCAGATACACTCGGTATTGAGAGGTCGAGGTTCATTGAGCGCCCTACTTCTTCGAACGCCATTCGGGCTTTGACCAGGTCACCATTATGTGCAGCAAGTGTATCGTCAAGTTGACCTCTCAGGCTTTCTCTTGCGTTTTCAAAAACCCTGAGTGCCTCCCGTTCTCGCCATGAATTTGGCATGGTGTGGATTGCTTGTTTCTCACTCTCAGATCTAAATTCGAGCTCCATTAATGTCGTCCGAATGGAATCCTGTATGGCAGGGACATCGGTTGCGAAACCGTGGCTTTTCAGACTTTGAATGAACGCTTGAAGATCTTCGGGTTCGCTGGTGCTGCTCACGGCGAGGAAGTCTCTTCCTGCAGCTTCAATCTCTGGCAACCGAGCCTTAATGTCAAGCAATAAGGCTTCAACCTCAAGGGTGTGTTCTTCCTTTCCTGCTTCTGCGACTTGGACCATAGACGGTGCTTCGGCTAGTTCGGTTTCTTCGATACCCCCCTTGCGCAGAGCTTCATCGAGTGTGGATGCTATTGGGGCTTTTGAGATTGGAATACCTTCCTGGGCCAGTTCAGTTCGTAGTTCAGTTTCTTCTTCGAACGTCCATCCTTCTGGGTGCTCGGATACAAAATGTTCTGCCGCTTCAATCACTGCTTCATGATCGGGAGTTGAATCTGTTTTCGGCTCGCTTGGCTTGGGCACAGGGGATGCGGGTGAGGGGAGTGATTTGGCGTTGGAACGGGGTCTTCGTAGGCTCTTCTTGACCTTACCCCATCCTCCATCTTGGGAGGCCAAAACCCCTGCAACACGCACGAGAAGTGTCTGCTTAGCACCAGAAAGAGGTAACTCGAGAGTTTTACACATGGCATGTAATTCATCGCGCGTCATTGAATCAAGAGATTCAGGAATAAGCCGCTTAGCATCGTGGTTGAGGTGCAGGTAGAGCCGTTGCCTTCGTGCACGAAGTGAACCAGATTTCTTGATTCCAAAGACTCCAAGCAGTTCCCCTAATTCGTTATTCATGAGATTTCCAATGCCCTCAGGTGAGAGGTCCCATTCATCAAGAATCAGGTGCTGGATTAGCCTTGCTCTCAAGGTTTCAACCGAACCAGTTTTTGGAAGATTGTAGGCCACGGCGATTTCCTTCAAACCATCAAACCGTGCTTGATAGAGTTCTGATAGGAGTTCGCCCTTGTCGACCATCACAGCACCTTCCTTTGGGTTTCGGCTCAAAGGGGTATATGTGCCTTCGCCGTGATGCGATGGCTAAATCGCCGTTTCGGAGCCTGATGATTTATGTTCAACCAAGAAATTCAATGCTTCTTTAGATGATTGCCAATGGCTTCAAAACCTGTCGACCAAATCGGGGTTCATGGGCAAGAACGTCAAGGCAACCAAGGCTGGCCTAAAAGACGCACATGACATGGTTGAATCCCTCAAGGAAATGATTCGATATGACCTTCGTGCACAACGCTCAGGTTTTGAGGAAGCCCTCGCTTCGAGACTTGACCAAGCGGAAGATGTCATTCTTCAATCTGCTAAGGCCAAAGTGGCCATCATCGCTGGAGTTGGTGTGATGAGGAAGGACTTAGACCGTGCCCAGCGTAAATTCGCCAAATCCAATGATGTCGAGGAGTTACGGTCGGCACTCGTCGCCCTTTCCAACAGTCTTGCTAAACTCAGAAGCACCAACAGTGAGGTCGTAGAATCGCTGAGCACTGTTTTGAATCCTACACTTTCTGCTGTTGAAGTGGTTGAGCGTTTTGCTTCAGACTTACAACGTTCTGCTGGCACATGGGAGCGCCATGGCCGTGAAATTGATGATGCCATCATGGAACTCAGTCAGGAAAATCAACCTGCAGAGATGGTTGAACTTGAAGCATACATCGAACGACAGGGATACAACGCCTTGTTAGGTGATGCTCACTCCTCTTCCAATGAATCAGAGTGAACTTCGTTTAAGTTCAGCAGTGGGCCCCTTGCGTGACCAAACTCCTCTGATAAACCAGCATGGACACGCGGGATCTCTTCGTGCTCGCTTTGCATGGTATCGAGAAGGATTTGAAATTCTTTGAGCACATTGACCATACCCATGTGGCTCTCTTCGACCGGACAGACTCGTTCTGCGGCAGCAGTGACTGTTCCTTGATGGTTGAGTGTTTCAATTCGCATTTCCAACCTCGGACCAGCAAACTTGATTTTTTGTTCAACATCCAAAACGCTCTCTAGGGTATGTTCGTCCTTGGAACGGTTGGCCTCCCGAAGAATTGCTGCAACCTTGCGTTGCTCAACAAAGATTCCCGTGATGGGGTGGAGGTCTTCCGAAATTGATGCCAGGAAGGCCATTTCCATTCTATGAGCAATGAATGCGCCTTGGTCACACATGGATTGCACGGTTGCGCTTGGAAACCCACTGCGGGCCACCAAAAGTGTAAATCCATGCAGTGGAGGAGGCACAAAGTGCGTTCGTTCTGGATTGTCTCTTTGCAAACCAAGCGTGTGTCTGCGAGCCTTGAACTTCAGTGCTGCGTGTTCACCCCGATTGACGATGTAGCCATCTAAGATCTCCTCCTGTCGACACTCTTCAAGCCAAGGCACTCGATCATCATCATCCAGTTGAGCATACGCTTCACCCTTGCCTATGGCGTCCGCAAATCCTTGCGAGGTCATCAATTTCAAATCTGAGCGAAGACGCCTCATTTGCCGGCGCAAAAGCATGTGGTCGCAAACAACAATGGCTTTTGATTGCAGGTATTCTGGTTTGTCCTCAGAGACAAGAACCCATGTGGGTTCTCGCCGAGGAAGAACACCGATGATGCTCAATCCATCATGCTCTAGGTTTCTCCACTGGTGAGCGCTCATAGCTAAGAAATCACAGTTCCCATCTTTGAGTGTCTCAATGGCACTTTCCATATGAGGGACTTGCTTCATAACGAAGTCAAATTTGGTACGGTTTGTCTCGATTGTTTTCTCGATCTGCCGCCGTACTCCGTCCCTGTTGGATGGCGTGGTGAGGACCTCAAGGCGTACCTTTTCTGTCATCATCTCACCTCGGCGAGGATTGCTCCTCACATTACATGGGCGGAGACTACCGGTTAAGAAGGGCACCGTTGTAGGGGTCCTCGTGGCGAACATTGGTTTGGAAGCAAGCGACCAGTTGGAGGTCATGCGTCTTCACGTAGACGCCGCCCTCGAAGCGCTTGTTGATGACGAAATTCAGAACGGTGCAGGGCAAGTAGCAGAGCTCTGCGCTTCAATGCTCCTTGCGGGCGGAAAACGTCTGCGCCCTCTCTTGATTCTTCTTGCTCATGAAATTGCAGGCGGTGAAGATATCGAGGAAGTCATGCCACTTGCACTCGCCTTCGAAATGATCCACACAGCGACCCTCGTTCACGATGATATCAATGATGAGGCGTCTCTTCGACGTGGTGTCGAAACCATTCACACCCGGGCGGGCCTCGCTAAGGCAGTCATCGCCGGCGATTGGCTCTTTGTCCAAGGCTTCGGCCTTGGCGGCCGTTATGATGAGAACATTGTTCGCTTGATGGCGAAATGTTGTGCAGACATAGCGGTTGCAGAATTCCATCAGCTCGACCACGTTCTCAATCTTGCTACCTCACCAGAAGATTACCTTTCCATTGTTCGTGGAAAGACCGCAGGTCCATTTGCTGCAGGATGTCATGCTGCAGGTCTTGTTGCTGGATTAACCGAGCAGCAAGCAGCAGGGCTCGGTCGCTTTGGAATGGAACTCGGCATTGCTTTCCAATTGGTTGACGACCTTCTTGACCTACGAGGTGATGAACGCATGGGCAAGCCCCGAGGCGCAGACGTTCTGGAGGGAAAAATGACTCTACCTTTGATTCACGCATTGACCCTATCGCATGGGAAAGAACGCCAACGGTTAGCACAACTAATCGAATCATTTAGTGATGAACAATTCGAAGAACTCATGCAATTGTTGGATCGCTCAAGCAGTTTAACATACGCTGAGATTCTTGTCAAAACCCATCTCGAACGGGCAGTCTTGGAACTTGATGCGTTTCCAGAGAGTCAAGCCAAGAGCCTGATGCTTCACATCACGGGCTATGTGATGGAACGACACATGTGAGGGATCTGAATGGCAAGAAAAGAAATCAAACACAGGCAAGTGATCATTATTGGCGCAGGTCCTGCAGGCGCAGCTTGCGCCCAACGCCTTGCAGAAGACGGCATTGATGTTCTGATGATCGAGCGACGCTCAATCGTTGGCAATCCTGCTCAATGCGGAGAGTGCATCCCAAACTGGGGAGAAGTTGTCGGCACTTTTTCGAATCTCGACGATCATACTTGGCTGTATGATTACTTTCAATTCCCTGATCGTCTAAAACTTCACAACCTGGATAACATGAGGGTTTTTCTACCATCTGGAAAGGCCTTCCATTTCGATCTTGATGCCTTCGCAGGCCACCGTTTACATTTTGATGGTTATCTGTGCGATAAGGCCATTCATGCTGGTGCAGAAATCCAAATGGATGAGGCCATGACGCGCATTCAACATCAAAGCAAATCGAATAGAGATGTCTTAGTGACCACCAAAGGCAGATACACATTCGACTTTTTGATTGATGCGAGTGGCTCTTTGGCCCATG
>CAXHEV010000024.1:0-18156 GCA_964015875.1 uncultured Candidatus Poseidoniales archaeon
TCATCTGGGTAGGCATCAACAGGATCTGCCACACCGTCGCCATCCATATCACCACTGTCAATGGCAATCGAACGAGGCACGACCATAGGAATCGTGTAAGTGAAATTGAGTTGATTTGAACTGTCATTGTTTCCAATTTGACCTGAGTCACCCCTGCCAGTGCAAGCAACAGATTGGTTGTCATAAAGCACACATGTTCGGTCAACGCCCGCAACGATATCGACAACCTTGCGGTTGGCATCAAGTGATGGAGGTACCATCACTGCGTAGACGTGTGAATTTGAGGCTGAATCACCAATGCCAATGGCCCCGTTGTTGTTTGAGCCCCAACACATTGCAGAACCGTTGCTCAATACTGCGCAAGAATGCTCATAGCCAGCCGAAATGGAAACTGCATTTGAGATTCCACCGGAATGTGTAATGGTGAGTGGAACATTTGAATTCAAAAGATTACCATGACCCAATTGGCCCAAACTGCCTTTGCCCCAGCACGAAACCTGTCCGTTGTCCAAAAGAGCGCACGTGTGCCATCGTCCGGCGGAGATCTCAACTGCGGTACGCCCAGAATCGAATGGGGCAATTAAGGTCGGGCTGCTCCTTATTGTGTCGAAGGCGTCCCCAGTCCCGAGTTGACCCCCCTGGTTTCGACCCCAACACGAAACTGAACCATTGTCCAGTAGTGCACATGAATGATCAACACCTGTTGCGACCGAAACAGCGGTCCTACCGGCACCAAAACTTCCGGTAAGAGCGGGCTTAGGATTGCCAGAATCAATTGCTGAATTACCCAACTCGCCAAATATATTCGTACCCCAACATGCTACTGAACCATTATCCAGTACCGCACATGAGTGTGATCCACCTAATGAGAGGTCCACAGCAGTGCGTCCTGCACCAAAGTCACCAGTCAATGTTGGTGATTCCACAATGGCTGTAAATTCGTTCCCGAGGTTGCTTCCATACCCCCAACAAGAGACTGAACCGTTGTCCAAGAGGGCACAACTGCCCTGATTTCCACTGCTGACCTGTACAGCAGTCCGACCCGCTCCAAATGAGGATACAAGAACTGGGGCTGAAGATCCGTTGGTTTGGCCATTGCCAAGCCTTCCACCACCCCAACAAGCAACTGAGCCGTTGCCGAGCAGAGCGCACGAGTGATCACCACCGACCGCAACGGACGAAACTGAGGGCCCGAGCGTCTTTGTCAGCCCGGGGTTTGCTTGGTTGGAGGTTTCCCCGTTACCAAGACGACCATCTGCACCCGCCCCCCAACACGAAATTTGTCCTGAATCGAGGACAGCACATGCATGGTATGAACCAACAGAAAGTGAAGTCACAAGGCGACCCTCACCGAATGAAGAAGTCAATGTCGGTGTGTATTTTCGAGAAGATGCACCATTGCCAAGACGACCTGAACCTCCGTCACCCCAACAAGCTACTTCGCCGCTGTCAAGCATTGCACAAATGTGATGATCTCCCGAAGAGACTGCAAGAGCCAGTTTTCCGGAGCCGAAGCCACTTGTGCGACCCGGGGAAGGACGGTTTGTCGAACTCCCATCTCCGTTTTGACCGAAGGTGCCCTCCCCCCAGCATGATACATCGCCAATGTTGAGCATCGCACAAGAATGGTGACTTCCAACAGCAACTGAAATTGGCGTGGTGTTGGTTGGGAAGGCATTGACTTGAACTGGAGTATTCCGTTGAGCGCTGGTACCATCGCCTAATTTACCGTAGTCATTACGGCCCCAGCACATGACCGATGAATCGTCAAGCAGTGCGCACGCGTGGTCCGAATAAAGAGAGACTGAAACTGCTTTTCGCCCACTCCCGAAAGAGGATGTCGGTGTTGGATGGGTCGATGAGTCCGTAGCACCATTGCCGAGTTGGCCGTTGCTGCCTTTGCCCCAGCAGGAAACATTACCATCGCTCAATACAGCACAAGAAACTGACCATCCAACCGATATTTGGGTTGCAGTCCGGTTTTGACCGAAATCACCAACCAAAGTCGGCGATGTCACATCAACAGAGGTGCCGTTTGTGAGGTATTGCTCACCCCAACATGAAACCGAGCCATTATCCAGCAAAGCACATGTGTGGGTGTAACCTGCGTGGATCGATTGTGCATATCGACCGGCGCCCAAAGAAAGAGTTGAGACAGGAGTGGTATGGCTGACAGTATCCCCTGTACCAAGTTGGCCGCGTGAGTTGTCACCCCAGCATGTGACAGAATCATCATCCAGTATAGCGCAGGTGTGTTTGTTTCCAGCAGATAGGCCACTTGCTGTAAAATCGTAATTAACTGGGAATTCAAAGATGTTGTAGACTCCATTGCCATTAAAATCCCGCTCTGCAACTGCAATGCTTCTCATCTCGGGCAATGAGGTGATGACGGCGGGTTCAGGTACCTCGATTGAACCGGAATAGCCTAAATCACCCCAGCACGAAGCGGAGAAATTTTCCAAGATCACGCATGAGTACGTATGGCCTGCAGTGATTGAAACAGCACCTTGGCCCCCACCAAAACCAGACGTATCCATTGGAACGAGTTGTTCATTCATCGTCCCGATGAAGCCACCTCTACCGTTGGCAGTCACGCCCCAACATGAAGCATTTCCATCATCCAGAACTACGCATGTGTGTTGGTGGGATGTTGAAATAGAAACTGCAGTCCTACTTCCAAATGGAGTTGTTAATTCTGGTGTAAAGCTTGTACTTGTTGACTCATTACCCAATCGACCAGAATCTCCGTTGCCCCAACAGGCAACTGAACCTTGACTCAGCAGAGCGCAGGTGTGCTCTTCTCCCGCTGCAAGTGCTACGGCACTCAATCCAAACGGAAGAGTCTCTGTTGGAGTTGGAGAGGTTTTCACCGAGGATTCGCCATTGCCAAGTTGCCCTTTGGACCCTTGTCCCCAGCAGACCGTGGTCCCGTTATTCGTGATTGCACAAGTGTGGTGTTTACCCGCTGAAATGGACTTTGCAGTGCTATTGAAACCCAATGCTTCGGTCTGCTGCGGCGTGGCTGCATCAATTGTTGCGCCATTGCCGAGTTGACCATTCGAACCTTCCCCCCAACACATTACTTGTCCATCGTCTAAAATCGCACAGGTATGGTCGTCCCCTGAAGAAATGGTGATTGCTTTTTTGCCAGAGGGGAAGGAAACGATGTCGCTTGGAACGGAGCTGCTCGTTGAAGATCCGTCACCCAATTGGCCGCTTGTACCCTCTCCCCAACAGGTGACTGAACCGTTGTCGAGCAAAGCACAGGTATGTGTTGATCCAGCAGAAAGGGCGGTCGCTGTGCGGCCCGGTCCAAAATCAGTCACATAGACTGGAGCGCTTTGATCCAACGAGGCACTATTTCCTAGCTGTCCCACCGATCCAGCGCCCCAGCACATGACTGATCGATTATCAAGAATCACGCATACGTGTTGGCCTCCGATGGCAATCGTTGCTTGAGTGAAAATTGATCCTTCTTGATATCCTGAGGAATTGGCGAGGGTTGGCGTGACGAGGACAGGCTGTTCAGACACGGTTTCTTCAAGTGGCATTGTGAGAGATTCAATCCCTGAGGAAAGTGAAAAGGCAAGCATCAAGAAGACAAGGAGGTATGGTTTTTTTTCGGAAACCATGCATATTCACCATTCTAGGCAGTGGTTGATGAGTTAAGCTTCATAATTCAGTCGCTTTTTGATTGAGATTCACTCAATTCATCCAAATCCGGGGCGCTTGGGAGGTCTGAGCCGTCAGCTCCGTCGAAGGTCGAATCTGCTCCTTCACGCTCGAGACGTTCGTTGAGTTCATCGATGAGTCCCTCAGTTTCGGTGGTGCTCATCGTAGATGCTTCAGGGGCAAGGTCTGCCATTGAATCGGGGTCTTCTCCACGTTCAAGAGCGGCAAGACGGTCTTCGAGTTCTTTCTTTGCTCGTCGTCGCTCAGCCATGCTGGGGACTTCGAATGTGGCAACCAACATGATTGGATCGCCGTGGGTAAGGGCGGCTTTGTATTCCATGATATCGCCAACTGAATTGACGATCAATTGGAACTTTGTCGGGTCCTTCGAACGTCGCTTCTTATGCTTCTTGTAATGATGGACATAGACTTGATATTGCCCTGCTGGAGCGGTTCCCTCAGGCCAGTACACGTTCTCGACTGGCTTCTTACTCTCTGGACGCACGTTGGCGTCGACGTCAAGTTCACCACCACATTTCGAAATTTTATTTCCACCGTGAATCCGCTCACCAGATGGACAGACAATGTGTAAATCCAAATCGTTGAAGTTGTTCCACATCAAAGAAACTTGCACATCTGAGGAACGAGCACCCTCACGTTCAAGACGTTCTTTGAGTTCCTTCATTGCAGCCTTTGCAGCTTGCTTTGATTGGATCGCTTCAGCTTCACGAGCAGCCTCGATTTCAGCAAGTCGTGCTGCCTCTGCTGCTGCAAGTTCATCTTGTCGTTGAGATTCAAGTTCAGCCAATTGTGCATTTCTGGCTTCCGCAAGACGAGCTTCCTCTCGCTCCCTGCGCCTGCGCTCCGCATCCTCTTCAGCCCGTTGTGCTTGCGCTTCTGCTTCGGCTTGTGCGTCTGCAATTGCTGCCAGACGGAGCCGTTCTGCTTCGCGAGCCTGTTCGGCAGAATCACGAGCAGCACGCTCTGCAGCCTGCTTTTTGACGTTCTGTTCAGCTTCGAGTTGCGCGAGTCGACCTCGAGCTAAATCACGGGCGCGTCGGCGTTCTTCGACGATAGCCAACTTAGCGTTGAGTTGTTGTTTTGCATTGCCAAATCCAGGCTGTCCGCTGTTGTACCGCAAGCCTTCAGGACTCATGCCTTGACGCATGTTCAATTTCGTGTCATTACGAGCGACAATATACCACAGTCCAACCGTAAATCCACCGCCGAACACAGCCAGCATGCCAATCGATTGAGGGTCCATTGAAGGAGCCTAAGCAGAACTCGTCTATTGTAGCATCGGTTGATTGGAAACAAGTTAAGCAGACAAATCTTTGACTTTTTCAACCAGATCCATTCTGCGGAGACGCCAAACGCCGAAAGGCGTCATAGCTACTGCAATGATAATGACGCCTGACATCAACTGCCACGCCACGCTTGGAACAATGACCACTGGTACGAAGAATTGCCATGATGAGAACGACGCCGCGAGCCCAACCGCACCTCCATAGGCAAACAAAACGCCCACGATACCACCGATAATCCCGATCAACAAACTCTCAAACAGAAGCATTGTTCCAAGGTTGCGTGTGGATGCACCAAGAACACGTAATGTGGCCAGTTCAAAATCACGTTCAGCGACGTTCATAATCATCGTATTGAACATGACAACAACAGTAAACAACAACCCTAGGTACATCATCGTCTGAAAAATCTGGGTCTGCTGGTCGAGTAAACTGTTGATGCCATTAAGGAGGGCCTGGCGCTCTACAATGCCCATGGATGCCTCACCCAAAGCTGAATCAACCTCAACGCCTTGTGGAAGTTCAAGGTAAACTGAGGTGGCATTGACGCCTAAAATTTCGCTCAAATCTTCCCGTAGGAAATACATCGTTCTCGCCAATTCTGCAGAAGATGTGGCAACGATCTCCACCTCAGTTTGAGCGCCGTTTAGACTGACTGTTTGCTGCTCTCCAATGCTCCAACCAAGGAACGTCATGCTTCCCTCATCCATCATGACTTGTGGAACCGTCGTGTTTTCTGCAGGTATATTACCCTCCAAAAGCGAGACTGAACGCATACCAGTTTCAAATGAATCAAGGCCTACGAGTGTAAAGGTTCGTTCGATTTCATCTGCATCAGCAACTGAACCAAGAGGCATTTCAATGAGCATTTCATAATTGGCAGCGTTGTTTTCTGCCCAATCCAATACAGGTTGTTCGCCATCTGGCATAATGTAGACTTGCGCATCCCAAGTTTGGTCGTCTTCAAGAGCGCTGACCATTGTGTCTTGCAAACCAGCAGACATCATTTGAATCGAGCCGAACAACATGAGGGAGATACCGACGGCGACAAACGTCATGCTCAGGCGAACGGGTTTTCGAACGCTTGAACGAATGGAGAGGCCAAGTGTTGTTGGCATCCAAGAGGTAAGTTTTCGCAGCAGGTTTGACCCTACTCGCATCTCGTTTTGACCGCTTAGTACGGCTAGAGGATCAAGTCGGCTTGCCTTCCATGCAGGGAAAGCACCCGAGAGGAACACAACAAGCATGGTCGAACCGATGACAGAGGTTACTACTGAAGTCGGAATGGAGCGCTCTACAATCGGAACGCCAACTAATTCTTGGTAAAAGTCCAACATTCCATTCATGCCACTTGGTCCTGCCAAGGCGCCAAGGGCGCAACCGACAGCTCCAATACCCAACGGAGCGATGAGATAGCCGGTCATAAGCGATGAGCGCTTCACACCTAATGTCCGCAGGACTGCTATTTCTTTGGCTTGGCTTTGAACCAAGCGTTGAAGACTGAGGACAATGGTAATTGACGCAATTGAAGCGATCATGACCGTGAACGGGACGGTTGTTCGTTTGGTTCCTTCCAAATCCTGTCGCATGACTTCAACGGGTTCGTTTTGCCCCCTGTCTCGAACACGGGCGTCCAGCGCCGCTTCATCAAGAGCTGCATCGACAAGTTCCTTCACCTCATCAATCTCATCGCCCTCGTCTTCGCTGGTATCGGGTAAATCAAACGATGGTGTGCCTTCGACATCGATCAGAATCATGTTGCTGGTGCCAAGCACTTCGCCGGTGAGACGAGCCATTCCAGCATCCGAAAGGTAGCCCACGACGTATTGACCTGGCTCGGATGGGAACAATTCACCTTCAGGAGCAAACAGGACGTGAAGTGGGTGATATCCAGTGCCAACAATGGTGAATTCAGCCGTCGCATTACCCGAACCGATACTTACCGTATCGCCAAGACTGAGTTCAAGGGCTTCCGTCACGTGAGCATCGATAACAATCTCATCAGCGGAAACGGCGGTTCTGCCTTCAGAATGACCTTCTGGCATCCAGACACGGTCGGCATTGGCACCTTCAGCAATGCCGTGCCACAGTGAATTGATGATGTGCTGGCCCGTATCGTTGGTGTGAAACATCGCACCTTGGGTCACGGTGCGGCCCTCACATGAGTCAAGTGATTGAGAAACGGATGAAGATGCCCACGCGGTTTCCAAGGCTGTACAGAATGTATTGACCTCTTCTGGCGTCCAAAGAGCACTGCGGTTATCGATCCATAGGTCTGCGAGATTCGCCCCCTTTTCATCGTCGGCTTGCATTGTTTCGTACATGCCACCTAAATTGTGGGCATAGCCTCCAAATGTAATACCGGCAAAGACGCCGACAAACACCATCAATACCACGGCCAAAAGTCGTAATTTAGTTCGCCATAGGCTTCGAGCCAAGCGCTTATTCAAGAGAGCAGACATGCTAAAACCTCACTCCGATGAATCGTGGTTTGTTTGTTCGTCTGAGACAATTTTTCCGCTGTCAATTCGAATAACCCTAGTTGCATACTTGACTAAGCCTTCATCGTGCGTGACGAATACTGATGTTATGTTTTCTTGCTTACATGCACTCACTAAGGCCTCCATAACTTTGTTTGAAGTCTCAGTGTCGAGATTCCCAGTGAGTTCATCGCCAAGCAAAAGGGTTGGACGCTTTGCAATGCTTCGAGCAATGGCCACTCGCTGCTGCTGGCCCCCACTAATTTCACCAGGGAAACGGTCGACTTCGGCTTCTAGACCGACGAGTTTCAACAATTCCTTCGCCCGAGCAGGGTCCTTTTTACCAGCCAATTCTTGAATCAAGAGGATGTTTTCAAGAACGGTGAGATCTTGTAGGAGATTGAAAAATTGGAACACATAGCCAATATTTTCTCTTCGGAAAGAGGTCATTTTCTCAGATTTATTTCGTGGAACAGCATCAAGTTTCGCTGTTTCACGGGACATGAATGTGTACTCCCCACCCGTTGGACTGTCGAGAGCTGAAAGACAATTCAGAAGCGTAGTTTTTCCCGAACCAGAGGGGCCCAAAAGAATGACGCGTTCGCCTTCATGAATTTCAAAACTTACGCCGTCTAGCGCTTTGACAACGCCAGCGGGTGTTTCATAATGCCTTTCTAGGTTTTCCATTTCCAATAATTTATTCATTTTTTCACCTTCTATTTTCAAACAATATTCTGAACATCTGTATGAATTTGTCGAGCACGTCTTGCTCACTCAATCGGCCTTCTTGGAATTCTTGAAACAGCCAAATTTCAAACTCGCTTGACATTCGAATAAGAACCGAAAGCGGCACATCATTTCGTATTGCTGAGAGTTTAATTCCATGTTCGAGAATGTTCATCAAATCGCCATATTCATTCAAACCCTCAATCTCAGCATTCAATTTACGTACGATCGGATGACTGCTGCCAAGTGTTGTCAGTTGACGCGCAAGGGACATCAAAAGAGGGTGCTGAAGAGTATCAGTCCATTGCTTAAGATAAAATTCTTGCAATGACTGCCAATATTGTTGTTCGTTTGAGATTTGAGAAAAAGTAAGTGCTTCTGATGTGAAGGAGGACAGAATTTGAGAATTTCGGGCTTCATCTATGAAGCAGGTTATGAACAAGTCTTCTTTGTTTTCGAAGTAATAATACATCGAACCTTTTGAAATACCAATTTTGGAGATGATTTTGTTGTACGAGGCACCGTCGTAACCAAGGGCGGCGAACTCCCGCTTTGAGACCTCAAGAATCCTCATTTTTAGGGATTTATCGATGGATTCATAGCGAGCAAGAGGCATTCGACCAGTCGGTATGACCGGCCGGTCGAATATAACCTTAGTGACAGACTAAACGACAATTTTCTAAAAAAAAGGCAAATAGAATTACCTCGAAGCATAAGGCAAGCAAATATACGAGGCCTTCTGTCACAGAAGCGATGAGGGAAATTCATCTGCGTTGGACGGCTGAAACGGTGGCCAATTCAGAATATGCACCAATCGCAAAAATTGCTCACTCTTTGGAAGTTGTCGGTCATCTTGACATTGGTGATGATGGAATTCGCCAGCTGATCCATGCTACATTTTGCGAAGGTTGCGGCCCCGACGATCTGAATGAAGTTCCGTTCCTCAAGGTTGAAACTGTGCTTGGGCTAGGTGACGGCGGTCATCTTGTCGTCTGGAATTCACACCCATTGTCGATGGCTGCAATTAAATTCGCCAACATCCACATTCTTCCACCTTACACCTACGGCGGCGAAGGTATCTCTATCAAGGTTCGAGGCGTACCTAGCGGCATCTCTAAATTTTTGAAAATTGCACGAAAACTCCTGCCTCCTGACGTGGTCAAAGTTGTTGAGATGGAGAGCAATAAAAGCATCATCGAAACACTCCTCACTGAGCGACAAATAGAGTGCATGAAACTGGCCGTGGCCTCTGGATACTACGAACATCCCAAGAAAATAAATTTGCGAGAACTCGCTGAATTGATGGATACGCCTCGCTCAACGCTACAAGAGCACCTAAGTAGAGCAGAAATAGCCCTCATGCACTGGGGATCTGAGCAAACAGAATGAACTTCACATGGTGCGAAACCTTGAGAATAGGGACGAAGTGGACAATCCATGAACAAGGCAGACCGGCTGAACAAATTGCTGCCCAACGGCCGAGGCGTCTGGATTCCAATCGATCACGGAGCGTCTGATTTCCCGATTCCTGGCCTAACAGATACCGAGGGAGTCATCAGGTCGTTAGTGGCTGCTGGAGTTGACGGAATCGTTGCACAGAAAGGCCTTGTTAGCCATTACGGGCACCTTTGTCAGGGCACATCCACATCTATGGTGATTCATTTCTCCGTTTCAACACGTCATGCAGGTCCTGATGCAGCAAACAAAGTCATCGTTGGTCATGCTGACGAAGTGGTTCCAAGAGGAGGACTCGGCGTTTCATGCCAGGTCAACATGGGCAGCCCAAACGAGGCTGCGATGATTGAACGGATGGGGCAACTCAGCAGGGAAGCACTTCACCATGAATTACCAATGTTCGGAATGGTGTACGCACGCGGTGAGCACCTCAATCCAATCGAAGGCGATAAAACAGAGTGCAATGCCCATGCGGTTCGCCTCGCTTTTGAACTTGGATGTGATGCTGCGAAGACAGTCTGGACGGGAGATTCAGAATCATTCAGTGGAATCGCTTCTGCGGCACCCATCCCTGTCCTCGTTGCAGGTGGGCCATCAACTGGTGACAGTCGTGGGATTCTGACCATGGTTCGCCAGGCCCTTGATGCAGGAGCATCTGGAGTTTGTATGGGAAGACAAGTGTTTGCCCATTCGAATGTGGAAGGTATTGCTCGAGCTCTCGTGATGCTGGTTCACCAAAACGCATCAGTTGATGAAGCAATGAAAGCTTGTAACCTGTGAGGTCAAAGCATGGAAATCTGGTTGAATACACAGGCCTCGATGAGAGGAAGTGAGGAATACCCAGACGGAATAGATGCTTTGATTGATGGCGTCAATGGAAGAATTGATGGGAACAAATTATTCCTCGACGGAACGTTAGCAGGAGCTGCGGTGCATATCGATGGAAAGGAAAGCCAAGACCAAGCAAAGGCTCTGATTGGTAGTGTGAATTGGCTCTTACTCTCCTTTGAATCATGGTCAATGATCCCGCTCGAAAACCTGATTGCAGCAAACGAAGGAACGCCAACAAGAATTGCCGCCCAGCTTACTACCGTCGCTCAAATTCAAGGTGCTGCATTTGCTCTTGAGCAGGGCGTGGATGCAGTTGTCATCGCTGATGAGGCTTTAATGCTTGAATCTGCGATAATTGCCAAAGCCCAGCGATTAGAGCGTACCGAATCTCCAACAGTAAAACCGGAAAGTTCCTCAAATGAGATCAAACTTGAATCTTTGTCCATTACATCTGTTGAAGAGGGTGGAATCGGGGAACGATATTGCATTGATTTCACGTCCTTGCTCAATCATGGTGATGGGGTGCTGGTTGGATCAAATGCGTCAAGTTTCATGCTGGTTCATGGCGAAACAATACCGTCTGAATTCGTCCCCTCTCGGCCGTTTAGAGTCAATGCAGGCTCGCCCCAATCATATGTCTTAATGGCTGATGGAACAACAAAATATTTGTCCGAATTACAGTCTGGGGATTCCGTTTCAATCACCTCTAAACAGGGAACAATGCGCCAAGCAGTGGTTGGAAGATTGAAGGTTGAGCAGCGCCCACTTTTATTATTCAGATGGGTGAATGAAAACGATAAAGAGGGGCACATGTTCTTACAACAAGCGGAGACGGTCAGAGCAGTCGATACATTCGGGATGCCTGTGTCAGTCACATCACTCGTGGCTGGCGATAGAATTCTTGGATGGAGCGATGAGGGTGCGCGTCATATAGGCGTCACGATCTCAAGCCTCGTCTCTGAGAGGTGATATGGTGGCGGTACTTGGAAACGGTAAGGCACATGGCGCCTGCAGTCTCCTTCACGCCGCAGGCTTGGGATACGGAGCCAGTATGGCTCTGGACCTACCTGTTGCAGTCCGTTTGCTTGACGCACCCAGCAAGCGAGAACTTGACGATCCTGATGGCCTCCTCGACGGCGTACTCGAGGCTTGGGTCGAAAGTGGAAATACACTTCCTGAAGGAAAAACCGTCGAAGACTTGCACTGGGCTGTTGCATCGAAAATACCTCCACGCCAGGGGCTAAAATCCAGCGCTGCCACGTCAATAGCTGCACTCCGTGCGCTATGCTCTGCGACTGCGACCGATTTGAGTGATGCCGAAGTCGTCGGGTTATCCGTCCAAGCACAAATCAAGGCAGGCGTTACATTAACCGGTTCCGTGGACGATGCTTGGGCTTGCGCTACACCAGGATGGAAACTCATCGACCCTCAAGCAGAAAGCATCCAAGAAGGCGTTCTTTTGGAGAGCAGTGGCCCTAACGCAGATGATTGGTATGTGCTTATCATCTGTCGCGGTGACCGGCAACAAAAACCTGCAATCGAAGATTTTGTTCCACATCAAGCCGCCTTTCAAAATGCACTTGGAGCCCTTCAGGAGGGAAGAGAACTTGTGGCACTGACTTGGAATGGACGAGCAATGCTCGGGGTTTTAGGCGACGTGCACGGAAGAAAAATAACCAACGATTCGCTGCTCAACGGAGCACGCGCTGCAGGAATTTCTGGTTCTGGTTCAGCGCTTGTCGTCGTCGCTCCAAAGGTAAGCAAACCGACATGTGAGCGATTGAAGCAATTTTTTGAAACCCGCGTGAAGGATGTGAAGGTTGTAGAAACCTCATTCCTCAACGGGGAAGCGACCGAGTAAGTGAGTTGTTTTTAGCACGCACCTTCTTGAAGGAAGCGCCATTGGTTTGATTGAGCCTCATGCAAATGCAGCTAGGAGAGCACCTACGTTTGACCCTGTTTGGGACAAGCCATGGACCGAGAGTCGGTGCGGTTCTCGAAGGCGTACCTAAAGGGATGATTGTTGACCAAAAACGAATTGCTGAAGCGATGGCAACCCGGAGACCTGGAGGGCGATATTCCAGCAAAAGGAGTGAGGAAGATCAAGTTGAGTTGGTTTCAGGGGTCCTCAATGGAAAAACGACTGGCGGTTCGATTGAACTCTCAATTAACAACCAAGATGCAAAATCAAAAGATTACAGTTTTCTTCCCGATCATCCTCGACCGGGCCATCAGGACATGGTCATGCACAAGCGAACAAACGGTGAAGCGGACCTTCGCGGCGGCGGCACCTCTTCGGCTCGCCTAACCGCGCCACTCGTTGCTGCTGCAGCCTTTGTTTCGCCATTAATCGCTCCACTTGGCATCACTGCCGAGGCCCATGTTGGCGCAATTGGATCGGTCGAAGCCGGCGAAATGGAACATCAACCACCTCGCTGGGCCAATGATGCCTGCAAAGAAATGCGCTGCAGAGATCCAACCGCCGCAGAGGCAATGGTCGAAATTGTTGAATCCCATAGGATGAGTCTCAACTCGATTGGAAGTCGAGTCGATCTCACGATTAAAGGAACACCGTTAGGCCTTGGAGAGCCATGGTTTGATGGGATTGAACCTGCCATGGCTCGAGCGATGATGTCCATTCCTGCTGCTCGTGGCGTCACCTTCGGCCGTGGTTTTCAAGTTGTCAACATGACGGGTTTGGAACACAATGACGCATGGGGGGGTACTCCAGAAGAGCCAGTGCCTTTGGGTGAACAACCCGATGGGGTCTTGGCTGGCCTCTCAACCACCGCACCAATACGCTGCTCAGTGGCTTTCAAACCACCATCCAGCATCGCTTCAAAGCAGGTGACTCTCAATCTTGAAAGTGGGAAAATGGAACCACTGACCGTCAAAGGACGTCACGATCCTGTCTTGGGACCAAGGGCAGTAGCGGTTGTCGAGGCCATGTCTATTCTTGTGCTCACTGACTTGGCTCTTCGCGGGGGGTTCATCGATGAGTGAGGAGATTACCGTTCACAAATTTGGTGGGTCGTGTTTGCGTGATTCATCCGATTTAGACCGGATTGCGGAGGTTGTTGGCGACTGGAGCGGGCGCTCGATGGTCGTTGTTTCCGCCCTTTGGGGGACAACCGATCGACTGATGCGAGCCAGCAAGGAACCACGCTATGCGAGCCGTCTGGTCAACGACTTGTCGAGTCAACACCTTCGATTCGCCCCTGGCTTGCTCAACAGTGAAATTGGACCGTTATTCGAAAAAGTCCTGAGTGGCATTGAACAATCACTGGTTGAATTAGCAAGCACACCCACAAATCCAGTCGCAATCAATAGATTGCTTGCTGCTGGTGAGCGACTTTCAGCACTCGTCGTGGCGCATCGCCTCAAGCAATATGGAATCGATGCACATCCCGTTGGGGCAGAAGACATAGGCCTCAGACTGAACGGGATCAACAGAGCACCCACAGTCGATCTTGAGGCATCAATGAACCTTCTCGATCGAACATCTTTGTACGGCACACCAGTCATCACGGGTTGGTTTGGTGAAGGCAAGGATGGTCAACTGGCTCTCCTTAGCCGAGGAGGCTCAGATCACACTGCGACATCTATTGCAAGACTGGTCGATGCCAACAAAGTCATTCTATGGAAGGATGTACCGGGCATCATGCCGCTGAATCCACGGTGGGGCATCAAAACAGAACCTCTTGCTTACCTTGGCTATGGAGAAGCTTTGGAGCTCTCTCGTCTCGACACTCCAATTCTTCATCCCGCTACTGTAGAGCCTTTGATGGACACAGGTATTCCCCTTGAGGTACGCCATTTACACGGTACCATGGATGCAAACACTTCAACGGTCGTTGGGCCAGATTTGTACCAAGAAAACACCATAAAAGCGATTGGCTGTATGCCAAGCGTGGTCTCCATTCGCTGTCAAAGCAAATCCTTGGAACAACAAAGTCGCAGACTTGGAGAAGTCCTTGTGCAATTTGATGAAGAAGGGATTGCATGTTGGCATTTAGACCCTCAACCCGGAGATATTCGCTGGATTGTGTCCCAACATGATTCAGATAAAGCAACGAGTTTGATTGAAGCTCAATTTGGCCAAGCCTCACAGCAAACCTATACCGCAATTCTTTCCCTTGTAGGAAACCGTGAGAAGGCCCAAGAAGTGCTAGATGTGCGCGGCGCTGAGGCGCTTGGTGTTGAGATTCTATCCGATACAGGCCATGCTGTACGCTTACTTGCGCAAACAAAGGATATGAGTCATCTGTTGCATGAGTTAAGTCGGCAATGCAACGTAGACCACGTTGTCAAAACAAGAGATTGACTCACTCCGCTCGCTTTTCTCGGAAGTTTTGCAGGTGGGTTGGAAGGTTCAAAGCGAACAAGCCACCGACCACGCAGAATACAAAGAAGGTGCCAAGGGCCACTCCATAGACTGAAATGAGCTCAACAGACTCTTCCATACGCAGTGCAGTATCTTTAGAGAATATACCGACGAAGAATGGGAGAATAGTGTTTGCAGACAACACGACTGTTGCGAGACCAACAGCAATAATTGGGTTGATTATGAGCGAGCGGTGATATTTTCCAACGATCTTTTGCGGGTTCATGACGTAGACTTCGTTGGTTCGAATGCTGGTGTCAAGCATCGAGTATCGAAGAACACCATTGCTCAGTTCGAAGTACATAATCAACAAGACAGCATAGACGACAACAAGGCCAGAGAGCAACAGTGGTCTGTCCTGTAATGCAAACAAATCGTTTGACAGGGTGACCTTTGAAGATGCAAACCTCAAAATTGCGAGAATGAACAACAAGTTACTTGCGAGTGTAAATCTTCCATCACGTTGGAATGTGCCCCAGAAACCAGTCCCGGTTGCTGCTACAATTAGCGCCAATTGAAGCGCTGTAGCAATACCGAGGCTTCCAGTGATCATGTACCAAATGGTACCTTCTGGTGGGGAAATCAAGTAGGTCAGCATAGCAAGTGCGACAAGCACGCCATAGACACATAGTTGCAACGTTTGGACCCACTTTGCGGGAGGCAAGAACTTTGTTTTGGGAACAAGAGGTCCACCAAGGAGACTTTCAATGAATGTTGGAATTTCCACGCTTGGAATTGCATCCTTTGGGATGTCGCTTCCTGCACCAATTTGACCCGCTGCCTTCTTTCGAGAAGGAGCTGACGAACGGACGGTCTTTCCATCATAAAGGTGGGCAGTATCGCTGGATGGCTTACTCACTGTCATCTTTTCACCTCAGAATCCTCGTGCCCCTGCTAGGGCGGTTGATAGGAGCATATCTGGCTCCCAATCCATGATATTAACACCGAGTCCACGCAATTCGCTGATGAGGACGTCTCGCTCGGTTTTCATGACTTCATATCCTGTACGGTCGATTCGTCGGGCATCAAACTCGAATTCGAGAGATGAAGGCGTGAGAACGGTCACGTCGAAATCACGAGCTCGGAAGTCACGCAGTGCGTTGATGATGGTTGGATCATCTTCGAGATTGGAAAGGAAGATGATTGGACTCCCTTTGTTGATGTGTGGCAAAATACGGTTCACGACCACTTGCAGTGGAATATTGCCTCGTGCAACAGCACCGGCAAGTTTCGTCAAAATCACATAGAGTTGCTTCTTTCCAGTATCACGGTCAACGCTGACGACTTCATCACCATACACGATGACACCGACGCTGTCACGGCGGCCAAGGAAGTATTTGGCCAGCGAAGCAGCTGCTCGTGTGGAGTACACCAAAGCATTTCGAGACACAGGTCCAGTTTCTGCAACTGACCGTGAATCTACGATGATGATGATGTCGGAAACAGCATCACGCTCACGCTCGTTGACCATGAGTTTTCCAGATCGTGCGTATGCCGACCAGTTGATAGCACGGAATGAATCACCTTCGAAATACTCACGCAGTGAGTAAAATTCTGAACCGGGGCCTGGTTGACGGATGTTGACCGCACCAGTGAAAATTTTCGGAACACGTGATTTGACAAAGGTCTCTTTGAGATCTTCCATCTTCGGGAACACAAGGAAATCGTTGTAGACATGCAATTCCTTTTCCTTGTGGAACAGACCGAATGGGTCTTGAATCCTGACAGCCACAGGACCCACGCTGTAGAAGCCTCGTAGAGGGCATTCAACTGTGTATTCGATGAGGGTTTCACGGCGAGGTCCAAGTTCCATCAAGATGTAATTTGCACCATCTTTGATGCGCATCACTTCAGGAACCCGGTCGCGTACTTCCAAGATCTTGGCCAATGACGAATGGTTTTGCATCCGTAATGTGATGTTTAACTCACCATCTTCGAAGATTCGAGCGCTCGAGAGTTTTCGCATGGCGGTTACACTGCCAAGGGCGACACCCTCTTCGCCAGTCCATTCTTCTGCGCGCCGGCCGCTGGATGCGACGTCGGCGTGACCACCAAACAAGGCAGCCCAGGTAAGGAAAACGAAGATGACAACCGCAATGGTTACCAGTTGGGAGTTTCGCAAGGTAAGGCCAAGCAAATACATGGCCACAGCCAAACTTCCCAGCATAGCAGATTTACGGCTCCACATCCATCATCACCTCAATTCAAGTAACGTTGGTCAACTCAAACGGTTGGCACGGGAACTTCTCGTAGGATTGCTTGGATCACTTCACCAGCTTCAAGACCCTTAATTTGATGTTCGGGCTTGAGGATAATTCTGTGCGCAATAGCAAGTTCAGAGACAGCCTTGATGTCGTCAGGCGTGACGAAGTCACGTCCACGAAGGGCTGCTGCTGCACGAGAGGTCTTGAGCAATGCTTGGGAACCACGGGGCGAAGCACCGACCAGAACACGAGGATCTTCACGAGTTCGGGATACGATTTCAACCATGTACATACGAAGCGCTGGGTCGACATAGACGTCTTCACAGGCTTGCTGCATAGCGATAACACGTTGTGGGTCAGTAATGACGTCGACATCGACTGCATCCTTACCACGTGAAATACGGCGGCGGAGGATTTCGTCTTCGTCAGCACGGTCAGGATAACCGACAGACATCTTGAACATGAAACGGTCAAGTTGTGCTTCAGGAAGTGGGTAAGTACCTTCTTGCTCGACCGGGTTTTGTGTGGCCATAACAATGAATGGTGCTGGGAGTTTGTGGGTCACCGTACCAATGGTCACCTGCTTCTCTTGCATAGCCTCAAGCAAAGCAGCTTGGGTCTTTGGAGGAGCACGGTTAATTTCGTCAGCAAGGAGAAGGTTACAGAACAATGGTCCTGGCTTGAAGGTAAATTCACCCTTCTTTGCGTCGTAGATGTTGGTACCTGTGATGTCAGCAGGGAGCAAGTCAGGCGTGAATTGTACACGCTTGAAGTCACAACCAAGCGCATCAGCGAAGGTGTTGGTCATCAGTGTCTTTGCCAAACCAGGGTAATCTTCGAACAGAAGGTTACCGTTCGACAAGATGTTGATCAACACATTGTCGATGACGTGAGGTTTACCGATAATCACTTTCTGCACTTCAGCAGCAATCGCTTGAGAGATTGCGCCGACGTGGGTCAAGCGGGCTTTGACCTCGGGGCTGGCTTGGTGCTTCGGCTGGGCCGGAGCGGCCGGTGCTGCTGGTGCAGGGGCTGGAGCCGCCGGTGCTGCTGGAGCAGGAGCTGTCTCTTATACACATCTGACGCTGCCGACGAAGTGG
>CAXHEV010000025.1:0-17765 GCA_964015875.1 uncultured Candidatus Poseidoniales archaeon
TGTGTACAACAACCAGCAGCCAAGATCAAGATTCAGCTTCAAGCGGCCAAGCAAGCACGTCTGGGCCCGAAAGTTGCATCGCTGCAGCACAGCGCCATAACAAAAACACGGTCAACGCAGAGATGAAAATCTCTTGGCCCCCCCACGCCCAAGCATCGAACCATCCATCAAACCGATATTCAAACGGATAGAATGGTACTGTGCTCCAAATTCCTGAATGTGAGGGCATGTCCAAAAGCAGGTGTGAGGCGTAGGCAACCCCAAACAGCAGCGGTTTTCTAAACCACAGCAGCAACGGCATAACGATCAATCCCCAGAACAAGAAGGAATGTGTAATCTCCCAAGGAACCCAGGTCCAGTGATCAACAATCCAAGGGTTGGCATAGAAGTCTCGAGGGTAGGCATAGGGGATGACGTTACCCGATTTGATGCCAAGGTAAGGGTAAGCGATGAGGTTGGCAATATCGGGAGACATCGCTGCCAGCGCCCCCTTTGCCTGTCTATTTTTGATTCGTTTTGGACTCAGTTCCCCGAGGAGCGCGCCGACCAGCGCATGCGTGAGGAAATCCATGCTTCGTATGAGGCATACTTCTCAATGTTTGCTCCATAGAATAAATCAGTTGTAGAGCGAACGACGTTTTCCAATTTGCTGTTCGACAACATCTAATTCTGTATTCGCTCTGTGAATTGTGCCAAAATGAACGATTTTGCTCTTTTTGTTTTGAAATAAAATTAAATCATAATCATGCCACCGAAAAATGTGGCCACTCTTGCAGAAAGTTATGCAAGGGCGTTCAGCCCACAGAGTTTCTTCGGCCTCGACATGGTCATCAATTGGATTTCTCTTGTCATACTTATCTGGATTATTGGCCTTTCATACCTCGTTTGGAAATCTGATTCCTCGAAGCATCAAAACAGATTCATTGGTACACTACTGTTTTTTGAGGGCTTGAAAGGGCTTTGGCAAGGCACGAGCGTTGTCCCTTATTCGGTTGATTTTCAAGCAGCATGGGATGTCCTGTGGATCTTCAAAATTGATGTTTTCTTCGTTGCACAAATCACCGCTGTGCTTCTTTATTTCTTATTCCCCATCTACTTCAAAATCAATGCTCTGAAATTTATGTACAAAGAAAAGCTCCAAAAATTCGCTTGGTGCATCCCACCAATCTTAGGAATAATCATTTGGATTTTGATTAAAGACACCTCAGCGTTTACCTTAGAAAACGCATCGTGGCTCAGCTGTTCAGCGGTCGGTGCCGAACCAGAGTTGCACGTGTGGTATGGACAAATTACAGCGGAAGCCCAACAGATGCAAAGTTCAGTTGGACCCTGCCCCGCCGTGTTTGAGAGTCTGATTAGCGACCAACAAGTCGCTCTTTGGGCCCTGAGTCTGATTGGCACTCCCGTCTCGATTCTTGCCCTTCTTCTAATCAGGAATTCACTCAACAAGGGCGATTTAGATGATGACAATTTTCTCATCACGCAGACACTTTACAGAGGATTCATGGGTAAAGTCATCGGAAGCACAATCTTCTTTTCCACATTCTTGGTCATCATTCCTCTGATTAACGGAGGGCCTGCTGGATTCGTGACGATGATCGAATGGAGGTATGTTGATCGGTCATTCATGGGCAATCTGAAATATTTCATTTTCACAGTGAATTTGGGCCTGCCCATCCTTGCTGTTGGCTTTGAGGCTATGATGTTCGTATACGCATCAACCAAGGATACCGTACTTGGCATCGATCAAAAACTGAAAAGAACATTCACCAATACAATCTTCACTGGTTTTGGAGCAATCTCCTTTATTGCTGCGAGTGAAATAATGGAAAACGTGCTTGGGTTCGGATTGGTTGGCGGTGTCGTATTGGGTGTCGGTTTATTCACGGTCAGAAAACCAGTCATCAATGTCATCTATCGATTCTCAAATAATTTGATTCCATCAGAATTGAGTGAACAAGAATCTGAATACCTCAAGCTTTTTTCAAAATCAATCGAAGACGGAGAGGTCACTGAAAATGAACGAACACTGCTCGTCTCTTTAGCTTCGGCCTATGGCCTCACTGATCAACGAATTGCAGAAATAGAGGAAGGCTTTCTTTCCAAAGCCAACCTTGAATCCGAATAAGGCCAAGATTTGAGCCTTGTGAAGGCTGCTCTTTAGAACGATGGAGATTGTATCGCAGTGCGGCTCAAGCCAGCGAGAACAACAGGAACACACACACGATTACGGGCACCAATATCAGATTCAAGATCAAGTTCACCAACTCGCCAAACGATGATTGTCCAGTCTCTTTCAGCCACTTTCGTTTGCCAACGTTGTGCACCGAATCAAGCAGCGCCGTCAGCACCAATGTGCCACAACAGAGTGCGTTCGATACAATGCTGTAGCCAAGTGCGCTTGACAGCATCCATATCGTAAGGCCAATAACGCCAACAGTGGTCGAAAGGGTTCGAAAACTCAGTTCGGGTTTATACTTGAGCGGAATGTTTGGATCTTCAGGGTATGGAGGTGCTGATTGCCCGTATGGGTTTTGCACTCTATGTTGCTCGGAGCCTTGACCCGAATGGCCAGAAAATATAATCGCACTTGGCGGTTTCTGGCCTTCCATACTTCAGTGAAAGGTAAATGGCTCAAGAGCATGCCGTTTGCTTTAGTCATCAAAAAGTAGATTCAGCATGCGATGGAAATGATGCACGCCTTGTTCCCTCGTTGGAGAATACCTACCGCGGTCATAGGCAGACGAAGCCATGCCACGCTGCACCAGTTCGATGACCCACTGGTCCTGATCTTCGACCGTGTCGAGCAGTGAACCCGCACCTTGGCTCGCCAACTCAGCATTGGCCACATAGCCCCGGTAGAGCACCCTTGTTTGGGTTGGGGAAACGGGGACGACGATGTTGAGTGAAAGTCCCCATGGATAGAAGTTGAACATCATGTTGGGAAACAGCCACAGGTAATACGCCGCAATGTCTTGACCAGCATCGGGGTGGCCTTCTGGAAGTTCGAATTTGACATCACCCTCCATGGCTTTGCCGATTTGTAACACGCCACCGTCAAACGTCTCCGTAGTGTAGGCACCGTAATCAAGCGCTTGGTTCAATTCAGGGTGAACATAGGGAATGTGAAACCCTTCGAGGTAATTATCAACATAGAGCATCCAATTGGCATCGATCGTGTGGTCTCGGTTGCGCGAGGCATCGAGCACAAACGCCTCAAGTCCGAGGAACCCTAAGCGTTGCTCAAGCCCTTCCCAAGGGATATTTGCTTCAGCATCGAGTGCGGTGAAGTGCATGCCCATCCACTGTGTGAGGGGAAATTCTGCTAAGTTGTCATTGGCGCTGGGAAACCCAATGGCCTCCGTGAATTCCGGCATGTGCCGGAGGGTTCCATCCAGATTGAAGGTGCGTCCGTGATACCTGCACTGCAATTTCTTTGCCGTACAGGCCTCCAAAGCCACGCGCATGCCTCTATGAGTGCAGACGTTCGAGTAGCATGCTGTCGCCTCACCCTTGACGAGTACCATCGATTCGCCGTTGATGGCTTCAATGTGCTCGAGTGGCAGTACGTTGTTGGCCTCTAATTGCGAGCAATGGGCTGCAAATTGCCAGCCTGAAAACACTGATTGCAATCGCTTGAAGTGCTCCATTTCGGTGTACCACGCTGAAGGAAGGGTTCGCGCTTTGCGAATGTCCTCATCGATCAGTGGCCCACTCATTGCTTCACACCCAAACATCATTCTCTGCGGTGAATTCGCCACCAGCATCGCCGGTGTTGACAACGCCACGCGGTTCAACAAGCATGATGTGGCATTCGGTTTCCGCATACGGCTTATGCATCACGCCCTTTGGGACCACATACATTTCGCCCTCAGAAAGGTGAATGGTCTCGTGCTCCATTTCGATGTACATCGAGCCCTTAACGACGATGAACACCTCGTCGGTGTGCTCGTGATTGTGCCAGATAAACTCGCCTTCGAGTTTGGCCAATTTGAACTGATAATCGTTCATTTCTGCAACCACGCGTGGGCTCCAGCGTTCACTGAACAAGGTCAATTTCTCTGCCAAGTTGATGGCGGCCATGAACGGCTGAGGCCGCCTGCTCTTCTTTGGTTTATCTCAGGGCTCAGTTGTGGGGTCCCATCCAGATACGTAGTCGCATTCAAGCGCTCGAATAGCATCCATTTCACTCGAAATATCGATTTCAAGCGAGGCGAGGTTCTCAACAATGCGAGATGGGTTGCTTGATTTTGGAATGGTGATGCAACCTTCATCGTAGCAGAATTTGATCGCTACTTGGGCGGGTGTGGCGCCCAAACGCTCAGCAATAGCTCCGAGTTCCGGGTCATCCACCTTGTGGCCTCGGGCGAGTGGAGAATAGGCCATGACCTTGGCACCGACGGCTTCTGTGGCTTGCTTCAGCTGCGGTCGTTGAAGCCACGGATTGAATTCAACTTGATTGACCGCTGGCATGTAGGCAGCGTAGGATTTCATCGCTTCAAGGTGGGCTGCTCCGTAGTTGGAGACGCCAATCGCCTTGACCCAACCTTGTTCGAGGCAGTGTTCCATCGCTTTCCAGACAGGAGCGCGGTGTTCAGGGTCTTCTGGTGGCGCATGAACAAGGTACAGGTCGATGTAGTCCGTGTCAAGCAACTCAAGCGATGTTCTGCAATGTTCGAGCGTGTCCTCGTAGCCAACGGCGTGGCCTCGTCGCAGTTTGGTGGTGATGAACAGAGACTCACGCTTAACGCCCGCTTCTTTGATCGCTTGACCCACTTCGTGTTCGTTGGCGTAGGCTCGTGCAGTGTCGATATGCGTATAGCCAGCTTCGAGTGCCGTGAGCACCGAAGCCTTGCATTCACCAGGCTTTGACATCAAAAAGACGCCAAGTCCGAATTGCGGTACGTTATGAGTGTAGGCTTGCGACCCATCTGGGGTGGTGTGTCCAATCTGCATGGTTAACCCACGCCGAGGGGCTTCATCAATGCGACGATTAGGCTTCAGCAGAATCTTCATCCATATTCCAATGAAGGCCACCAGCGATTGCAACACCAAGAATGGTGAGCCCGAAGATTGCTCCGAAAATCGGACCGGGGCCATCTGTGCCATAGCCTTGGCTTTCAGCCATCATGAAAAATCCAACACTGTGAATTAGGAGCATAGCGCCTGTCAGAGCAGTGATTCGTGCTTGTGTTTGACCCGATGTCATGAATCCAACCATGAGCGCCCACAAGCCCCATGGAACGCCAAACCAACCCCAGAACATTTCGTAGGCCGTGGCAATTTCTAATTCTCGAGCGGTGAGGTCGCTCCAAGCACTCTCGGCAAAATCTCCCGGTGCCATGATCAACCAAGTGGAAAAGAGAAGTTGAACAACGCCTCCGCCAATAAGCCATCTTTGCGGATTCATGATTGACTTGAAATCCATGTTCAGGCCTCTGCAGACGCTTCATCCATGTTCCAGCCCAACACTCCGGTAAGAGCAGTCATGCCCCAGAACACCAGGGGTGGAATGAGTTGGCCAGACAACTCAAACGTGTAATCCGTTGTTGGATAGGTAATTTGGAGACCGAGGACTGCGCACAGTAAGAACCACACAAAGATCGGTCCAGCGATCACGGCTGCCAATCGTGCTTGCGCCCGCCCTTCGTTCATGAAAGCGGCGTAGAGCATGTAGACGGGGATGATGAGCATGATTCCTGCGACCATCAGCTCGTTGTCGTTGTCCGGGTCCAATTCCATAAGTACGCCGACAACGGTGTGAATCAAGGCCGTAACGACCAGCCACCACTTTGGGTTCAATGCTTCCGCTTTCCAATCCATCTTCAAGCACTCTCCTCAGGTAAATTTTTATTACTCATGGAGCTAAATCCCTCACATTGCAGTATAAGGATTGCTCATTATAGGCCGGTGAAGACTTCATTTTGACGGGGGTCCTTCATGCGCCAATCATCGAAATTTATGATGCTTAGTCTTATGTTGTCTTATAGAGTGCGAGGGCCATGGATGGTGGCCTGATTGTGTTCAGCCTCGCCGCCACGTTTTTTGCTGCAGCGTTGACTGTGCCAGCTGGGTTCGGCTTAGCAACAATGATCACGCCAATCGTGCTTCTATGGCTTGAACCGCATGAAGCAGTGGCTGTTGTTGGTATTGTTCATGGCTCACACAACGCATGGAAACTCAAGGTGCTTCGCAAGAGCGTCGATTACGAGGCAGTACGACGATACGGCTGGGCTATGGTCGTTGGTGCGCTGATTGGTGCGGCACTCAACACGGCGGTTGAAGCGGATCCGTTACTGTTGATTGTCGGCATAGCGTTGGTAATGCTGCCACTGCTTTCAATCAGTGAAAAGTGGACCAACTACCGTCTGCCTGAAGCTGAGGACCGCATCGGCGGTTTTGGTTCTGGATTCTTTGGTGGCCTCACTGGCCATCAAGGGGCGCTTAGGGCGATGTTCTTGCAAAAACGCCTACCCGACAAATCAGAATACGCAGCGACAGCCGCGGTGCTTGCTTTGGTTGTCGATGTGACGAGGGTACCGGTGTACGTGGCGCTTGAGGGCTGGCAGATCCTCGATGCAGGATGGCTCATTCTCGGGCTTGTTCTGGCGGCCGTCTTGGGTGTTCAATTGGGCAAGCGCTGGCTTAAAAAATGGAAATCGGACACCATTCGCAACGGTATTTTACTGGCTATTGTCGCAAGTGGAGTGCTCTACATTCGAGAAGCTGCAGTTGCTTTACAGTGGTTTTGAGATACTCTGCATTAAACAACTCAAGCACGGCTCCCTCCAAACAATGAAAAATTAAACTGTACCTGTCCACGTTATCCTTCTTGTAGCGTCACGTCTCATGGAGGAACACTGACCCCAACCCACAAAGAGATGTTGTCATGGAGAAATATCGATTCAAGGTTGGAACCACCGTCATGTGCAATTTAGGGCAAAGTGGTTGGAAGACCGGCAGGATCATCGCTCTAAATTATCGCGAAGATTCGTGGCCAGAAGGGGAAGTAGCCCCGTATCAAGTGGCTTTAGAAGAAGATTATTCACTGATTTATGTTCCAGTCGATGATGATCGTTTTTGCCGTGAAATTACAAACGAAGATGTGATGATTTTACAGCGTAAAGATGCGCTTGCTGCCCATCAGCCAAAGGCGAAGGGGAAAAAATCAACCAAGATTGAAACAAGCAACGAGGCATCCCTTTGCTGTTCGGACCAACCGTCCGAACCCCAACACCAAAGTTATCGGAAAGGACGATGTTTCTGTTGCAATGACTGTCCAAGAGAATGGTCGTATGCCGAACTTTACAGCGAATACTACACCTGTGCGTCCCGAAATAATCTCAATGTATCGCAACATACAATCGACCTCGGCACGCTCAATGTCGGAGAGGGCATTCACCACAATTTAGATCAATTTTCATTCACCAAAAAAGGGTTCATGCAAGCCCCAACCATCGTGAAACTCCCCCCTGGCGTACTCTTTTCGGATGAGGGCGTCCTCACCGGTGAACTGCGATATGATCCATACCGAGGACCATCCTACGATGTTGATTTTGTCGCCGTGAGCACCGTGGATTGGGATGATGCATCTGCGGGCATCGTACGTTTGGAAATCCGCTTCACTGTTGAAGGCAATGAGCCACCACACGGACATGATGTCGTTGCGTTTCAAAATAAACAAACAGAGGCCCGAGCCGTGGCGACTGGATTACTGAAAAACATCAATTCAACATGGACGCAGTGGGAAAAAAGACAGTTGGGATCACGTGCAACATGCGATGTTATGCTTGCAGATCTTGATCGGTTGAGGTCGTTACTCGAATCACACCCTCGTCTTGACAACGGCAAATGGTGGGGCCATTTGGGGGGCTATCACATGAATGTCCACAAGTTGCTTGAAAACACATTATTTGAATGCGAACTTTACCTTGGCTACGCGCTTACATTTGGAGATGACGAAGTCCGGTATTACGCCGAGCAAAATCTGAAGGGTTGCTATCAAAAGAGACTGCTCGAGAGTGCTCGATTTATGTGGTATGATGGAATAGAATTCATCTTGCAAAACGATTGGGAAGCAGCAATTGAGGTGTTTAGGGCTGCAGCAGATAAGAAAGACGGTTGGGGCTGGGCAGTCAATCACGGCGATATATGGATCAGTGAAGCAGTCGCTATCATCATGCAGGGTGTTGAAAGCGAGTTAACGAAACCAAAGGTCAACGATTCTACGTGGCTCAACGATGCAAATGAACTCATTCAACGAGCGCAAATGAGGGCCAATGAATCAGGTGTTTTTGGTGCCAATGGCCATCCGTGGATTACGGAGGTAGGACTGGCCCTCGACGCCTACCATGAATTGGTTGCCAGTGGCAAAAAGTTAGATCTTTGGTATGAAGAATTCAATGCGCGTATGATTTACTGGTGTTCTCAAGTCCTTGCAGGCATCTCTCCCTTCCCTCCCAAAGTAAGAGCGAGGCAGGAATCTGAGTCGGTGCTCATCAAGAGCCTGCCCGGATATAACTCGTGAAGGATTGACCTCTGAGTGCCAACTTTAGCTTACCTCAGGGGTGGTAACCATGCGCCATCATTGCGCGCATGATCGAGCACATGCCAATACAACGTGACAATTGGCTGAGCACGATTTGGGATCACTTCATCGACTTCACCAACTGAAAGAATGGTTGGTGCGTTCTTCCAGAGCCCTTTCGCCAGCAGCGAAAGTGGGAACATCGTCAATGCAGGTCCATTTGCAGGCAGACCAAGGCGCGTCGCCCAGGGCCGCTCGATCACATTATGTGCCCTCATCGCTCTCATGACGTCAGACCACGAGTTGCCTTTTCCTGCTTTTTTGGCAACAACCCATGAGGGGTTCACAGACGAATCAACGACATACCTTTCTTGTGCTAACACTTCAGCCATCCAAGGCGCAATGTAGCCTGCTGGGGCACGAAACCAATGACGGAAATGGTCAGGAGCGCGTTTGCTCAAGATCGCTGTAGCCTGCTTCAATGCCGAGGAAAATCCACTCTTGTCTTCAGGCCAAGCCGACCATGAACGATGAGTGAGCCCATGGCATCCGACGGTCAACCGTTGACCGTGCTTTTTCAATACCTCATCGAACCATTTACCAAACTCATCAGATTCAAACAAGTCTGCAATGACAAAAAGCGTGGTTGGATGAGTCGTGTCTGCCAACCACGATTCAAAACCCTTCATTGCCACCCTGTAGGTGTCTGAAAGCACCTTGTTCGAAGCTGAGGGTCTGCTACGCGTTGGGTGGCCTTGTGCCGAAGGAACATGCCGTAGGTCATCAAAATCAACGGTCAACCAGGTGCGCTGCAACCGCCTCACCTCCGAGGCAGGTCGATGATGTGAAGGCGATGAGGAACAGTGCGTTCCCCAATTTCAATGCCAATGAATTCCTCAATGATCTCACCCTGCCAACCCTCACAAATCCGCGTTGCTGTTGCCAAACCTGCAGTGTTGTGAGGATGAACCGTAATTTCGATTCGGTGAAACGCATCCTCATCTTTGGCGCGTTGTTCAAGCCAAGTGAAAATTTCATTTGCAGCCAACATTGCTATGCCTTGACGCTGAAACGTTGGTCGAACCCAATACCCAAGGTTGTACGACGAGCCAACCAATTGCAATTCATCCCCAAGGCCAATCAAGCCAACAAAGACATTGGTTTCGTTCTCACAGACCCACCAAAAGTGAAGGCGATCAGCACCTGCTTGACTTTCGACATCAAACAACATGTCGCTGAGTTGACCCTGAACATTGGATGAAGCATCAAGCCAGGGAAGGGCGGTTTGTGCAGCGAGGGGGTCTTCATTGTAGGCTTCAAGCAACGATGGCAGAATCGATTTACTGACCGGTTTGAGCGTTAAACGCTGGTCAAGTTCGAGTTCCGGTGTCATCGCTTATGCCCCACTACCGAGTTGAGCGACGGCAGCAGACACTTGTTCATCGTTTGGATGCACATGTTGTGCCATTGCCAGCGTCCATTGCAAGTGTTCTTCGCGACCTAACTGTCGCATTGAAGCTCCAATGTGAAGCAACATGTCGAGGTTTTTATGCAAGTGTGGACCGAGCACATCAAGGGTTTGTGCGGCTTCAGGAAGTCTACCAGCCTTGATTGATTCAAGGATTGAAACCACTTCACGGTAGACTTGGCGTGGGTCCCACGGCTCTTGAGCGGGCCAGGGCCAAATCCGGTTGTTGTGCTGAGGTTCTGGTGCTGGAGTTTCAGGTGTATCATCCGGTAGGTCAGGGGTGACGTTCTCGGTTGCGGCGGTATCTGGGAGTTCAGGCGTGGGTTCGGGAAGATCAGGAATTTCAGGCGTTTCAACATGCGCAGGCGTGATGGAATCCATGGCGTCGGGCAGTTCAGGAGTCTGCAAGGTGGTTGGTTCTGGTTCAACCGATGCGGTAATGGCTTGTGTAATCGGTAAAGCAACGGTGTCTGCAGGTGATTCACCAGGCAGGTCTGGCAGGTCAGGGGTTGAGTTCACAGACCCAGGAGCTGGGCCAACACTGCCTGTGAGGTCATCGTCTTTTTCGGTTTTGACCATAGGTGAATACAAGTTGCCAAGGCCGGTATGAACTGGTTCTGCCACTTCCGACATTGGATCGTGATTTTCGATTTTGAAATCAACGGGTGTCTTTGGAGCATCACTTGAATGAAGTTCAACCGCTTCTGGAGATTCATACTCCACGGTTTCTGAGAGGGTCGGGCGACCTGCTTTGATGAAACCAAGCGAATCCTCATCCGCTTCGCCGGGCAATTGCCCTTGGCCAATCTCAACGGTGATTTCATCCAGCGAAAGGACCGCTTCAACCGCCAATTCTTCTTCGCCTTCCTCATCATCATCGCCCATCAGGGTCGCCATCAATTCACTGCCTGACGATGTAGGTGTGGCCATCGGTTGGTCCCGTGCCGACTTGTCCATGACGTAGTAGCACTGTGCGCATTCTGTGGCCCCGTTTTGGTTGACAAATTCGCAATAGGGGCATACTTCGCCATCCACTGATTCCAGTTTCTTCCTACGAAACATGGTCTGCACCCCGAATGCTTCGTCCAACATTTCCGGTTTAAGTGAATGGGTTTCTCGTACCCGTCAGGCATCATTGCATGAGGCATACGCTGATGGGGTGAGGCGAACTCCACGAAGCATGGAGGAGCGAGGCCGCGTGCGCCGTATGAACAGCAGCGCTGCTCAAAAGAAAGCAGACCGCGACATATCGGGAGAGATGCCTCTCACATGGCAACGGGGCCAAGATCACTTCACTCGTTTCACCGCCCTCATTAAGCGCGAGTTGGATGATGAAACCGCAATGGTTGAGGAGCGTTGGAAATCGTGGTCAAAACAACGTCTGCTCGCTGCTGGACTTGCTTTGTTCGACCTCAATGGACGCAGCCAAGGTAGGTTCTTTGGCGAACCAATTCTTGTCTTCGAGAATCGCCAAGGCTCTAGACTCCCCATTCATCGATTCGGTCATGGCGACATCGTGCTGATTTCAAGAGCAAGACCTTGGGGTGAGAAAGTCATCGAAGGGATTGTCCTCGATCGTGGCCCAACCCGGGTTCGCGTGGTTGTTTCAGAAAAGCCAAAAGATCTGCGTAAAGGCACATGGCGTCTTGACAGGGGTGCGAACCGCGTCGCCCATGATCGCATGCATGAAGCCCTCTGCACATTTCATTCCAGCGAGGGTGAAGGCGGCACAGTGCTCAGAGATCTCTTGCTCGGCTCACTGCATGACATGGCCACATCAGCCGCACGCCCCCCAGAAATTCGGGGCCAAAAGCAACGAGGTCCACTCGGCCTTGATTCGATGACACTCAATGCCTCACAACGAACTGCTGTTGAATCAGCACTTGAGCAACGCCTTACCTTAATTCAAGGCCCCCCTGGTACTGGAAAAACCCACACAGCAGTTCACTTGCTTTCAGCGCTTGTCAGGCTCGGCCGTGGCCCAATCCTTGCCACAGCAGAATCAAACGTCGCTGTGGACAACTTGCTGGAAGGCCTGCTTGAATTGGGTGTGAAAGCCGTCCGCATTGGCCGGCCAGTCAAGGTACGGGAGCACCTACGGCAAGCCACACTCGATGCGCAGATAGAACACCATCCAATGCAAGAGGAGTTGCGCTTCGTACGTGAACAAAATGATGAATTGCGTAAGAGTTTGAATGGATTGAAGGGAAAGGAGAAAGGCATGGCTCACAGAGATGTGAATCGAAATTTCAAGGAAATGCGTGCCATTGAAGGCAACATGATTGCCTCGGTTCTCGACGGCGCAGAGGTTATTTGTGCAACAACCATCGGTGTTGGCCATAATCTGCTCAGGGACAGAAGGTTCCCCGTCGTGCTCATGGACGAAGCCACTCAAGCCAGTGAACCAAGCGCTTTGGTCCCCATCACTCGCGGCTGCCGTCAACTTGTGTTGGTTGGCGATCACAAGCAACTGCCCCCTACCGTCATCAGCGATGCTGCTCAACAAGGTGGTCTCGGCCAGTCAATGTTTGAGCGACTCACTGAATGTGGTCTTGAAACACACATGCTTACCACTCAATACCGTATGCACCCCACCATCAGAGAATACCCAAGCGCACGGTTTTATGATAATCGTCTTGATGATGGATGCACGTCTGCAGAGCGCCCTCCTGCGGCTGGATTTTTGTGGCCAGACTGGGACCACCCAGTCGCCTTTGTACCGATTGAAGGTTCAGAACTTGTCGATGATGAAGGCGGCAGCAAGTCAAATCTAGATGAGGCTGCCAAGGTGCTTTCAATCGTCAATACATTGCTATCAGCAGGTGATTTGACTCCTTCTGATATCGGGGTAATCACGCCCTACAGTGGCCAAGTACGCCTCCTTGTCGATTTATTCGATCAGGCAGGAGGCCGCGATGAAAACGATCCCTACGCAGGCCTCGAAATCAAGAGCGTCGATGGCTACCAAGGCCGTGAAAAGGAAATCATTGTCTTCTCAGCTGTTCGTGCTAACGACCACGGTGAAGTTGGTTTTTTGAGCGACCGGCGTCGCTTGAATGTGGCCATTACCAGGGCGCGACGCGGTTTGATTGTCCTCGGGAATGCGAAAACCCTGCGTCACGACGGCACATGGCGCGCTTGGCTGGATTGGGCCGAAGAGCGAAATTTGTTTGCTTGGCACGTTACCCACGGGTGATGCGGCAAGCCAATAGTTGACAAAGGGCAGAACATAGGCCATTCTATGGCCGAGGACATCGTCAGCGTGCATCAAGGCAGCGGCACACTCGCTCAAGCCGTGCTCGCCTCCGCACCAGAGGGGATGCTCATTGCCCCCGTCTGGAAGCGCGTTGCAGCCTACATGCTCGACGTGGTTTTGCTCTCAATTGTGATCGAATTCATGACGGGAGGACGCCTCCTCTCCAATCTTTTGAATTTCGAATTGTTAACCTTGGGTGCGCAGTCAATCGCCTTCTTCTTTGTGAACTGGTTTGTCCTCCTTGCTGCCAATTACCTCTACTTCAAGTGGACTGGCCGTTCAATCGGGCGTTCACTCGCCCAGCGAGGCTTTCGAATCGCCATTGTGCACGACAATGGGACACCACTTGACGATCATCATTGGGGTCCTCGGGCCGTTGCCAAACTGATTTACCTCATTCCAATTGTTGGCCCACTTTGGTTCGGTCTTCGCGACGTGATTCGAGGACGTTCTAAGGAAGCCGAGTATCGCACCTCAATCGACAAGACTCATCACACCGTTGCTGCGGTGGACTGGTCGTTGCCATCAGAAACTCGCCTGCGGTTGCGTTGAATTGAAGTAGGGCTTCGTTGAGTGGTATGCAGGTGAGCACATGAGCGACCAACATAGCGCCCGAACCGCTTCGCTTGAAGCGCGCCTTACATCAGTGAAGATGGAAATCGATGATGATGACGAAGACGTCTTGTTTGTAACTGTTGACATGACCAATGAGGCGGCCACACCAATCGGAGGGCTGTCCGCATTCATCACCACGAGCAATGGCAAGAAAGTCGAGGCATTGACACCGGTCACGTCACTTGGACCTGGCCTGACCCGCACCTATTCGTTTGAATTCCCTCTCGATACAGGCACATGGACCTATTCGATCTCAGGAGGAGGACACAACCTCATATTGGGGCCCTACGAATCAGATTTCACATATGAGTCCGAAGAAGGACGCTCGCTTGGCAACGCGATTGGGTCAAGCCTGTTTAGCGGTGCTTTTGATGCGAATCTCGACAGTTTTGGCCAAGTGCAGGAAAAGGAATTGATTGACGCATCAACCGTTGTCATGACCTCCTATCACGGTGAGAACGCCTCTGGCGGTTCGACCAAAGTGAAAGTAGGGGCAGCCAAGCAAGCCAAAGACGAAGAAGGACCACGCACACCTCCATGGGCAACGACCACACCAAGTCCTAACGCTACAGCAGATCCCCTCGGAGCACCGCTCGGCCAACCCGACCCACTCTCGACCCCACTTACTCCAGTAGCAACCTCGCCTCAATCCACACCTGTCCCTGAAGAACAAGCTCCGGTCGATCTCCTTTCAATGCCCTTTCCCTCCAAGGCTTTGGAGGAACCTGGGGTCGAAGAGACCGTTCACTCTGAAGCACCACCTCTCACGGCATCAACGCCCCCGAGCATCCCTACAACCCCTGCACCAAAACCCCCCTCGTCTCCACCCCCCACAGGTCCACCGAGCGACCCTCCAAGTGGCCCTCCGTCTGGCCCTCCGTCTGGGCCCCCGTCCGGTCCACCCTCTGGTCCCCCGTCCGGCCCTCCATCTGGTCCGCCATCCGGTCCTCCAAGTGGTCCTCCAAGCGGTCCGCCATCCGGCCCGCCATCCGGTCCGCCCTCTGGCCCCCCGTCCGGTCCTCTAAGTGGTCCACCATCCGGTCCACCGAGCGGCCCCCCAAGCGGCCCCCCAAGCGGTCCCCCAAGCGGTCCCCCAAGCGGTCCGCACACCCCACCCAAACGCCCTGAAAACCTTTGAGGTGATTCAATGAGTGACGGATTTGCAATGGAACTCTGCGGCAACAAAGCAGCTTGGCAGATTGTTCCCGATGGTATCACTTCAATCGACCTCGAGGCCGTGGGCGCCTTGATTCAATCCTCAGGATACACGGCTGAGATTCAGACGAGGCTGTGCTGGACTTTTACAGGGCCTTGCGATCTCACCCTCTATCCGAGTGGAAAACTGTTGGTCAAAACTGAAGACAAAGCCCTTGCAAGCAAGGTGGCGTCTCTTCACACCCAAGAATGGGCTCATGCATGAGGTGGGACCGTGATCAACGACGCTCTCGTTGCGCATTTACAAGCAGGTGGCGTCATTGCTTATCCAACGTCAACACTTCCGGGTCTTGCCACGTTGCCAAACAGCACAGCGCTTGATGCGCTTTATGCATTGAAGCAACGACCAGCTCACCAACCGGTCAGTCTCGGCGTGCATTCACTTGACCAAGCGAGTCAATTGGTTCATGTCCCTTCCATCGCCCACGACTTATTGGATGCGTTTCCTCTGGGATCGCTTACACTCATTCTCCAAGCCGTGACGCCGCTCGACCCCCGTTTAGGCGGCCATCGGGTTGCGGTTCGTGTGCTTGCACACCCAACAGCAAGAGCGCTTGTTCAACATGTAGGGCCAGTAACAGCCACCAGTGCCAATGAGTCTGGTGTTTTACCCCTTGAATCAGCACAAGCTGCTGGAGCAGCGCTTGGATTGGATAAGGATTCTATCCTTGAAGGGAATTGCCCAGGAGGCAAAGGCAGCACCCTTGTTTCCCTCGAGAAAGACCCATCACAACCGAGTGGATTTTCGGTAACCATTATGAGAGAGGGCGTGGTACCTGCTAACGAGGTAGACGCATGGAAGTTGAAGAGAGTCTGAAGTATTGGCGCGATGCAGGCCATGTCGCTCGACGGACCCTTGAAGCGATGAAACTCGAACTACAACCGGGAAAAACATTTCATGAAATCATTGAATCAGCAGAACGGTTCATTCACAGGCACGGTGGAAAACCGGCGTTTCCTGGCACTATTCATACCAATGATCTTGCGGCACATTTCACAACCAACCACTCGATTGAAGGGGTTGAAGGCTGGGGTGGAGAGACCGTCCTAGAGAAGGGTGATTGTGTCAAGATTGATTATGGCGTTCATATCAAGGGCCATATTGGAGACAACGCATTGACCTTTGAAGTCGGAAACACCAACAATCACACTGAACAGATTAAAGCGGCGAAAGAGGCGAGGGACGCAGCGATTGAAGTGATGCATCCGGGAACACCTTGGTACAAAGTTGGTGCAGCTGCAGCCCAGCCATCGATTGATGCAGGGTTCCAACCCATCCGCAATCTCTGTGGCCATCAACTCAAGCCCTGGGAACTCCATGCAGGCGTTTCCATACCGTCGTATGCTTGTGGCTCAGAAAACCGTGGATTTAGGGGCGTTGTTGAAGAAGGCAGTGTGTACGCTGTTGAACCATTCAACACAACCGGTTCTTCTGGATTGATTGAGAATATTGGGTCTCCAAGTTCATCAAATATCTACCGTGTAACAGGGCTCACTACATCCCGGAAAGCCAGGGCAAAAGGCCAACTAAAGCCACTTGGAGCACAACTTGCTCGCAACCTAGAGGAAAGATACTCCACTCTGCCATTCGCTGAGCGCTGGGCCTATCCAATGCTCGAGAAACCGTTCCCTGATGCTGATGAAGCAAGCCGTCAAAGCAAATGGAACGCCCTTGTCAAGAAATTGATCAGCATACGCTTTTTGGAAACCTATCACGCACTTCGCTGCGTGGATGGCGGCAACATTTGCCAATTCGAACACACGGTCTACATTACCGATGGCGGGCCTGAAATCCTCACAGTGGAATGAATGGTTTACAGCCTGTTCAGCGGACAGATGTCCATTTTTCGCTCGAAAACCAATATAAACCGCGAGTGCCTCGGAGTTAACGAACAGGGCTGCTGAAGTTCATGTTGAGTGCATCCCATCCCCTCCGCATTACTCTCACCCTGTTCACCTCTGACTCACTCTAGCCTTGAGGCTAGCAAATTGTAACATTCTGTGGATTGTCACAAATTCGAAAACATTCGCGCTGTCCGCGCTTACAAATCCTATGCTCTACTCCCGTTGGCGCGCCTGATAGAAAAAATTAACATTTCAAAAAATGGGCTAAATCTCCTGTTTTAGGGGGTTTCCGCGAAGAATGGAGGCATTAGGATTAAATATGGCGGCTGCGGTAGGGCACCTACCCCCGATTTCGGGAAGGAGGACAAAAATATGCAAAACGAAAAAATGAACGATGAAGCTGTTAGCCCAGTTATCGCTACCATTCTCATGGTCGCAATTACTGTGGTTCTTGCTGGTGTGCTATACGTGTGGGCAAGCTCCCTCGCAGAAGGCAACACTGACGGAAACCTTGCTCTGTACCAATTTGGTGCAGAAGACGCAAACGGTGACACAACAGATGGAACTGAAGACAACTTGGTCCGTGTGACCATGAGCCAAGGCGGCGACCTAAACTGGGCTTCGATCTCAGTCAAGATCTCTGTCGACAACGGCGCACCTATCACATGTGACAACCCCGGCGCAACTGGTGGCACGTGTGGCCTAGTTGAGTTTGGATCCACCAGCGACCAAGTTTGGTCCGTTGGTGACGGTGTTACCATCGTCGAATCTGGACAAGACCTTTGTGCAGCAGGTACAACCTGTGAAATCAAGGTGACCATCACTGACACCCGTGAAGG
>CAXHEV010000026.1:0-16796 GCA_964015875.1 uncultured Candidatus Poseidoniales archaeon
AAGCCGCCCGTCTCGAAGCCCAACAAGCCCAAGAAGCCCTTGCTGCGGAAGCCGAGCGCGCTCGTGTTGAGGCTGAAGAAGAGGCTGAACGCCTTCGTGCTGAAGAAGAAGCGGCTGCCGCAGAACCTGCGGAAAAAGAACTCCCAGATCTTCCACCACTCGACGGTTCTGCAGCACCACTCCCTCCCGTCGAAGAGGCATCCGGACTCAATCTTCCAGTTGTCGTAGCCGCCGTCGGCGGAGCAATCGCCTTGTGCGCAGGTGCCTTTGTGTTCATTCTTTGAAAGCATAGATTTCCTAAGAAAAGAAAGGGTTCATCTATGCGCTTCACGGCCCCATGAATCAATGGCTCAACCCAACGATGGTTCTGGACGCGCCCCCGTGGCCATTGTCCGTCCAACGACTTCTGTAACGAGCGGCGTCGCAGTGACCCAAAAATTGGTGAGTGCCGCAGTCGCCTTTGGCGACCTTCTTCGCGGCACTTTTGGCCCGAATGGCCTTGACAAAATGATGTACAAAACTAACGGCCAAACCGCAGTGACCAATGATGGCGCAAAAATCGTCGCAGAACTCTTGGTCAAGCATCCAGCAGCCAAGGCATTTGTTCAACTCGCAGAATCTCAGGAGAATGCATGTGGAGATGGCGTCACGGGATGCATCATTGTTGCGAGCGAACTCATGCGTGAAGCAGGACGTCTTTTGGAAAAGGGGCTGCACCCTCTCGTCCTTGTTGAAGGCTACCAGCGGGCATTGCAAACAACACTCGACACCCTTGATTCAAGGGTTGTTCAAATCAAACCGACCGACAATCAACATTTACTCGCAGTGGCACGCACAGCGATGATGGGCACGACTGCAGAATCTGGTAGCGATCACTTAGCCCAATGCATCGTCACAGCCGCTCAAACAGTCGCTACTGAACGAAATGGTGCATTACACGTTCGTACTGAAGATGTGCGAATGGCAAAGCGAGGGGTTGGTGGGATTGCTGACAGCACGCTCGTTTCTGGATTGATTATCGAACGAAACCTCGATCTTGATCGTCTACCACGCCACCTTAGCAACGGTAAGGTTGCTGTCCTCTCCTGCCCACTCGAAATTGAATCATCCTCTCGCGAGGCAGAAATCGAGGTCACTTCTCCCGATCAGTGGGTAGCGTTCATGGACGCTGAAGAAGCCCAACTGGACGCCAAAGCACAATGTGTTCTTGACAGCGGAGCCACTCTCGTTTTTTGCGCAGAAGGGATCGACCCAAGGGTGCTCCATCGCTGTGCTGACGCAGGTGTGTTTGCGCTTGCAGGCCTTGAACGAACAGGTGCAGAAGATATTGCAGCTGCGACTGGCGCGCTGATGATTGATCACCTCGATTCCCTCGATGAATCAGTTCTTGGTTCATACAATACCATGACAATTGAAACCCTCGAAGGCGATGACTCGCGTCGAGAGCGACTGCACATCGATGCGGGCAAGCACGCAGGAATCGCAACTGTTGATGTCGGTGGTGGCGATGGTGTGGCGAGTGAAGAGGTCATACGGGGCCTCTATGATGCGTTGTGTTCCGTGACCAGCGCAATGGAAACTGGCGAAGTTCTTCTCGGTGGGGGGAGCTTGCACATCGCAGCGAGTCTTGCCATTAAAGAAGCAGCTGAAGCACAGGGCGGACGTGAACGTCTCGCAATGGAAGCCTTCGCACGAGCCCTCGAAGCAATCCCAGCTGTCCTTGCAACCAATGCTGGACATGATCATCTCGATACCCTGCTTGAGCTCCGTGCCCTCCATCGCGAGGGGGCTGCGCACAGCGGCGTTCAACACACAGGCATTGCGGGTAAGATCGAACATGCATGGTCGAGTGCAGAAACCCTTGCCCATGCTATCGAAGCAGCATGCGAAACCTCGTGCGGCCTCTTACGAGTGGACCAGGTCATTTCTGCACGTGGCGATTAATGCTCCTTTCCTCCATCTTTTGGGGTCGCTATGTTCTTTATCATCGGACCAATGCCTTCGATAACGGGTACCTCCAATGAGCACATCCGTATCATCACGCCCCCGAGCCTTGCTCAGTGTTTATGACAAAACAGGGATTGTAGAATTTGCAACCGCTCTTTCGTCGCTGGGCTTCGAATTAGCATCAACCGGAGGCACCGCTCGCAAGTTGAGAGAGGCAGGCCTCGAAGTGATCGGTGTTTCAGACATCACTGGACATCCAGAGATATTCGATGGACGAGTTAAATCCCTTCATCCAGCCATTCACGGGCCGCTTCTTGCCCGTCTTGAAACTGAGGCAGATCGTGAAGGATTAGCCGAACTAGGCTATCCACCAATCCAAATTGTTGCCTGCAATCTCTATCCTTTTTCAGATGCTGCTCGCAACGAGCCCCCGCTTGATGATTTGTCGCTTTTGGAAATGGTTGATATTGGCGGACCAACGATGGTTCGAGCATCAGCAAAGAATCACAGGAATGTCATCATTGCTTCCAACCCCGCAAGGTACCCTTCCATTATTTCCGCTCTCGAGAATGCAGGCGGAGCAAGTGGAGTAAGCCTTGATCTTCGACGTCAATTGGCTCTTGAAGCATACGAACACACTGCTGCATACGATGCAGCCATCAGCGACGAACTTCATGCTCGCTGGGTGGGTAGGCCCGAACACAGCGACGAGCCAGAAACCCAGACGGAGCGTCTTCCATCAACACTTCTTGCCTCGGCAATGAAGTCTCACACACTACGCTATGGCGAAAATAGCCATCAAGCCGCAGCCCTCTATGTCGATCCCAAAGCGATGGGCCTGCACACCACATTGGTGACTGCCAAGGTTGAAGGAGAAAAACCGATGTCGTACAATAATTACTCCGATGCAGATGCAACACTGCGCCTATGTCGGGCATTATCGACAGATGAGTGGCCAGAAACACCACATGTCTGCATCATCGTCAAGCATAACAATCCGTGTGGCGCGGCATTAGGTGCGACTCAGGTGGAGGCGTACGAAGCGGCTCTTGCGAGCGATCCAGAATCGGCCTTTGGCTCGATTATTTGCTTCAATGAACCACTTGAAGTTGCCACGGCTAAAGCGATGGAACCACTGTTCATCGAAGTGCTCATGGCACCGCAATACAATGAGGAAGCCAAAGCGATTGTCATGGCGAAGAAGAACCGCAGAGTCCTCACTATCGACTCGCCGAATCACCGACTTGCCCCTCTCGAGCGGACCTTAGTTCGCAAACCGATTGAAGGCGGCTGGCTTGTCCAAACAGAAGAGCCGCCAGTGATCGATTGGGATAAGGCCAGAGTTGCTACTACTGTGGCCCCGACCGAAGAGCAAATCGCCAGTATGAAATTCGCAGTTCGAGTTTGTGAGCAGGTCAAATCAAATGCGATTGTAATGGTGCAAGGCGTTGCTACTGTAGGAATCGGGCCTGGTCAAACCAGTCGTGTTGAGGCAGTGAAAATCGCAGCCAGAAGGGCAGGGGAGAGGGCGCATGGATGCGTCCTTGCCTCAGATGCCTTCTTCCCATTCAAAGATGGGCTTGAGCAAGCGGCTGACGCTGGCGCAGCATCGATTGTTCAACCGGGAGGCTCAATCCGAGATCAGGAAGTCATCGACGCCGCAAACGCTCGTGGCATATCCATGCTCTTCACCGGACACCGCTTGTTCCGCCATTGAGCCGCCCAAGGCTTGAAAAAACTCCAACCGGACGGATGACCATGGGCCATCTTGCAGATATCAACAAGTCGTATTTTGAACATCTCATTGGGGCTTGGAAAATGGCTTTCTGGTTTGCCTTGGGCGCCATACGTTTGTTGATTCACGGATTGATTCCGAACGTTGATCGAGACGCAGGTCAAAAAACGGTCGATCGGTATTTCCCCCAACGATAGAATAGGCCATAGTTGGTACTTCTTGGTGATAAAGGACCTAGATACTGGGTTGGATTCACCGCTGTCAGCCCTTCAAGTCGGAGAAGTTTTGTCACGAGCATCAAAAACTAAGACGAATGCATCCGAAGTGCTCAAGGCCGTTGCATGTTAGCACACACCATGGGGCAGGCCACTCCGAAGCTACGCCAACCCACCAGGTCGGCGCCAGTCCGATGTGCAATATTGATCTCAGGGTCGGGTTCTGGCATGGAAGCCATGATTCAGCATCAAAAAGCCCACCCTTTATGCGGCCATGAGACAGTTCTCGTTATCTCAGACCAACCCGGCGCAAAAGGGCTTGAGCGAGCCTCACTACTCGGTGTCGAGGCAATATGCATTCCTCTACCTGAGCTCGAAGATCGAGGCGAACGCCGGGCTCAACACGAAGTCACTGTCAACGAAGCCCTGCAGTCGAAAGGCGTTGAACTGGTTCTTCTCAGTGGCTACATGCGTCTTCTCACGCCGTACCTCGTATCGAGATGGGCACCACATTTGCTGAACATCCACCCCTCCCTCCTCCCTGCTTTTCCGGGAGCCCATGCTCACAAGGACGTTCTTACCTCAGGCGTATCCGTTTCCGGATGCACGGTCCATCATGTCGATGAAGGCATGGATTCCGGGAAGGTGCTTGCCCAACGCCGAGTCCCAGTTTTTCCAGGCGATACCGAATCAAGCCTAGCGATGAGAGTGAGGATCGAGGAACACACCCTCTATCCTGATGTTGTTGATCATCTTATCCGACAGACATCACATCAGGCGAATTGAAGTTTGACATTTGCTTCGTATATGCGCCCATGTCCAGGCTTGCTAAATCGGCAAACATCGACTGAATATTCCTTGCATCTTGCTTTGGCTTCCAATCGGCCGGACACCTCGCCAACAAAGGCTGGCGCATTGCGTTTGAGTCAATCGGCACGCCCCCACTCGAGGAAATGAGTGCACTAAGGCCAGAGTTCTCAAGCTCAAAAGCATCGCAAGGAATGAGTTGGATTTCATCATCCACTTTGGCAATAGCCCATGCTAGTACATCCATGAGTGAATCACAAGAAGCCGGGTCTGGCCAAACCTCGCCCTCGAAAAGCGTGGATCTCTCTTCTGTTCCACAAAGGGTGACAATCCTCTGAATTCCAACGTCACGAGCAACCGCCACCAATCGAGAAACTCCACCATTCATCAGGGCTTTGTCTTGCCCCATCCTCGTGCTTTTGCCTCCAGCGAGAATTAGTACAGTGACCATGGCACCAACCTCATGCCATCTCATCAAGGCCGTCAAGCGCCCGCTCAAGTTCGGCCAGAAGACTCCGAACCCGCTCCAAGAGCGCCCTCCGCTCTCGACTGGATCGGGCCTCTGGCAACCATTCGAGTAACCGACGAACATCCTGAGCGTCCCGTTCAACAGTCCACTGGTAGACCGCCTCTAAAACAGGATCATCGGAAGGCAAAAACCGCTCGCTCATCAGTATGTGGTATCTTCGGCGGGGCTTCAATGCTCCTGTGAAAGTAATCTCGTTCGAATGCGTTCAAACAGTTCCCCACCAGCGGGAGCTGTTGCAACAAGACCTCGAGCCTCACCCAAACCATCCTTACGCAAGGAGAGGAAGAGCGTCGCTACTTGATGCCAGAGTGCGCTTTGTGCGGCCATCCCGATCAACCACTTGTCATCAGGAATACTGTGGCCCCCGCGAACCATTTCTTCTGCAATCTCTAGCAATGCTCCCAACGGCTCTTGGTCCCCAAAGAGATGAATCAAGGCCAGCCAAGGATCTTCTTCAAGTTCAGTTTCCGACATGTTTGCAAGGAGTAACCCTACCAGAGCAAGATCTTCTTGTCCGTGCCGTTTCCATAGAGCAGGAATAAGCCGGGCTATTCGTCGAGGATGTTCTTCTCCAGACGTCAAGACCCACGATGCAATCGTCCTCAGTTCAGGATTTGGACAGCCGACATGGAAGGCATACCCTCCTGTATGGGCGAGAAGATCAGTCGATGGCTTTGCCATCAAACCAGGTACGCCTGCATGGTACGCTTGGAGCAAAAATTTGAGTGTTTTTCGCCGAGATCGCAACAATTTGGGCTTGGGTTCAGCCAACAAACGATCCAGTCGACCATTCATTCAGAGCCACCATCAGTGGTTTTCTTTCGAACGTTGTCAAACAGATCGCCAACCAAGCCGACAGAGTCTCTCAGGGTGAGCAACATTTTGTCGATGACATTCGGGTCTTCGAACTTCTCTTTGACGATTTCTCGCAATTCAGTTTCAATGGATGCATGTTCGTCTTCATCGATGTCGAACACACTGCGAAGATGAGCCAAGACCCTAAATTCATCACGAGAGAGGGAGGCGTTAACGATGGCAACTTCAAACACCTTCGTGTAAATACCACGGGCTTGAGCAGCAGTAATCTGTTCCCCCGGTGGCGTTTCAGAATTTGTTCGAATCGCCTCGTAGATTTGGGCAGGCTCTTCCGAACTCAACCGTAGAGCGCTGGCAAGTTTGATGATTAACCGCTTCTCTTCGCGCGTCAGGACTCCATCAACGAGCATCACTTCAATGGTACTCCTGAAGACATCGAGGCTGCGGGATGCTGCGGTCGTCACGGTGCAACCAACGGGTTCTCATTCTTGAATTCGTTGTTTCATTCAAACCGTCTCATCTATCGACAATAACGAGAGAGCATTCAAAAGGGGGAGGCTGCTGGATTAGCCATCCACCTCCCTTTCACGCAGCATTGGACTCGTCCAAAGCAGCAGCCAAAGAACTGTTGGGCCAACAATGGCCCCTCGCCCTAAGGAACGGGGCGGTTGATAACAAAAGGAGACATTCACATGAATAAAAGAAACAACTCTGGCCGCGGTGGCGGCAACAAGCAAGGCAAGGCGATGAAGTACCAAATTCGCGCTGATATTAAGGTCAATGGAACGGTCCAACGAAAGGACATCATTGGAGCAATTATGGGCCAAACCGAGGGTCTTCTCGGTGACGAACTCGAACTGCGAAAATTGCAACGAACTGCACGTGTTGGACACGTTGACGTTGAAATGGATACCAAAGGCGGGAAAGTACACGGAATGATCATCATCCCATCCAGCCTTGACAACGTAGAAACCGCAATCATTGCATCCGCACTTGAAACAATTGACAGAATTGGGCCATGCAGCGCCAAAATCAAGGTCAAAGAAATTCTAGACATTCGAGCTACTAAGCGAACCGCAGTTGTCGATCGAGCCAAGGAACTCCTCCTCAGCCTCGTCAACTCTGGTGAAGCAGCATCGAAGACGGTTATCGAAGAAGTTCGGTCGGTTCTCACCACTGGCACAGCAACAAATTTCCACGGCCTCACCTGCGGTCCAAACATCGAAAAATCGTCCTCGCTGATTATCGTCGAAGGCCGAAATGACGTACGAAACCTACTCAACTGTGGTGTGAAGAACGCCATTAGTGCAGACGGCGCTGGCACCATGAAACAAGAACTCATCGACCTTGCGAACGGCAAAGAAACAGTCATCCTCGCTATTGACGGGGACCGCGGTGGCGAGATGCTATTCAGCCAACTCAATGAGATGATGAAGGTAGATTTCGTCGCCCAAGCACCAGTCGGCCAAGAATGGGAACTCCTTCCTCAGAAGACCGTGACAATGTGTCTTCAGAAGAAACTCGAAGCAACAAAATTCGCTCACAACCTCAAGAAGAAGCAGGAAGAAGATGACGAAAAAGCTGGGGTTCCAGATAAAAACTGGGCAGACGACATGGATGAGGAATTCGCCGTGGCTGAAGCTCCAGCAGAAGTCCAAGAGATGTTTGATCACCTCGATAACCTTGACAAGAACAAGGCGGTCTTTGTGATGGTCGATGGGACAATTTCTGACCCAGTCGGACCTTCGACACTCTCGAAAACCGCTGGTGATGCAGACGGAGCAGTTGCCATTGTGTTCAACGGACCAGTCAGTGAACGAACTCTTGAAATTGCATCCGAAGCAGCGATTCCAACAGTCATTGGAACCAAAGCCGGAAAGGGTTTCTCTGAGCGAGAAGGCGTTTCTGCATGGTTGACAGAAGTCCATCGTTGAGCAAGAATTCAATGACCATCTTCATCTAATGCAGCACTTCTAGGGTGCTCCATGGCCGATGAGGAAGATCAAGGATGGCTCGACGACGACACCGATCCATTCGATGACCCTGCACCTGCTGAGGAAGCACATCCGCTTGACGAGGAGAAACAAACCTCGCATACAGAAACGGATGATGTAGAGGCAGAAGCGCACGAACCCGAGGCTGAGGGTGACGCTGATGATGCGCCTGAACCGGAACCTTCGACGTCAATTGCATGGGGCCTTCCAATCAGGGCGGCGCCGCTGCTCGAGGAAAGTGGCGAATTCGTCACAGAGTATCCATTGAAACAGTCTGTGAACGGCCGTGAAACAACATCAATGATTGTTGATGATGAATTGCTTCGCGTTGTGGATACTGAACTTGGCGTCGACAACCAACGTCGAATGAAAGTACGTTTGACGGTGAAACGGGACATTACAGGATTTAGTCACCAACACAATGAATTAATGCATCAACATCAATTCCTTTGGATTGGATGCTTTATTGCAGGAGTCTGCCTTTCACTTGTCTCATCTGTTGCGTTCGGAGTATTAGGCGCACTGTTGATGATTATCGGTGTGCGCAGCTGGGTGCTCATGCATTTGGAAACCCACAGCATATCGTTCTCAAACCAAGGAGGGTCCCATGAACTCATTATGCGGGCCTATGGTACAAATCGTGGTTTCTTCAGAGCAAGCATGGCCATGATTGGGCCAGTGATGGCGGATTTCATCCGTACAGGGGACATGGACACTCAAGAACTCGATCTTCTGCACGCCAGCCTTCTTGCTCCGCCGCCTGTTCAGCAACCGACTGAACAGTTTCCAAATGTGCTTCATTCCACCCCATCTCCACCCGCTTCACAACCCGGTATCGAAGCCCCAACACCTACTCTACCCTCGCCACCAGTTGTCGTCCCCGCCCCACCTACAGGGCCTCCAAGCACCCTGCCAGTTCCCGCAGTGGCACAACCCCCGGCTCCAACCGGTCCGCCAGTTGCACAGATTCCTCCACCGCCACCAGTCGTCGCAGCCCAGCTTCAACCACCAGCCCCAACAGGACCTCCAGTTGTGATGCCAACACCACCGCCTCCAGCGGCCCTACCTCCGCCAGCACCACTACCTCCGGCCCCAATGCCGCCACCCATGCCATTACCTCCATCTCCGGGAATGGACCAATTACCTCCGCCAGGGGGCATCCCTCTTCCACTGGACGCGCCACTTCCGAATGCGCCAGAAATAGCTGTGGCCGCATCACCAGTCGAAGAAACACTAAGCGAAGACGAACAAAACGAACTGCTCAGCGAATTATCCTAACTTGATATTCCGCCGGCAGATGCTGGATTCATCGAAGCGATGAGAAGGCCAACTTCCTGACGTAACCCTGCAAGATCACCAGCATTGGGCAATTCCTTGGTATCAGCAACGAGTGGAACACGTGATCCGGGTCCGGGTATTCTGTGAAGCGCCTCACCAAGATTTGCCGCATCAACGAGGAAATCATCCACAGAGCCAGAGTGACGGTGTTCAAGCCGAGTTCGCATCCATCGCTTGATTTTTGATGTGTTTGATCCTAGATCGTGGAGCATTTCCATGCGCACATGGTCCTCGTCATCGCCCTTCGGCATGAGCCTCAAGCTCAACCGAAGCAGTCGATCAACCCTCGAATCACGCGGTTCGAGGCCAACATGCTGAGCTAAAGATCTGCGGATCTCTGGGAAGGCCGATGGACCATTCTCATCAAGATTGACAGCCATTTGATCACAGTCAATCATTTTCAGAAACGAAGAAACTCCATTCACAATGTCGAGGCTTGGAAGCCTCTTCTCCGGGGCGGGATTGCGTACTTCTACGACTTTTGGTTCCGGTACTTTTTGTTGTACTTGGGTGGGAGCCGAGGGCTCAACCTTCGGGGCTACAACGTTGGCTACAGGCTCTTTGGCAACTTCATTGGGCCGGATAATGGCAGGAGCGGGAATTTTTGTTGCGATTCGCGCAGGTTGAGATTCGGCAGAGCCCCCCTCCATCGCATGGAGCATTGCTTCATGCGCATCGCCAAGAGCATCGGTTGGCACCAACGTGGGGCGCAGACCGTGTTCAGGAAGCGGAAGCAGGGTTTTTCGAGGTGGTTTTGGCGACCAAGGCGTCATCTCAAATCCTTCATCTTCGATTGGGCGGTTGGCGAGATGACGGGCATAACCAGCGACACCCTCACTCAACATTGCTATTTTGAGCGGGTCCCTGAGGGATGTCTCAATGTCTAGTGCAAGGGCGATATCCCTCTTCCAAGGCAGGCATGTGAGGCGCCGAACAAGGACGGCATGCTCTTCGATGTGCGGGCGCGCAGCATTCAGCTTTCTCGATGCCAAGACAGTGTCTTTATCGGAAATGCCCCTCAATGCTTCGACGCTCCAACCGCAAGACGCGAGCACAGCAAGCTCTTGTTCCAGCCTTGATTTGAGCCGTTCATGGACCTCGCCTGCAATGAGCGACGCACCGGTGCTGCTTGATGCAATGGACGTGCCATAGCGTCGTATGTGGGCGATTTCACGCTCAAAGTCTGCTAAGGTGAAGGACGATGTTGGCGTTGTGTCACTGGCTTTACCCTGTGCTACGAGATCACGCCAATCCTGCTCAAGCATCCTTCGATGACGTGCTCCTCGCCGAGCATAGTGCTCAATCAAACGGACCGTATCCTCAATGACATCTGCATCGACTTCCAATTCGCGCAATAAATCGCTTCGTTTTTCGACTTCATCTGCCCCATCGAACGAAGTGTCGAGCATGGCTAATTGCTCGATTAATGAGATGCGTTGCTGAAGCACACCATCGTGCTGCTTGAGTCCGGCTAATGCGTCCCGAGGGTCCTTGTCAATTCTCTCATGCCATGCGTCCATGGCCAAACCAGCATGTTCGAATTTTTCGATGCGTTCAATCGATTCCAACTCCATCTGCTTCCATTGCTGATCAAGGTCGTCAACCAGGTCTAGGAATGCTTCAGTGTGCTCGAGAACGCCAGCACAATGCGATGCTCTTTCTGCCGAATCAGGCCAAACTCGTTCAATCAAAGTATACCGTTCAAGGGCGACCAGATGTTGTTTCAGAGTTGCTTCAATCTCAGGCAGATTTGCTTCCCATTCGAGCAATTCGCTAGGCCTTATGCCATCGTCATGTGGGAATTTGATTCCCTTGGCTCGCCAATCATTCATCAGATCATTGAGCATCGCCATCCGATGATGCAAGTTGTCCGCAATCGATGTGATTTGGAGTCGAAGGCCCCCGATATCGGCGGTTTGACCTTGCGCAACCAGCTCAATCCGTCGCTGCTCATGATGGGCTGCCAACTCGGCATCGAAAGGAGCGATTTGCTCTGTGATGAGTAGCCGTAAATCTTCGTGTAGATCGTGGAGGTCATGCAAGCGCGCGACCTGGTCGAGCCCATCGATAATGTTCATTTGGTCGACACCTTCAACATCATACCCCGCATCACCAAGCATAGCAATGGCTTTGTCGATGGTTGCACGTTGTCGCATCTCATCCTGTTCGATGGCGACAAGGGCTTGTTCAATTGCATCAGCTTCACTCGGATAGGCAAGCAAAGGGAGCATAACCACCGTCGATGGTTTCGAGGAAACATCGAGCTGATCAAAGCGAGCAAGCAGGCCAGTGTGTATTTCATCCACCCCCTCATCTCGCCAGTCTTCTTCAGAGCGGTACAAAGCAGGTTCCCATGGACGGTGTTCCTTCGCCCAAAGTTCGTAGTCATCGAGCACTTGTTCAGCATTCATCGGGTCGTTGAGTTCGTCTGCCCATGCAGCAGCCATTGCTTCAGATGTGGGGCCAGCAGCGTCGCCGAGGTACGCTGTTCGATGCTGAAGAGAACGGGCAAGCTCAAGCGCATATTCGAGGTAAAGAAGTCGCTCACTTCCAATTTCTTGATCTTCACCGAGGTAGTCTTCAACATTTGCAGTGACCCATCCCTCGGCGTCCAATTCCATCAACAAATCATAGTACCAAGGATGCTCAGAAGATGGGCCGACCACTTCTTCCATATTGGTACCTCAACCCTCCAAGTCCTACGAGGGCCTTTCAATGTGAGCAAGGATACGGCTGTTTTCATTCGATTTCCCGCGATTTGAGAGAATTCCACGCCGAGTAAATTCTTGTCCCTGGCGACGGAAAAAAGGTCAAAAAAACCACTATTCAAGCGCGTAATGTTCCGCAGACCATAAAGGTGCAAAGATGAGGTGAGGCTCAATGGAACCTATTACTGCTGCATTTGGCCTTGCTTGTATTGCTGCAGGAGGCGGGGCTGGCTTTTGGTTAAAGAAGGTCGATGAACGCCTAACTGGAGTCAATGAGACGGCTGTTGTTTTACAACAGGCTCAGGCTGCCCATTTCACACATCTCAACAATGAAGTTGCAACCTTGCAGGGCCAAGTACAACAGATGACGGATCTTGTCACCGCACTTCGCGCAACTCATCCAGAAATGCATGGCTCAATCTTGGCACATGAAATCATCACTGCACTTGAGAAGGCACAGCCAGAAGATCAAAGCATCATCAGCCAAGCCTTGTCTGCTTTGGAATCACTTGTTTCTTCAATTTCCCTTGAGGCGAGCGTTGGCGATGAAAACCTCCTCACTGCAACATCGGCTTCACTCCTGGGCCGGCTGCTCGCCGCGTTCGATTCACGGCACATCACGGCATCCACCCTCGGATTGAGCCCCGTTGCCGCTCATCGGCTCGGGCATGCATCGCTTCTGCTTGCTCGTTTTGACTGGGCAGAATCCAGTTTCGGATTAGCATACCAATCCTCACCTGGAAACGCCAACATTCTCGAAGCACTCGAACACATTGCTCTTCTGAAAGGCGACGACGAAGTTCGAAGGCACTGGCTAGAAGCACGCATGACCGTTCACCCCGACCAACCAGATTTGCTTCGCTCTCACGCCCACTTGTTGGCAAAACTTGGTGATGCTGAAGCCGAGCGAGACGTTCTGAGATTAGAAGCACTGGGCGTCGATACAGCAGCTGACCGCTCTCTTCTTTCAGGACTGCGTGCACGTGCAGGCTCCCGTTCTGAAGCTCTTGAGGCTATCGAACAGGCCCTTGCCGAAGATCCGAATCAAGCCCCTGACTGGCTGAGTTATGCACAATTGCTGAATGAATCTGGTGAAGGCGGAAAGGCGCATCAAGCCGTCGAGCGGTGCCTCGAGTTGGACCGTCAAAATGGAGAGGCTTGGGGCTTGTTAGCACAACTGCTCGCACCCCACGGTAATCGCTCCAAAGAAGCGCTCAAGGCCGCTACACACGCTGTCGCCCTCGATGCGGGAGGCACGGACCTCGTGTTCCTCAAGAGCGATTTACAATTTACTGAAGGCAAGGTCGCCGAGGCCGAAGAAACCTTGGAAAAGGCACTTCTCAAAGACCCAGCAGATGCGGAACTTCGGGCTCGAATGGCTGGTCGAAAACTGATCAGTGGTGAGTATGAGGCAGCCCAGAAATTGCTAGATAATACGCCATTTGGAATTGATCACGCACTCCTCCATGTTGTTGAGGGCCGCCTTCATCTCGTTCTATGCGACCGTGCACGAGATGGCACCGGTCAGACTGATGCTTCACTGCTTGCCAATGCTGTTTCTTCGTTTGAAGGGGCACTCAAGTTGAACAGGGAACTCGGCGTTGCATGGCTGGGACTTGCCCGTACGAAGCGCCTGCTCAAGGACCTCGAGGGTGCAACCGAAGACATCAACAGAGCAATGCGATTGCTTCCCGAACAAGACCCATCTGCTTCCATTGAGGCTGCCCTTCTTGCTGTTGAAATGGGCGACTTACCTTCAGCGTCAAAACACATCGATGCTGCAGATGTTCGCGGTAATGCGCCAATCGTGTCGTATGTTCGGGGGAACATTGCCATCGGCGAGGGTCGTTTCCAACAAGCGCTAGAACACTTCACGGCCACTTTGGATGCGGAACCAAATCACATTCGTGCTCGGCTTAACCGCTGCTCAACCTACCTTGTTCTCAATGAGCCAGCCAAAGCACTCGATGACAGTCAAATCCTCATCGACTTAGCGCCACAGCTCATGCTTGCTTTCTTGCGAAGGTCTGAATCATTGCGACACCTTGGCGAATGGTCACGTGCTTTGGAAGATTTGAAGCACGTCCTCGAATCATCCCCCCACCACCATCAAGCTTTGACTTCGGTCGGGGAGTGTTATTTGGAATTGGAACGCCCAGAGCGAGCTGAAAATCCGCTAAATGAAGCCATTCTTTTGGAGCCAAATTACGCTCCAGCTTGGCATCAACGCGGCCTCATGTACATGCATATCGGCCGCAATGAGAATGCACTGGATGACTTCCAATCGGCTGTTCGTTGTGACGGTAAGCATCTTGATTCTCGATTGCGAATCGCCGCAATTCACCACCAAGCAGAACGATTTGCGGAAGCAGAAGTCGCTTGGCTCGCAGTTTTGGCCCAAGATCCAGACCACACTGTTGCCCGAACAAGGCTTGCAGAATGCGAAGGGAACTTGGCTAAAGTCTGAGCACGTACCCACGACTGTATTCTCAAAGGATTGATACAGGCAGGTTTCTTGCCGAAGCCATGGGCCTTTGGAAGCACAGCACACCTGTCGTAGCGTTGTTGTTCTTCCTCTTGGTCGCAAGAGAGATTTATCCATACATCGATCCGGTCAACGCAGAGGCACTCGATGGCTATACGATCGAGAAGGTTGCATCAGGGTTCGGAGGGCCGACGTGCCTCGAATGGATTGATGAACAGCACCTTCTCATGTGCGATAGGGATGGAGGACGTATTCTTCTTCTCGATTCCATGGATGGATTTTCACAAACAGTCCTGATTTCTGGCCTCGATCATCCACACGATGTTCATTTGACGGAACAGCATATGTTTGTCTCAGAAGAAGGTAGCTTGACGAAGTACATTCGAAGCAACTTCACCTTCGACCAACCATCCGTTCTTATCGACGGAGTGCCAAGTGGTAACCACCAAACTAACGCCATCAACGCCTTTCCAAACGGGACATTGATCTGGCATAGCGGTTCAACATGCAATGTTTGTACAGAAAAGGATGAACGCAACGGGGCTTTACTCTGGGTCGACCCAGTCACTGGAGAACACGGGGTGTTGGCTTCTGGGGTGCGAAATTCCTTTGATGGAGTCTGGGTTGATGGAGCTGGCTACATTTTCAGCGATAATGGGCGAGATCTTGAGTGGGACCATCCCGATGAAGAGCTCAACATGCTGGTCTCTGGAGCAGCATATGGCTGGCCTGACGATGATCCAGATCACCCAGTGCCTGAAGGGACCCTCGCACCCGTTGCACGCTGGACGCCCCACAGCTCGATGAATGGGTTAGTCCTCCGCCCAAACCATTCCCTGCTGCCAGGACTCAATGCAACCGAGGGGGAAGGATTCACCCTCTACGCAACCGTCTATGGTTCGTGGAACACCCTTCTCCCCAAAGGACATGAAATCCTTCAAATTGATTTCACACCAACTGGTAACGTCAATGCAACCGAACCATCTGAAGCATGGGCGACAACCATCACTCGTTTTGCAACAGATCTTGGTACACCATTGCCGATTATTTTCGGTCCTGATGGCACTCTCTATTACTCCACATTCGGTGGCGGCGGTGCTCTGTACCAGATTACGCCCGATGCTTTCTGATTTCTACTCAATTGTCCTATATTGGCTAAGTTGTGCTTTTCTGTCTTGGACACGAATTTCGTGGCCATGCGTAGCAATTTCAACGGTGAAAAATACCCAAACAGGCCTCTAAAGAGATAACAAGCGTTCATAATGGTTGGGTAGACCTTCGGCCCCGTGAAAACCCAAAAGATGTTCATGATGATGAAGCCTCAAGGATGCTGCCTCCGATGCGGTCGAACCGAGGGAATTGGCCCCGCCAATATTGACGAGTGCGCCGACTGCGTGGCCATGAATTTCAATATTGACTAGGTCCGAAATACAACAGAGTCAGGACGGCCGATAGCCTATTGTACGCTCTGGGATTCAAACAATCGAGTTTTTTTCTACAAACTTGTGAGTTTGTAGTGATCTTGATGGACGTATTCTACTGTATCAACTTTGAGTGCTTGGTGCTTAAACAATATAAATGATAAATCATGTCGGGTATCTATACAAGCATATCTGTACAATAAAGGAGATGAGCAGATGAAGATAAAAAAATGCATCACATTGGCTATAATTTTACTATCGGCAACGATGTCTGGGTGTCTTTCATCTGATGACAACGAGTTAGAAGAATTCCCCTCCTTTAGCCTTTCAGATGAACAGGGTAATCTCCACGAAAATAGCAATTACAGCGGACTACCTTATGTTGCATACTTCTCAGCCTCATGGTGCAATCATTGCAAGCCAGTATTACAAGCACTCGACGATACGATTCCTACTGACCAACTCATTGTATTCAATATAGAATCAAGGGAAGAATACAGCGATATGAATGAATGGAAAGATCGTATGGAATCGGAATTAGAACGAAATTTATCGCACCCATTTATTCACGCTCCGCCACTTTCTAAGTCAGTTAATGTCAGCTCCATCCCAACAATGTTCTTTGTGAACAGTGATGGAATGATTGAGCAAAGCCTGTCGGGAATTATTGACAAGGAAACAATAGAAACATACTGGGATGAAACATCCTGATTTCCTATTGGGCTCCTGAACGCTCTGTTTATTCTTAGAGTAGGTTGTACAAGAAGATCGCTTGGCACGTATGCGGTCACAGGGGTAGCG
>CAXHEV010000027.1:0-15666 GCA_964015875.1 uncultured Candidatus Poseidoniales archaeon
ACAGTGAACATGGCTCTCACCTGCGTGACACTATCAGATGCGGGGGGCAGGATTCTCACCTTTGTTCACAACAGTGAACATGGCTCTCACCTGCGTGACACTATCAGATGCGGGGGGCAGGATTCGAACCTGCGAACCAATAAGGAATGGGACCTAAACCCACCGCCGTTGACCAAGCTGGGCGACCCCCGCGCAGATTGGGGGCGGCGCCTATTAGATTTGAAACAAGCGATTCACTGGGATGCTGAAAAACCAGCATTTTCAATCACCGTCATGATTTCTTGTGCAGAGATGTTCTCGGTTGTTGTGATGGTGCCACTGTCCGTTGCATGCGATACATCAGCGCCAATTACCTCAGGGTGGTTTTCGAGGACACCTTTGAGCCGGCTTGAACAGCCACCACAACTCATGCCGGTGATCTGAAGTTGGAGAACCACGCTACCCATGCATGAACCACGGGACCGTAGTTCAAGTTGTTTCGCATTGAGTCGCTACTCTTTAGCAGGCGTCCAGCCGCGTAATACAAGGGAATTCACGACCACACTGAAGGAGGAAAAGGACATCGCTGCTGCAGCAAACGAGGGCGGTAGTAAGAATCCAGTGATCGGCAACATCATGCCCATAGCCAATGGAATACCAATCAAATTGTAGACGAAGGCCCAACCTAAATTGGTCCGAATTCTTCGCATCGTTGCTCGACCTAATTCTAGCGATGAAACGGCATCAATCATGTCGTTTCTCAAGACGATGAAGTCTGCAGCCTCCAGTGCAATATCAGATCCGGCTCCCATGGCAAGTCCAACATGTGCAGCAGACATTGCTGCAGCATCGTTGATGCCATCACCGACCATTGCAACGGTTCGACCTTCATCGATGAGACGACGAATATGTGCTGCTTTTTCATCTGGCTTCACGCCAGCAATCACCCTCTCAATGCCAATTTTGTTAGCAACCGTTTCTGCAGCTTCCTTTCGGTCCCCTGTGAGCATGATGACGTCGAGGTTCATTTTCTGAGCGATGTTCACAGCGTTCTCTGATGAATTTCGAATTCGATCGCTTGCCTCAATCCAACCAAGCAACCTCAGCCCGTGACTTACGAGCACAATGGTCACTCCTTTGGAAGCCGCTTTAGCGAGGTTTTCTGAGATTTCCTCAGACAATTCTACGCCGACTTCGTTCATCAAATCGACGTTTCCTACTGCGACAAGCGTACCGTTTGAGGTGCCGATTAACCCCATACCAGGCATGGTCTGAACATCTGTGACATCGGGGCGGTCGTTTGTCACATTGGACCAAGAAGTGTGAATGGCTTGAGCCAGTGGATGAATTGATTCAGATTCAAGAGCGGCGGCGATGCCAAGAATCTCCTTGACTTCTGTGTCCAACATTTCAATATGAGTCACCCGTGGAATTCCCGAAGTGATCGTGCCTGTTTTATCGACAACAAGCGTGTCGGTCTTGTGGGCCAACTCCAGTGCTTCAATGCCCTTGATCAGTAAACCATGCCTTGCTCCAACACCGGTGCCCACAATGAGTGCTGTTGGCGTTGCAAGGCCAAGCGCACAAGGGCATGCAATCACCAGCGTCGAAACAATGACCATCACTGCAAGTTCTCCCTCGCTTTCAAATGGGTTATGGGTTGCACCAAAGCCGGAGTACATCCAAAACAAACCAGCGAGGAGTGCTAATATAATGACACTGGGCACAAAAACACCAGCAATCCGATCCACCAATCGCTGAATTGGAGCTTTACCCATTTGCGCCTCGTGGACAAGTTCCACAATATCATCAAGCAATGTGTCTCCGGCAAGAGCCGTCGTTCTCACAAACACGGTCCCATCAAGCACCACTGTACCTGCCATCACAGCGTCGCCCTCCTTCTTTCTCACAGGATAAGGCTCACCTGTCATCATTGATTCGTCGATGTTTACACTGCTGCCTTCGAGGCGACCGTCGAGAGGAATTGCTTCACCAACGACGACCTTCAATAATGCCCCAACCGGCATGCTGTTGACACTTCTCTTCTCAGTGTGGCCAAGTTCCTCATCAAGGACGATCCGTCCTACCTTTGGTTGCAATGCCATCAAACCATGAACTGCATCTGTGGCTTTCATTTTAGCAGATGCTTCCATCCAATTGCCAAGAAGAACGAACGCAATGATGACGACCACGCCATCAAAGAACACATGTTCAGCCCCGATGAGGAGGTCAGGGGGATTGGAAAACGTCGGGCTGAGGACGACAAGAACAGACCAGAAGAAAGCAACACTGGTTCCTAATGTGATCAAGACATCCATGTTCGCACGCCCAGATTTGAGTGAAGCAAAGGCCCCTTTGTGAATCCCCCATCCAGACCAAATGAAGACGGGTAAACACGCATACATGGCCAACATCTTACGAACATCGATTCCATATTCTGTACCCATGTCGCCGGCCAACATGGAGAGCCAAAAAGTAGGGATGGCTAACAATAAAGCGATGATCACTTTGCGCTGATCAACCTTCAATTGGCGTCGTTCAATTTCCATTTGCTCCGAAGGAAGGATGTTTTTGACGGCCCCAAATCCACCACCTTGAATGGCTGAAATGATCGCTTCAGCAATCGAATCATTTGCCCCACCTTCGATTGTAAAACGTCCTCGCGCCATTGGCAAATTCACGGCTGCGTGCTCCACTCCATCCACTTTCAAGGCTAAATGTTCAACCGACTGAACACACGAAGCACAGGTCATTCCTGTGATGGTTAATGTGATGTCCTGTTGCATGTAAAATCCTCAATCACAACATCCACTTTCAGCACAACTGACGAGGCTCCATTCACCTTCATCCATTGTAATTGAGCCACAGCCACAGGTGCACATCCAGCCGATTTGGTCCCAACCTTTTCCACCCTCAGCGCGGGTGTATATGCGCTTCATTTTGCAGGAACATCTGCAGACTGGTGCCTTGACACGTGCCACAAATTGTCGTTTATTGTAGTCAATATAAACGCTTTGTTTTGACTACATTAATTCACGGGGGCCAAATCAAGCGAGCCGGCCCAGACATCTAAACCACGCAAGCGGCAAGGGAACACTTGGCCCAATTGGATGACTGGAGGGTGTTCACCATTGTGATCAGGTTCTGCTGGAAGCACTTGTAAACCGAACTCATCGACAAGTAATCTTCGCTTACCTCCGAGTTGACGCACATGCATACGCCCATGTATTGAGCCATCATCCGCCAGGTCAAGGAACACCCAAACTCCGCGCAACCCGGTGACTCTAGCCTTGTAAATCGTTTCACCCTCGATGGTTGCATCCTCAGTTGATTGTTCGCCGATTGTACCACCGCGAAGCAGATGGACGTGGTACGCATTCGCTACTAATTCCCATTCCAAGCGCTTGGCAGCGTGGCCCCGTTCTGAACAATGTGCTGCCAAAGATGCAGTTTCATCTTCATCATGCGACCAAGGTAAGCCATGCAGGTGGGCCTTCAGTTGTCGGTGCGCCATCAAGTCGGGATACCTTCGAATTGGAGAGGTGAAATGGACATAAGCATCGAGGTTGAGTCCGAAATGGCCGAGGTTTTCTTCACTGTACTTCGCTCGTTGCATCAGCTGGAAGAGACCTTGATCAACCACCCTTCGAATAGGCCCGGTCAACTGGGATGCCTTTGTTTGGGCATGTTCAAGAGCGTCAAGGATGGATTGGCGGGCTTCAGGGTCGAGTACATTCGAAAGATAGGTTGCAACTTCGTCTGTTGGCGAGGCTTCAGTCGATAGCCCTGAAAGATCGACTCCAGATCCTGCCCATGCTCCAAGGAGGTTGCTTAGTTCATCGGTTTCGCTCTGACCATGGGTCCTTGTTGAAGGGCGGGGGAGTACGATGTTGACGCCAAGCGCCTCCAATTTTGCGTTCAACTCCTCAACTTCGGGCGCATCTGGCGGTGTATGGCATCGCCATGGCAGTGGGGCTTCAATCGAACCAAGGAAATGACCAATTGAGGTGTTGGTTGCGACCATAAACGATTCAATCATTCGAGTGGCTTCGTTGGGCCATTTCACCTCAACATGCAGCGCTTCATCTCCGTGCAAGCGGGGACGTAACTCAGCGTTCTGAATGTTCAAACGCACTTCCTTTTGCTGCCATGCTGCCGCAAGTTCGAACATTGATTTGAATTCAGGTTTCCCAATAGCGTCTTCATAGGCTAAGTTGTGTTTCACATTGATGACTGCCTCAAATGCTTCAGTGCTTTCAATCTCATTGTGCTCGTTGATGTGCATTGCGACGACCATCGAGAACCGGTCGACCTCGGCTCTCAGGGAACACAAATCATCGGCAAGTTTCGGTGGCAACATCGGCAGCACTGCATGGGGGAGATACACGGAAGTGGCCCGTTGACGAGCCGCAGCATCGAGCGTCGTACCCGGTCGGACATAGTGCGCCACGTCAGCAATCCCGACCCACAGTGTGCGCTTGCCGTTCTCTTCAACAAGGCACACAGCATCGTCGAAATCTTTGGCGTCGTGAGGGTCAATGGTCACGAACGGGAGATGTCGCAAGTCCGTTCTTCCTTCTTCGACAGCACGGTCCCCATCGACTTCTGGCAAACTGTCTGCTGCTTCGATCAGGCGCTCATTGTAGGTTGAAGGAAAGGGGTTGAATCCACCTTCCCGCTTTTGTTCTAATCGCAACTCGAGCAGGCTACGTGTGGTAAGGTGCTTGGCCTGAAGCAACAAAAGCGCCATGCTCGGCTCAGCCTCAGGAAAGCGCAGACCCGACCTTTGTTTGGCGATGTACCTCGCCTCTTTGACCAGATCGAAGGAGCCCCACGTTCGCACGACTTCACCCTCGACGAGAGAGAATGATTCTGGATAATCCTCACCAGCGAGGTGGGCCATCCAAACTTGTTCTAAAAGAGAGTACCGTTCTGCGTCAGTCTTCGCAACAAAGTGCCCTGCTTCTGCATCGATGGAATCGCCTTCTTTCAGCGCAGGAAGCCCGGTCAGTTGGACTGAACCACCCGCTGCGTGCAATGAAGTAAATGCTTGCCACGAGCGGACATTTGCTTCGATGGCTTCCACCTCGGCAGGCGTTCGTAGCAGAAATCCATCTTCAGTTTCAACGAATCGCTGCTTGTTTTTTCTTGCAGTGGAAAGGGTTTGATCAAGTTCACTTCGGAACGCCCGTTCCGCTTTTTCATCGAGTTTGAATCGCTGGTTGAGGTGCTCCCTTTCAGTGAGGTAGGTTGCGATTGAGTCCCCATCCCATACGGTTGACCAAAGGGAATGATCTGTGCCGAAATGACCGCACAATCTTCTCCACAATCGTTCATCAGCAGGGGTTTGGGGCCCCTTGTTTCGTTTCTGATTGTGGCGGTTCTTCCCCTTTTTATTCGGTCGAGCCATGCCTTACAACCCCTTGTCCCTCAGGGCTTCGAGCGCTTTGATTTGGTCCTTGGTCAAACCTTCGGATTCCGGGAGCACAAATTCGAGTTCTAAATCTCCTCCATCATAGCCAGCATTGGGTACCTTTCGGCGATCACCGACATGAGTTTCGGGGGCGACGCTGAGTTTGATGGTCTTACCAGAGGGCAACTTCACCTTGACCTTCCCACCCAACATGAGCGTACTGTATGTGACTTGAACTTCTTGAACAAGAGTAGAGCCATCCCATCGCCTTCCTTCTCCAAATTGAATGCGTACGGTCAACAAGACATCACCGGGGTCTCCTTCTGGATGGTCATGTCCTTGGCCGCGCAGTCGGGACATAGTGCCGTGCTTCACACCAGGTTTGATCGTGGTTTGTAAAGTGACAGAAGTTGCTTCCATGGTCCCGGTTTGGTTTGGCTTTAGACGCTTGAATGTGAACGGGAATTTCCCGCCTTGTTCAGCTTGCTCGACCGTAATGTCAAGGCTGACTCGGATGTCTGAACCTTTCTGTCTTCGCCGCGGTTGCTGACGTTGTCGGCCACCCATGCCGCCCATGCCGCCCATGCCGCCCATGCCGCCTCCACCAAACATTTGGCGAAGCATGTCATCCATACCACCTCCGCTCCTGCCGCCCATGCCGCCACCTCCAAACATGTTGGACATGCGTTGTTGCTGGTCGTACTCATTGCGATCTTTCGCCGTTCCAATGGTGTCGTATGCTTCTTGAATTTCTTTGAATTTGGCTTCTGCAGTTGCATCGTCCGGGTTCCGATCAGGGTGGTACTGGCGGGCCTTTTTCCGGAAGGCACGCTTGATTTCCGCGTCACCAGCATCCCTGCCAACGCCCAACAGACTGTAGGGGTCTTTCTGTGCCATTCGGCCTTTCTTCGCCGCCTCTCCCACATCAACCCTCGCCTTGCTTCGGTTTAATCAAAAACGGTGGATGACGGCGCGGTCAGTCGCGTCGGAGTGGTTATAATCACCATGTGAGTGGGTTGGCTGCCCGAGGTTGTACCATGTCTGGTGAAACTGCTGAAAAACGCTCCTTTGAAGACAAAGTTCAGGACCGCCAAGATTGGATTGAGTCCCAATTTCGACGTATTTCCCGTGGTTCTTGGGCTCGTATCATCCGAATGGCGCGCAAGCCAACCCCTCAAGAGTTCAAGCAAACCTGCATCATCTGTGGTATTGGAATGTTCGTCCTTGGTGGTATCGGCTTTGCTATGCTTGTACTTATGGACAACTTCCTTCCTTGGATGCTCAACGATGTCATCGGCATTGGAAACTGATTGGAGTGAATTGAAATGGTAAACGCGTTTGTTGCATTTGTACGATTTGAAGAAAAGCTGCTGTTGCTTCGCCGCAACAAGCAAGATGCTGATTTCGCCGGTCTTTGGGACGGTGTTTGGGGCGTTGGTGACACGCCAGAAGAAGTGCTCACCCGTGTTTCCGAATCCACAGGAATTCCAGTCGAATCCCTTCACTACCAAGGTGCTGGTGTTGACCGTGGAATCGACATGGGTCGAAACCTCGTCGACGTGATGCCGGTGCTTGTTGTCGCAGCGACTGATGAAGTCACGCCAATGGGCCGCTACACTGAAGCAAACTGGATTGACCCGGGGACGCTCCAAGAGTACAACTGTATTTTCTCAAATCTTGACATGGAAAACAATGCTACACTCTTCGGCGAGATGTACGGATCGGTCGGTTCGTTCCTGTACATCGTGAAGACAGCCATTGGTTCCGAACAACGTGTAGCCAACGAAATGTATGCTCGCCTGCACGGTAGCGGTTCGTTGACAGCGCTTCAAGGTGACATCATGTCAATCCTCCATCCAACTGGAATGCGCGGCTACCTCTTTGTTGAGTCCAGCGCCCTCCACCATGTGGAGAAGTTGATTGGCCGCTCCGGTGGACGCGACCCAGCTGCCCGCCGTGGTCTCAACCAAACCCCACTCAAGAACGCAAAGACTGTGCTGCCTGGTGCGGCACCTCTTGGCGACATTCTCCCATACCTTGAACCAAAGGCAGTGACCTCAGGAATCGAAGTCGGATGCATCGTCGAAATCGTCACAGGTGCATTCAAAGGCGAGAAAGCTCGTGTGTTGAGTGTTGCAGAATCAAAGGAAGAGGTCAGTATGGAGTTGTACGAACAACCCATTCCAATGACCTTGAACATGCGTGGCGACCACGTTCGTGTCGTGGAGCGTGTGGAGTGATTTTCACCGGGCCAGACGGCCAGCACCCATCGCACAGCGCGATTATATAGGGGTGTTTTGTCGGCTGAATGCCCACTCAGTGAGTAATGGAGATGAAGAGTATGCCAAAACCATGGACATCCGAACTCATCAAGAAGGCTCTAGGCGTCAAGAAGTGCAACGGCAGTATTGAGGCTGCGGTTGAGGATCTCTCGCTTGAGAAGGCAATGGACGTTGCTCGTGACAAGAACGGGCAAGGTCACCTTACTGGTGCTGATCTCAAGGCACAAACAAAAGAAATCATTGGGACCTGTGTTTCAATGCGAGTCAAAATCGACGGTCACTGGGCAAACGACGCCCTCGCCATCATTAACAAAGGAGAATGGGACGAGCGGTTTAATTGAGACTCACGGACCGTGGTAGAGGCGTCGTAGAGCGCTTCGTTGACCACAGGGGTGAACAAAAATGGAAGAAAAAATAACGCAAGCAATATCGGATGCACTTGAACATGCACCTAAGCGCAAATTTGTCGAGTCAGTGGATATCGCATTCACGATTAAAGACGTCGACTTGAAGAACCCAAACAACCGTATCAAGGAAGAAATCCGTCTTCCATCAGGACGCGGTCGTGAACTGAAAATCGCAATGTTCGCAGCTGGTGAAGCGGCGACCAAAGCAAAGGCTGCTGGCATTCATGTCATCACCCCTCAAGAAATTGAAGACCTCGGCGGCAACAAAGGAAAAGCGAAGAAAATCGCAAATTCATACGATTTCTTCCTCTCTGAAGTCCCTCACATGGGGCTCATTGGACGGTACCTCGGTGTGGTCCTTGGTCCACGAGGCAAGATGCCTCGTCCTGTACCCCCTACCCTCGATCCTGCAGTCATCGCTACAGGATTGCAATCCACGGTCGTTGTCAAGTCTGGTGACAAGATGACCTTCCAAATCTCTTTTGGAACCGCAGCGCAATCCCAAGAGGAACTCAACGCTAATGCAATGGAAGTCTACAACCGTGTGATTTCTAAGCTTGAGCGCGGTCTTGGCAACATTCGTTCTCTTTACATCAAGACAACGATGGGTCCATCACAAATGGTCGAGGTGGTCAATTGATTCCTAAGGTCGTCTCCTGGAAGAAAGATACCGTCAAGGATCTTGTCTCGTTGCTCAACAGCGGCGATACCATCGCAGTCATCGACATTCACGGCGTCCCTGCTGGTGCAATGCTTGGAATGCGTGCCCAACTTCGAACCGACATGAGCATTCAAGTTGCAAAGAAGCGTTTGATGCGCCTTGCTTGGGAGCAAGTTGGCCATGATGCAGAGAACATCGAATCGTTGTTTGAAGGCGCAGTGCAACCAGCACTTGTGTCCTCCTCGAGTTTGAACTCGTTCGAACTCTTCACTGAACTCAAGAAGACTGAAGCTGGCCGTGCCGCTAAAGAAGGCGACATCGCTCCTCACCAAATTGTTGTTGAGAAGATGGACACCGGTATGCCACCAGGTCCAATAGTTGGTGACCTCAACTCGGTCGGAATCCCTGCTAAAATCATGGGTGGTTCTGTCCAAATCCAAAAGCGAACTGTTGTCCTCGAAGAAGGCGATGTGTTCGAAGGCGAGATGGGTATGATGCTCTCAAAGATTGGAATCAACCCAATCGTCACGGGTCTGCGACTTTGCGGTACTCTTGAAGATGGAACGTTGTTCAAGCCAAGCACCCTCGATATCGATTACGAGCAATTTGAGACAGACTTGGTCAGCTATGCTGCTGGCGCATTCAATCTCGCTTGCAACATTACATGGTTCACCAGCCAAACCATGCCAACAATTCTTGCAAAGGCCAGCCGAGAGGCAATGGCCGTTGCATTGGAAGCTGCAATCGCAACTGCAGACACCATGCCACATCTCGTTGGACGAGCCCACAACAGCGCTATGGCTGTTGCTGGACAACTTGACAGCGACGCACTCGATGAAGAACTTGCAACCATGCTGGGCGCAGCAGCATCCGCTGCCGCAACCGCTGCAAGTGCTTCTGAAAGCACTTCTGAGGCACCAACCGAAGCCGAAGAAGAGGAAGAAGAGGAAGAAGAGGAAAGCTTCGGCGGACTCGGAGATCTATTCGGTTGAACCACAAATGAGGTGAAAAAATATGGAATACGTATACGCTGCAATGCTACTGCACGCTGCTGAAAAAGACATTGACGAAAAGACAATCAGCGCCATTTTGAAGGCTGCTGGTGTGACCGCTGACGACGCTCGAGTGAAGGCACTCGTTGCATCGCTTGCCGGTGTCGACATCGCTGATGCAATGACCCAAGCTGTTGCTGCCCCTGCTGCTGCTGCCGCTGCTCCTGCAGCTGGCGGTGCTTCGGAAGCCGCTGCCCCTGAAGAAGAGGAAGAGGAAGAAGAAGAAGCTGGCGGTTTCGACGGTCTTGGATCCCTTTTCGGTTGAAACAGGTATCGAGCGCCGCCGAGCGCACAAGGACACGCGTCTTGCACGCGTAGCCTCGTGATGCGCGGTTGTCCGATTCGGTCCCTCCCGCGGAACACCTCGCCCTTTGGGGCGGGACTGTGGGCTAGCCGTGCACACGCATCACCAAACGGAAACGTTTGATCGAAACAACTCCACACAGCCGACAGGCTGCATGACAAAATTTGCATCAAAGCGTTGATGCCAAGTTGTCGTCTGGACATGCCATGGTCCGACGAGCCACCACCGATTTGGAGGTCAGCGTCTCACCGGTTCATGCCATTAAGACCCTGCGTCTCCTTGCGGAAGAAGCAGGTTGGTCGATGGAACGGCACGAAGGTTCTCGACTCGTCGATCGCTTTGCCATTATCATGCCGATGGCACAGTCCACTCGAACCCTTGGTATTCGTCTTCTCGACGGGCCATTGAGAGGTCTTGAAATGACTGCATGGTCTGAAACTCGTGGTTCAGCGGGCGCGCTCAACATCACCTCTTGGGTGATGCCAGGAGGCATGGATCACGAACTGAATCATACGCTTCTCCAACACTGGGTCGCCAGGGTGCCAAGATGCCCATGGCATTGGACTTTTTCTGAACGTTCGAAGGTTGGCTACATGCTTCCAGTTTGGCGAAAAGCCAGGAAGAAATTCCGAGACCTCGGTTTCGATGTCAAGAAAAACGCTTGGCCGAATGAGCCCAAATCAATTTGGCCAGATGCGTAATTTGAAAGAGCATCCTATCATGATAGGATTCATCCTTAGGTCTGAATAGGGTGCCTCCCCTTAAGGGGAGGCGGAGTCATTTTGAGCATCTTCACTTCCAAATCTTTCAAATCCATATTTTTGGCTGCTTTGATGGTCACCATGTCACTGTCTGCTGGCATCGTCGAACTAAACCGTTCACCGTTGGCAGATGCCAATGATGTAGCGGCAGTCGGAGCAGGTTGTGCGTTTATCACACGGGCCAGCGGCGAGGCAATCTATGTCGATCCAGTCAATGGTTCAGACGCTTGGGATGGCACATGGTCGTGTCCAAAAGCAACACTTTCTGACGCACTCAACGAATCTTCATCAAGCGATGAAATTGTCCTGTACAGCGGACAGTATCACGAAAATGTCACTGTCGATGGAAAAGATAACCTGTTGATTCGGGCCGCCAACGGTGCACGTGTGGTGTTCGACGGTACGCAAAGCATCGCTGATGATATGGACGCAACATGGACCACTGCAGACAGCGATGGCATCCAAGAAGTGACTTTACCAGTTGATGGTTGGCAGTTGTTTTTGTCTTATGATGAACAAGTCCCGGCTCGCTGGCCAAACGCTCAATTCTCAGACGAGAGCGTCTTCAATCGATCGTACTGGGCTGAAGGAACACTCACCGGCTCAAACAATGCTTACACCGTAGGTTGGCTTACCGACGCCGGTCCTGAAACAGGTGTTCATACAGGCCTCAATGAAACAATCAATGCAACTGGACTCAATCCAGTAGGAGCCATTGCGGTCATGAATCTGGGTTCATTCCGCACGAACAGTCGTGTCATCACCGACTGGAATTCAGCCAACGGAACGTTTGCTTACGATGGAAACGGCGTTGGTTGGAAAACCAAGCACCACGCTTACTTCCTCGAAGGGAAGCGCGAACTCATCGACGCTGACGGCGAATGGTGGTTCAACAATGCCAACAACCGTTTGCATTACAAAACGCCAAGCGGACAGGATGCGAACAATTTGGACCTTCGAGTCAAGGTCCAACCGTTTGCGATGAGCGTCGAAAATTCTGATGGTGTGACCATTCAAGGCATCGATTTCTTTGGAACCACGGTGAACTTCAACGAATGTGCTGGGTGCAGTTTTACCAATTCTACCCTTGAATACCCAAGCACCTCCAAGCGGGCATTGGGCATTGCAGGGGAATCCGAAGACGACCGATGGATGACTCGCTTCTATCGGAGCACCAACAGCTTTGTCGACAACATCTCCATCACCAACACCGACGGTGGCGCTATTGAATTCCAAGGCTCAGCCGGTCAATCGCACAACAATACGGTGAACAATTCCTACTTCCATGCCATCGACTGGTCGGCTGCCGACCAGAAGGGATTGATGGTGACCATCTACGAGGGCGGCCGCGACATGTACTTCACCAACAACACCGTTCACCTGACCGGTGCATCATCGGTGCTCTCCATCGGAGATGCACCCAAGGTGTTCTACAATGAAGTCTGGGACGTCGGCCATCTGCAAACCGATGGCGCAGTGGTTCAGATCATGCAAGCAGAATCCCCTGGTGCTGAGATCGCTTACAACTGGATTCATGACATCATCAAGTATGGTATTCGGTTTGATGCACCAATTGGTCAAATCGGCGAAGGGCGCAACGGCACCATGCACCACAACGTGATTTGGAACGCTGCGGGCGGACTCATGGTCAAGGGTGATTATCATAACATCCACAACAATACTGTCTTCGACTCATCAGCAAGCAAGAACGACATCATTGTCTTGACCGATGCCGGCATCAACAACAAGAACTCCACAATCCACTACAACGCTGTGGATTCAATGGCTGATCATCGCTCAGACGATGTCTTTGTCAATCCACTGCCTGAAGGAATCGATTGGATGAATTGGAATGGTTATGTCCAAGGTCAACAAGACAAAATGACTGCAGGGGCGCTTCATGCATGCGCCCTTTATTCAAATTCCTCTGCGTTCTGTTGGGGTGATAATTGGCTGGGCGCTTTGGGCGACAGCAGTACGGCTGGTATTGATGCAGCCCAAGATCCTACATGGGTCGATTTGGGGGCTGGGCGGACTGCCACATCAATAGCCCATGGCGGCATTGCTGCGCACCATGGTTGTGCAATTCTTGATAATAATTCTTTGAGTTGCTGGGGATGGAATCCTCAAGGTCAACTTGGTCTTGGCAACACAACCAATCAAGGGGCGGCAACATTCGTTGATTTGGGAACTGGTCGTTCGCCAATCAAAGTGACACTCGGAGCACTGCATACCTGTGTTCTACTGGACAATAAATCGGTCTACTGCATGGGCGACAACCAATATCGCCAACTTGGAGACGGCACAACAGTAGACAAAATCTCACCCAATTTCGTCGATTTCGGAACTGGCCGCTATGCAGTCGACATAGAATCTGGTCACCTTCACACATGCGCACTATTGGACAACGGTTCAGTTTCCTGCTGGGGGTACAATAATTACGGTCAGTTAGGTTTGGGCAATACTGCTAACAACGGTATTCCAACCTATGTGCCCGTGCCATCGGGAAGGCATGTTGCTTCTCTGGGCATCGGAAAACATCATTCATGTTTTGTTTACGACAATGGAGATGTTGCGTGCACGGGTAGAAATCAACAAGGCCAGCTTGGCATCGGGTCCACAACGCAGAAAACCTCACTGACAGCCACTCAGTCTTTGGGTAATCCGGCAATCAAGGTCGTTGCGGGTGAATACTTCTCATGCGCATTGTTAAACAACGGTTCCGTTCGATGTTGGGGCGACAATGCCTACGGCCAATTGGGCATCAACACCAACATCGATAGTACCTCACCAGCTTCATCTGTTCATTTTGAAACTGGTTCATTCGCAGTTGATCTTACTTCGGGATTGGAACAAGTATGCGCCCGACTTGCCAACGGTTCCGTGGCATGCTGGGGTCGAAATTATGTTGGCCAACTCGGCATTGGAAACACTCTAGATCAAGATGAACCTGTTGTTCTTGAGAACATCAGTTCGCTCCACAGTACCACCATTCGAGAAATGTTGGTCGATCCCGACAACGATGATTTCCGACCAAAGTGGGGCTCACATTTGCATATTCTCAAGGCGGGGGCGTACGACGCTGATGACGCAGACCCTTGGACAGCAGGCGTCTCTTGGACCTACAGTCCGATGAGCGACCCAATTTCTGGCTGTATGGATTCTATTGCCATCAATGACAACAGCAATGCCATATTTGCCGATGGTTCATGCACTTACACTACGCTCTCCTCTTCACCCTCAACCCTTTCGCTTGAGGTTGGCGTGACCATGACGCCGCATGAGTTGACCTACACGTCCCCATACCTCGCCACCGAGCAAACCGTCATCGCCACAACGAACGATGTGGGCCGTGGCTCGGAAATTGCAATCGATTCAAACGGCGCGGTTCACATTTGTTCCAAGGTCGTGAGTACCGACGGAGATCTGCACTATTCGACCAATGCCTCAGGTTCATGGCAATCAACGACGTTGGACACCACAGGTGATGTCGGCCATGGATGTTCAATCGCTCTTGACAGTTCGGACAACATCCACATTGTTTACCTTGACAAGACGCTTCAGGACTTCAAGTACACCACAAAACCACTCGCCTCCGCCATTGCCTACAGCAGTTGGTCCACCACCACCATCGACGGGCGAAACAACGTTGGCACCTTCGGGACGATAGCGATCGACAGTCAAGATCGCCTCCACGTCGCTTACTATGCGGAAACTGAAGATGAGTTGCGCTACGCAACAAAAACATCGGGAAGCTCCACCTGGACCAACACCACCATCGACACATCAGGAGATGCTGGCAGGTTTGCCTCCATCGCGGTGGATTCCAACGACAAACCTCACATCGCCTACAAAGAGGATTGGGCAGACGATCTCAAGTATGCTCACAAGATGGGCTCCTCATGGGCTCTCTCAACGCTTGACTCCTCTCTAAAAACTGGTACTGGCATTTCACTTGCCATCGATTCAAACGACGATTTGCACATTGCCTACCGAAGCGATGGCGAGGTCGAGTATAAGACCAATCAGAGCGGTTCATGGGTGACAACCACTTTGGATGCCAATGGCACAGGAACGTGGTCTGTCAACAATATCTATCTTGACTTAGATCGGTTTGACATCCCCCATGTTGTGTATTCTGACGTCTCTGAAGATGATATCTTCTACATGTCGAATGCCCGTGGACAGTGGGAGCGCACACTTGTCGTTGGTAATGATTCAATTGATGGCACCATGTCTTCCACCATCAATGCAAACGGCGACTTACATATCGCATATCACATTGGAGGAACTGATGAAGACTCGGCCCATGCAGCCGTTCGAAGTTTCACTCATCGCCCACAATTTGAGATCGAACCAGCCCTTCCAACGGGCGTGCTGTTAGGTGTTGACAACGGTACGCTCTATGGAACGCCAACTGCGTTCTCAGCGCCTATCGAATACACCGTTTGGGCGAACACCTCCCACACCTCAGCCTTCACCACGTTTTCAATGGGCGTCGATTGGGAACTCATGGCAAGTGTAGATTATCTCGAGGTGGTAAAAAATACGGCGATGACTCCAATCACATTCAACTGGACCGCTTGGTCTTCGGGTGTCCTCAACAGCACCTCAAGCGTCTACACTTCAGGTGATTCAGCACACTACGGCAGCATCGTCATCGACAGCAATGATAAGGCGCACATCGTCTTCTATCGTGATGACAATTCGAATCTCATGTACTCAACCAATAAATCGGGGTCTTGGGCGACTTCATCGATTGAAACCAGCAATAACGTCGGGAAATACTGCAACTTGGCCATAGACT
>CAXHEV010000028.1:0-14796 GCA_964015875.1 uncultured Candidatus Poseidoniales archaeon
GGCGATGACCGACGACCTCCCCGTCGTGAACCTCGTGAATTCCGAAAGGCCCGTGGTAAAGGCTCAGGCCATGCTCACAACCGACCACCTCGCGACTTGATGGGTAGGGACAAAGAAGATTGATCTCGGAACCAAAAGGGTGTTTCAAATGAGTGCTGAAGACCACTACCTCGATGCCGTCGAAGCCTATGATGAGGGCGACTTTGAGCAAGCATATGCCTCTGCACGGTTAGCAGTCAAGGCTGAACCACTCCATGTGGATGCTTGGCAACTGTGTGCAGAAGCAGCACTGCCTCCAAAAGGGGAAAAGCCAACCTTGAAGCAAGCTGCTCAGTCCTTATCCGCAGTGAAGAAAATCATCGCCATTGATCCTGAACGCACGGCAATGTGGTTCCTTGGTGGAAGATTGTTGAGCGATGAACTCGGTCTTTTGGATGAAGCATTGGCATGGTGGCAACAGCTGCGACATCATATGCCTACGGAAGTGACGCCGCTTGTCGAACAAGCAACATTACTTGCAGACATGGGCCTATACACAGAGGCCAGATACCGACTCGAGGCCATCACTGACGAAAACATGGACGTGAGTGGGCAGCAATACGCCAAAATTAGCCAATTGCACGGCATGGTATTGTCGGCATCGATGCAAGATGAACGTGAATTTTTCAAGCCTTGGGAACGACACCACAATGGTTGGGGCGCCATCGAGTTGAAGATGAGAAAACCTCCAGTCTCAGAGAGTTTCTTATTCATGATAGCAACAGTTCCAATTCTTTTGTTAGAAGTTCTCTTTTCGAACCGTTTTGTCGGCCAAGGCTGGGGTGGGTTTTGTCTCACAACGCTGATGATTTTCGCTACCGTCCTCATTGGGATGAGGTTCAGCCGTCGTATTTTCAGAAGGGTCAACCGTCCTGCATTCAATCTTTTAAGAGCTATGAATTTTGAGGCATCGAGTGGCTATGTTGTCATTTCTGAAGACATTCGAACCTCCGTTTTGTACGTGTACATCATGCAACGAAAACCCAAAGCATGGCAGGAACGTATGTTGAAAATCATTGACGATAACACAAAACTACCTGGAGGTTGGAAGCACAGCCTCCCTGATTTCGAATCCCACTTGGATGACCTTGGATTCATCGAAGAAGAAGAGGAAGAAAAATTTGAGTCATGGAATGAAGAAGAGTGAGTTAGCATCTCATTTGTCAATGGGTGCAATCGCTTTTTGCCGGGACAACACTCAAAGTATCGACAGATAACCATAGCAATGCAGGCCTATTGATGCGCACATGGTGGTATGATGGATATTTCAAGTGAATTAGTCGCTGTGAACACCATACTCATCACATTGATGCTCTCTGAAGGACTGTATACCAAATTCGCAATGAAAAAACAGGCTCCTTGGAAGGAGATGATTTACAATCTCAACTCAGGCCATCTCATCATGTGGATCTTCCGTGGTTTTGAGATCGTTGGATACTACTACATTTGGCTTCATTCACCATTCAGACTGTTCGAAGGCATCCCTTACTGGGCAACAGTTGCTATTGCCTTTATTTGCTGGGACTTTGGATTCTATTGGTTCCATCGTATGCATCACAAATTCCCTGTGTTGTGGGCACTGCACAATGTACATCATGAAGGTGAACATTTCAACCTCTCTCTCGGCATCAGAAACGCGTGGTTTTCTTCTATCTCAGCCCTTCCATTCTACAGTTTCATGGCTATTGCAGGCATACCGACGGAAATTTTCGTTCTCGTTGCAAGCACGCACATCGTCATCCAATTTTACAACCACAATGGCATTGTCAAGAAGTCGGGTTTCTTGGAACACATCATGATTACACCTTCGCATCACCGGGTTCACCATGGGAGGCAAGAGATTTACATCGACAAGAATTTTGGAGGCACGCTCGTGCTGTGGGACAAAATGTTTGGTACATTCCAAAGGGAAGAGGAGCATACTCCGGTACAATTTGGAACCGATCAACCTCTTGGAACCACCAATGTGTTCTGGGGTAATCTTATCCCTATTTTCCGCTGGATGGGCGTCAAAATTGAAGCCCCTGTTCAAGGGAAATTTAGAATTTCAAACCTCCATATTGTACTCCACGGCATTCTTCTTTTCACCATTTACATCCAGTACCTACTGATGGAATTAAACGGGACATATGCGGACAGACTGATCGTCTTCTGTATCGGCATCGCGGGAACCATTGGCCTTGGTTTCATCAGTGATCAGAAACTTTGGGGCTACAGAATTAATTTGCTTGCATCGACCCTTCTTGTCGCATCATACTTCGCCTTCTTCCGTATGAATGATCTCCCATTCGAGGTGATGTTAGCCCTTCTGATGTGTTCAAATCTCACCATGTTACTCACTGCTATCGAAGAACCATTGCACCAGAGCACATCGAACACAGCCATTGGAATGAGTGCCTAAGTGGGTTTTGTCCAGTGTTGTCCGGTCGAACCTTTTTAGTAACAATAGAGTATTCTTCGGCATGGTAGACGGGGGCAGGCATGCGCAAATCCTCGCCTTCGCGGGGTATTTACCAGAAAAGGAAATTCTGACCGAATCATTCGCAAAGTTGGGGGACCTCCCGGCTTCAATCGAATTCAAGCGATTGACTGGAATTAATGCCCACAGAGAAGCAGCAGAAAATGAGGGGAGCCTTGAACTTGCACTCAGGGCTGGCGAAAAAGCGCTGGAGCGCTGCGGAATTCCATGCGACGAAATTGATCTCGTCATCAGTTGTTCAGTGAGCCAGCTTTCGCCCGAACTTCACCAGCATGTTTCACCAAGTTTTGCAACATTGATCGCCGAACATCTTGGCATACATGAGGCTCAAACCTTCGATGTCGCTAACGCTTGCTCGAGCATGATGACGGCATTGATGATTGCTGAAGCCAAAATTAAAGCGGGGAAAATTCAACATGCGCTCATTGTTTCAGGAGAGCACATCACCTCATTAATTGATGAAGCAAAGAGCAAGAATCTCTGGTTGCATAGCAAAGCGATTGCTTCGATGACTGTTGGTGATGGTGCGGCAGCATACGTTGTTGGCCCGTGTAAGGATGCCAAGCGAATGATCTTCAGTGAACCATTTACACTTGCTCAGTACAATAATCACTGCATAGGTGAAGCTTCCCGCGAACGCCCTGGGCCCCAAATGAGAACAAAGGCAAAGCAGTTACAATTAGCGGTGCTTGACAACCTGAGTGATTTTTTACAGCGGTCCATGAAGCACATGGAGTTAGAATGGAGTTCAATCGATCATGTCTATTCCCACCCAACTACGCCAAAGGCAGTCATGAAGGGTGCCAAGATTGCAGAGGATTCTGTTGGTTCGATTAAATTCCTTCACAATGACAGCAAAGACATCGGCAATACTGCATCAACAAGCCATGGTGTTCTTCTTGAAATGTCCCGTGAAGCCGGTCATCTCAAGGAAGATGAAACAGCGATATTAGTGTCGTTTGGCTCTGGTCTTGCTATGCTTGCCTTGCATTTCCACCTACCCAAGGGGGTTGAAGGATGGTTGTGATGCGTTCATGGAAAGCCAGTCCTTTGGGCAAAGGCCGTTTACTGAAGACCTGCGTGAAGTTGGTATCCTCTGCCATGGAAGAAGCATCGATTGACTTGAATGATATTGCACTTATCGTTCACAGTGGTATTTACAGGCAGCATTTCAGGACTGAGCCAGCATTTGCAACACACCTGCAAGGAGCGCTAAACCTCAAATGCACAACACTCACTCAAGAGAGTTCTCATTGCTTCGCTTTCGATGTCAGTGATGGAAGTTGCAGCGCTCATGTTGCCCTCGATGCAATTGCCGATCTGTTACCACAGTTCAGTGGGAAATATGCGATACTATGTGTTGGTGATGAGCGCCCTAACAAACAAACTGAATGGAACCACACGCCACATTGTTTTGTTGCCATTCTCGCACTGGAAGGCACTGGCCCACGTCTTGAAAGGGTTTCATTTGATGAAACAAAGTCCGACCCAGAACGGATGATTATATCGCATTTTGATCACAACAAAAAAGCCAATATTTCGATTGAATATGGCGAATACCAACCTCAACCAGTACACGAAACAGACCGCGAATATTCTGGCCATCAGAGCTGGTTGTCGGGAGAGCATATGCATGCATTCCATCAACGGTTGGATCGTAAAACCGATTCCTTTACCCATCGAATTATCGACAGAACAGGTAAGACTACATCCGCCCACTGGGGGCGATGAGTATGACTGTAAGGAGGTCGAAGGAGGACCTATTCCTCCTGAGTTTCCTCATCATGCTCTGTATCTATCACATTGTAGCACGATTTGGACTGGCTGTTGATTTACAATGGCATACAGACGTGGGAAGGGACAAACTGCTGACGCCCCCTCATTTGATGATTTTCGCAGGCATTGTACCGACTGCAGTTTTTTTGTTTGGATACCTCATCTGGAACAGTTTTTACAAACCACATAAAGTGGGTTCAGATCTAAAACTAGGTCCATTTTACGCCCCGGCAAGCATCTGGATGCTTTGCACAGGCATGTTTACACTCACCATTGGAGGGCTGTTTGATGACTATTGGCATGCAAGTTATGGTGTCGACACGACCATAATTACCCCTCCACATGTTTGGACTTTTGCTGGTGGAATGCTTGTTGAAGCAGCGACCTTGGTGCTTGCACTCGAACTTAAGCATAAAATGAAGGATCAAACTCCTCATTGGATTAATGTCATTGTTCTTGGAACTCTTTGGGCGCTAGTCTATCATTTCCATCTGGCGTTTGCTAATTTTCTCGACCCTCGTGTCTCGACTCTGGATATATTCAGTTTCCAACTCATTTTGCATTTTGTCTTTGCAGGTGCGGTCTTGATGACCTTCCTACCACTTGGCGAGCGCTGGCTCGGAAGGCATGGCGTGTTGCGTCTCTCAGGCGTCATGCTTGGATCACAGGTCCTCTTCTTGGTGTTGGTACCGTTCTTGGTGACCTCGTTCATGACCGAAGAGCATGTTCTGAGGCCTGGAGCACCCCACACCACATATGCAGCAAATTGCCTGCCTTGGTTGCTTTTCCCTGCAGTGTTCATTGTCTCGAAATTCACTTCAATCACTGATAAAAGAATCTTGATTCCTCTCGTTTTGGCGGTCGATGTGGCTTGGCTTCCCACATTTATCGAACACACCCCCGTCGAAGTTGGCATCCTTAACTCGGTGCTTTCGGTCTTCCTTAGCGCAGCAATCTTGTGGTTGATTTGGCCAATCACACAGGGGTTAGGTCCAGCCATCGAAAGGCTGGCTCTACGAACGTCAAGCCAAGGGATTAAGCCTGTTCGAAAGAAGAAATCCGTTGCCTTGGTCGTCCTCATGTTAGTGTTTCTTTCCATGAGCGCCCCGTTGGCAAGTGCCCATGCTATCCATTTTAGCGAGGAAGGGGATGGTTTTGATGCCCCAATGCGCTACTTGATCGACGTCAATGATACCTATGTTTGGGTTGAGTTTATGATGTGGCCACCAAAAGCGAAGACTGTTGTTGAAGTGAGCATTCTTCCAGCCGAAAATGAATCTGCGGTGATCGATGATGTTTGGGTGACCCTCGTCTACCCTGATGAGCGTGGTGAAGTAAAGATGAAGACGTTGTTTGAGAACCCAGGAGGTTATGGTCTGTGGGAATCTCAGGTTAATTTCCCCTATGCTGGTGATCAGACCATTGAAATCTGGCTTGAAGTCGATGGTGATGCTGGATTCACCGAGATTCCAGTGGATGTAGCGGGTCCACCATCCCTGCCAGTGTGGCTTGCTTGGTTCATTGCTTTAGCATGGCCCGCAGCTTCTGTCCTGATGTGGAGGCGCATCTCATTTTTGCCAGTTCAAGGGGTGATTGCTTGAACATCCTCGTCACGGGAGCAACCGGCTCACTTGGGTCCGCAGTCATGCAGCGCCTCAAATCAAAAGGGCATTCTGTCAAGGGTATCGGAAGATCACAACAGAAGATAGAACTCCTCAAATCGAGAGGACTCGAAATACATGGGTGCGATCTTCTCAATCTTGAGGCTCTGAAATCACATACCAACAATATGGATGTCATTATCCATTGTGCCGCCTATGCTGCCCCTTTTGGCAAGAAGAAACAGTTTTTTTCTACGAATGTAAGAGGCTTAGAGCATATCTTCGAGGCGGTGGGAAGTTCAGGGCCTCGGGTGATTGTGGTATCTTCTGCTTCGGTGTTTGACGGCAATAACGATGCGGTAGCCCACGGTGACGAAACACCTCGGAAGAGACCAAAGCATCCCTATGGTGCGAGCAAGTACGATGCGGAATGTGTAGCAGCAACCATGCCGTCAAAAACATGGATTGGGTTACGACCAAGAGCCGTCTTCGGAATTGGTGACGAAACACTCTTACCGCGATTAAAACGACTTGTCAGCAAAGGCAAATACACCGTTGTTGGTAAAGGGGATGCGTTGATTGATGTCACATGCCTGAGTAATTTTCTCGATGCTGTCGAGGCGGCACTTGTCGCGGAAGATGAGGCATGGGGGAAATTCTACAATATCTCAAACGGTGACCCGCGGCGCTTTGAGAAGATCCTCAAAGCGTATGCAGAGCGGCATGGCAAAGGCATGAGACGACGTTCAGTTCCAATGTTGATGGTTGCCTTCGCTGCATACACTTCTGTCGCTATTGCATCACTGATTCCAGGAAAACCATGGGAGCCTCGATTGACGCCATATGGGCTAAGGCAGATTACGCAAAGCCTTCGATTGGACATCTCCGGAGCAAAGAAAGCGCTCCAATGGAGGCCTGAAATGACATTTGAGCAAGGTGTGGAGGAACTCAAATGAGTAAGATTGGAACCTTGATGCGCTACATCAGCACACCAAGGAAATTCAAATCACGCAAGCAGATTTTGAAACGTCAAAAGAGAGGCATACGAAAGCACATTGCCTATGTCCGAGAACGTTCACCGTTCTATGCAAGGCACTGGGAAGGCTTTGAGGATGAACACTGGGAGGATTTTCCTCTGATCGATAAGAAGATCATGATGGAAAATTTAGATGATTTCCTTACGGTAAGGTTGAACGTTGAAGAGGCTCGAAACCTCGCACAAAGGGCTGAAAAAAGCCGAGATTTCTCGCCCAAGATTGGACCCTATTCAATCGGATATTCATCCGGAACAAGTGGTTCGAGGGGCATGCATTTCATCAGTGAGGCAGAACAAACAGGGTGGGCAGGGTTCATGCTCAAGCGTGGGCTTGGTGGATCAATATTCGGACGACACAAGATTGGATTGATTTTGCGAGCAAATTCCAACACCTTCGAGTCGATTGGTTCCAAGAAAATACAATTCTGCTTTTACGATTTGATGCTCCCTCTCGCTGAGATTCATCAACAACTTCTACGCGACCAAGTGGATGTCCTCATCGGCCCACCGAGCGTCCTGAGGTACCTTGCGGATGAGAAGACCACACTCAAACCGCGACGAATTATATCCTCAGCCGAAGTACTGGACGACATAGATCGTGGTATCATTGAAGCACATTTTGGCGAGATTGTCCACCAGTTTTACTCCTCGACGGAAGGGGAAATTGCTGCAACATGCGAATATGGAACCTTACATCTCAATGAAGGGATGATGGTCATCCAGAAAGAATGGGTTGATGAAGAAAAGCGTTGGTTTCATCCGATTATTACGGATTTCAAGAGAAAAACCCAGCCGATTATACGCTACCGGCTCAACGACATCCTCGTTGCATCACAACACCAATGCAGATGTGGAGACGCAAGGGAATCAATCGAGGCAGTTATGGGACGTCAAGACGATGTCTTCTACCTAGAGAAGGAAAACGAAGGGGGCTACGAGAAGATTGTCCCTGACTTCATACGCAGAGCAGTGATGCAAATGCATCCTGATATCACTGCCTTTTGTGCCATTCAGAAATCAGCTGGAAGCATCGAGGTTCAGTTGCTCCCAGACGGATTGGAAGACTGTTCAGTGAAGGGTTTTGAATCATTATGGGCGGCGAAAAAGGTCAAACCTGCGAACATCAATGTGGTCGCCTACACACATGTTCCTTCAACCACAAAGCTTCGTAGGATTCAACGGACCTTTGAACCGGCAGAATCCCTTTAGGTTCTCCCAGTTAGTTCCTGACATGGAGGATTGTGTCTGGCTCAGGTCGATGCTCGCTTCAGAGTTAGAGGTTCGCCCGCCGAAGAGCGAGCGAAAAGAGAAGCAGGCCCTCGATGGTTTTTGCTCAACATTACGTAATAATGGTCAACTCATAGCCTTCGCGGAAATGAGAAAAGTTGGTTCTCATGTGGAAATTTCAACAGTTCTTGTTGACCCAGCCCATCGTGGCAAGGGCGTGGGGAAAAACCTCATCCGCACCTCAGTAGAGCAGATTGAGGGCCCTCTCGTGTTGTGTTGTACCAAAAATCCAGCCATGGCAAAGGTACTGAAATCGCTTGGCTTTACTGCCGTTGGCTGGCCAGGGCTTTCCACTGCGATTGGCCTCAGCGTCAACACCCTCGGACGGTTACTCTCAATGATCATCCGTTTTGAATTCAGACGTATATGGATCCAAGGCAAAGGTATTCTCGCCTACGAGCGCTATGTGCTTGAGACTCGTGAGAAACAGTAACATTTGCGATATTCATGCGTTGCTTTCGCTCATGCATGCCAAACGTGGCTGGTGTAAACTCGCCCTGCTTACTGCTGAGATTGCGCATACTGGGCTGCATATTGCTGTGCATATTGAGCCGCTGTTGCTTCATCATAGCCTTGTGAAACGAATTGCTGGTAGTACTGTTGGTACACCGCATTATCCGCTGCAGGTGCCGCTGCTGCCGGCGCTGCTGCACCTGCTGCCTGGGCGGCATATTGTTGAGCATAGGTTCGTGCTGTTTCCTCGGGGTATCCCTGAGCGATCAGTTGCTGGACATATTGCTCTGTTGCATCGAGTTGTGCGGAACCATAGCCTGCGGAGCTTGCTGCGAAGTCCTTGATGGTATCATCGCCACCTGCACCGCCCTTTCTTAGGAAGACCAAAGTCAGGATGATGACCACGAGCAGTACTGCGATTCCTATGCCGATGGTGGTGGCATCTAGACCGCTACTTGTGCCGTCAGAATCTCCAGTTTGAGCAGGTGCAATCCATTCTCCGTTCTCGAAGGTCCAAGCGCCACTCCACTCACATTCGTTGTCAGCGTTGAGGATGAACTCTCCTCCTGCAGCAAGTGCTTCGGCGTCTGCCTCAAGCCCTTGACATGCTGGAAGTTGGATTTCAATCCACTTGATGGTGACCCACCGTTCATCATCGCCTTCGTAGATCTTGATGAAGATACGTTGACTTTGGGACTTGTTGGTGTACTTGCCGTCCAACGAAAGTGTGAGGTCGAATGTTTCAGTGTCACCAATCTTGTTGGTACGGTCCCATTCACCTGCAAGGCCGAGGTTATACTTGTCCACAGCGCTGGCATCAAAGTCGGTCTCAACGAAAGCGGCTTCGACATAGACATCACCATTTTCTGCACCCGAAAGGACAGTTCCTGAGATGGTCACGGTATCGGTGTCTACTCGAGAAGCGTTGAGTGAAGCATCGAGTTGGACCACTGGTTCTTCGTCACCGAAGCCGTCTGGTACAACAACGAAGTACATTCGGTACTTCTCGGAGAACTTACCTGCTTTATCGTAGACAATCAATTCAATTCTGATTTGATTCTCAGTTGTGCCGCTTGGGTCAACAGTAACGTTTCGGAAGGTGTAAGCCCATGCGCCATCACTGGCAGCGTTTTGCTCGAAGGTATGACCGTCGAGGCTGAAGGAGTCATCTCCGTATGGAGCATCAAACAGAACCTTCCATTCATAGGATTCAATTCCACTGCCTTCGAGCGCATCCAAGTCGGTTGAGTTGCTGGCATCAAAGTGGATGGTGACTTCACCATCCTCATCGAGGATGATTCGATTCACTGCCCACTCGGTGTTGGAAACTGTCTTGGTTCCGACGTATTCCACGAGGTCTGAGTACTCATCTCGCATGTCGATCATTGCTTCAGCGGTTGGCCGGTATTCGTCTGCGTAGACATCATTGGTTTCCACTGTCACTTCGATAACACGGGCGTGACCAGCATCATCGTGAAGCATGAGGGTGATGACCCATTGTTCGCCCTGGGCACAGCCTGTTGCAGAGGAAAGATCAATCTTACAGAAGTTCATGACAGGCATTGCTTCTGTGGTGTGACCGGTCATTCCAGTCGCCATGGTTGAACCGTCCCACGAAGTTGGTCCGGAAACAATCCAGTCGGTGTGGAGGGTCTCAGTTGTGGTCGTGGTGTAGGAGAATGTCAAGTCAGCGTCACTCTTCATGTAGCGCAACTCGTATCCACCTGTGCTCGGGTTGATTCCAGGGATTTGGTCATTAATCTTCAAGTCCAATCCGTTTCCGAGTGTACCAAACCCTTCTGGGTAAGGTGTCACTTGGTAGCTGAGCATGTTTCCGAGCAATGGTAGCGTTGCGCTGTCAGCACGCTCAGAGTGGGTCGAAACATCCATTGTAGAGATAATCATTCCACCGGAGTAGTAACTGCACACACCAAGAACTGTGTCTTGGATGTCATCAGCATCACGAATCAAGCGCTGGAAATAACCGCCATCTTCCATGTATCCATTGCAGGTCACAGGGACGTTGTTTGCGCTGACTGACTTGGTGTTGAGGACTGCTTGAGCAACTGTTGAATCAGCATCAAATCCTTGGAAGGCGTTGATGTCAACATTATCCATCAATGGGTGGTACGGGTCAGCGAAATCAGTTCCAGAGAAGTCAATTCGAGACTCAGGAGTGTTTCGGCTTTGCACGTCAAGTCCGAATGGCAGTCGTCCATTGAGGCCTTGGTCTACACCGTAGATTTGGCTTCCTTGTGGCCCGAGGTGAGCTTGGATTGTACCACCCGCAGACATGAAGCCCTCAAGCGTGGTTCGGTGAGCAGTTGATCCCAACTTCTGGTAATATCCACGGCCACCGTTCTCAATGTCCTTTGCTGCGATGTCATCTTGCCAAGGCAATACAATCTTGTCGTAGTGAGTGAACCAGCCTGCATCGAGGTACTCATCCCAATCGTTGATGGTATATTGAGTGTAAGACATGTTCAAGATGTTCAGATCTTCCTTGATTGCGTTGGTTCGAACAGAGGTGTCCGAAAGGATGGCGACATCCACGTGGTCTGCAAAGGTGGCATGGAAGTATCGAACGTTTCCAGAGGCGGCTCCACTTGCGAGTTCTGCATCAAAGCTGATGTTGTAAGTGTGGCCGTCCATCCAGCCGTTCCATGGGGTGAATGTCACCTCAATCTTCTGATGTGAGTCAAGAGACTGTGATGGTCCAGCAGTCGTGGTGTGGGCCATGCTACCAGCAGTCTCGTCGTAGATGTTCATGTTGAACACATAGTCACCAGCAAGCACACCGTTGGTGGCTTGGAGGGCCCAGTCGTGGGTGTATGAGCTGTCAATTGGCATCACACACTCGAGAATTTGGTCATTCAAACACGAAAGCGTGTTCGGCTTACCCAGGGTGATATCAACGGATTCCACGTTGAAGATGACACGCTCAATGTTGTTTGATGTCGAAGTTTCTGCAACGTTGTACCAAGGCACACCTTGAGTTGTGTTGTCATAGATTGTCTCAACTTCAATCATGTAGACTCCAGCAAAGAATTCGTGGGTTGCCACTGTGTCTGTGGATGGGTCTTCAGCGTCGACGTTGGTGCGGGAAATCATGTATGCATTGTCTTCGACAAAGGTGAATTCTTGCAATGTGATGTTGTTAAACGCCACACCCTTGAATCCGTCATTGATTCCATTCCGTCCATCATCGTCCGATTGGAATTCGAAGTTGATATCAACAACCGAGCCAGAGAGTGACATGCACTCATAGCCCCAGTTGATCGAACTTGCATCTGAAGTGTTCAACACATACAAGTGTGTCAAGTCGATTGAAGTGGTTGCTACAAGGTCGTTCGTGTTGAAGAACACGTTGTAGTTGCCACCCGTACCATCAGTGGTTGAATCGTCGCCAATGTAAGATATTTCAGCATTGTCAATTGGTTCTGAAGCGTTGACGAGTCCATTGCCGTCTTCATCAATTTGACAAGTGCCATCCTCGTTGTAATCATTCCACTGTCCAACCAAGACACCAGAGTAGGTTGCTCCGTCTCGTAAGATGTCGAGGGTCATGGCGGCATAATCGTTGACGTCAACGATTGAAGTGCCGTCTGAGTCAATGCCGTAGAATGTATCTGCATAGTATTCGAAGTTGAGTGACACGAAATCTCCGCTCATCGAAGTCAAGTCGATGTCAGGGATGGTTAGTGTTTCATTTGCCCAAGCATCACCATAGCCGTTTGCTCCAGTATCACAGGGGTGACCGAACCAGTATGCATTGTTGTTGAAGATCTTGTCTTGACAGGTGTTTTCGTTGTAAATAACACCCTTCGGGTTGGCGCTTTCAGTGTACCTGTATCCATTTGCACCACCTTCAAAGTCTTCTTCACACAGAGCAGTCGGCGTTCCACAGTAGACGTCGGATGGTGTTGCAGAGAAGACAGTCGCCTCGATATCGAAGTCCATTTCGGTGTTACCATAATTGTTGGTTGTGACATCGATGTCGAACATACCTTCTGCATAGAGTCCTCCTGGATTGAAGTATTCGATGCCTTCTACGGTTGGATCATAAAGGTTGAACGGCGTAATATAGCCAACCAACTCATCATTCTGCGGTTGTTCATCCCAACTGTTTCCAGATAGGCTTGCGGAAATTCTGTATGTTGTGTCGTTGAGCAAGTCTGCTGTAATCGAAGTCGTGTACTCTTGTCCTGGACCAAGGTTGTTCAGGTTGATTGTGGATTGCTGAACTTGTGGGTTCGCAAGGAAGGCAGTGGTTTGCTTCCAAATCGTGAGATTGTCTACTGCGTAGCCGTCTCGACCAGTCCAACGGCTTTCGTTATCATCAGAGATGGAACCGGTAAATCCAGTGCGGAAGCGGAAGCGAACATCGACTGTTTCTCCAGCCCATGGGCTGAGGTCAAATGCACCTACGCCCTCTTCGGTGAAGTTGTTCCATCCGTAGTAGGTTCCGAAGGAATAGACACCGTAGTAGTAGACACCCTCAGCGACACCACCGATGTTTTGCTTGTATTGACGGTCGAGATCAAAGCCGCCCCACATCGAGGCACCTGAGGCGCATGCACCGCTGACATAGGCTTCCTGTGGGCAGGAGATAACGTCCCATCCGGTCTCAGGGCTACCAATTTCAATCATTGCAACGTCATCCCAAACATCACCGGCTAGGTAGTTGCCTGTTTGATCAACGCTTCCAAGCACACCGTGACCGAGGTGCTGGAACAACTCAACGCTCATGAAGGCACGATCGGAGCCTGTAAGATCAACATCTTCGAGGACCATAGCGTCGTCCCAGTTCTTGTCATACCCGCTCCATAGACCACCTGAGGTGTTGGTCTTGTAGTGTCCGGCCCACATGAAGTCGGTTGGATTTTGATAATTTGCAGAAACGTTTGGATCGTTATTTCCATCAGAAGCACCGATCGAGTGGTTAGTCTCTTCGTGCCATTTTGTAGCTTGATCGATGTATTCTTCGAAAGCCCAACTGCAGCCAGTACCACAGCCGGTCTTGTCTTCTGGAGCGTCCCAATCCATTTGGTAAACTGTGTTGTTGGTTGATGAAGCCTCATCAACAACCTTGAGTTCAAGATCGAGTGTTGCGCTTTGACCGTTGAGAATGTCCATTCCAGTGTTGGTAACTGTGACGTTGATGTCACGCGTACCTTCCCCAACGATTCCGAAGAAGTTGTCGGTTGGATTGATCTCGAGAGAGGTGACAGCGAGATCTTTGTTGTCCATTTCGACAACGGTAATCGTATCGTATTGCCCTTCCCATCCGAAGTTGTCCACCCAGCTACCGAAATCATAACTGGTGTGTCCAACAACAATATCTGGTGCTGAATTCGAGGCACCTGCAAGTTGACCTACTTCGACCATGCTTGGTCGTCGGCCTGCCTCATAGGAAAGAGGAGTGAGATGTGACCCACTTCCATCCGAAAGGGTCACTTGGACCGTGGTTGGGAAGTTGAGGTAGAAGTTCGAGGTAGATCCGCCTGCGGAGTCACTACTGTTTTGCTGGTAGGCAACAGTTGGGTTAACGAAATCAGGCTCTCCGTCACCATTGAGGTCAGCGACTGTGACGGCGTAGGAGATGTATGGTCCAAAGTAAGCTCGTGAAGGCGTCGACCAACTTCCAGAGGAAGCAGAAGTCACGAAACTGACGTTTTCCACGTTTCCATCGTTGAGAACCATAGCGTCGATTTCTCCGTCTCCATCAATGTCTCCGATATCGAAATCATTTGCGAATTCAACATTCATGTTGATGATGCTCGTCCCAGTTTGTGGGGTCGCAGTGTTGAAGCTGTAGGTTGCTGGGTACGTGTTCGTCAAACAGGAATACTCGACGATGGAGATGTTATCGCTGTTTCCGGGGTTGGTTGATTGACCAGTGGAATAATCAACACCTTCGGAACGAAGAAGATAGATATCATCGTCGGTGCAAGTGCCGCTGAGTCCACCGGTTTCAGTTTCACCCCAGTCGCCAACTTCCAAACTACGGTATGCGTTTTGATTCGATGGCCCGAGGGTCGTAATCATACCCTGGCTAGCTGAAGAAATAGGTCCACGGTAGGTGACGACACGTTGCGATGAAAGATCGCTCAAGAGGTCGAGAA
>CAXHEV010000029.1:0-12977 GCA_964015875.1 uncultured Candidatus Poseidoniales archaeon
TTCCGAAGTCCTAATGTTCATGTAACGAATGGGCGATGCATGCCCTTCACACACAACATGGCCGACTGGCTCGGATTTACCATCGATAAAGATTGGATGGAAGAAAACATTCGCTGGAAGGACTTTGGTACAGGCGTTCGATTGGGACGACTCTACAGAGAAGAAGCTTGTTCGCTTGTATTGTATGAAGCAGACTCTGAAGTGACCGTGGATGCTTTCATGCCTCACAGCCATCCTGGCGGTGAAGCATACATCGTCCTCGAAGGTGAAGTCTGGGATGAAGACGGCACGTACCCAACAGGATCACTTGTGTGGATGAATCGAGAAACCACACATACGCCGAAAACACGAGGAAAAACACTGATTTTGGTGCTCTGGCCTGAAGGCGTCAAGAGTGCTTGAATTGAGCCTCGAGCTCAGTCTTGTGGTTGCTGCGTTCCAAGTTCTGCCCTTCGAGCCAGTTCGTGTTCAAACTCTTGCCACAACTCTGATTCAATTTGACGTCGGAGAACGGGTTCTAAGTCAAGCTGAACTTGCGCTGCAATCTGCTCATACATCTCGGATTGGACACGAGCAGTTGTTTCAGCCTCTGCGACTTGGATATATTCTTGAACTTCAGCCAATGAATACTGCTGAGTGTTGTTTTCTGCTTGGTGACGCAAAACTTCTGCATTGACAATGCGCTCAATCTCTTTCATCAGTCGAGCGACGATGCTGATCTCCCACACATCCCTCGGGTGCGGTGTATCCATGTTTGTAGCTGTATTGTGCAAGGTCTGAACAATCCGTGCCCTTACTGGATTGCCTACTTCGAAGTCTCGTGCGCCCGAAACAAAGCCGACCAAAGCCTGGAGCCATTCAGATTGCTCCATGTGATGACCACATCCAGGGCAATCGACGCCATCGGTAGGTGGTGATGGCGCCTCTGGGAGTGGAGTTCCAACGAGTTCCGTCTTTCGTTTGCGTCGTTTTGGCTCTGGATTTTGGTCAATATCAAACGACATCGTGGAACCAAAAGTTGACTTTTTTGAGACCGGGTTGTTACTCATCTTGGTGAAATTTTCATTCTTTGGCAGATAAAAACATATTCCCGTCAACCGAGAAAAGGCGCCAAATTTGCTCCTAATCGCGGAATTCCGGTGCTTTGTACCTTCAGGATTCTAAATCATACTCACCTGATGCAAGCATGCCCTCAAAGAGGAACGGTCCGGTTGGAACGACTGCAGCAATGAATCCGTGAATCAAAGCCGTGATGTTCCAATGTCTTCCTACTCCACCGAGTAAAAGACCGATATAAGCAACGAATAAACCACCGTGAATCGCACCCATGATGCTGACCATTTCTGGGTCGCCTGCAATGTACTTCAGGGGCATCGCGTAGCCCATGAGAATGAGAAATGAGAACCCCTCGAGATATCCAACAAAGGCAATCAGCGATTTCATTCCTTGACCTCAACCATTGGACGGCTCGAGCCACAAGCAGGACATTCTTGTTCCTCTAATCCATCGTAGACGTGCCTGCACGCAGGGCAGACTGCAGCTAATTGCATCTTACCCATCGATTCCACTGCTTCTCCTTGAAGGGAAAGATAGCCGCTGTCGGCATTACCGACTGTATAGCGGCCAGCACCGCCTATTCGGACGAGCAAATCAGGAGGCAATGTGACCGTACCAGTTTCATCAATGATGAGTTCGCGGTCTTTACCGAGGTTTTCTACGTCAACATCTGCCCCGTGTTCGGCGACAAATCGCCCATCGCGAAGTTCGAGTGATCGATTGGCGAACGCTGCAACTTCCTTTGAGTGGGTCACAATCAAAAAGGATACACCATCGTTTTCGTGAAGATCTTTGAACAAGGACAGCACTTCTCTGCCGGTCACTGGATCTAGCGCTCCAGTAGGCTCATCTGCAAGGATTAACCGGGGGCTGGTGATGAGGGCTCGAGAAATAGCAACTCGCTGTTGCTCTCCACCACTGAGCATCATTGGCAAAGCATGGGCACGGTGAAGCATCCCGAGGCGATCGAGCATTTTATCCGCTAATTTGAGCGCTTTTCGCGAAGATACGCCTTGGTGACGGAGCGGTTGAGCGACATTGTCACGGGCGTTCAGGTTCGGCAAGAGGTTACCTTCCTGGAAAATAAACGACACCGTCTTTTGACGCAATTCGACCAATTCCTGACCGGTCAGGCGTGTCATGTTTTTGCCAACTAAAGAAACCGAACCGGCACTGGCTTTCATGAGCCCGCCAAGGCATTTCATCAGGGTTGACTTTCCTGAACCTGAGGGTCCAACAACAGCGATGGCTTCACCTTCCTTCATATCGATATGAAGGCCTCGAAGAGCGACGACGTTTCCGTCTTCTGCCTTTGATTGGTACACGTGGTAAAGGCCATCTGCTTTCAAAATACTATCTTTCATGCTTCACTCCCCCTTGAGCACACTTGCTAAGTCTGACTTTAATGCCCGGCGAGTGGTCACAAGAAGCGCCACTACAACTGCAGCAAACACCGCAAGCGATACCAAAATGATCTGTGACCACGGGTAGACAAGTGTCCGTTGGATGGTGGTCGTAGAACCGCCAAAGATTTGGAAGATGAATCCAAAGACGTCAAAGAAACCGTTGAACGACAAGGCGAGCCCAACGCCGAGAACAATACCAAGAACCATCGAAACCATGACGATAGATAGAATCTCAAACAACACCAAGCGAATGATTTGGTTTGGTGAAGCACCGATTGCCTGCAGGACTGCAAGTTCTTTCTGCCTCTGACTCAGTACGAGTGAAAGGAAGACGAAACTTGAAGCGACTGCTGCGATGCTGGCAACCACAAATTGAAGAGAAAGCAATCCTGGAGTACCGAAAATCAATCCGCCATTGCGCTCAACACTCTTGTGGGAACTGGCCCAATCATCAACGCTTGAAACTCGGGAATCTGCTGAAATCTTAGAGCCTAAGGCCTCAAGCTCCTCACCATCAATGCCACTCACATCAACAATCCATGTCGTTGAGGTGTAATTGTCAACCTGGTCGTTACCTACCAGTGTTCGCCATGAGGCTTCACCGATGATAAGTGAACCGGAGGCGGTCGCTGAATTGACACCAGGGATGTATTCATGGTTGCCCATGTAGTACATGTCTACCGTGTATGGCGTGGTGATAATGCGCACCGTAGTATCAGCCAAGAACAGGGGTTCAGCAAGCGGTGGGGGCATCAGAGAAGCACCAGATGCACATGCAGTCTCATCGGCAGCCGTACCGTCTGGGCAAGTTGCGTTGGTCAGTATTGCCTGTGAGAGATCAAAGAACCCAAACGCACCCTGAAGGTTGGCATTTGTGAAATCAGTGCCCTCAAGCGAACCACCCGTGAAGTCAACGAGCACGGTGTTTTGCAAGTTGGCGCCTCTGAAATTGGCGTAGGATAGGTCAGTGTTGACAAGAATTGCTTCGCTGATGTTGCTTTCTGCAAAATTAGCACCAGAGAAGTTGCCATCCGAGAGGTCAACTCGGCCAATATTTCGCCCGCTGAGGTCCTGTCCTGAAAGGTCCAAACTTGACCAGTCGCTGTCCATTAACATGGTGTAGGCATTGAACAACGCCATTGGATCAGATTCATTTGACCCACCCGTACTGAAATTGAATTCGATCTTCTCCCAAACGAGGGTCAACGTTTCCGACTTCTCAGAAGTTGGCTTCAACAGCATGTCGTTGAGTCGGTTTTCGTCACCACCTCGTCCAGAACCTGCCAAATCCAGTGAGTAAGCAGCGTCTTCTCCAGCGGTAAAGCCACCTGCGATGTAGGCAGCCAACGCATTTTCGACATTTGTGCCTGGAAGCGCTTGTTCGCTCCAACGCAAGACATCTGCGTTATTGTCGAGCAGAACATACGTCGGCAACGTGTCGCCACCGCTACCATCCGCCAAACCAATCTCGGGTACAGTGGTGGCCACTGGAGTGACACTGTTGGTGGTAAATTCACCCACGAGTCCGAGCATCGCCGATTCATTAAGCGGTTGCTCAACCGTGATCTGGAGGTCAGAGCCAACCGTTGCGTCGACCGTCTTTTCGTCGACAAGAGTGCCTGTGTAGCCTTGAACTGCAGCAAGAGTGACGATCGATAACGTCAGCAGCATGATGACGGCTAGACGGTTTACTGATTCGGCTGAACCAGAACCCTTCAGGCCGCGCTTCACATCCTTGAGCAGAGGCGTGCGACCGAAGATCACCTGCATAATTTGTGGTCCGCGTGCCCCGATGCGGCCAAGCAAGAGTGCACCACCAATCCACAATGCGAAGGGACCAAAGATATTGATGAGGCCCTCAAAGAAAAAGTTGGATACAAGGCCGTCCTCGCTTCCGTTGGCTTCCAACCATGTGTCGCCTACAGCAAGCATGCCGAATAGGAAAGCAAGCCAATGAAGCCAACGCTTTGGCTCTGCAGCTTGGGTTGTTTTTCGAACGCCTTCTTCGATTTCCAGTTCGATGAATTGGCGGGCTCGACTTCGTCCAAAGAGTAAGGCAAGTCCGAGGGTCGTCACCGCCGTGAAGATGGTTGCACCAACTGAAAGCGTTGGATTGACATCAAAGTCACCCATTCTAAACTCCATGAAACCTACCGCCGATAAGACAACTGGAACGGCAAACATAGCCAACAGATAGCCAGCCAACCAAGCGACTGAGGACATGACAAACAGTTCGAGGAGCACCATGCCTTGGAGACTCTGTCCGTCTGCACCAATCACACGATGAATGCTGATTTCACGCCGCCGCTGTTCAAGAGAAAGCACGAGTCCGTAAATCAATACTGAGATGGAGAGGAAAACGATTGGTATCATGATGATGTAATCGAAAATTTGAATCAGACCAAGGAAGATGTTGAGGAACAAAATAGTTCCACTAATGATGTCGGTGTAATAGAGTTCAACGCCCTCGTCTGTATACGAACCGTCTTGCACATCCGTACCGAGTGCTTCCAACCATTCTGCAGCATCCGCAGTTGATGTTGTCGGGAGTGCTCCGCGATCAATCGTGGCGCCTAGGTACATGTGATCGTTATCCATGAGCACGCTGCGTTGCTCTTCGGTCATCACTTCCCACGTTGAAAATATGGGATTAAACGGAAGGGTTGGGTTGCCGAAATCCCATGGCTCATAGATGCCCATTACAGTGAGGTTTTCAACCGTCATCGACATTCTACAGTACATCATCTCATTATTTTCAGGCGTAATTTCACCAGCACAATTGTCTTCTGTGACCGTGCCTTCAAAAATCGTTGATTCATCTACAACATAAGCAAAGGTGAGGGAATCAAGGACGTCGCCTACATTGGCTTGGGCTTCGCTGGCAATGGTCGATGGAAGAATCACACCACGGTTGGCGCTCATGTTTTCAGGAGTTGGCCATTCACCTGCTCCGGCAATGATGTTTTCACTGTACCTTTCAGCAAGTTCTCCATCGAATGCCTCAGGGCCATAGAAGCGGATTGCCCGCTTATCAGAAATAGGCGGACCGGCTTCAGCTGCTTCAGGATAGTCGAACGTAACGTTGCCCCAGTAAGGATTCGCATCATCCGTTATAATTCTCATTTCCAGTGGCTGAGCGACTACGAAATCAATGTTGAACAAGCCCGCACTGTGGATGCCTTGACGACCTAGCACGAGTGTGCAGTCACTGAATTGTGAAAATTCTTCACGTAATTCATCGCATACTTCAACCATGGTCGAGGTGTTGTTTGACCATCCTGAGGCGTTTTCGACTGGTGTTCGAGCGTATTCGATCTTTGCATCCAAAGGTTCGGATTTGAGCGATTCCTCAAAGAAGAGTTGAGACAAACCAACACCGTAGGCCAAGACTGTCGTAATGACAAGTGAAGCAAGGAAAACACCGGCGACAACAGCCAGGCCTCGCTCCTTACCGCGCCATGCACCTTGTCCGGCGAGCCGAAGGCGACTGGGAAGTTCCATCGCCTTGTGTTTTAAACGGCCAAGACGGGAGCGCCCAACCGAAAAGTCAGCGTCTTTCAGATTATCTTGGCGTTCGCTCATTCTTCCTCGCCCCCTTCCTCATCATCGAGGCCCCAAGCAGAACGGATGTCTGACGCTTCGGTTCGACCGTCATTGAGCAGCAACATGCGGTCTGCGTTTGAGGCCAGATCGGGATCGTGGGTCACCATTAGAATGGAGACGGGATTGACTTCATCGTGGCAGAGTTCCTTGAACAACGCCATGACTTCTTTCCCACTGGCAATATCGAGGTTGCCTGTCGGCTCATCTGCAAGTAAGACTGGGCGGTTTCCAGCGATGGCTCGAGCGATGGCTACGCGTTGCTGTTGACCACCTGAGAGCTGGTCTGGAATGAAATGCATTCGATCGCCAAGACCGACTTTTTCCAGCGCAACCATGGCTGCTTGGACCGCCTCAAAGGACTGCATGCCTGAGAGTTCGAGGGCCATAGCGACGTTGTCAATAGCCGTGAGGTTGTCTAAAAGATGGAAATCTTGGAAGATCCAACCAACCGATTCGCGACGAACATCGACCACTGATGACGGGTTTTTTGTCCCGTATTTTTTGTCACCAAGCATGATGGATCCCGAATCACCAGCAAGGAGGCCTCCAATGATATTGAGGAGTGTTGATTTTCCAGACCCGGATGGACCCATCAAGGCGACCATCTCGCCTTGTTTTATGCTCATATCGACGCCTTTGAGGACATGCAGCTTGTTTGACCCTGAGCCAAATGATTTGGTAAGATTGGTGACTTGCAACAAACGCGGCCTCTCCAGTAATTTACTTTTTAACCACTGAATATATCAATGAATGTTTGGGGTGCCCGTGGCAAACACGTTTTTCAAAACCGATATTGACAAACGATTCATGACCCATTCTTTCGAAGAATCGGCCTTGCTAACGCTGAACCCTTCAGCATTTGGTGTGCTCAAAAGAGCGAGGCTCACTCGACCTTGCTAACGCCGATGGCGTTTGGGCCTTTTTCGCTCTCACCGATTTCGAAGGTGACGGTATCACCGTCGGTGATTTCTCCGGTCACTTCGGAGATGTGAACGAAGAGATCATTACCACCTTCGACCTCAATAAATCCGTATCCTTTTACTTGGTTAAACCATTTGACAGTTCCTTGCGCCATGGGGCGAGGCCTGTGCTTCAAGTACTTGAGGTGAAGGGATGGGGTGGTCCATCAAAACCCGTAGTTTGGGACCTTCACGCCGAAGCCAAACCCTTCGATTGAGCGCTGGAACGCATCAATCGGTTGAAGACGGGGGGAATCAAGGCAGCCCAGAACATCACGTAGTATCCATAGGGCAGTTGTGGAGCCTCATCATGCGTGTCAAGTCGCTGATAGGGCGTGCTCGCTTTGAGGTGATGTGAGGGGTGAAGGGGAAGTTCGAGCAGTGTCCAACGTGACCATCGATGACGACTTTCCCAGGCATGGGTTGCATTGGGGCGCTCATCAGCACCGCGTGTTAATCCATGGTGCTGGAGATAGTTGACATACTCAAGCAGGTAGATGGCAACCAGTGCCTGGACAACAAATGCGAGGGCAACGGCAGGATTGTAGGCTATGAGTCCAATGAGGAACACCGATTCGAGCAGCAATGAGCGTTTTGTATCCTTGGGCCGGGCCCTCAAAGCACCTTGAATTTGCAGTGGAATTGTTCTCAAAAAGTGAATGTAAATGCTGCGTCCCCAAGGCGAGGATGTTGGATCAACGGGACGAGCCCAATGTCGATGGTGGGTGTGGTTGTGTTCTACGGTGAAATGCAAATAGAGCACAGAGAACAAATCGATGCGAGCGAGCCACCAGCTCCATGAACGAAGTCGACGATGCCCTAATTCGTGTGCGGCTACAATGCCTGAGCCACCGGTGCTGAGCCCAGCAGAGACAATACCAAGCCAAACCGGTGCGGTCAAACCGTCAACCGATACTCGCCACAAGAGTGTGAGGACAATCACTGGCACGAATGCACCGTGAATGTGCAGAATGATGTTGTGGGCTTTTCCTTCCTGTAGTGGATCGGTCTTTGCACTGGTGCCCGTAAGAGACTCAATCAGCGGATAGATGCCTAACACCATTAGAATGGTGAGCCCCATCCACCATGACCCGATCAACAAACACGTGAACGTCAAGGTCGGAGCGACCAAGCCGATCAGGTGTGGCTGCCACTTGCCCATGAATGAGCATCGAGCGGTGTGTTAAGTGGCTTTGTATTCACCGAGTGGAAAAGATGCGTCCGAGCCGAGCAAAAAACGAGTTTCGGAAAATTCCATTCTGAGCCTCTTGGGCGTCCATGACTGAATCAACGTAGGTAGCGAGGTAATCGTCCATCAGAGTTGACCCCCATCAGTGTGGAAAATTCCTCGAGCATTTGGCGTTGCGCGGTAATCCGCAATCGCGTGTATGATCCCCTCAACGATACCTGTAAAGATACCACTGCGGTGGTGTTGCTGTTCCATTATTGTGTCTACGTATGTTTCCAATTCAATATCCATGTGTGTTCCCCCTGAAGCCTGTTTGTCTTCAGTGTATATTTGTAACCGGCCCTATATCAAGCAGTGGTAAATTTGCCAACACATAGGTGCAATAAACAAAGCAAGTGTTTTCTTAAACACTTAAAAATCAACTTTGTAATTCGCTGAAAACCTTCATATTGAGAAGAATTTCACCAAAATCCCTAGCATAAGCACACAAACGACGAACCGATTCAGAAAGCCGTAGATCAAACGCCATCCATTCGTTTGTGAGGTAGTTCTTCAAGAGGTCCTGTTCGTGTTCAATCAGGCGATGTTGACATTCCTTGAGGTCGTGCCTTGCCGCTTCGATTCGGGTTGAATCACGGGTCCGGATGTTGATCATCAGTTCCTTCAAGCTGGATTGCCATTCAGGAATTTGCTCAAGCGGCGTCATCTCGATCATGTTCTTCGTGAGTTTTGGATGTTCGATGACAAGCGTTGCGATACTGAAGGCATGGTCCATCATGCGCTCAAGGGACCGAGCAAGGTTAGCGTATTCGAGCGCCTGTGTCCGCGTCAAATTGAGTTGTGTAGCGACCAAATGGGAATCGATGAGAATGCGAACCTGCCGTTCAATCAAGTAAAGCAAAGCGTCCACCTCGTTTTCCCGTTCCTCTGCATCCGTGATGTACTCGCGATCTTCGCCATCAAACACACTCAAAATGTCACGTGCCAATGAAGTGACTTGGAGGTACATCCGATTCAGACTCGCATGCAACGGCATGTCTCCAGCGTTCATCAAGCACCGAATGTGCGTACCTGATGGTTCTTCATCCATGATTTCAAACCCGCGTGTGCTTCGAAGAAAGCTGCGGACTTGGACACTCACTGACTTCTGCTCAGACGGTTGATGTTCGATGTGAATTTCATCAGATCCTGAGATGTAGGCGCCCATCAAGTGGTCATGAAGGCTATTTTCTGGCAATATTTTGGTCGAAAAATAGGCCTTCTTAGAGAGGGATGTTGGTGCGTCTAGGGGTGTGACTCTCAGCGCACCGCTCGGCCGCCAATCGACGCGCAATGAATCGCGAGCCTGGAGGCCTTGAGCGATCACCCAGGGCTTCGGTAAACTCACCGTAAACGTGCTACCGCCCGTTGATTGTAGTTTACGTACTTCATTTTCGCCCGGCCCCATCGACATGTAATCGATTTTCGCCCTAAATACAACTATATAGAATATACATCATTTTGGATATATACCTCATCCGAGTAGAGAGCACCATGGAACCTATAACCATGGTATTGATTGGATTAGCGCTCGTTGTTTGTGCCTACATGGCATGGAACATCGGTGCAAATGATGTTGCAAACGCAATGGGGACTTCGGTGGGGTCTCGCGCTCTTACATTGAAGCAAGCAGTGATCATTGCAGCTATATTCGAATTCTGTGGAGCGTTCTTCGCTGGTGATGCGGTCACTGACACGGTGCGCAAGGGCATTCTCAGCGTTGACTTCGCAGATCCTCTCATCGATCCGGCGTTCTCTCAAGACATTGCTTTTGGATTCATTGCTGCCATGATGGCCGCCGCCACTTGGCTCACCATTGCCACTCGTATGGGGCTTCCAGTCTCAACCACGCATTCAATCATCGGCGGTATCCTCGGCGTAGGACTCATTCTTGAAGTCAAATATTCAACTGATCTCATCGATTGGGAGGTCGTGAGAAAAGTGGTCATGTCCTGGGTTGCAAGCCCAGTCATGGGTGGTTTGATTGGATTCTTTTCATTTATCATTATCAAGAAGTTAATTCTTGAAAATGATAATCCGGTGGAACGCTCGCGCTGGCTCGCACCAGTTTTGGCGTTTCCAACATTCTTTGTTCTAGGCCTTGCTCTTCAATTCAAAGCCCTCAAAGGTTTCATTTCTCGAGCTGCCTCTGAAGGGTGGATTGAAAACAAGTATGATTGGTTGCCTGTAAAGGAAAACGGCGTGTTTGACCCTTGGGCACCCAATGCATGGATTCCGATTAATTCCATCCTCTTGGCTGCCGTCATTGGAGCTGTTTCGAGCCTGGTCCTCTACGCCGTGCTTCGACAAATTGACATTAACGAGGAAAAGCGAGGGTTCCGAGGCGTCGAGCGAATTTTTGTTTGGCTTCAAATCATCACTGCGGCCTACGTCGCATTTGCTCATGGTGCAAACGACCGGTCGAATGCTATTGGGCCGATGGCTGCAGTTTGGCAGGTGTTAAGCAGCGATACTGGTCAACTTGCAGCAAAGGCTGAAATCCCACTTTGGCTCATTTTGTTGGGTTCTGCGGGTATCGCAATCGGTGTCATGACATGGGGGTGGCGAGTCATGGAAACGATCGGAAAGAAGATCACCGACATCACCCCTACGCGCGGTTTTGCTGCTGAATTTGGTGCAGCAACTACAATCCTCGTGTTTTCAATGCCGTTCTTGGCCGTTCCTGTTTCAACCACGCACACCCTTGTTGGCGCGGTGGTTGGCGTTGGTTTGGCAGGAGGTGCGAAGGCGGTTGACTTCCGTGTTTTTGGAAAGATTGCTGCCTCCTGGGTTGCAAGCGTTCCTGCCGCTGCCTTTGGCGCCATCGTGCTGTTCGTTGCCTCGGGTGGCGAGTCGCTAAACATGATTGTCTTGCTACCACTTTCATTCATGGCTGTAGGGTATGCCATTTGGAAGAGCAATGGCGAAGTCCACGTCGAAGATGCCCTTTCCGATGTGGGTGGCGATGGACACTCCACCACTCCATTCGAATTGTTCCACGAGCACGCCCAAGCGGTTGAAAAGACCGTTGAGCACATGCTTGTGGCAGTGAACACGGCTTGCGATGGTGAAGATGCATCTGAAGCCATCCAAGCTACGATTGAGGCTGAACTCGCCGCTGACAACGTCAAGACCGAAGTGCGCCGCTTAGCCCTTAACGACATGCGCATGGGTGTGCAGTTATCGCTTGATGACTTCCTCTACATGGTGACTCGACAAGATCGCATTGCAGACTATGCACAGAACGTCGCTGAACAGTTGGCCTTCCGCCCACTGTTTGATGACGAACAAGCAAAGGCCAACCTCAAGGAAATGGCGAAGGCTGTTGCCGATACGGTAGCAAGCTACGAAGACGCTGTGGAAGCGCTTCGTGACTTCACCATCAGTGGCCAAACCAAGGCTGCTGAGACCAAACTCGCAGAACTCATTCGAGAAGTGAACCTCAAGGAGCACGAAGCCGATGGTGCCGAAGCAATGGCTGCAGCCTATGTCTTCACCAACGGCGAAGAGGCACCGCTTGCAGCCATGCACATGTACCGTGTGTTGCAGCGACTTGACGATGTCGCAAACGCCTGTGAGAAAGCGGCTAACGCCTTCTTACCAATCCTCAACCGTTGAGCGAGCCCTTGATACCAAGGCGCTGCGAGGACTGGCCATCTGAGCCGTTCCCGGCCGGGCTCCGCCCAACAGTGGAAGCAGGTCTCTGAGGGTGAGCACATGGCAGGCATGGATCCACAACTGAAAGCAAAATTGCAGAAGCAACGCTATCACATTGTTGGGGAACATGGCGGTGTCAAAACCTGCCACTGGACCAAGGAATCATTGCTCCGCGACCGCCAGTGCTACAAGGGTAAATTCTACGGTGTAGCGAGCCATAATTGCATGCAGATGTCACCAGTGGTTGACCAGTGCAACCTTGCTTGCACCTACTGTTGGCGAGAACCGCACATGGATACATTGGAACTGACAGATCAGGACCCGCTTGACTTGCTCTATGAATCCGTGAGAGCTCAGCGTCGTTTGCTATCTGGCTTCGGTGGCAACCCAAAGGTGCCTCGTGAGAAGTGGTTGGACGCTCAAAACCCAAAGCACGTTGCAATTTCACTCAATGGAGAACCCACCCTCTACACACGACTTTCTGAATACATGGATTTGTGCCATAAGCACGGCATGACGACGATGCTTGTCACCAACGGAACACTGCCAAAAGTGATTGAGAAGTTGGACACATTACCAACCCAGCTCTATGTCTCGGTCGACGCCCCCAATAAGGAAGTCTTTGATGCGGTGTGCAGGCCGAAGTGGAACACACACGCCTGGGAGAAATTCGAGGAAACCATCGACCTCTTGCCTTCACTCGACACTCGAATCGTCGCTCGTCACACCATGATGAAAGGCATCAACATGTCCGACAAGCACATCGAACAATTTGCTGCATTGGACAACCGGGCCGACCCTGATTTCATCGAAAACAAGGGCTACGTGTTCGTTGGACACAGCCGAGAAAACTTGAGCATCGAGAACATGCCAAGCCATGACGACATCATGGATTTCTCCAACAAAATTGCGCCCTTGGTCAATCGAAAAGTGTTGTCTGATTCACGCCCGAGCCGTGTGGCTTTGGTGGGAAGAGAGATTACGCCAATCCCAATTCCAAAAGCGACAATGTTCTTCCCTGAGGACTTGGGGATTGCTCCTTCTGTCAAGCATTTGCCAATGGCTTGA
>CAXHEV010000030.1:0-12161 GCA_964015875.1 uncultured Candidatus Poseidoniales archaeon
CACCAAACAGACCAAACGCAGCACCGGAGGCACCCAGCGATGGCGTAGTGGAATCGTAATTCATCAGCCACCATGAAACCGATCCGCCCACTAAGCCGATGAGGTACACTGCGGTGAATCTTTTCATCCCTAGGCGTTGTTCCAGTGGAACACCAATCAAGGCAATCACCAATATGTTTCCAAGAACGTGAAGTGGATCAAATGGATTGTGCAAAAAACCTGCAGAAATCAACGTGTGCATCCATTCAAGGGAAGATGTTCGAGATGGAACCAACCAGAAATCCGACCACATGTACCAACTTTCACTTCCAAGCCAAAACTGACGTACACCAAGCAAGTAGACAACCTGTACAAGGTAAGCGAGAAGCAAGCCTACCGTCAATGAAAGCGCAAGTGAGGTTTTGTGACGAATGGCATAGAAAAGCGGCCAGATGATGGCGGTAAACCACAGCAAAAGAAGAAACCACTCCCCTGCGCCGAAAACCTCCATTTCGGTGGCCATGTGTCTGGCAAGTCTTCCCGACTTTTGAGGTCATGGGGTACTCTCGAGCAGGGGAGCATTCATGTCGCCCCCCCGAGTGGGAAAATCATGGCCGAGGTCCTCTTGAGCATCAAGGAAGTCGAGGTCCGGCGCGGGATGGGCATTGTTCTGTCCGAATATGATTTGGAAGTCTATGAAGGAGATATACTCGTCATAACCGGTGAAAACGGAAGCGGAAAATCAACTGTGATCGAAACAGCAGCACGACTTCTCCCTCTCGAAAAGGGTCACGTCTCTCACCATGGACAGCTCACCCATCACGCTGACGGACGACGATTAGACCCTGTCAAACCATTTGGCCTCACACTGCAATCAAACGGCGTCATCGGAAGCGATACGGTTGTGAATCACCTTCAAACTGTTGCGATGTTATCCGGTGTTCAACTCGACCATGACGCATTGCTTGAATCATACAACATGGACCATCGCAAGGCCGATGTGATCGGCCACCTTTCTGGCGGGCAGGCGAGGAAAGTCGCTGTGTTAACTGGACTTATTCCTGCAATGGTAAGTGAATCGCCAACATTGGTACTGCTCGACGAGCCAGGTGCTGGTTTGGATGATTCTGCCATCGATTCGTTGATGGACCAAATCACCTCTCTTGCAGCCGCTGGCCATGGGTTTCTGATTGCTTCTCACAACCCAAAAATCCAATCGATTGCTACGAAATTACATGACCTTTCAACAACTGTCCAAGGCGCTCATAATGAAGCAAAACCATGGACGCCCCGTGGAACCAAGGTGGAGCCAAGAAACACCTTGTTCCGTACCGGCCACCGATATGCATCATCCACACACTCAGGATTAGCACGAAATGGAATCGTTTCGATCATGGTACTTGGGTGTGTACTCGCATTGGGCGACCCTGCAAATTTGCCAGATGGTTTATGGACGACTGGGGCGATATTGGCTCCTGCGTTTGCCTCAGGTTTGGTCGGTGATCCGACGACTTACCTTCTGCGTGAAAACCGAGCAGCAGATTGGTGGCGTGCGCAAGCACAGCGCACCCCTGCGGCTACCGGACTTGGACTCATCGTTGGCACAACAGTGACAGTCGCTGCCTCATACGTCATGCTTGGATTGGTTGATTTGAATTTGGTGCTAATTGGAGCATTGATGTGTGAATTTGCCATGAAAGGGGTCCGTTTTTTGAATGCGTCAACACAGCGGCTCTCAAGGCCCAATGCCGTATTCATTCGACTTCTTCTACCCGCCTTCATTCTTCCATGGGCTTTGATTGTAAGTTGGGCTGCAGAGTTATGACAACACCCAAGTTCAAGAAGGGGAACTGAGCAGGTTTAACCATGGCAGGTCGAAGAGCGGAAACATTCCTCGGCCTTGGCTTCCTTGGAATTATGACCACCCTCTACCTCGGTTTTCAATGGGCGCCGAGCGTAGCCATCGATGCCTTCGAATCACCCGCTGCTCAACGTATTTTTTACTGGCATGTTCCAGCGGCATGGGCAGCATTCATTGCTTTCGCCGTCCTCTTTGCCGGCTCGCTGATGTGGTTCTTCAAGCGCAGCCCACTTGGATGGCGATTGCATGTAGCTGGAGCCGAAGCAGGCCTAGCATGTGGTTTGATCACCGTGTGGTCTGGTTGCGTATGGGGCGCAGCAGAATGGGGCACACCTTGGGATTGGACTGATGTTCGGCTCAACACCTTTGGACTCCTTACCTTGCTTGCATTGTTTTTGGTCCTCGGCAGACAATCCCAACCAGATGGTGTTGAGACCAGAGACACCTTTTCCACCTTTGGACTCTATGGATTCATTTTGGTTCCATTCACCTACATCGCCACTCGAATATGGGAGATACGCCACCCAGGGCCTGTTGTGGCCGCAGGGGATGAGGGAGGCTCACTCTCCGGCGACATGACAGTGGTCTTATTGATCGGTGCCCTCTCCTTCACCATCTTCATCGTCGGACATATTCTGATGTCCATGCGAATTACTGGTCTTGAACAACGACTGGAGCAAGCACAAAACCACATAGATGGAGGAAATTGAATGGATGGAATGACCTACCTCACAGTTGCCTACCTCGGTATGATTGCAGGCATCGCAATATGGACTTGGACCGTCTTCAACAGATCTCGGGCCATTGAATCAAGACTCGCAGCGGTTGAAGCAAGCCTGAGCATTAGCGCATCGGAAGCCGATTCAATCAGCAAAGAACAAGCCGAGTAAGCCTATCTCAAGCCACAGGTTCAAGGCAAGAACAACAAGCGTGGGCATGAGGGAACTCAATGGCAGGTGGTCTTGGAGGTGAATTCTGCTTGGTCTGTGGAGCGGACCCTCCCCTTTACGGCGAGCGCATGTGCGAACCATGCGTGAGGAAGCGTGTCAAACTTGTCAAAGTCCCAGAAAATATTCCTTGGGTGCGCTGTGCAAGGTGCGGCATTGTCGAAATCCAAGGCAAGTGGGTCCAGATTTCGGAAGAGGAAATCTGGGATGAATTGATTCAACGGCACGTCCATTTCCACAAGGATGCAGAAGACATAGCATTGGCACTCGAAACTCGAACGGTCTCTGACCGCCACACGCTGCTCCACCTCCAGGTTGAAGGCGTGATTGAGGACCTGCTGTTCCAAGAGGAACACACAATGCGTGCTCGAATGGCAAATGGTGTCTGTCTTACCTGCACGAGGCGGGCCGGAAATTATTTCGAAGCCACGGTCCAACTGCGCTCAACTGGAAGGCGACTCAGTGAAGATGAGTTTACTGCTCTACGAGCGACCCTCGACAAAGTTCTCGATGAATTAGCAGACGATCCAATGTTTTTCATCACCTCTGAAGGCCCCGTCACAGGTGGCTATGATATTGTCCTTGGAAGCAAGGGACTTGCCCGAACATGGGGTCGTCATTTGGTCACTGAATATGGAGGTCAAGTTGCTGAGTCAAACACCACAGTTGGACGCAAGGACGGCGTCGATGTCACCCGCCTAACCTTGCTGTATCGCAAACCAGGATACGATATTGGTGATGTTCTTCGCTGGCGTGAACGATTCTGGCGGCCTTCAACATGGACCAAGGAAGGTGCAATCATGAGTCGAATCGATCGTCAAGAGCGTACTGGAGCGAGTTGGCGAGATCTTGAATCTGCGAATGTGATGACTCAGATGAAAGAACATCTGGTTGTAGACCTCATCACACAAGATGACTCTGTTGGTGAATTCCTCGACCCAAACACGTGGCAAATGACTTCAGTTCGATTGCCTTGGGATCATGACAGGAACCGCCCGCTACGAATCACCAAAGTTGATGGAGAATGGCTTGCCTTACATCACTTGGGCTGCGATGAGGATGGAGGGGATATGAATGAGTGATTCAATTGAAGGACCAGGGTTGGTTGACCTTGCCACCGCCCTTGATCAGCAGGGCATGATTGGCTACACCCGTGCTTTTGTTGACGACTTCAGGAATGGATTGAACCACATCTCCTTTGAACGGTTTGAATGGATGCAGGTGCTAGCCAAGAAAAAGTGGTCGGGCGTCTTATGCCTCGGCATGGGTGGTTCTGCAGCAGGTGGTGATTTCCTGTCTGCTCTAGCCTCATTTCAAGGCAGGACACCTGTTCACGTGCAGCGGGATTATGCCTTGCCAGCATGGTGGGATTCGACTTGGCTCATTCTAGCCACATCCCACAGCGGGAACACAGAAGAAACCCTCGAGGCAACCGAAACAGCACTCAAAGCGGGCGCTACGGTTGTGGCCATTTCGACCGGCGGCATTCTTGCTGGGTTACCTGAAGTATACTCGAATTGCCACTTAATCGCATCCGTAGGCGGCCAGCCACCACGCAGCGCTTTCGGCCATATCTTCAGCAGGCAACTCGGTCTTCTTCGTCACCTTGGCGTCTTGCCAATACCCGAGGCAGGGGCAGATGATGCGATGTTGGAACGATTACAGAAAGCGATGGATGGTTTTGATATCTTGAAAGACCCAGAAGGCGACATTGCTCAGTTAGCGATGTGCATGGTCGACCGCCCGATAGCATTGCTTGGTCCAACAGAAGTCACCCCGGTCCTCAACCGTTTCAAAAATCAGCTCAATGAAAACGCCGCCCGTTTTGCGAGGGTTGGCGTGGTTCCTGAGATGAACCACAATGAAAGCGTAGCGTGGGGGGGAATTGGTGAAGACCGAGATGCTTCGGGAATTGAACATGTCCTCTTGTTATTGACTTGGAAAGGCATGCATGAGCGCGTTCAACGACGAATGGATTGGATGATTGCCCATGCTGCAACCGATTTTGCATGGAAAATCGAGGGCGAAGGTGCAACGCTTCTCGAATCGATGCTCCATTTGTGCATCCTCACGGACTGGATTTCGTTGGCACTTTCGTTCTTGCATGGAAAAGACCCCGCATCGATCGGCCCGATTTCTGCACTCAAGGCACACTTAGATTCAGTGAATTGATCAGTACAACGGCCCAAGGACGAGTCGTGGATCTGGATAGTCGTGTAGCGCCTGTTCACGATCGCTTCGTCGTACAACACCGGGGAGATCGGGTTTGGTCGGTTCAATCAGCGAAATTTGGAAATGGACGTGCGGCTCCCATCCCCCATTTTCCGACTTTTTGCCCATCCGAGCAACGACTTGGCCTTTCGAAACTGGCATCCCCGATTCTAGGCCATCCAGACTATCGGTTGAAAGATGTCCATAAAGTACCCATACCGGCCTTACAGGATGATCATTTTGAGGCGACGGAGGCCAAGACAACTGATACTCAATGATGATGGTAGGCCCGTAAGATCCAGCTTCTGCATTGATGCCAAAGGAGTGTATTTTACCCTCATAAAAGGAATGAATTTCTGTACCAGCAGGGCCACCAATATCGATTCCAACATGAAGGTCACGTTCACCTCCAAACAATGGAGTCGTGTACATCCCAGGCCGAACCTCATCGTACCTCCCAATCTGGTACTCATAAGGACACTTCCAATCCGCAGGACCCCGTGTGAAGTTGAAGACCCAATACTCCTGTGGCATCAAGACCACTGGAGCAAAGGGTGTTGGTTGACGGCCCATGGGTGTTGGATTGAGGGCTTTCATTTGATTGTTGGCCGAACAATGAAAGCCTCAACCATGATGCTCGTGCATGCTCTTGACCGTATTGCTTCTGCTTGCGGCGAGTTGTTTACCAGGGTATGCCTTGTGCAGGGTCCTTGATGGCAGTGCAGATCGTGTCAGGAAAATATTGCTCACACCTGCATTAGGGCTGTTGCTTTTGTTCGGGCTTGCTGGAGGATTGCTCTATTCCAATTTGTGGACGTGGGGGTTGATGTCGGCGTGCGTTTTGTTGCTCAATGCGTTTTCACTTGCTCATATCCAAAGGAAAGTCACCGATCGAAAAGCACTGACGCCATGGCAGGCTCTTGAAGCTGCAATGCACGGGGAGATAAGTGCAGGAGAAGAAACAACACTGAGCGAAGAAGCGAATACACAGCGCTGGTTTCAATCACATCGCAGACCTCTACCCTTTGCGATTGCGGCAGTGGTTGCGTTAAGTTGCCTCACCCTCCCATTATTGCAAACCCTTCCATTCGGTGTTGACTGGATTGGTTTTTCGATGCTTTCTGGTCAAATTCACGCTACAGGATCGATGAATTTGCCCGGCACCAATGAGGGATTCTGGACCTATCCGCCCGCCTTCCCAGCTCTTGCCGCATGGATTCAGAGTTGCCTAGGGTTGCCGTCAGGACAAGCAGTGTTTCACCTCGGCCACTACAGTTTATTCACACTCATCCTCGGTATTGGTGGTGCTATGGACCGTCAAGGTGCGGGAGCACAAGCCATCATGGCGATGGGGCTCGGTGCAGGTTTGTTTGCGAAAGTCTTCGACTCAGGATACCCAACTGTTGCAAGTCAATTGGGTTTGGTAGTTGGCCTGTTGGTCCTCTTGCGTCCTTCTTCCACGCGTGGAAAACATCACACTCGGGGCTTTATTCTCGCTTTCCTTTGTGTGACATTGATCCATCCAACAGGTGCGATCTATCTTGGCATGCTCATGGCAGCGCACCTTGTCATCGGTTTACGTCTTGATGAAAAGTATGGAGCCAATGTTCAGCGTTTGTTAATGACGAGCGCCTTTTTGCTGACCACTGCTGCCGCCATCGCCCTGCTGATTTTGGCTCCTCGGATGCTGGAGGCTTCTGTTTTTGCCGAGTATGGCTGGCAGGGTGGCCGGCCATTGTTGACTTACAACCTCTTTTTGTTAGTTGGTGGTGCGTACGCTGCATGGCGATTGCGCACATCGGTGGAAGGGATGCTTCTAGCCACATGGTTTGCTGGTGTTTGGGTCTTGAGTGGGATTCACCTCGTGGAAGGGCTTGAGCAAATTCCGATACTGTCCTTGCTTTCCTATGTGTTGTATTCCATGGGTTTGCATGCATTCCACGTACCGTTGGCGGTCTTATTTGCCCTGCTTTGGAGCGACAGCACGAATTTGACATCTGTTGAACAGAAACGCGGTTTTGTTGGTGTTGGATGGGACCCCCACCTGCACAGACATGTTGTCACGGGGTTGATGTCTGCTGTTTTGATTGGCATCTTAGCGGGAAATCTATTGTTGATCCAGGTGAGTGAACACGACGAACTTCGTCCGATTACAGAAGGTGATCTTGCACTGATGGAGGACATTGAAAGGTTACCTTCTGGAAGCATTATCTATTCCGAGAACGCTCAGTGGGGCTACGTATTGGATGCACCATCTCACGTCAAATTTACAAGCATACCAACGCTTGGCCTCGTTCAATTAGAAGAGTCGATTCAGGCTGAAGCAACATCAGCTGTTTTTTCCGAACAAGTAGAAAAAATTCAGATGTTAAACATCACACACGCTGTATCTTCCCCAATCGGAACAGTAGGATGGTATCTTGGAGCCTCAGCATATTGGAACCTCATAGCAGAACGAGATGGTAGCGCACTGTGGGCTTTTGATGCAGCAGGAGATGGACTCCAGTTTGAGTACGCTTCAATTAATCTTGAATCATGCACTCTAGGATGCGATGAGCGAGTGGATCCGTGGCGAGATCATCGATTCAGGGACCCGATTGGTCTCGGTGAAACTCGTGCCTTTGTCGAAGCATCACAAGAAAGCACACTCGAAGTCAAGACCACCTCACAAATCAATCTCAACGGCACGGCTTGTGTGGTGTTTGAGGCTGTTGGCGATCTTGAAGGATTGATCTTTACCCTAAACGGAGATTCAACAATGTCAACCACCCAACGTAGTGTTGATGCTGGGTGGCATTCTGCCTGCATGGATACAAACGGAGGAAGTACAAACGAACTGAATCTCGACATCTCGTGGTCTTCTGAAGACGACTCAAGCAAGCGCTGGGTCAATCCTTTGGGAATTTCCGGACGAAGTGATGCGCTCCTTGACAGAACTGGTATACGGCTTCATTGGCTAGAATTCAAGCAATAAGCGTGTATTTTGGCGAAGCGATGAAAACAACAAGGCTCCAGCAATCACCATGAAGCGGGTGATGGTATTGCTCCCGACCTTGGATGAGGTGGAGGGAGTTGCCGAAGTTGTTCCGCGTATTCCAACGTCCAAACTTGACACAATGGGGTGGAAAACCGAAGCGCTGGTCATCGACGGAGGAAGTGATGACGGGACCATTGAGCTTGCAGAATCATTGGGATGCTCAACCGTACGTCAGCATGGAAAGGGGAAAGGCGCTGCCATGAGGCATGGGTTCTCGCTATTTTTGAAAGGTGATTATGATTTTCTGGTGATGCTTGATGCTGATGGCACCTACCATCCGGAGGAAATACCTCACTTTCTCAAAGCACTGCAAAATTGTGATGTTGTCGTTGGAGATCGGTTGAAAGGCAACATGGACCCTGACGCAATGACGAGAACAAATTACTTCGGAAATCACATACTGACCTGGTGTGCAGTTGCGCTCTATGGTGTACCGATGAATGATTTGTGTTCCGGATATTGGGCCTTCACCCGTCGTTCGATTGGGCTGTTAAAATTAAATTCGATGCGGTTCGAGATCGAAGCTGAGATGTACACATCATGTGCCCTTGAAGAGTTGGAAATGACGCATATCCCGATCAGTTATTCAAAGAGGTTGGGTGATGCTAAACTGGGTTCAATCAAGGACGGATGGAACATCCTAAGGAAACTTATGGTTCGCCGAATCTTCAGGGCACCTCCACAGTCGACCCTTGGCCAAGGAAACCTCAACATTGAATGACTGACAAAACTCAAAACACATTGCGATGAGGCCTGCGTCATGCAGCGTCATAACGCCGTGGTCCTCGGGGCATCGGGTTTGGTCGCTCAACGAATGCAACAGCGCCTTGCAAACCATCCTTGGTTTGAACTCACTGCCGTTGTAGGAAGTCGACGTACAGCAGGTCGAACTCTGGACTCACTCGATTGGAACTTGCCCGAAAAAAAGCCAGTGTTGCCCAACTTGACTGTGCTTGATGCTGCAGATGGTGCTCTCGTGAAACAGCTCAAGGATGTCGGCATCAGTGTGGCTTTCTCATGCATTCCAGCATCGGTTGCCGACCCGTTAGAACTTGCACTTGCTTCCTCGGGTATTGCCGTTTTCTCAAACGCCAGCGCGTTTCGCCGATGCGATGGGATACCATTGGTCATCTCAGATGTCAACAGTGACCACCTCGAACATTTTGGAGGGTCAGGATATGCACTGGCATGCGCTACAAATTGCACCCTCATCCCCTTGGCAGTCCCTGCCGCAGCCCTTGCCCGAACGTTTGGAATTCGAAATGTCAAGATGAACAGTGAGCAAGCCCTTTCTGGTGCTGGGTATGAACTTGTTTTGGATGCACAAGCGTTGAACGGCAACCACTCTCCAGAAATTCCAGGAGAAGCAGAAAAGACAGCATCTGAGTTGCTGCATGTTCTAGGGACCAGCGTCAATACACAGCGAAATGAGGTGTGCCAAATGGGCGTCCATCGCAACCACCAAAGCATCACTGAATCAACGAGTCACGTGATAGCAATGGATGCCGAAGTCGAAGTCTCATGTCAGCGAGTGACCCGAATTGATGGCCATCAAATCTTCGTTTCGATTCAACTTGAACACCCCACAACAATCGACAACGTCCTTGCATGCTTAGAAAACTGGAACCCGACCGAAACAGTGGGCAAGTGCCCGAGTGCACCGCACAGATCGTTGCATATCGTCGAACAGATAGACGTGGAAGAACATCTGTGGTCAAATGGGTTGGAATTTCAATCTCAACCCGACCCAAGTACAGACCTGAAGGCAGGCATGGCGATTGTCATCGGTTCTGTTCGAATGACGAGCCCGACTAACGTCGAGTTTTCTGCCTATTCCCACAACACTGTACGTGGTGCTGCGGGAGGAACGATGTGGTTAGCAGAGCAGGCCTACATTCAGAATAAACTGTCGAATCATCAGCAGGCATAAAGGCGTACAACACTACGAGGGAACTGGTGCGGACATGGGTATTACGGCGATGATTCCCGACATGACCATTGGTCAACTCAAGAATGAAGCCGAGTCACGCTGGGGCGAGATTTGGGATCACCATGCAGCACGAATGACTGTTTTGCTGATGTGCCCGCGCAAGGAACGCAAATTAATGGAGTTGCACGGTGACATGATTGAACATGGTCAACCAGTAATTACTTCATTCCACAGACCAAGAGCAGGTGCACAATTGCTCGAAGATCAAGGATTTGACCCCAGAAGTGCATCCTTCCAATTTGTCGACATTGCGAGTTCCGATTTAGGCCCGTGGATGCAGCACCTTGTGACAAATGAAGGATGGTTAAGAGGTTCAATCGAGGTGATGCCGTTGCCTTATTCGATTGATCACCCATCCCAAAGGGCATTTGAAAATCAACGTATGATGTGCTTTAGGCACCCATCAATTGCCACACTTGAGCGCTACTTTTTGCCATTCCCTCCAAATGATATTCCCGGGAAGTGTTTTGTCAGCCTACCGCGCAGGCAAGCAGCAGAACTCGCACGTCAACAGGCAGAAGTTCTTGGCGTTGGACGGCTCGAGAAAAAATCAACGGTCAGCGAAGCCAAACCTGAGGAAATGCCAGAGGTCGCTGCGTCTGAAGAAACAGAAAGTATGGATGCAATGATGGACGCATTCTCGACCGATTTAATTGCAGGCATTGTTGCAGAATCTGATACCTCGACCGCACCAGAGTCCAGTGTCGAACTGCCAGTCAACACTGAGAAATCCAATGACGAGAGCGCTGCTGAACCAGAGCATGTCTTCGTTCCACTTCCACCAGGCGCACAGCAGGATAAACCAAGCCCACCACCATCCCCTCAACCCGAGGTCATTTCTGAGCCAGCGTCAACCACAGTCGAAAATGAAAATGTCCCCATGCCTGAGGTTGTTGAAGAAGTTGGTGAGCCAATGTCGGACATCGAAGTAGAATTCCGAGAACTCGTCAATGGATTGCTTGCAGCAGGCGTTGATCCGACTGAAATGATGGACGATCCTCGGTGGGAAGATATCAATGAAAGAGCAACCGCTGTCGGCTTTGAGACATGGCCAGTGTTCCTTGAATTGGCCACAATGGAATGACAAGATTCAATACTTCTCGATGAGACCACAAACCGGAGGCACAACCATGGGATTCTGTATCAGCTGCGGTCAACAACATCAAGATGGCATTCGATTCTGTCGATTTTGTGGAACTCAGCAACCCGGTGAACAACTGCTCATGCGGCTTCGCCAAGAAGCGGAGCAAATCCGATACTTGCGCCTTCAGATGCAAGCAGCACAACAGCAGCAAATGGCAGCCAACAATCAATTCCAGCAGCAACAACCACGCTGGTGAACGGCATGCGGCCAAAGCATTTGGCCATTGAGCTGTCTAAACTTCAACCCCATCCATGCCGGTCGGTGGAACTTGAACAATACGCCACCGAAGGCGACTTAGCAGCCTATTGGATGCTTGGTGTCGATCAACTTGATTCCGTTGAGGGCAAGCATGTCGTCGATTTAGCAGCCGGCAATGGAATTCTTGGCCTTGCTACAATGTTCCTTGGTGCTTCGAAAGTGACGCTGATTGAGGCGGATGAGCAAGCCGTTGAAGTTGCACTCAAGAACATACAACGAGCCGAGGACAAGACCGGAGGTTCGGCAAAAGCAATCCATGCCATGGTCGGCAAGGACACTATTGAATTGGACGAGGCTATTGATGTCGTCGTGATGAATCCCCCATGGGGAGTTCAAACCACTCGAGCAGACCGGCCATTGCTTGATTTTGCCTTCTCGTTGGGTGCCGAATCGGTTCACATTCTTCACAGCGCGAAAGCCAAGCACGTGCAAGCCATCGCCAGCGACCATGGATATCATGGAGAAATTATGCTTGAAACTGAGTTCCGACTTCCACCAACCTATGCACACCACAGCAAAGGCAAGGCATCAACAGCGGTTCGCTGTTGGCGTTTCCACCGTCCGGGAGATGCTAAATTAATCGATGAGGAAAATCAAGAGGCGTAAAACCTCGTATGAGGGGTTGAAAAGGGGACGGCCCACCCCTTCAACCACGCGAAACAACATGCGACCTACCTCGGGCCATGTTTGCAAAGGAATGAATCACATGACGCCGAGCCTCGTCACCCCAGGAA
>CAXHEV010000031.1:0-11200 GCA_964015875.1 uncultured Candidatus Poseidoniales archaeon
ATGATGCCGCACATGATGTTGCCTCATCCAAACCAAATCTCGGCACTTTGTAGCCATTGCGCTTGTCGAAGAATGAGAAATCATTCAAGCTCTGGGTCGGTGGGACTTCTTTGCCCAACTGTGCTTGCGCATCTTTGCAGTTGCTCCATAACCGCATGAGGCGCAGACCCCCTTTTGCTTGTGGTAGGCATTTCGTCCGCATCGGCGGCAGCGAATGTGAGTCGTCTTCTGACGCTTACCCATGGATGGAGTACCCTTCGACATAGAAACACCTGATGACTCCGCCCACCGACCTCCTCCTTATGAAAGCAACGGAGGCAGTTTTCGCTTTGCTCAATGAGAATCATTCTTCCTCAAAGACAGTTCTGCGAGCTTTTTGAGCAGTGATGGTAGCAAAAGTAAAACCAAGTCCAAGAGCAAGCGAGAGAAGAATAGCTCCTCCAGAGACAAACATGTGGACAACATTGTAGAGAATTTGTGCTCGAATGGACCCGTTGTCTTCCATCAGAAGATCGCCTTGATTCAAGAGCATCACAGTGACAAGGACGCCGATGGCTGCTGCTGCAAGCATCCCAAACAATGGAGCAAGTGGCCGTTGACGAGAATCTGCATAGAAAAACAGATTCCCCAGCAGAATGAGGGAGCCGAGAATGTAGGAAGTAAGTATGGCGTTACCAAACCTCGGTAGGCTGTCAACACCAGCATCAATGGAGCCTCCGAGAGTGAGATCGAATGCCCACACTAAGACAAGAGGCAAAAGAAACGCCAGCAACATAGCGCGCCAGGTAAAAGCCAGGCGATGATCATTCATCCTCGCTACCTCCGCCAATGTTGGCTGCCACGATGGCAGTGACCTGTTCGAACTCTTCCTCCGTCGGTGGTTCGATGGATTCGGGTTCAGGTACAGCGCGTTCATGAAGGTAAATAATGAATCCAAACACAAGAATGGCAATCAATAATCCGACGGCGGTTCCTAGCAGGTCTGCGCCAGCAAGCCAGAGGTGATAGCGGAACGTCTCTGCATCAACCGCACGCCCATCAATAGTCATGGCCAAGGCGATGAGAACAAAGACAAAAGCCGATGCAAACCACATCACATTGGATTCGGTTGCTCTTCGATCACCAATCATACGCAGAGAGAGTGCGGCACCTGAAAGAAGACATGTGAGCAGAAGGAGAAATGTCGGCCAAAACACGAGCCAGTATCGGTTGACTTCGCCATTCAAAGCTGGTGTCAAATTCCACCAGTGCATGCCGACAAACCATACAAAACCGATGATGAAGGACATCACGCCTAGGCGTCGGTCGCTTTTTGGAAGTCGCCCCACAGGTACATTCCCAGAAAAAGCAACAAGGTAAATCCCTGCTAAGAGGAGTGCAGCCGGGCCAAGCAGAAAGCCTAGCAAATGACCAGCAGCACTCGACGGCGATTCTGGAACTGTCCAAGGTGAACTGACAATCCCGATGATCCCAAGCAAAGCAACAGCCCGTCCCAGGGTGACCCTCGAAGTCGTTTTTGATGAAAGGGAAATCCAAGCCCCAAAGGGTACTAAGGCTGCTGGAAGCCAAAACCACAGGGCTGCCTGAGTCATCGGTTCCATACCTTAGCCTTCACCACTCGTCTTATCAATTCAACCCTGAATTCAATACGCAGTGGCATGATTTAGGCCAAGGCCCAGTGCGGCATTCCTAAATACCCGACTCTTGTGGCCCAGATGCTTAAGGTGCTCTTATGGTGAAAATGCCTCGTCAAGTGAAGCGGTACAGTCCCTCAGCTGGTAAGCATACCATGCACACAGTGGAGCGCGTAAAGAAGAAGCGCGCATCCGAACTTCGCTGGGGTCAGCGACGTTTCCGCAGAGTTATGGCTGGTTACCGTGGTTTCCCCCGTCCTAAACCGGACGGCCGCGAAAAGCCAACCAAGCGAGTCAATATCCTCTTCCGCTGCACAGAAACCGGCAAGGCGCATTATGCACCATGCAAGCGTGCTAAGAAGTTCGAATTGGTCGATAAGTGAGTTGAATACTATGGCAAAACATTTCCTAAAAGTTACCTGCAAAGACTGTGGCAGTGAGGCTACAATTTACTCTCGAGCGACCACAACCGTTGCTTGCTCTGTTTGTGGCGCAACCCTAAGCATCCCATCCGGCGGAAAAGCAAACCTCGTCGGTTGCACCGTCGTTGAAGCACTCGAGTAAGGAGGCTGAGCCTCCATGTCCTCTGAGAAATCAATCACAGCACCATCAGAGGGTGAACTTGTTGTTGTCTCAGTGACAACCGTAAAGCAAAACGGAGCTTATGTGTCTCTCGACGAATTCGATGGCCTCGAAGGCTTCATTTTCATTGGTGAAATAGCAAGTGGTTGGGTCAAGAACATTCGAGCATTCGTTCGGGAAGGACAGCGTCTGATCTGCAAGGTCATGCGAACGAGAAAGGATGGCACATCCCTCGAACTTTCACTCAAATCTGTTTCAGAAGAACGACGTCGAGATCGACTCCAAGAATGGAAGAATGAACAACGCGCTCACCAATTGCTCAAGGTCCTTGGAGAAAGGGTCGGTTGGGATGCTGCAGAAATCACATCCTCTGGCGAAGAACTCATCGACGCTTTTGGCGGACTGTATTCTGCTTTTGAAGAAGCAGCAATGAACGAAGGTGCCCTCCAAGATGCTGGGTTTGAAGGCGATTGGCTTCAGCCATTTATTGAGATCGCTGTCGAAAACATCATTCCTCCATTTGTCGAAATCAGAGGAACCCTGACCCTCAGCATCAACTCAACTTCTGGAGTGAGCGTGATTCGGGATGCTTTACTCGCTGCAGAATCTTTGTCCTCACCAGAGGAAGAAATCGAAATCACATGCCACTACAACGGCGCACCAGAATACAGAATTGAACTGAAGGCACCAGATTTCAAAACTGCTGAAGCCCTATGGGAACAAGCAACATCAGCAACAGTGACCCACGTGATCGATGCTGGTGGCGAAGCAGATGCCCACCGTGAGTAAAAACAGAGGTGGATCCATGGCAAGGCAAATTCTTCAACAATGCCTTTCATGCAAAGCATGGTCATTGGCAACCACATGCCCAGCATGTGGGAAAACTGCTCAAGCAGCGGCTCCATTGAAGTGGTCTCCCGAGGATAACCGTGCTCAAATCCGGAGGAAGATGTACGCTGTTGAATCAGAAGAATGGGTTGACGGCTTGCCTACCCTGCCTTCATTACAAGAGATGAAAGATTCACATACTCCATCTGAAGAAGAGTAATGTTCGCTCAAAATAAAAAGGTGCCAAAAACGGCCCTGTAAGCATATAACAACATCAAACATTATAGCGCGGCGCGATTCGTTCGAATGTTTATGGGATTGCACGTTGAATGGAGAAAGCAGCCCGACACACTTGGCGATCATCGGATGATGTTGTTCGCCCTACCTGGCGTTGGTAATGTGGGGAAAGCAGCCCTAGAAGGACTGACTCAAGTTAATGATTGCACGGAACTGGTGCGACTTCATCATACTGCCTTACCACCACTGGCTATGCTTGATGATGACGGACTTTTGACACCACCTCATCTCTCTCTTTGCTCTATAGAATCATCTACAGGAGTGCGCATCCTCACGCTCACAGGCACCTCGCAGCCATTAGATCCTGAACACCAAGGAAGTTTAGCTCAAGCACTCATGGCATGGTTATCGGGACAAGGTGTCTCTGAATTGTATGTCCTTGCGGGATTGATGGACACACCGACCCGTAAAGAGTGCTTCATTGTGCCTTCAAGCATCGACCATCGCATGGATTTGGAAGCAAAAGGTGTTGATGTACGAAGGGATGAACCAAAGTCTGGAGCCATCGGTTTGACGGCTTTGATGGCATCGATAGGACCGCTTCATAACATTCAATCAGCCTGTGCCATTGCAACAACTGTTGGCTCGAGCGGAGATGTCTTCGCCTCACAGAGGCTTCTTGAAGCCCTTGATGGCTGGTTTGATCTCGGCATTGCTCTCCCGGCAGATGCTCAAGCCATGCTCTCTGAGAAACTAGCAGCACTCGCTCCCGACACAAGGGAAGATTATGTTGCGGATCTTACCGAATCGCCTGATGCATTCTACATGTAAGCGGCCAAATCTGGCTTCAAGCGTTGTTGGCGCCGAGAGAGAGATTTGAACTCCCGTGTCCAGGGGACAGTGGATTTCGAATCCACCGCAATACCGGGCTATGCGATCTCGGCCGCAAACTTGGGTTTAGCGCCACCGTCATAAGCATGGTGCTACACCAAATAGCCATGCAGGTCCAGTTCACAGGCCGGGATCACAACCTCAGCGTGGAGTGTAAGCAAGGTTCGAGTGTGAGGGATGCTCTTGGAAAGGCGGGAATTCTTGCATCGACAGTGATTGTGAGCCACGAAGGCGTTGTCCTACCTCATGCGACAACGCTCAACAGCGACATCACACTGCTTGTAACCACAGTCTCATCCGGTGGTTGATCTCAGCGTTCAACTCGTTCAGTAATTTGAATCTTGGAATTTCGATTGATTTGTCCTTTGACATCGATGGCCCAAGCATCGAGGCTTATGTTGGCTGCAACGAGCGTATCTCCGACTTCTGCGATATCGTATTGTGGACCCCAATCTGCAGCCCAACCTTCGACTTTCATGGAACCGTGAGCATCCATCAACATCATACCTTTGCGATGCCATGGTTTTCCATTTCTGCCAACACCTTTCTTTTCAAACCGATAGACAAGCCTCCCGGTGACGTTCCATCTGGCCCTAAAATCCAGCAAAGTGGCTTCGATATTCTCATTTTTTCCAGCATAAACGACAATCGCATGGGGGTCAACTTTGAGTTGAAGTTCACCTTTGTAATTGGCTGAAGGAACAACCCCCTCAAGCCTGACTCTGTCCCCCTTTGCAAGATCTGCCGGCCATGCTGGTTGACCATCTTGATGTGTATCAACGAGCAATTGCAAGGAAGCGAAATGGCCGTCTTGCTCAACCTTAATCTTTGGACGACGTCCATCACCACCCCCGACAATACTGAACACCTCAGCAATCAGAGTCATGCGAGGTTCTAGGTCTTGAATTGGCGTGAGATCGAACGTGGCTGAAGAACCTGGAAGACGTACTGAGCCACCATCAGGAAGAAGTTCTGGTCCACTTCCACCCGGGCAGACGAGATTCCAATCACAACTTGAACACCGATTTTCTGTCGGTGCTTGTGCTGGAACACCGCCTGAGGTGAAACCCCTCATAGGCATTGGATTAGGAGGGCAATCGTCCATCGTCGGTGTCGTTGCTTTGAGTTGGTTCCATAACTTTTCCAGCTCAGATTCCATGATCTCCATTTCAGCTACCGTTGGAACTTCAATCTGTTTGATGGCATTGGCGCCCAAATACCAAATTTGTAATGCGTCAACCTGTTCTTCTCGATTGTGAGTGACCCACCACAACATGGCATACATTCTGAGTTGCTCGACGTAATTTCCCGAGCGGTCCCCTGCACCCACACTGGCTTTGAGATCGACGATGTTGATTCGTCCATCCCAACGATAGACAAGATCGTATTCACCCTGGAACCAATGCTCTGGATGGATTGCGTTCATCGCGAATTTACCTGCATGTGGGTCAACAAACCATGGACGAGCGATTTCCCAAGCCTCGACCCACGTTAAAGGTCCTTCTTGGGCAAGTGGGTGGCGAAGGGACATCTCATATCTCCGACCGTCAGGAGCCGGCCATTCTGGACGAATCCCCTTTCTCCATTGTTCAAGATGAGGTCCCCCCTTGGCATCATAACAACGTTCGACTTCTGCAAGATGCATTTCCAATCCTTTCAGGCACATATCCAAGCAGCGGTCAGCATCGACACTCGACCAATCACCTGCCTTGCGTTCATCTTTTTCCCACTCTTCTTTCATACCTTGCAGAGCTAATGGCAAGTGAACTTTGAGTCGGTCTTGAGCCCAACTGCGCAGGGCTTCAACATCCGAAGGCCACATCTTCTCGGGCAGCGCAAGAAGGCGATCTGCCGGCCATGGGCCATCTGAGTCCCTGCTTGGCACCCCATCTTCATCCAGAGGGATGTTCGAAAGCGTATCTGAGGAAGCCGTGCCAATCAGCAAGGCAGGAGATTCCTGAAGCATCCTACAGAACGCTTCTTCAACAGCTCTGCCGACAAATAGCACAGGAATCTGAGGCATCTTGAATCGGAGGACTTTTTGATAGAACCACAGCCTTGAACATGTCTTGTAGGCATTGACTTGGCTTGCACTCAAGCGGTTGTATGGACCAACTGAATCCACATCCTTGACCGCAAGTCGAACGGGCATACACTGCAATGTAAACCGACGCTTCTTAAACTCTAAGTCAAGAATTGGAATCCTTGATGGTCAATCTGGTTTTTCGGTTGTCAATTCGCAACTGGGGCAAGCCCGCACGCCAACCGAGTTCTGCCGCCATAAGGGATACCCGATCGCCAGGGCGAAGTCCTTCCATCTGCCCTGATATGCTGGAGCCGAATGCTGCGATTTCGACCACATGGTTTCCATCCCAAAGATGCATCGCAAACATTGTCCAAGGCTTTTCATCCAACCGAACTCCCGAGCGTTTTCGCAAGCTAAGAACAATCCCCTCGACATTGGCCCGGGTCCGGAGAAGTCCAATTCTTGTTGTTTCCGATTTCAATTCTCGTCCTGATTTCGAAAAATACTTTTCAGCATCCGCAACGGTGAGGATTTCACTTTTTGAATCAAGGTACAAACGGGAGCTACCTCTCCATACGCCTGGGAGCGCATTTAGGATAACGATCTCACCTTTTGGCCCATCGTGGAGTCCAGAATAAGAGCCCGGTTCGCTCTCTTCGACTGTTATTTGTGCTCCACCTGCGACCAACATTGCACCAAGCACGGGTTCTCCAAAGTGATTTGGCAATGGACCCCAGGCACCAGTGAATGTACCATGGACGTGCACTCTATTTGGGATTGATGAAAGAGGTTGACTCGGTGAAGCGATCTCCATCGAACGGGTTGAGGTAATCGTCGCCAACAACTCATCATTCACAATCGAGCCATCTTCATCAGTACCAAGGCTGCACCAGTGGCAACCTGCTGCTTCCCCAGAACACGCCTTACCGGGCGGTGCCGGAAGAGCGACTGGTCCAGAACCCATGGACATCATGGATTTGTTGATTGAATAGAATTCCTTGGTCATGGTTTCAATTTCATGCTTCGTTGGTGGATCGTAAGTAAGGCGGTGTGGTCCTGTAAGGTACCATCCTTCCAAACCATCAATGGTTTGACCTGAATGCGTTTCATGCCATAGCCAAGCATAGAATCGAAGTTGGTGTTGAAGCGAAGCAGCAAACCTCGATGTTGGATCACCTGATTTGATATCGACAAGGCGTATATTTCCATCCCAGCGCAGCACTAAATCCAATTCCCCAGCTGCCCAACCTTCAGGATGATAGAGGCGCTGAGGTTGATGTACACGGGGGTCTTTGACCCAAGGGCGTGCAATTTCCCAAGCCTCATGCCACGAGACTTCGTCTCCCGATTCATTCCAGACCATTGGTTCGTCTTTCGCCCACGTTCGCATACCGAAACTTCGAACTTTATCTGGCAAAGGGAAACGTGGCTCATCACCCCAAGCGGGTGAAGGTATTTCGAACGGACATTCGCCCCGCCGGTACTGTTCGATGTAGGGGCCTCCACCTTCGATTTTACATCGATTAACCTCTTCCATGAATAGCAGTAGACCACAACGCAGTTTTTCTTCCATCGTCGAACGTTCGATCTCTTCCCACACCCAATCTGAGGTTCGCCAAAGCGATTCTTCCCAAGCCTGCTTACCAGTGTCTTGAGCTCGCTGGGCTGCCGCCGGTATTTTTTCGGCAATCCATTGTGTTAAATCAGTAAGTGAGTTGATACTTGCATGGGGCCTGTGCATGAGGAGCCCACACAATTCATCTTCGATGACGATACCAAGGATCTGTGAAGGCGTAGTCGGTCCGGAGAGCCCTAGTTTTGAGCCCAAAAACCACTGCCGTTCACACCTCAAAAAGGTGGTTAAACCACTTGCAGAGATTCGTGATCTGGAGCGGCCGAGTGGCCCTCCAAGCGGCGGAAGTCCGACTGGCATTCATTTCACCTCATCAATGGTTGAAGGAGTAGAAATCACCAGACGTGCGTTGTTCTCGATCCTTACGTGATTCTGTTTTATTGATTCGAGGGCGTTTGGAATCGTGGTCACGACGGAACGTGACGTTCACCCCTTCAAGGAAACGGTTCATACCTTCTTGTAGTTTGAAGGGTCCCTCTGCCTTTCCATGACGGCCACCTTCGCCTTCAAAGACCAGTAAAGAATCACTTACAATATCGATGAAATATACGTCGTGGTCAATAACGAAAGCTGATTTCTCATTGGCTTCCATGGTTCTACGAATGGCTTTTGCAGCCTCCATACGAGCGTTTGCATCCAAATGTGCTGAGGGTTCGTCAAGAAGGTAGAGGTCTGCTTCTCGGCCAAGGCAAATGGCAATTGAGACCGCTTGACGTTCACCACCTGAGAGCTTTTTCACCCTTTTTGGTAGCAATTCGTCAACACCTAATGCGCGAATCACGTTCACATTGAATTCACCGGTTCGCCATCTCGGCCCTATTTCACTATCGAGCCATAACTGGACGCTTCCGTCGATGTCGACGTCAATATGTTGTGGTTTGTAGGAAATTGAAGCATCCGAAGTCACCCAGCCCTCATCATACTCATGTTCACCTGCGAGCACTTTGATCATCGTGGATTTCCCAGTCCCATTAGGACCCACAACGCCGACAACCTCGGAGCGGTGAACTGCTCCTTCACCGGTTTGGAGGGTGAAATCCCCCAGTTTCTTACCAAGGCCTCCCCAAGATACGACTTGAGAACCAAGCTCTGCGACTCGGTCGCTATGATTGAGGAACTTGATTGGCTTATCTCGAATTCGAACGTTTTGCTCTGGAAGAAATCCATCGAGATAGGTGTTGATAGCCTGTCGAGTTGACCTTGCTGGTGTAAAAATTCCAAAGGCTCCTTTCTTACCATAGACAATGTGCACAAGATCACAAAGCACGTCAAGAACAGCCAAATCGTGTTCAATGACGATGACACGTTTAGTTTCTGAGAGATGTTGTATGATGCGAACAATCCTCATGCGCTCGTGGATATCTAGATATGAGGAGGGTTCGTCAAAGAAGTAGACATCAACATCACGAAGCAAAGTGGCACAAATGGCCATGCGTTGAAGTTCACCTCCAGAGAGTTGTTGGATGGTACGATCAAGCAAATGATCAATGCCGAGTTTTTTGGTCATTTCATCAAACATTTTGCGCTCGTCGACCTTGGAAAGAAGTTCTCGAACGGTTCCCTTGACCCTCTTTGGTAGACGGTCGACGTTTTGTGGTTTGAGAGCCACTTTGATTTTACCCGCTTTTACAGCAACAAAGAAATCCCTTAATTCGCCACGCGGTAGAGACTCAATCACGCCATCCCAATCTGCTTCCTTGTCAAGCCAATCGCCAAGATTTGGGATCATTCGCCCAGATAAGGCATTGATTGCAGTCGATTTCCCCATTCCGTTAGGGCCGAGGATGCCGACCACGCTCTCTTTCGAAGGCGTAGGCAAGCGAAACAGTCGAAATCCATTCATTGAATACCGGTGAATCATATCTGTCTCAAGTTCACTGGGTAATTGTTCGATGATCAATGCATCATGTGGGCACTTGTTGACGCAAATTCCACAACCAATGCAGAGGCTTTCAGAGATATGTGGTTTACCGGTTTTATCATCTAGAATGATGCACTCTTGTCCGTTCCGCACCGGTGGACAAAAGGCGTGACACTCGTCATTGCACTTCTTTGGTTGACAGCTGTCTTCCTTCAGAACGGCTACTCTCATTGTGTCACCTCCTTCTCCGTTATGTTGCTGTTATTCGCTGGGACTTATGGAACTCGCGCCCAAACAACACTGTGCACGAGGATTCGTACACGGATTGGGCTGAGCCCAACTTGTTTTCAGATGAGACCTTTCAGGTGTTCATGTCCCTTGATGAGTCGCACGGTGCATGGGGTTGGGAACTTCATGCTTGCCTTACGGAGTGCATCACGGGCTGTGAGGTAGTATTCTGGGTGAACTTGCAGCGAAATGACTCGTTGGCCTCGCTTTACACGGGCTGCTGTTCCAACGTTCTTTCCAAACGCACATCGCATACCTTGAGATACACGGTCAGCACCTGCACCTGTTGCTTGCTTGTTTTCACGTAGAACGTGATGAGGGAAGGTGTGAACTCGAAGAGCGTAGCCTTGTGTTCCAGCGACCTTACGGATCGTGGAATTCGAAATAACACGTGCTGCTTCTAAAGCAGTGTGACGGATTTGGACGTTATTGTCAGCGCGCAGTTCAAGGATAACAGGGAACTTTCCTGTCTCCGCAGCAACACGGTTTCCAACGTGGTATTGGTGAATTCTGTTGTTTGGGACACCACCGATGAACTTACGTCGGGTGTACGCAGGTCCCTTAAGTCGGCGATACATAGATGCTGGTTTACGTGCCATAATGAACTCTCCAAGCAACCCTGCGACCAATGGTTCCCTTATCATCCCTCCGCCTCGGCCCCTGCGACCGGAGGTGCCCCGAATCAAAGTCAAAAGATACTTGCAACACCGACAAAAGCATTCATGTGCTCCGTTCATTTGTTTGAGAACATGGCGAAAGGATGGCGTGGATACCTCGAAGAGGAATCCGAGTTTCAATGGATAGCCATGGCAGGATTTCTCGTCTTCATTCTTCTTGGAGCACTGGCGATTCAAGGAACAAGTAATTTACCTGGTGTCGAAGTTGGCGCTAGCGATTCAAGCCATTATGGTAAACGTATTCTCGATATCGAGTATACCGGAGATGAATCCTTTACCGTGAAGATTCTAAATGACGGGGGCATTGACCTTTTCCAGCAAAACGATCGAACAACAGTCACACAAATCATGACCGCTGAAGGTGGTTTGCCGGCTGATGATATCCGCTTCATCACATCGCTAGAAAACGGAAACACAGCCATTTCCCCCTCAAAAAACACTATCCAGGTGATCCATTCGCCTCAGAACGAACCTTCTTCTGCGACCACAATTACCACATTCGAACTTGACCGCAGCCACGGGAATTTCACGGTACTTGATCTC
>CAXHEV010000032.1:0-10906 GCA_964015875.1 uncultured Candidatus Poseidoniales archaeon
GTGCAGCAGGTACAACCTGTGAAATCAAGGTGACCATCACTGACACCCGTGAAGGAAAGACTCTCGATGAGTCCACTTCCTTCGCTGAGTGATTACTTAGGTAATCCTCAACGTTTGTGAGTAAACACGTGTTCTGAGGAACACGAGATCCGCCCCTCCGTAGACTTCGGTCTGCGGGGGGGCTTTTTTTATTTTCAAATTCCTACTTTTGTTTCGCTGCGAGCACACGTGCATCCGTATGCTGATCCCACATATGCAAGGAACGCCCTCGAAAACTGGTCCACATAGCAGCCAGCAGGTGTTCAAACCCTGTGAGGATGGAACCCACAGTGGTCAAGCCAGGAATTCGCATACCGTTGCGATGGAGGGCCCAAGCCGTCAATCCAAACAATTCACACATGGCTAGGCTTCCATGCAACACCGCCAAACTACCGATGGGCATGCCCCACACCAGCACCGTCCCCCATCGAAGCACTGCTGCAGTGGCAACACCAACCATCAGTAATGGCGCCGTAAGGTGAAAGTGGGCTTCTCGGCGTAGGATGAGGGCGAAGTCGCCAATTCGAGAGCTTCGCCAGTGCTTTCGATGTCGAAGCAACAAGCGTTGCAGGCCTTGGGCTCTTCGAATCTTCTGACGCCGTTGCCCTTCGTGCGTGGTTGGAGCCACATCTTGAAATTGTGTCTCTGAATCGTGGATGCTTCTCAACCCATTGAGCCTGACTTGAGTTGCGATTTGTGCATCATCTGCGTTGCTCCCCGTATTCAGCTGAGAGGAATGAAAACCACTCGCCCGCCACATCATAAGTGAGCCTTCGAGAAACGGAGTGCTGTCATGGGCCGATTCACCCTCCCTCAACAGTTCGAACATGTCTCGATGCACTTGTTCTTGTTGAACCCCCCCACTTCGTTGTGCAGAAGCACCAACTGCACCAATGGTTGGGTTTGCAAACCAACCCTGTAAGCGTTGAAGGGCGTTCGATTTCAATTGTGCATCTGCATCAGTCATGCAAATTAGCCCTTGGTAGGTGCTCGCTTCAAGTGATTCAAGTGCCATCTGGAGTGCTTTTGTTTTGCCCAAGCGTTGTTCCATCTTGATGACTTTTGAATCCTTAAACGCCTTTGGATTGCTCTTGAGCCAGGATTGAATCCGCTTGACAGTATCATCTGTTGATGCAGAGTCAATAATCAGCAGCGAGGGTTTTTTTCCATCCTGTGCCGCAAGGTTCTCCAATTTTTTCTCGATGATCAGTTCTTCATTCCACACCGGAAGCACGACGGTGAGAGGATGCTCGGGCTCGGTCTGCTTTGATTTGGGATATAACAACGGGGTCTCGCGCCACCGTCCTACCGACAAGCGGTGCAGGAGGAATGGTCCAAAGGCAGCGGCTGCCAATCCAACTTCTGCCAGGGCAGGAATCCAGACCATGGCTCTTTGAGCATCGCTCCCCCCTTGATACCTCCCATGAAAGATGCGTAGGCTATGCCTGTTTGAAGCGGTACATCTTCAACCCGAGGCACAGTGCCATGTTCATGCCAAAGGTGCTTCACATCGGCCCATGTGATTCACCGGGCGGCATGGCGAACGTCATGCGTATCTTGGCCGAACATCCACCGGAAGGATGGGATGCAGAACTCCTCGCATCCCATGTGGTTGGCTCACCATGGGCGAAATGGAGGGCCTACAGAAAGGCCCGAGCCACGCTGAAAGGCATGCTAAGCAATCCAGAGCACCGCCCCGATGTGGTTCATTTGCATACCGCTGCGGATTGGTCGTGGTATAGGAAAATGAAATTTTTACGTATTTTACACAGAAACGCAATACCTGCCATTGTCCATATTCACTCTGGCAAGTTTGATGCTTGGCTCAATTCGTGTTCTTCACGAAAGCAGGGGCTCATTCACAAGATATTGCAACATCCGTTGACAACCGGTGTTGTTCTCAGTCATGCTTGGAAGTGTCGTCTTGAATCCCAACTTGGAGAATTGTTGGTGGTATCCAATCCGATCAAGCTTGGACTTGAGCCTTCAACCGAACCAAGATTGAAACATAATCTCCTCCTTTTGGGAAGAGATTCTGCGGTTAAGGGTCATGATTTCGCCATCGAATTAGCCAGGCATTTACGAAATGAATTTTCTGAATTAACGCTTACCTTGACTGGTAGAACTCAAGCGGAGCCAAGTTGGATTCGTGGGTTGGGTTGGGTCGCTGAGGATGAAAAACTGCGTTTGTTGCAGAACTCGTCAATCTTACTGGTGCCATCCGAGTATGAAGGCCAACCAATGGTGGTGCTCGAAGCGTTGGCATGTGGTCTTCCAGTTTGTGTCAGTGACCGTTTGGTTGATGTTCCTGAGGGCGTAGAAGTTGCTACGTATGGCGATATTGAGCACTGGGGCCGGGTGATTTCAGAACTTCTGACTTCCCCGCCTGATGAAGGCAAGTTACTCGAATCCAGTCAGCCTTACCGTATTGAAAGCATATCGAACGAATGGAAACGGGTTTACGAGTCTGCCATTGTGCGGTGAATTCCATCCTTGAGGTTCGTGATGGCTTTGTCCCAACCGCAATGCTGCTCAGCGAAAGCCCGGACTTCTAGAGATTGGACATTGTCATGAGTTGTGAAATTTTTAAGATATTCAAGGCCGACTTCGTGGAAGTCTTCCTGGGCTGCTAGCACAAACCATGGCATCTCATGCTCCAGTCGATGCCCTTCATGGTCCACGCCAAACACGCATAAGCCGGATGCGAGGTACTCACTTCGTTTGAGTGGACTGGCGAGAACCCATGCTGTTCGTTTGGGCATGGGCAATATTCCAATGTGGCACGCAGCAATTTCTTGCGCTACTTTGGCTTGTTCCATTTTGTCTTTCACCTCAATATAGTCGACTTCAGAAGCAATCGAATGTAGATCTGTTGTGGCGTCCCCTTCTCCAATTAATTTGAGGTTGATTTCAACACCACCTTGGTGGGCCTTGTGCGCAAGCATAACCGCGGCCATAATACCCCGATGACGATCCAATCGCCCATGATAGACCATGGTAAGGGCCTCATGTTTTTTCATTGGCTTGAACAAATTCAGATCAACACCAGCTGGAAGAATAGAGGTTTTTTTGTGACCGATTTCCAAATCTACAAATCGTTTGTGCGCTGGTGAAACAACGAAACCAAGAACATCCTGTTCGCGGGCGATTGACCATGCCTTTCGCCACGAACGCCATTGTAACCATCCCAAGAGTCCGGCATCGGCTGGAGGACTTCGATCCATCAGCATCCATCGAATACCAAGTCTGTTTAGCGTGGGAGCAATTCTTCGAGCAACCCGCCATTCCACCACAGCAATGGTTTTGGATGAATCCAGTTGGTTTTTTTCGAGCCATTGAACCATGTTGCTTGCAAGAGATGAGGCTTGAAACCCTCTACGCGAAGATCTTGAAAGGGTGGTATGCACAAACCCCTCCTCCTCAACAGGAACATGCTCGTCTCCATTGATCAATTGAACCTCAAATCCATCGTTCAACAAACCGTGAATCAAGGCTTGCTGAGTGGTGGAACACAAGTCCGTGAATGATCGTGCGGTCAGCCAGAGAATTTTCATGATTATCACTTGGTATTGAGTCGGTCGAGTATCTGCTCTCTTAATCCATCTTCAAAAGCAATGCTTGGGGACCATTGGGTATCGTTTTGGATGCGTTGAATACTTGCAGCAGAACGTTGAATGTCTCCCAAACGGGCGGGTTTGTGTAATGGTTTGAGGAGCGGAATTTCTGGACGAATCGTTGTGAAAACCCCTTGGATGGTTTGAACCAAATCCAATAAAGAACATTCAGTTTCAGTTGCGATATTGTAGACATGATGAAACCGTTCTTGCCAAGGAATGGTCGAAAACATGAGAAGCGCTTTCGCAACATCATCGACATGAATAAAATCCCGGGTTTGTAATCCGTCTCCAAAAATGATTGGTTGATCTCCTTGTGAGATGAGTTCGATGAATTTTGGAATGACGGCAGCATAGGCGCCATCAGACCTTTGGCCTGTACCATAGACATTGAATAATCGAAGAGCGAGCGCTTCCATTCCTTCTTTACGAGCTTTCAAGATTTGCTCTTCATTAAGCCATTTTGATTCAGCGTAAGGTGAATGAAAATGTCCTGCTTCATCTTCGTCAAGAGGCAAAGCATCTGCAGTCCCATAGACTGCTGCGCTCGAAGCGATAATGAATCTCGAAACTCCGTGCTTGATTGCGGCATCGATCAGCACGCTTGCCCCTCCTACATTCACAGCATGGTTTTCCTCAGGGTGCTGCATTGAATACGGAACTGAGACTTGGGCGGCAAGATGAATCACAGCATCACAGTTCAACATGATCTTGTCAACTAGGTTCTCGTCACGTATGTCTCCGAGCGTGACATTAATTCCTTCAGTTTCAAGTCCTTGAAATGTTGATTCTAGACCAGTGGATAGATTGTCAAGAACATGAACAGACCAACCCATTTTTTGAGCAAGTCTCGCAGTGTGACAACCAATGAACCCAGCACCCCCAGTGATCAGGACTCTTGGCATACCCTGTCCTCACCTTGGTTGTTGATGAGTCTTCGGTAATTGTATTGATAGTACTGCACGATTGAAGCAACTTCATAGGTTGAGACAGAAACTACCTCTCATGCTCAGGCGGGTACTCATGCGGCGCGCCTACAACGCAGGTCGCTGGGATGCCGCTCGCACCCATGCCTCACATTTGTTGTCACGACCGAGCGAACAGACCCTTGCTCGCTCAGTCATTGTACGCTCGTATTGGAATGAAGGGCGGCTTCGAGAATTGATTGATTGTACTGAAGATTGGCACGATGAACTGTCCCAATCCTACCGTGAACAAGCCATTGATCGGTTGAAGGTCACCGGTGGGTCAAAAAAACTGACGATGATGAAGGAGGAGAAATTACAACGTCTGCGTAAAGAGCAACCACAGCCAAAAGTCGCAATTAACTGGTCTGCAGAGCACATGGATGCAAATTTTTCCCAGGAAGGAAGTCGCGTTTGGTTCCGCTATCCAGAAGGGTATGTCTTTTGGGACATGCCTTCAGATTATGATTTGCAATCGACCCACCCTGCGTTGTTGTGCTTAACTGCTGAGGTTTTGCTTTCACCTTGGATTTCAAGTTCAAAGAGCCCATTGCCAAAGGGGCGCACACTGGGGGAGCGGGCAAGTCTCTCGTTTTCCGCAGGAACGGATTCGACCGCTGCCGCCGCAGTCATGGGCGACTCCACATTGCTAGGCTACCATCGCCGTTCGTTTAATTCGATGTTGGATCACCGAAATGCAGAGCGCCTCATCAACCATCTCAATTCAACAGGTGAGCGAGAAGTACTCTCAATTTCTTCAAATCATGAACTCATTCGAACGAACCATGGAAAACCGGTTGGGTTTTCCACCGATTTTGCATGCGCCTCACACCTTCTTCTCTTGGCGGACCATTTCGATTTAGGAGCGATTGGATTTGGCATGCCCATTGACAACACCTATCTTTGGAAAGGGCGGAAGTTTCGAAAATTCGAAGAAACACAGTATTACACTTACTGGACCAAGCGTTTTGCCCAAGCAGGGCTTGATTTGCTCTTTCCAATTGCGTCAATATCCGAGGCAGGTGCTCTTATGATCGTCAAACAAACCTCATGGCTCGAGCATCTGAATTCTTGTATGAGGGGAGACGGAGTCAATGGTTGTGGAAGGTGTTGGAAGTGCTTCCACAAAAACGGCCCACTCGGGCGCCCCTTTGACATCACATCTTCCGAGATTCAGACCTTCCTCAACAAGCGACCAATGCCAACTGCTACCCATGCCCTTTGGGCTTTGCAGATGATGAATCAGGAAAACCAAGTCCCAGACTTATCTCATCTTTTTGCTTCGGATTTATCATGGTGGGCCCAAGTCTATCCTCCTGCCTACAACCTACTTCCCAATCGATGGCGTACTAGCATACGCAATTCCATTAGTGAATTTCTCAAGGATATGGAATCCCCTCATTATCTTGAAAAAATAAATCACTTTGACGAATGAAGAACAATTATTGAATCGTGGTATTTTTAAGATAAATGGCAACACTTCCATAACCACTGCACCAAACCATAGACAAGAAGGGGGAATCGTAATGGATGAGGATGAGTTTGATTTACCTCTTCTAGTCCATGAAGATGGAAACGAAGCTGTGTCCAAACCGGAGATGCGTGAAAGAAAATTACAACTTCGCGACCAGTTTCACAAGAGGGAAAATCGAAGAATTAGGAATTCTGTTTCCTTTCGACTGGGAGTTCTTCTAACCCGATCAGTAAAACGGCCCTGGATGTTACTCTTGCTCCCGATCACCATGCTGAATCTGTTTTGGAAGATTGGAAACGAACGATTAGGTCGGCACAACGTACCATTCCCCGATACTCCAGATGAAGCTCTTGTCCAACAACCTAGAAATGATTGTATTGTGCTTTTTCCGACCAATGGCGTTGGATTTGGACATTTTACGAGAATGTATGCTCTTGCAAAACGCCTCCAAAAACACTCACCGGATACAGAAATAGTCTTTTTCACAACAATGCCGACGCTCCAAATCCTCTACAACGATGGTTTTCCAACCTATCATCTAGCTGGCCGGAAAAAATACCGTGACATGTCATCAGCACAGTGGAATGCTCTTGTTGAGGAGCATTTGTCCCTGATCTTCAATCAACATCGACCAAAAATGTTCATTTTTGATGGCGCCTATCCATACCGAGGCATGCTGAACGGCATTCGTTCTCAACCTTCAATGGAAAAAGTTTGGTTGCGACGCGGAATGTTCAAAAAAGGTGCTAATATTCCTGTTGATAGCATTGAACATTTTTCACTGATTGTACGCCCCGGAGATGGTATCAACTCATCTGAGGGGGATACTATCAATCATCAGATAGAGACCATCTCAATCCCTCCCATGTTGCTAATGGACGAGAGCAGTCTTCTTTCTAGAGAGGATGCGCTTGCGCGCCTTAATATTGAGGTTGGGAAAAAAGTGATTTATGTTCAACTCGGAGCGGGTCGAATCAATGACATTGATTCCGAGATTCGTATGACGTTGGATGCCCTTCTTTCACAGGAATCAATCCAAATCGTTCTTGGAGAGAGCATGCTTGGGGACCGCATTTCATTCACGCATCCACGAATTCGACTTCTACGCGATTATCCAAATTCGATATACTTCAATGCCTTTGATGCAAGCATTCAGGCAGGGGGATACAACTCGTTTCATGAAATGCGTACCTTTGGAATCCCTACTCTTTTTTATCCGAATATGAGTACGGGAATGGATGATCAGCTTGCTCGTTGTAAAGTTGCAGAAGCGGAAGGTTGGGGTATTGTTCTAGAATCTCGAACTCCTAAAAATATTAAATCTTCTTTTGACAAATTACTCACTTTGGATGCCCAAAGAAGTAAAGAGGCTAAGAATGGCGCTGATGATTTAGCGGCATTGCTTTTGGACAGGGTCGGGTGATCATGTGGATGCGTCATGGATGTTACCAGAAGAGGCGTTGATGTACGCCCTCGAGCATTGTAAAAAAGGAGCAATAGTTGTTGAATTTGGTTCAGGCCATGGCTCTCAAAAGTTAGCCGACCACCTCGAATTGTATTCAATTGAGCATGATGAAGATTGGTTGGGACTGACTTCTTCAACCTACATTCACGCTCCTATCAAACCAAACGAACATGCCTCAAAAGTTGGGCAATCTGGGTGGTACGATGCAAACATTGTCCTAGATCATTGGCCGGAGGGAGTCGAATTGGTCATTGTTGACGGTCCGCCGGGATTCATCGGTAGGTTTGGCATAATGTCAATTCAAGACAAACTCAAGAAAGTAGGTAGAATAATTATCGATGATGTTGATCGACCAGACGAATTAATGCTTGTAGAAGAATTGTCGAAATCACTTGAATTTTCAACACAATTTTTCGAAGTTTCTGAGCCTCGTAAAGGGGGCACGAAGCGAATGTTTGCTGTATTGAGCCAGGAGATGAATGAATGAACGAATTTCTCATAGACAACCAGGTCGAAATTGTCACTGCGGAGATCGAAGATGCTCTTGCAAAAAGAGCGTATCCAGAAGCACTTACAATTCTCAAATCTTCATGGTCTTTTTTCAGAAACCAGATCAATAAGAAAAGAGGCACGTTGATTGGAGAGGTTTTGATCAGAAATGGTTACAGCGATGTTGCTGCAAGATTTATGGAACACCTCGTGTTGTTGCATCCTCGTGATCCAGATGTGCTACGCTGGTGGGTACAAGCCTATGCTGAATTATTAGTGCTTGAAGACATTATCCCTCGCGGTGAAGTTGCAGTCACCAATCCAAACGTACATGTTTCAACCGTTGAACACCTCTGCGACTCCCTCATCAAATCAGGGCATTTTAGGCGTGCTCAAGAAATCCTAAGGCGAAACGGGAAACGTTTGCAGAGTCGAGGTCACCAATTAATGATGCATCTCCACTTTTACCAAGAACAAGATTATCTTGAACTTATTAAGTATCTAAATCGCATCCCAGAAGTGTTTGGAAAGCGAAGTGAATTTGCCGCACACAAGGCTCTTTCATACATGGAAATCAATGATTTGAACAAAGGGTATGAGGCACTTAGGGAGTTGGTTTCTGAAGGGTGTATGAATGCATCATTCACAAAATACGAACTTGACCGAGGTCGAGATGATGAAGATGCGGCCTTGGATACTCTGAATGAATTAATGAGTTTTCACGGTCTTGCTTCCTTTTCAGACTCATGGCGCAAGCATCATTTTTCCCTCGAGAATCTATCTACTGTCCCATGTCTTCATTCTGAAGATCCTCGGCTTGTAAGTGTCATCATGACTGCACATAAAATGAATCCAATGATGGATAAAGCCGTCGAATGTATTCTAAATCAAACACATCGAAATCTTGAGCTTCTTATCATCGACGATGCCAGTAAAGAAGAAGACGTCGAAGCCTATCAAAAATATGTCAATAGTGATCAACGTGTCCGTGTCATCCGTCAAGAAATCAATTCAGGGACTTATGCTGGACGAAATCGTGGTATTTCTGAGGCAAAAGGTGAATTCATTTCGTTTATTGATTCTGACGACTGGCAACATCCCCAAAAAATCGAATTCGCCCTCAATAGATTGGACATAAACCAAGAATCAGTCGCAACACTTGAGTCTTACATTAGACTCTACCCAAACGGGCGTCTTGCGAAAGTTGGAAGTTGGTTTGCACGAAAAGCACTCATGTGCATTACTTGGAAAACCTCAATTCTTCGGGATGAACTTGGAGGTTTTGATGAAGTCCGGGTGTCCGCAGATTCAGAACTTTTGGAACGTGCAGAAATTCGGTACGGAAAAGCGGCACTTGTTCACATGCCCGTTCCAACATACATCGCAACTTACCACGATAATTCCCTCACTGGAGGTGGACCATTCGCAATTGGTTGGGCTGGAATACGGGGGCCACGTGCAGAATATGTCTCCTCCTTCCGTTCATGGCATGCTAAGTTGCGCGCTTCACCAACTGGACTATCTTTAGTCCGTCAGGGCGAGGTTGGAAGTTTCGCTATTCCTGAAGAAATGCCTCGTGCGAACGCAGGGTATGAATTCAATCAATTCATTGACTCTGAGATGGAACCTATCCTAGACGATCTTTCAAATTTCGAAATCAGTATTTTCGATTATGAGCCAAATCACAAATCTTCGACCGAAGAAATCACCGTGTGTATGGCAACATTCCCTGCACGGTTCAAAGTCATCGGTAGGGCAGTACAAAGTTTGTTGGATCAAACGCTTCCACCATCAAAAATTTTGATCCATGTAAATGAATCGAACTCTCCACCTCCTCTCCCAGATGACGACCGCATCGAAGTCCATTGTTCTCCAAAAGAAAACCTCACAGATATTGGCAAATTCAAAATGGCATCTCTCGTAGAGAAGGGATATGTCCTTACAGTTGATGACGACATCATCTACCCCAAAGACTACGTTGAATCCCACATAAAATGGTTGAACGCATTCGATAAGAAGGTCATCACAGGTTTCCATGGAGCTACTCTTCCTGTTGGCAAGCCGATCTCGTCTTGGGCGCAGTATAAGGATGAGCGCAGAGTACACTGGTTCCGGCGAGGATTGGATTGCCCTATACCCGTTCAAATTGTGGGTACTGGGACAATGGGATACCATACTGATCATGTATCGTTCGATCACACCTCTTTCTACCACCAAAGAATGGTTGATCTCTTTGTGGCGGTTCATGCTCAGGAACATAATATTCCAATGATTACGCCCCCGCGTCCCGATGAATGGATGAAGCCAATAGAAGATGAGGATGAAGAACTAGAAGCAATTTGGGCACAGGTGCAAGTAAATTTTGAATTACAGAATAAGATGTTGGATGTGATTCAATCCGTGGAATCTTGGAAATTGATTACACCCACCCAAGCGATTGATGATGCGGCCATTCATCAAGTTTTGACACTGGATTACCAACGGGCTCCAAAATCAGATCAAAAACACATCCCGTATAATGTTCGAAAGCGTTGGACACAACAAGGGGATAAATTGACCTTCAACTATGGGGATATTGAAATTTATTTCATAATGCCGAAGGATTGGAAACTGGAAGAGACTCACGAAGACTTGTTCCGAATTGCAAATTATGTCATGACTTCTCCGTGGGAAGATGGTGTTCTGGATGATTGGATCCCGTCACGTCAACCTGGATGGCGACCAGGTTTAGCCTTCAGTGGTGGCGTGGATTCAGCAGCATCGATGCTCTTGATGCCCCAAGATACGGTACTTGTTTACAATAGACGAGAAGGGTTCAAATCGAGCATCGATCACACAAACGCCGATCGCTTGTTCGATC
>CAXHEV010000033.1:0-9791 GCA_964015875.1 uncultured Candidatus Poseidoniales archaeon
GAACCGCTGAATTGAAGAGGGAAAGGCGATTCGCCAGAACAACAGTCCCTTAGTGTAGCGGTCCATCATGGAGGATTCTGGTTCCTCCGACCTCGGTTCAAATCCGAGAGGGACTACCACCGCTCATCTCCAGTGAGGTTGAAGTCACACATGTGTTGGGGATGGTATGGCGAAAGTGGAACTTTACACCAACAAAGGGTGTGGTGCTTGCGTCAGTGCAAAACGTCTTTTTGACAGGAAGGGGGTTGCCTATGAGGAAAAGAAACTCGGCTCTTCAGCACGAATGAATCGGGAATTTATGATTCGGACAAAAGGAAGTAAATCGGTTCCCCAAATTTTCATTGATGACGCATGGATTGGTGGCTTTGATGACCTTCTGAAGTACGATAAAGCCAACGAACTGGACTGGCGTCTAGGTCTTGAAGAAAAACCAAATGTGGGCCTCTTTCTTCGTTTTACCCGCTTCATTAGGGGACGAAAATTCTGATTCAAATCGGCATGGATTTGCCAGATTCCGAACTGTTCGGTTTGAGTGTGAAACTCGTGACCATTTGCATGGCGCTTCCAGAACTGATGGTGCCGCTGTAATCTCTTGACTTTCCGTGAACCATTACTCGTAATCTGAAGGACGTGGTCTTCTTTGTGCGTCGCTTACGATGGTGCTTGTAGAAGTGAACGCCAACCTTGTATTTCCCAGGCGGTGCTTCACCGATCCAGACCACATTCTCAACAGGATTGTTGCTGACAGGGCGCACGTTCATGTCGACGTCCAGTTCTCCACCACATTCACTCTTCTTGTTGTTGAAGTAAATGCGTTCACCGGATGGGCAAAACACGTGCATGTCTAGATCGTTGTAATCATCCCATGCGAGGGAGAGTTGTACTTCGCCGGCCTTGCCACCTTCTCGCTCGAGCCGTTCTTCGATGTCGTCCTCTTCGGGAGCAATTGTTTCAATTACGGTGACACCGCTTCCAATTTCCTCCTCCTCAACAAGCGCTGCATGCTCATTCAAACCTTCTTGGTACTCTTCAATCCATGATTGTCGTTCGACCAACAGTTCCTCACGCTGCTCTTCTTCTTGTTCAGGTTCGAGTTCCTCTTCATCGAAGAGGTCAGCAACAATCAACCGCAAGAATTGGATGTTTTGATTTCGAGCAACGTCTCTTTCTTGGTAGGCGACGATTTCCTCTTCGTCCAAATCTTCAACTTGGCGTCCACGAATATTCTGTACGCGGCGTCGTCGTTGTTCGAAATGAGGATTGTATTTCGCCCGACGGGCCGCCAAAAGTTCACGTTGTTCACGGGACTTTCGAAGGCGAACGCCAACAACAAACATGGCAAGGATTGCTATGCAACCCAAGGCGATTGCAATGGTGCTCATCGAAGTGCCATCCCTCCCACTCCTTTATTGGAGATTCGGCGATGTTTCATCCTCACCCAAGCAATGCGGCGTTAAGTTCATCCAGAATAGCTTTGCTTGGTCGCAAATCGTCGTCTGAAACATCGATCAAAGGTGTGTCAACAAGGCCCAAGTCTTCAGCCAATGCAGGCTTGGTATTGTCGAAATACAACAACCCAGTGACGTGTTTTTGGCTTGATTCAGCCTCATGAAGTGCCGTGAGTGCAGCTACTGCACTTCCGGGGTCATGTTCTGCTGAGATGGTTTCCAACCGGATGGTTGAGCCATCATGGAGTTCAATGTCTCGGAAATGCCCTTCCGGTACTTCGATTTCTTGAACTGGGTTGAAGTGAGGGATGTAATCTGCCATATGGAGTGTGATTTCGTTTTCTTTCACATAACCGTACGAGCGCATGGATTCATCGTTGTTGTTGAAGGTCACACACGGACTGATGACGTCGATAAGAGCGAAGCCTTTGTGAGACATGGCTGCCTTGAGTAGCGATGTCAGTTGTTTCTTCGAACCTGAGAAAGAGCGAGCAACAAATGTGCACCCTAGATTGATGGCAAGAGCACACAAATCGATTGGCTGCGTTTCGTTCGGCTTTCCTTTCTTCTTCTTTGAGCCCACATCTGCTGTTGCAGAATATTGACCTTTTGTCAATCCGTAGACGCCGTTGTTTTCGACAATGTAGACCATGTCCATATTTCGGCGAATAGCGTGAATTAGCTGGCCGATTCCGATGGATGCGGAGTCGCCATCACCAGACACACCAAGATAGAGCAAGTCTTTGTTGACGGCGTATGCACCGGTGGTGACCGACGGCATTCGTCCGTGAACAGTGTTGAATCCGTGGGACTGTCCAAGGTAGTATGCTGGCGTCTTTGAGGAGCAACCAATGCCTGACATCTTAGCGATGCGGTGGGGTTCAATCCCGTTTTCCCAAGCGGCTGCGATGATGACGTTTGAGATTTGATCGTGGCCACAACCAGGGCACAGTGAAGACTTTCCTCCAGTGTAGCTGTCTTTTGGTTCGTTGATGACATTAAGTTTCACAGCTCGGGCGGGTCGTGCAGGTCGGTCGCTCATTGGTTCACCTCCTCAAGGGTGGCTAGGATTTGGTCCGCATAGATGCGAGCCCGAGGCGGCATACCGTCGCTGTAAGCAACAGAATGGACCTTGGTGATCAAATCGTTTGGCAGTTCCTTCCGGAGAATACCATAGAGTTGGCCGTCTCGATTAATCTCGAGAACAATTGTGGTCTCATGTCGGCGAATGAAATCTTGAACGCCACTGTGGAGCGGGAGTGCACGAACTCGGCATTGACTCACTTTGAGTCCAGTATGTTCCAACATGTCGTCAATTTCTTGGATGGTATTTTCCATACTTCCAAGGTAAATGATACCAACTTCACATTCTGTTTCTTCGCGGAGGGTTGGTGCAGGTAGGTGGTCTCTTGCCCCGTCGATTTTATTCTTCAATCGCTCCATGAGGTCGAAGTAATCCTTTGGCTTCTCGGAATAAACCCCCTTTGTATTGTGCCCAGTACCTCTGTAAAGAATTGGATCTAAACCAGATCCGGGCAGGGTCCGATAGGGAATGCCGTCGCCGTCAACATCCAGATATCGACCGAATTCTTCGAAAGCCTCGAACACATCCTTGTCTCGAACAACCTTGCCTCGATCCATTGGCTTGTCTGGATAAGTGAATCCTTCACAAGCCCAACGATTCATTCCAAGGTCGAGGTCACTCAGTCCAAAGACCGGGGTTTGGAAGCGTTCGGTAATGTCAAATGCTCTCCATCCAAATTCGAAACATTCCTCAACCGTGCCGGGAATGAGGACGATATGTTGCGTATCGCCATGGCTTCCTTCGTAAAGGAGCGTAATATCGGATTGTTGTGTTCGCGTCGGAAGACCTGTCGATGGACCTACACGGTTGACGTCCCAAAACACAGATGGAATTTCTGCAAAGTAGCCCAAACCAATGAATTCCTGCATCAATGAGATACCGGGGCCCGAGGTGGCGGTCATACCTCGTCCGCCAGCCCAGCCTGCGCCGAGAACCATTCCTGCTGCTGCCAGTTCATCTTCTGCTTGAATGACGGCGCATGTGGCGCCTCCTTCATCATCCACGCGTAATTGTGGAATGTAGTTGATGATGCCTTCAGCAAGAGATGAAGACGGAGTGATTGGGTACCAGGCCAACATCTGGACGCCGCCGAAGATAGAACCAAGGGCGGCAGCCTCGTTTCCATCAATGAAGAATTTTGGCGTTTTAATTTCCCTTGCTTCAACGACATATGGGTCTTCTTTGGTGAAGTTCTCTTTGAAGTAGTCACGGCCAAGTCCTAGTGCCGTAATATTGAGTTCAATCGCGCTCTCCTTACCTTTGAATTGCTTTGCAACTGCGTCTTCTAGCGCTCCTTGATCGATTCCGAGGATTTCTGCAAGCACCCCTACGTAGATGATGTTGGTAACAAGCTTTGCGATTTTTGGATTGATTTTCCGTGCAAGACCCATCATGGGAACAGGGTAAGAAATCACATCATCACGGGTCATTTCCATCTTTGCGTTCTCGTTCCAAATAACAACTGTTCCAGGTTCGAGCGCAGCAAGATCTTCATCCCAAGTTGCTGGGTTAACCAAGACTTGAATGTGAGTTCGGTCACCCGGTGCTTGGTAGCCATGATCAGAAAGTCGGACGATGTACCATGTCGGTAACCCCGAAATATTGGAAGGAAACAGGTTCTTTCCGCTGACGGGTACACCCATCTCAAAAAGAGATTGAAGCAGGATGAGGTTGGCAGATTGGGAGCCAGTTCCGTTTGCGGTTGCGATGTTGATGGTGTAATCGTTTGCAATGGTTTCCATTGTGTGTTCCCTCAGTGCCGACTCACCTCAGTGAGGGCTGTATAGGCTCGGGTTCCGCATGCACCCTTTGAACATGTTGATGTGGCTCTCCGTAAATTTGTATGAATTTGTGGGTATTTGAGGTCGTTCACTTGAGCCGTGACGCTCAAAAAAGGTTAGTACTTCGGAAGTGGTATGGCCGACAGCAAAACGACCGAAGCCGACATGCGTAAATCAGTGTGGGACAAGGCTGAAAAATCACTGGTCAAAGGCAAGTATGAAGGTGCTCTTGAATCATTGAGAAGCATCGATGCATCTGGTGAACATCCAACAACTTTGAGGATTGCTGGCGAGGCTACATGGGCGAAAGCAAAGGACACTCGTTCAAAATCGGACTATCGCAATGCTGCAAGTTTGTTCCGTGATTCACTCAAAGGGAACCCAAAGGACAAGCGAACCAGTACTATGTACAACAACCTGCGAAATGAAATGCAAGACGCGGGAATCTCAGAAACCGCATTCCCCCCCTTGGTGAAGGATGGAACTCCAACTGTTGCTGGAGTGTTTGCGTTCGGAGCCGCACTTTTGTTGATTCTCGCCGGTATTTCAGCGCTCAGCGCTCCTCAGGCTGACGGTGAACATGTCATCTTTGAGATGTCGTGGACCAATGCTGATGGCACGTTTGAAACTGGGGAGATTACCATTGAACTCTACAGTGCAGAAGCGCCTACACACGTTGAGAACTTCAAGGAACTCGTTCGTGACGGTTCCTATGACAATACCATTTACCATCGGATCATCGAAGGCTTCATGCTTCAAGGAGGCGACTTCACGAATGGCGATGGCACTGGCGGTCATGCAGCTGTCTGGGATGGATACTGCAACGGCCAAGCTACGAGTTCTTCTTCATCATGCGCTAAGACGTCTTGGACCATCGGCGATGAAGCGGACAACGGTTTGAGGCACGCACCTTACATGCTTTCAATGGCGAAAACCAACAACGCACACACTGGAGGTTCACAATTCTTCATCGTCTCTCCAGATTCGACACCATCTCATTTGGATGGCGTTCACACCGTGTTTGGCAAGGTCATTGATGGCCAAGATGTCGTCGACAAGATCGATGCGGTTCCAACAGGCGGTCAACAGGGCAGCGACCCCGTGAATCCAGTCACTCTAGTCGATGCATCGTTTAGCGGAAGTTCTTCTGATGCTTGGTGGCAATTCTGGTGAACTGCTTTCGCTGACAATTGATGCTCCGCGATAGGAGCCTAGTCAAGGGTGTTGTTCATACATTAGTGCCAATTGGGGTAATTCATGGCGACCTTGGACCCGTTCAATGCACGCAGAACTCTTTCAGTTGGTGGGGAGTATTACGCTCTGGCTGGCCTTGACGAACAAGGCATCGATACATCTTCTCTTCCCTACTCGATTCGAATCCTTCTCGAAGGCGCACTGCGCGGTAATGATGGGTTTCTGGTCAGTGAAAAGGACATTAGAAATATCGCAGGGTGGACTCCAAATGGGGAACGTGGAGAAATACCATTTCGCCCATCCCGAGTCATTCTTCAAGACTTCACCGGCGTTCCAGCCGTAGTTGATCTCGCAGCTCTAAGAGACGCTATGGTGGAAATGGGTGGCGACCCTGAAAAAGTCAATCCACAGGTCCCAGTTGACTTGGTCATTGACCACTCTGTCCAGGTCGATATTGATGGTTCGAACAGCGAAGCACTTGATATGAACCTCGATATCGAATACCACAGAAATATGGAGCGGTACACCTTCTTGAAATGGGGCCAACAATCCTTGGCGAATTTTCAAGCCGTCCCTCCATCCCGTGGTATTGTCCACCAAGTCAATCTTGAATATCTTGCAAGCGTGGCGCGTCAAGAAGATGGCGTTTGGCTTGCAGATACCCTTGTAGGAACCGATTCCCACACCACCATGATCAACGGCTTAGGTGTGCTTGGTTGGGGTGTCGGAGGTATCGAAGCAGAAGCAGTGATGCTTGGACAACCAATTTACATGCTTGCCCCAGACGTTGTAGGTGTACGATTGACAGGGAGTCTCAATCCTGGCGTCACTGCAACGGACATGACATTACGAATTGTCGAAATTTTGCGTGAGCACGGGGTTGTCGGGAAATTTGTGGAATTCTTTGGAAGCGGAATGGCAGGATTAACGCTTGCTGACCGGGCCACTATTGCTAACATGGCTCCCGAATACGGTGCCACATGCGGTTTCTTCCCTGTCGACGAGCGAACATTGGACTACATGCGCCTGAGTGGGCGAGAAGAGGATGCTATTGCCGGTGTTGAAGCCTATGCTCGTGCCCAAGGTTTGTGGTTTGAGGCAGGTGCAGCCGAAAAGTCATACACGGCTACATTGGAACTTGATTTGACATCCGTGCAACCAGCACTAGCGGGTCCTAAGCGCCCACAAGATCGAGTTGACCTTTCGAACATGAAATCACATTTCCTTGAATCTTTGACTCATGAACTTGGTCATCACGGCCACGGTTTAGCCCCTGAGGATTTGTCAAAGGGTGCTCTTGTTGAGCGAGATGGAAAAACATACGACTTGAATCATGGTGATGTTGTCATTGCAGCCATCACAAGTTGTACCAACACCTCAAACCCTGACGTGATGCTGGCTGCCGGTCTTTTGGCACGAAACGCACGAAAGCACGGTCTTGAAGTCAAGCCATGGGTCAAAACTTCCCTTGCGCCCGGTTCACGTGTTGTCACCGAATACTACGAGGCAACGGGGCTTCAGGAGGATTTGAACGCACTTGGTTTCAACGTCGTTGGTTACGGATGCACCACATGCATTGGGAACTCAGGGCCAATCCCGGAACAAATCGAAGCAGCTATTGATGAAGCAGGCCTCATTGTCGGTTCTGTGATTTCAGGAAATAGAAACTTCGAGGGTCGAGTTCATGGCAAAGTCAAGGCTTCTTACCTTGCAAGCCCACCGCTGGTGGTTGCTTATGCTTTGGCGGGCTCATTGGAAGTTGACCTTTCGACCCAACCAGTTGGTTACACACCGGAAGGAACGCCTGTGATGTTGAGTGAAATCTGGCCGAGTGATGATGAACTTGAAGAGGCTCTTTCAGTCATTACGCCTGAGATGTTCCGCCAACGTTACGCTGATGCAATGAATGAACCTCGATGGGACAGCATACCGTCCGAGGCGAGCCCACTCTATCCTTGGGCGCCAGAATCAACCTACATACGCCTTCCAACATTCTTTTCTGGACTTTCAGCAGAACCTCAACCAATCACTAGCATTGATGATGCTAAGGTCTTGCTGAAACTGGGCGACTCGATTACAACCGATCACATCTCGCCTGCGGGTGCATTCCCTGCAGATGGCCCAGCAGGCTCATGGTTGGTTGAGCGCGGTATTGAACGTACGGATTTCAATTCCTTCGGCAGTCGTCGTGGAAACCACGAAGTGATGATGCGAGGCACCTTTGCAAATGTGCGGATTCGAAATCAAATGGCGCCGGGGACTGAAGGTGGTTTTGCTCAAGATTTTGCTACTGGTGAAATCGTTTCCGTCTATGATGCAGCACAAAGTTACGATGGGCCAAAGGTGGTTCTCGCAGGAAGCCAATATGGCACAGGTTCTTCGCGCGATTGGGCAGCAAAGGGCACATATTTGCTAGGTGTTGGCGCCGTCATTGCCACGTCTTTCGAACGGATCCACCGCTCAAACCTTGTTGGCATGGGTGTTTTGCCAATGACATTCATGGAAGGTGAATCTCATGAAGCCCTCGGCCTTGATGGAACGGAAACATTCACGATTCCTGTTGATGATGATGTTCAACCGCTTCAGATGATTGAAGTGACCGCAACCCGGACAGACGGCTCGACCATTGTATTCTCTGCCCAGATTCGACTTGACACACCGGTCGAAGTTGAGTACTATCGAAACGGTGGAATCCTCCATACCGTACTGCGACAACTTGCAACCTCTGAATAAGTCACATTCATATGAAATCTGAACTGAGAACCTATTCGGCAAATTCAAGAGCAGTTTAACCGAGGGGTGTCTGATGGCGAAACTTCGTGGTAATGTTCGTTATCGTTTCCGCTCGGATGAGCATGATGTGAATGTTCTACTCGAAGGGGAAGCATCTTGGATCGAGGAGCGTATCAAAGAACTCGGGCTTCAAGGGGTCGGTTGGTCAATGCCAATCGGTACTGAGGTCCAAGCAACCAACACCTCAGGGTTAGCTCCGCGTAAAACGACGCAGAAGGATGAACCCGATGATGCTCCAATGGGTGAGAAGCCTCTCGACATGGGCCCGACTCCAGATCCAAGTCGAATACCAGTTGTTCGCCGTCCAATTGGCCAACTCGACCTCGGTGTCGAATTGGAGGCCATTGGTTTGCAAGTGCCCGAGCGTCCAGATCCGATCGAATTGATGGAGGCATTGGATGAAATGGAAGAGCCTCGGCCTGTGCAGGGTGCAATGAGCATCGACCCCATGGCGGAGGCTTGGTTGCGTGAATTAATGCATCTTGTCGTCAGAGAATATGGCATTACTGCCCTGCAAACTGAAGTGATTGAAGAGGTGGCCAGTAAGAAACTCGGTAATCGAGAGGGAACTGCCTTGGAAGTGTGGCTTGAGTCGTTGTTTGGTGCTGGTAAATTAGTCAAGGTTCACGGTGGCGACGCTACGGGCTGGGGCCCCTCGCCGGGTTGGCTTAAGGGCAAATTTTGACACCTTACTGCTGCCCAAAACAGCAATGTTCGGTGTTATTTTTACGCCGATTTTCTACCGGAATATTGAATTTTCTTTTTTCGTGTTAAACGGGGTACTGCGAAGAAAAGCGGGTAGGATAATTGTGAACTTTAGAACAAAGGAATTAAAGTGCAACGGGCGTTGGCCGAAGCAGTGATGTTGATGTTCTCCAAAAACAACCACAATAACAGCCGCGCCTTGAGCATGTTCCTTGTCATGCTGATGGTTTTGTCGACCACCGCCGCCCTTGCAACAACTGCAAGCGCTTCAATTGCCCGTTCATACACCACAAATCGTGATCCGTTGGACGTCGCTATCGGCGATTTCAATTGTGACGGGTACAATGATCTTGCTGTGGCGACAGAAGGAACCCACACCATCAGTATCCTCTGGAACGATGGAAACGGAGATTTTAGCGAACGTCAAGACATTTGGGTCTCAAAGAACCAAAGCCGAAACGCTGACTGGGATGAATTCTCGAACGTTCAATTCATCGAAGTTGGTGAATTCACTGGTGACGGAGCTGATGACATCGTTATCTTCCAACGCAACAATCCATTCAAGACCGATGACAACGGCGCACCAGCAGGAGAACCTGGAAACGTCACCATTATCGAAAACGCTGGATGCAACGACAACTCTTGGAGCATCGGAGAGCGATTCACTCACTTCTGGGCTTGGGACCTCGCAGTGGGCGATGCTGATCAAGACGGAAACGATGACATCTACATTCTCGACCTCTTGAGCGATCTTTCATCGCAACGTGTCGTCACCTACCGTGGACC
>CAXHEV010000034.1:0-9423 GCA_964015875.1 uncultured Candidatus Poseidoniales archaeon
AATTACCACATTCGAACTTGACCGCAGCCACGGGAATTTCACGGTACTTGATCTCGCTGAATCAACAGACGGCCAATCCACTCATTGGATGATGGTGACCATGGAGGGCTCGAAAACCAGCCTTCGTGGGTTTGGGGCAATTGGAAGTGGATCTGAATCAAGCACGACCATCGCAGCTTCGATGTCTTCCAGCCTTCTGTCCACTCCGATGGTTAACACTGCAGATGTCGTGTGGCAGAAAGTAATGGCGCTTGGTACCGACCAATGGGTCGCCACTGGCTACCTCTCATACACCAGCAATGAAGCCGGAGCAAGTCCTGCAGCCCCGAAAATTATCCCTGTTCTAGCCGTTATTGATTGGGAAGGCGGACTGACTGCCCCCACGGTTTTAACCATGCACTCTGGAGAAGGTGGTTTGTACCACTCCTTGATGGCTCTAGATGGCAATGAAGTCTTTGCTGCTGGCGACCAGGGCAGCACGTTGGTGAGCACAACAGGATCAATGACCCACTTCAATGTGGCGAGTGTCGCCGCTGTTGTCGATTGCCATGATCGAGTTTGGTTATTTGGTGATGTGGGAAGCAAAACGATTGTCAGGTACTCTGGACAAAATGCAGAACAACTCTCCTTGGCAGAACCATTGGCCTTCCAAATCGAAAGCAAAGGGCATGGTAAAGATCTCATCTTTTTGCATGGGACAGACGAAAGTGGAGAAGCTCAAACTCTATTGATAGACACCAGTGCGCCTGGCTCTATAGAGAGTGGCCGAGGTTTCTTGAATTTTCTTTTCCTGACTGTATTCAGTATCACCATGGGTGTCATGGCATGGACTTCGGGATCGAGATTATTCGCTGCCCGGCGGGTTGAGTGAAAAAAAACACCTAAGCATCGTTTTTTCTTGACCTAGCAAGAATTCGTTTGAGAACCTTCATTTGCTCTCGGCAACGACAGAAAACTCCAGCGGAAGCAAGGAGGTGAATCAAGATGGCAAAACGGGGGATGATGGACCAATTCACAGACATAAAACTTGAGCATCCGGATTCGGTTTTATTCTTCCGGATGGGCGACTTCTATGAATTGTTTCATGAGGATGCCGTGACTGGTTCGGACGTTCTAGGTCTTGCCCTCACCTCTCGAGATAAAAAAGCAGACAAGCCAATCAGAATGGCCGGCTTTCCTTGGCACGCGTTGGAAGACAATATCCGTACGATGCTCAAAGCAGGGCACAAGGTCACAGTTGCTGAACAAGAACAAGAATTACGGGAAGGTGCAAAGTTGCTAGAGCGGGTTGTGACACGCGTCTACACCCCTGGAAGCTTGTATGAAGAATCCTTACTTGGGACTGAAGAAAGATCGCTCCTCGCAAGTATTTGTTTGGACAAGAACGCCATTGGAATTGGCATTATCGACGCTTCGACCGGCCAAGCTTGGGCTTCAAATTTAGAAGGTGATGACCGATTTTCAAGAGCACTTGATGAAGTCCTTCGATGGCGCCCGACAGAAGTTGTTGTGTCACCGAAAGATGCTGAAGACGCCACATTGCGTGCATTATTTACACATCTTGACGGCGTGACAATTAGCCAACATAAGGCTTCAAACTCCAAACGAAGAGACCGCCTAGCAAAGGTGCTCAAGGTCGCTGATCTCGGACATATTGACCTTGATGATGCACCACTTGCTCTTGCCGCGGCGGGGCTAGCCGCAGACTATCTCGCTTCTATGCATCTCACAGATGAAGTCCCACTTCGAGACCTTGAAGTCATGGAAGAGAGCGCTCACTTGGTACTCGATCAAACAACATTGCGGAATTTAGAACTCACTTCCACACTCGCAGGTGAATACGAAGGAAGTCTTCTGTCAACCATGAACGCCTGCAGAAGTGCAATGGGGCGGAGGCTCCTCAAAACATGGATTTTGAGACCTCTTGCCGATCTCGAAGCCATTGCAGCCCGCCACGATGCTGTGGCCAGTCTCTCTCGTTCTGCTCGGCGTTTGGATGGATTACGTGAGGCTTTGCGAGGCTTGAGGGATATGGAACGCTTGGCCACACAACTGGCATACAATCGTTCGAATGGTCGAGATTTACTTGCCGTCGCTGATGCATTGGAACGAATGCCAGCCATCATCAACTTGTGCAATGAAACCGAAAACCCATTGCTGCTCCATCTCTCTTCGAACCTCGATGCCTTAGAACAGGTCGCAGAAGACATTCGTAGGACCATCGTTGATGAGCCACCACTCAGTGTACGCGATGGGGGTTTGCTTCGACCCGGATTTGACAACAAGGTCGACGAACTTAGAGAAATTGCGACGAATGGCCATAATTGGTTTTCCGAACTTGAAACAAGCCTAAGAATCGAATTACAAATCCCTTCATTGAAGGTCAAAATGAACCGTCAAATTGGGTGGTTTATTGAAGTGACCAAGGTCAATGAAGCAAAGGTGCCAGAAGACTGGAAGCGCAAACAGCAAATGACAAACGGTTCGAGGTACGTCACTGATGAACTGCTTCAACGGGATGATGCATTGCTTACAGCGGATACAAAATTGAAGGAATTGGAATACAGGGCATTTATTCAATTGAGGGAAATATGCAAACAGCACGCTCCAACATTGGCCCAGATCGCTGGTAAGGTTGCCGCTGTTGATGTGTTGCAATGTTTCGGAACCATCGCACGGAACAGAGCTTGGACACGTCCAGAAATGGCGCAACACGACCAGATGAAGGTACAAGGTGCAAGGCATCCTGTGCTTGAGCAACAGTCCGGCTTTGTTCCAAATGATTTGGATCTTACAAAGAAACGGAAGTTTTTGCTGATCACAGGGCCGAACATGGGCGGTAAGTCGACCTATTTACGGACCACTGCGTTGATGAGTATCTTGGCCCAGAGTGGCTCATTTGTGCCAGCTGCCAAGGCAAAAATAGGTCTTGTTGACAGGATTTTCACGCGAGTTGGAGCAAGTGATGATCTTCGAAGGGGGCGTTCAACCTTCATGATGGAGATGATTGAAGTCGCTCATATTTTACGTCGAGCCACATCAAATTCATTGGTCCTGCTCGATGAAATTGGACGGGGCACTTCGACCTTCGACGGTTTGTCTATTGCTTGGTCAGTCACTGAAGACATATGCAAGCGGATCAAAGCAAGAACTCTATTTGCAACGCATTACCATCAATTAATTGGCTTGGAAGGCGAGGTCGAAGGTCTTGTCAACGTTCATGTTCAAGTTGCTCAAGCCAATGGTGAACTTCGATTCATGCATACGGTTGCTGACGGGCCTTGTGACGACTCCTATGGTGTCCAAGTGGCGGCTTTAGCAGGCCTTCCACGTCCAGTGGTTGAACGAGCGACAGATTTGCTTGCCTTCCTAGAGCGGCAGGCTGATGGTGCGAAGGCTGGAGAATCTGGTACACCAACCGCTCGAGACCACGGCCAAGCGAGTTTAATGGGGTACTTCGCTGCTGCAGCAATGAATAATAATCCAGGAAAAGAAACACCATCTGGACCACCTCAATCGCACCTTGATGTCATTGAAAATATCATAGGATTGGATGTCGATGAGATGACGCCAAGACAGGCACACGATGCACTGTATCAATTGAAGCAACTACTGGGAAGTGAAAACAGTGAGTGAACCAAATCGAATTATGCAACTCGATGACGCAACCATCGGGCATATCGCTGCTGGTGAAGTGGTTGAACGGCCCGCACAAGTAGTGAAAGAATTGCTCGAAAATAGCCTTGATGCAGAGGCTCAACGAATTGTCATAACTGTTGAAAGAGGGGGCTTTGATTTGATTCGAATTGAAGACGATGGTAGTGGTATCGATGCTGACGACCTACCATTAGCACTCGATCGTCACGCCACTTCAAAGCTCAAAAAACGTGAGGACCTTAACTCAATTCACACGCTTGGTTTTAGGGGTGAGGCGTTGGCAAGCATCGGCATGGTATCTGGACTTGGCATAGCAAGCCGACCTATCGGTACAGATGGAAAACGAATCGTGATGAATGATGGGATTAAAGGCGGAGTGGAGCCTTTTGGTATGCCTCATGGCACGCGTATCGATGTCGAGCATTTGTTTCAAAATACCCCTGCTCGGCTGGCATTTCAACGAAGGCCAGCCACAGAAAATGCCCGCATTGTTGACGTTGTTGTCGCTCATGCAATGGCGCACAAAGAAGTGGCTTTCAGACTCCTCATCGATGAACGAGTCGTTCTTGATGTACCAGCATCTGAGGCTATGACAGACCGCCTTTACGATCTGCTTGGCGGCCAAGCCCAATCCATGCTAGAACTGAGTGCACCCGAAGCGGATGCGAAAGCTCCAGGAGATGAAACATGGACTGGCTGGATCAGTACGCCTGATATTACTCGTGGCAAAGGTGATGATATTCACATCCTCATCAATGACCGACCAGTTGCTTCAGGACCATTCTTACAGGCCATCCGTAGAGGATACAGAACCCGGTTAATGCAAGGGCGACACCCGTTAGCAGTCCTTTCACTCACCTTACCCCCAAATGAGGTCGATGTCAACGTTCACCCCACCAAAAGAGAAGTTCGTCTTCGGCATTCATGGCGGGTTCTGGAGCGATTAGAGAGAGCAATTGCACACACCTTGGAGTCTGTACCGACCCAACCGGATGCTGCTGGAGGCATCCCGGGATTGCAAGGTTTGAGTCAACACCAGGTCCCAAGCATTCAGGAACACTTCAAACCACAACCCACGCAAACGCTGGACGAACCAATCGACCCGATTGCCGCTGCTGCCGGCACAACGCCTGTCCTTCTGCCAAAACAGCAGGTAGCGCAACAGATTCCTCCTGCGTGGGCGATCGCTGCTGGAGCCCAGTTGAACCTCCATGGCGCAGAGGCTGAACCGATCACTAAACCCGTCAAGCAGCGACCTCAATCGACTGCTCCTTCAGCACAGAATACATTACCTGGAATGGATGAAAAACCAACGGCTCCTGCTTTATCACCTGCGGAAAGGGACCTGCACAGACATTCTGGAAAAGGTGTGCGAACTTCTCCCAACGATGAATCACCGCTTGGCGACATCATCAATGAATTACCTAAAATGGAGCCGTTGGCCCAATTCGCAGATTCATACATCCTCGTTCAGGCAGAGGATGAATTGTTATTGATTGACCAACATGCACTCCACGAACGAATTCGCTATGAGCGATTAAGAAATGATGAATCAATCTGGGCAAGTCAAACTCGACTGGAACCGCTTACTTTGGACCTCGATGCACGACAAAGCACACGCATGGAAGCCGCACAGGATCGATTCAGATCCGTAGGTTTCGAACTCCAAAATTCAAATCATGGATGGTCAGTCACGGCAACACCACAATTGCTTGTTGGAAAAGAGGTCATACCATTCATGCTTGACCTCCTTCAGGACACCTCTGAGGATGGTGCACCATTGACCACTGTGGACGATCGTAAGGACCACTTGGCGTTTTTGAACGCATGCCGTGGCGCCGTGAAAGCAAACGAGAAACTCACCCTACCTGAAATGAGACGGTTGCTGGATGATATGCGCCGTATCCCAAACCCATGGGCGTGCGTTCATGGCCGACCTACGGCACTCAGACTTCCACTAAACGCACTTGACCACCATTTCGGACGGCACGGCTAATCTTCAATAGGTGGCAACGAGATTTTCTCGATGCCAACGCCCGAAGAAATCAATCGCTCTATAAATGGCTCATCAGCGACCAAGTGCAAGGACTGTCCAACGACGTCACCACCACAGGCTGAAGCCAAGAGAACTGCTGTCATGAACAAACGATGATCATCATAGGTTTGAACTGGTTGTTCTGGCCTTTGAGGACGTTGTCCACCTTGAATGGTCAAGCCATCATTGTTGACTTCCGCTGTCATTCCAAACTGAGCAAGCACGTCTGCTGTTCTTTGGAGTCGATTGCTTTCTTTGAACGCTGCATGTGCTGCTCCTTTGAGCTTACCACCTTTGTTAAGACTCAGGACCGCAGCCAGTGGGGGCAGCAAATCGTTTGCATCCTTTAGATCGAGCTCTAGTGAGTTGTTTGCTTCTATTTTAGACAACTTGGATTGATTCCAATTGATCCCGAGTGATGGTGCATGTTCTTCCAGTATCTCGTGACCAACAGCATCCTTTTTTCCAGGCCAGCCGATCAAGTCAACATCTCTGTTCGAGACAGAACAAGCCAACATTGCGAAGGCAGCCATGGATGCATCGCCTGGGATTGTGTACTCACTAAATCCTTTCAATGGGGTAGGTGTGATGATAAGTTGGCCCTCCTCAAGTGATGCCTCACCGCCAAACATGGTCAGCATCTGCAGGCTGAGTGCAGAGTGTCGGGAAGATACTGGTGCGCCTTCGAGTGTAATTTCGGTTGGACAGGGCACAGTTGGAGCCGCAAGAACCCATGAGGACACTGGTTGGCTTGAACGGCTGACATCAAGGGTTAATCCTGCTTCAAGTTGAGTGGTATCCATTGGACCATCAATGAGTGCGGGAAGACGTTCTTCGCCCATACCTATGGACAATGTGGCACCCGATTGCTCGATGGTCGCCCAAAGCTCATTCGATGATCGCTTTCGAAGAGATCCATCGCCATCCAACATAACTGGACCACCAATCATGGCCGCATGTGGAGCAAGAAGACGCAATGTAGTGCCAGAATTACCCGCACTGAGAACCGTCGCAGGACGCTTGAAACCAGAACCACCAACGCCATGAACAATCCATTTTACTGAATCAGGATGATGTTCAAAGTGAATTGGATTCACTTGACGCAGAAGTTCCCCCTTGTGATCAAAATCTTCGATGAGTACACCAAGTTGCTGTAAGCATCGACGCATGGCACGCGCATCTTCTCCCGCAGATTTAACATTATGAAACTCGACTGATTCTGACGATTGGGACGCCAAAAGAAGGGCACGAATGAGGTGGCTTTTCGATGGAGGAAGTGACCATAGAACCGGGTCGTTTGAGGTGGCGGGCGTGACCCGTAATGCGTGTACATCGTTTCTACGATGACCCTTGCCACTTGAGGTCCAGCGCTTTGCCCAACGCTTGCCCATGATGCCTCCACAGTCCCTTTCCCCATCAACCCTTGCAACACAGCATAAAGACCGAGCAGCCGTAGCCTACCACATGGCCCTTCTCGATGCGCTGATGCGTCCTCTGTTGGACCTGCGCATTTCTGTCACCGACAGATGCAATTTCCGCTGCAGGTATTGCATGCCAAGAGAACATTTTGGCAGTGAGCACGTCTTCCTCGATAAGAGTGAAATTCTTTCCTATGAAGAGATCATGAAGATAACATCTGCAATGCTTCCACTTGGCCTACGTAAACTGAGAATTACAGGTGGTGAACCGCTTGTTCGCAAAGATCTTTCCAACTTGATTGAAATGCTCCGAAGCCTCGATTCAAATCTTGATATCGCCCTCACAACAAACGGTATACTTCTTGCAAGGTATGCTCGAAAACTGAAAGAGGCCGGCCTCAATCGAGTCACAATTAGCTTCGATGCCATGGAAACTGATGTCTTTCAACACATGGGCGATACAACACATAGACCAGATGAAGTTGTGGAAGGCATTGATGCAGCCCTAAAAGCAGGATTGGGTGTAAAAATTAATACCGTCGTTCAGCGAAATGTGAATGAAAACCAACTGGGTAAAATTGCTCTAATGGCCCATAAGCGGGATATTATTCCTCGCTTTATTGAGTTCATGGATGTTGGAACTACAAATCAATGGAACTTGGATTCTGTGGTGTCTGGGGAAGAGATAAAAGAAATCCTAAGCGAATCAATTGGGGCGCTCAAACCAGTAAAATCTGACCACCCATCGGATGTGGCAAAACGGTGGAAGACGAATGATGGACAGCACATTGGCCTCATTCAGTCGGTGACATCACCTTTTTGCGGCGATTGTTCACGAGCGAGATTATCAGCAAATGGTTCGATGTACACATGCCTCTTTGCTACGAAGGGCAACGATTTACGATCTTTACTTCGTATGGATGCGAATGAGTTTGAGCTTCAAGAAGCTGTGAGCGCCATCTGGTCAAAACGCGACGATCGGTATTCTGATGAACGGACACAAACCACTCACTCTTCAAGAAAAGTGGAAATGTCCTTCATCGGGGGATGATTAAACATCCATCGGCGGCAACATCACATTGACGAGGACACTTTGAGAGTTAGTATCTACTAACTTGAATCGCCATGTTCCTGTATCAGAACCTATCGTTGTCGAGTCGATAACAAAATAGTCACCCTGACTCACTGAATAACCAGCATCTCGATCGTGGAATGAAACATTTGCGCCAATCAGTCCGTAGACATCGGCATCAGCAACTTTCCCTCCCAAAGGATTGCCGTCCTCAGAAGAGTCGGGTGCTAGGTTCCATTGAAGTTTAGCAGGATCGATGGTTTGGTCGAGGCTTGTTAGACGGACCACATGAAAGCCATTTGATAAGCCACGTACGCTCACTGTGGCTTGTGGGGCGCTTTTTTCTGTCGTTGTGAGGGCGCCTTGCATCAGTACAAACACCATGCTGGAAAGCATAACGGTGATGGCAAGCAGCAAGACAGTAGCGATGACGGGGCTCACGGCCTCGTCATTTCCCGCCCTCCGCATGCTGCGCATGAGTCCACTGTGTCAACGATGGGACTTGAATCAACCGATGGCGAGGGAGCGTTTTGAACGGTTTTGAAATCGTTTTAGAAGAGCCAAACTGGTTTATCGCATTCCATGGCTCGCTTGATACCACCGATGGGGCCAAGAATCCTAAGAATTCCTTCGGTGATTAAATCGCCTTTGAAGAAAGCATAACCGAAGTTTTTGGTGCGCAGTGAATTTTTCAGTGCACGACCAAGAGAAGCACGAAGACGATCTTCATATGCCGAGAGAGGTGCACCAGTGTTCAGATGATCGATGATTGCTTCTGCTGCAAAACATCCAGAGATAATAGCTTGGGAGATACCACCTCCATTACTTGGCATCACAAGACCTGCAGCGTCACCCACTGCCAGAGTGGACCCATCGACCATAGTTTTCACAGGACCGCCCATAGGAATCCAACCGCCTCCCCATGAAAGGACTTCAAAGCCGAGTTCATCGCAAAAGGCTTGCAAGTGTTCTTTCAGATTACCTTTGAGGTAACCAGCCCGAACACCAAGTCCGACGTTTGCTGTGTTAGGTCCCTTCGGTATGATCCACGCATAGCCAGACGGGGCAACTGAGCCCAAGAAAACATCAAACGTTTCAGGGACACTACCTTGAACTTGAGCGTACATTGTAGGAACTTGGTCTTTAGGTCTATAGCGTTCGTCATCGCCATGTCGGAGTCGCCCTACATGGGCCAAAGAGCCACTCGCATCAATCAAAAAGTCGAATGTGTATCTGCCTTT
>CAXHEV010000035.1:0-7796 GCA_964015875.1 uncultured Candidatus Poseidoniales archaeon
CCACCTTCTGAGCCATCCGCTGGTGATGAAAGCCCATCCTCAGACGCCAATGTGGATGATACATCTGATGATGAACAAAAAGACACTGTCGAAGTCGAGGCTGCTGAAGAAAGCATAGAATCCGTGGAAGAGCCTGAACAAGCGCCTGTTGAAGAGATGAAAACTGAGGAAGAATCAGAACCTCTGCCAGATGATCAATCCTCTGAGTTGAACGAAGAGAGCATTGAGGTTTCGCCTGAACCTACACCTGCAGAGCAGTCAGAAGAACTCCAACAATCCGAAGAAATCTCTTCGCCTCCACAATCACAACCCGTCATTTCTGAACGGGCCACTGCTGCGGAAGCCGAAGTGGCAAGACTCTCAGCCGAAGTGTCGCGCCTACGACAATCGATGGCGGGTGCGGCTGAAGTGATCGAAGATCTTGAAACCCCTCCAATGCCACCTGCTGTACTCAAAGACATCGTCATTGGTGCCCACATTGTCAGCGATTTTGCCCGACTTGCACGCCAACTTGACCGAGAACAATTGATCAGAGCAACGATGGGTACCATCGCAATGCTTCACCCAGACCAACCAAGCGTCATGATTGCCACTCGAAACATGACTATGCTTCCGCGACTCGATGAACGCGGTTTGTGTGCTGCACCTCTAGGCGGCGAAGCACCTCCATTCGCTCCGGAGGACTGGCGTGTGCTGGAAGTTGTCCTCGCTTCGGCAAGCCTTGCCACTGGTGGTCCAGCTGCTGTGATTCATTCACATGGAGCCTACACAACGGCAGCAAGTTGTGAGAAGGACCTCGTAGTTGTCGCACCAATTGATGAAATCGGAAAGCGTAACATCGGCAAGGTTGTCATCGTAGATCCTGATGACGACAGCCCTGAAGATTTCTTGAGGCAAGTTATGGAAGCATTGCAGCAAGGCGGAATGCGTTGTGTGGTCGTTCGTGGACGAGGCGCATACGCAGTTGGGCGAGACCTCGATCAAGCTTGGGCAAACGCTGCTATGGTAGAGCACAGTATGCGTATTGTTTTGCTCGCGCGTCAAGCAAACCTCAAGATTTGATTCATTCGTCTTCAAGATCGATGGTTTCTGGCAACGCTCGAATCTCTGCATTTGTCACTTTGAGTGTTTGAGCCGTCTTACCCAAGTCTTCATTGATCCGCAAATCTTCAAGAGTCTTGATTTGACTATTGAGCATGTTATAGGAGCCAACGCTACTGTTGTAGTGATTGTTCATGACTCCTAACGTCTTGCCAACCTTCTCGTAATGCTCACTCCATGTGGCAAAGCGCTTGTACAATTCACGGCAAGCGGCGAGTGCTTCACGGGTATTTTCTGCTTGTTCGGATTGACGCCATTGGAAAGCAATGGTCCTCAATAATGCCAAAAGGGATACTGGTGAGGCGATGAGAATGTCATTTTTCATTGCAAATTCATGAAGGTCGGCTTGATGGTCAAATGTCACAGCGAGTAATGCTTCGGATGGCACGAACATAATGACGTGTTCAACATCTCCGCCAACTGATTCCCTGTAACCTTTGGATTTGAGTTCAGTGACCCGACCGCGCATGGCTTTGGCATGCTGAGCAATGAGGTTTGTCCTGTTGTCATCATCCTCCTCGCCAATGGCTTCAAGGAAATGTTTTGCAGTTGCTTTTGCATCGATAGGGATTCGCCCTCCGCCGGGAACGTTGACAATAAAGTCAGGACGCTTACCATCTTCTTGTCCTTCCTGTTCGACGTAATCGATGCCCTCCCTGAGTCCGGACATTTCGAAAATATTGCTCAGGGAAACTTCGCCCCAATTTCCACGGGCTCCGGAACTTTTGGTCAGTGCTGTCGTCAAATTATTGGCTTCTTTGCCAAGGGCTTCGGTTCGGTTGCTGAGTTGATCGATGTGACTCTTGATGTCGCCATAGGCTTGTGAACGATCTTTTTCCATCTTGTTAGTGGCAACTTGAAGCGCACCCAATTGGTCAACAATTGGTTTGATGAGATGTTCTATGCCTTCCTTTGTTGATTTGAGTTCACCTGAACTTTTCTCACGCTCGACTTGCATTCTTTGTTCTGCAAGGGCTAGCAATTGGTCGGTGTTGTGTTTCATTTGTTGAGCAGATACTGCTGCGAAACGGCCTTCGATATCAAGCTCAGGGCTGCTCTGCTGGGCGAGTAGTGCCTCGAATTGACGCGTTTGGGAGGCTGCCTGCTGTTGGTTCATGTATCGATTGACCACGAAAAGTCCGATGATGAGGGTAAGAAGAATGAGGAGGTCAGCAGTGATTTCCATGGGATCGCCAGAGGTACTCTATGGCGACACATTATCAAGACTCGCTTCAAAATTTGACTTGGAGGTGTTCCCCTTCAATGCGTGTTGGATAAATGTGAAGATCCTTTTTCTTCGACATTTTTCCGAGCAACTTTCCATAGGCAGGAAACAGGGGGAATGGTGACCACTCAACCAACGCTCCATCGCTCAATTGGTGGGTGGTTTGATGCAGTGGACAGCGAATGCAATCATCCTTGATTTTACCACCTAAGGCTAGCGGCCATCGCATGTGTCGGCACAGACCTTCTGTTGCAATGTAAGAGCCTTCGATGTTACCGACCATCAGCACCTTGCTGCCAATGGTGACCATTTTCGTCTTTCCGGGTTTTAATTTCTTGATTTTGATTGCATTCTTCCAGGTCATGTCATCACCTCAGTTTCGCACCTTCGCCATACCACCATCGAGGTGGAAGACTTGTCCAGTCAAATTGTCGGGCGCTTCACACAACAACCAACGCATCGTCGAAGCGATTTCCTCGGGTTGGTTGATGCGCTTAAGCGGAATCATACCAACTGCTGCATCCTTCATGGCTTCTGATTTCAAGATCTGGCTTGCTAAGCGAGTCTCTGTTAATCCGGGTGCAACTGCGTTGATTCGTATACCACGTTGGCTGTAGGTCGAGGCGGCGGTACGAACCATTGATTCAATGCCGCCCTTTGCTGCAGCAATTGCCTCGTGATTGATGAGTCCCAGTGATGCTGCTACGCTTGAAGTGAAGACCAAGCGGCCACCGCCGCTCCGAATCATTGCTTTGCAAGCTGTGGAGAGCGTTAGAAAGGCACTTGAAAGGTTGGTGTGAATCACTTCGTTAAACGCATCGAGTTTGACAGCGTGTGGTGGGCGGATGAGTAAAGAGCCAACAAGGTGAGCAACACCGCTTATTGTGCCGTCGCCCTGTTCTTTTGCAGTTTCAACCGCCTTGAGGACAAGTTCTGCATCTAACGCGTCTCCTTGTACCACCGATGCCCCACGGTTCTGCAAGTCACTACAGCGTTCAGAATCTCGAGCAAGAAGGGTTACTGAATTGCCGTTATCAAGCAATTGATTTGCTAAAATCATAGCGATATCGCTGCTACCGCCAACAATGAGATAGGACCCTGCCATGCCCCCAAATCCGTCCTTTGGCCATTTATACTTCTGTTTCTTAGACGCAGGGTGAAGTTTGGAGTTCAAACCACGCCTTCTACGCCGCATCATTACAGCAGACATATACGCATTTTAGCCCCAGCAAGCATCATGGTTGTGATGAGTGACGTGTGGTGGTTTGTTGGACTGGGCGTATGGTCGGCAGCAATTGTCATCGCGATTAAGCCACTTCATGCATACTTGGTCAGCAGAGGATGCGAGGATATGGTAGCGGTATATTACAATCGTAAAGTTGCACACATGCTTGCCGGTGGGGTGCCGATTTTGGCATCTCCAATCGTCTTTACAGATCCGCTGTGGCCCCTGCTTGGTGGTTTGATTGGTGCTGCCGTGCTTGCAAGCACACACATCATGGATCGAAGGCTTTGGTGGATGCAAACCGAACAAAACATGAATGATGCGACATTTTCATTGATGTTGGGCTTGTCAGTATTTGCCTTGTGGACATATTCTGGAGAGCCATGGCTTGCCATTCTTCCTGCTTTTTTCATGGCCTTCGGCGATGGCGTTACGGGCATCATCCGCAACAAACTCTTCGCTCGTCGAACAAAGAGTGCCTGGGGGAATTTGGGCATGGCCATCGTATGCTTGCCGGCCGGCTGGGTGATAGGCGCATCTTTGAGTCCTGCTATCCCATTGTGGGGCACTCTATCTGGAGCGGTCGCTTCATTTGTTGAACGCTACGAGTTTGGGCCAATCGATGACAATGTGCTGATTGTGGTGGCGTCAAGTCTCGTTCTCCTTCTGGGTTTGGCCATTGGGCCGTTGTAACTGAAGGGATCAGGGGCGGTTTTAGCGGTCTCGTAACTTCCGAAGTTTGTCTTGTAGTGCAGTTCTTCTAGCATCCTTTTGATCGGGCATGCTGTCTTCCTTCTGCCCCAATCGGCGATCAAAGACACCACGCTCCCACACATGGACGTCGCCGTTTTCACATCCGACAATGACTCGATCTTGCTTCACGTCGATGAATCTTGGATGGAGATCAGTCGATGAAGCGAGTTCAACTCCAGTATCACAATCAACTGCAACAAGGCTTCCTGAAACACCAGACCAACGCGCAATCCAATGAGTCGCTTTCCCGTTCGAATCAAATCCTCTCCTGTGGGCTTCAACAGCATCGCCTTCAAGGCACCAAAGTTCGTTTCCTTGCTCGTCATATAGACAAACAGAGCCTGATTCGTCAGCAAGGGCCCATCCATGTTCAAAGCAATCAAGTGATTCAATCCCGTGGTCTCGCATGATGATTGTTTCAGAAGAAGGAGTTGAAACATTACCGTTTGCATGACCAAATAAGAGACGATCGTCATATTCAGAACCGCTGGTAATCGGGGAGTCCGCTCCTCCTTTTTGGTACACTAAAGCACCGTCTGAGTCAATTGTTGCGAAACCGCACTTCGGCCTTCCCAGGCCAAGCCAAACAGAGCCTTGGTGGTCAAGCATTGTCCAAGGACGCTCATCCATTCTGTTGACCCATAATGAATCGCCGTTGAGAGCAAATGCCCATACTGCAGATTCGATGAAATCATTATGCTCAATATCATACACAGAAGAAACCGCATAGACGATGTCTTGGAAAAGCACCGTGGAGTCTGCACTCCCTTCAAGGGCGTGAGACCATCGGACATTACCTGTCTTCCGTTCTAGACACACAAGGTGAAGCCCCGCGGTGGCAATGATGCAATCTTCGCCCAGCGCTAAGTCATTAATTCGGTCGTTTAATTGGGTGCTCCACAAGAGATCACCTTTCTCGTCCCAACGCTTGAGCGTCCCATTCCAGCCACCGGCAAGAACCGAGGCGTCCTCTTCCAGTGCCACGGATGCGACCGCTTCACCAAGCGAGCGAGTCATCCATGTGCAAGCGAGGAGGTCCATGGCGTGCTGTTGAACGATGTCATCTTAACTTGGATGGTTAAGATGCTTCAAAATGAACCAAGTTCGCCTTGATGACGCGGGTCGGTGAGTGGAATACGTGGCCTTGGAACTGCAAAGGTCAGTCCTAAGGCAACCAAGCCAAACAAGCATGCAGAATAGTAGTGTCCCATACCAAAAAAGGACAACACAGCCGCTGTTCTTAGCACGAGTAGCGATCCGCTTCGGAGCGCCCATATGGTGAAGCTTGCGGCAATGATAGACAGGCCAATGAACCCCATGCCGATGGTGATGTAGAGGCTTGCTGCTCCGGGATCCATAAGCGGATGGTCCATTTGACCAGGCGTCATGTCGATGTTTCGAATCTCGCACTCATCCGCACCGTTAGAGCATGGTGCTGCTGCGAATTCTTCCTGGGAGGGTACTGTGAAATCAATGTCTGTGAATCCAATCGGTTCGATTGCAGCAGGCGGAGAGAGCAAAACACGATTTGCAAAGACATCGCGTTTACCATCCCTTTCAACGATGATGTCAACACGGGCCAGTCCCGGATCTAAACGCTCGAATTCAAATTCCCCTTGGTTTCCAGTTCTCATTTCAGAATAATTCCACACACCGTCTTCATCCCAGGACACGTACACCGTGGCGTTGAACAGGGGGTCGCCGTTGTGATCACTTACTGAGCCTCGGAAGGTTGCCGTCTCGTCGGGAGCGTTCATGGACAAACGATAGACGAACTCATCTGGGCGTACGAGGCCCGAATCTGCTGAGGCATAATCAACGCCGTTGAGGAATCCAAGCATGCAAATAAACAGCACAAAGATACCGATTGCTTTGCCCATAGGATGGAGATTGGGATCTTCAATCGTGAGCACAGCGTTCGAAGAAGAGAACATCAATTCGGATGTTGGCTCTGCTAAGCCCGTGAGTTCGTCGAGGTAGTCTTCACCGTCCTCCTTGGCGACGGCGACTTCCTCTTCGCTCGCCTCGCCCATACAATGACGAGGGGGTGGACCTACTTGACCTCAATGCGGCCCTTAGAATGGGCCACAAGTCGTGCCAAGGCCTGCTCATGAATCCAAACAGACATTGCAATTGTACCGTTTTCAAAGCGCTTCGTTTCGGTGACTAGGCCTGCATCATAGACATCTGAGACATATCCCTCAATGCCTCTCGGGCTCTGTTCACAGGCCGCTAAGAGAAGCAGTTCGACCTGTGGGCCAAACAGTTGGAAGAGGATTGCGTCCTTCAGTTTCTGCATGCCTCTCCCACTGTGCGAGGAGACGATGTAGGGTTCCGGCAGACCTAGTGCAGAAACAGTTGCAATCGCCTCCTCAATCTGCTGATCTGAGGCCTGATCGACTTTGGTTAGAACGGTCATGACGTGATTCTTGAGGGAATGTGTATCGTCTTGCCACGGAAAATCTTCATCGATATCTTCGCCATAAAACCGGGTGAAGACCTCTTGCCTCGAGGTGAACAACTTCCGTTCGAGTTCGATTGGCTCATCACTTACGTCGGCGAGGATCAACAACAAGTCTGCTTCCAAGGCTTCAGCAAGCGTTGCTCTAAACGCGTCGAGTGTTGCTGATGGTAAATGATCGATGAATCCAATGGTGTCTGCGAGTAAGACACGGGGGCTGGCTTCCATCCGACCTAAGGTTGTTTCAAGTGTAGAAAACAACTTGTCTTCAACAAGGACCTCCTTGCCGGACAAGCTGAGAAATAGGCTCGATTTGCCAGCGTTGGTATACCCTGCCAAACCGACGGTCATCGCCCCACTGCGGGAGCGCTGGCGGCGGCGTTCAGATTGAGCGCCCGCATGTTTTTGCTGACGCTTTCTCAGGTGAGTTAATTCACGGTTAATGTTCGCAATTGACGCTTGAAGCGCGGTAATTCCGCCACCACCGTATCCGGCGCGTTCGCCGGTCGTCGATTGATTAGCAAGTTCCCTCAAGACTGTGCGATCGGATTGTAAGCGGGCGATTCTGACTTGTGTTCTCGCTTCAATGGACCCTGCATGGGATGTGAAAAGAGAGAGCAATAATCGTACTCTGTCCCATACCTCAATCTTGACACCATCACTTACGCCAACAAGTTGCCTTGGGGTAGCGTTGGTATGGAGAAGAACAAGATCGACGTTGGCCCAAGGATGGCCTTTTGTTCGAGTCGCAAGTTCATCTGCCACGTCTTGAAGCCGGCCCTTTCCAAAAAACCCGCGCGCATCCTCTTGGCCTGGTTGGTGTAATTTCTCAATGATGGTGATGCCCATTGTTGCGACGAGAGCGATGAATTCGGTGGCGTCTTCCTTGCCCCTTAGCAGAAGAATAGCCTGACGTCCCTCATGATTAGTACGGGCCTCGCCAAGCGTGACGCCACCGGTTCCGGCCAGGACAAACGGGTCCTCATCACCCTTGGCCATGACAAGGCGTTGAGTCATCGTCATAAGAGTCC
>CAXHEV010000036.1:0-7719 GCA_964015875.1 uncultured Candidatus Poseidoniales archaeon
AACCCGGGTCGAAGGAATGAGAGTCCTTCATGATGGGCCACTACACTATACGAGCGTGGATGTTCCTGCCACCGACCTTTCGTATTTAGCCATCTCGCACCATGGTATTGCAGACAGGTATCTAAATCGTTCATATTCGGTTCAGTTTTCGTTTGAAGTGAAAGTGAATAAAGCAACACTGCGGAATAGAATCGGCTTTACTTTCAAACAAGGGGTCCATCATCGCTTGATATACGGGTGCCAATGAGTTTGGTTCATGAACAACCGAAACCACCCCCTTGAAACTCTTGCATTCAGTGATCTCACATGCATCGCAAGTGAATCTGAACAACCTGCCTGGAGCAGAGCTTCTACCACACTCTACGCCCACTCCAGCGGTGAACTCCCATCCCAGTTCGCCGCTGTGGGTTGGCAACCTCTTCACCTACCAGGCCAAGTGGTCACGCAACCACAACCGTCCACAACCGTTCAAGGCTTGACACGAAGAGCAACACGCATCGTCCGAGGTGAGGCCTGATGGGTCGAACCTTGCGACTACGTACTGAAATTGCCACCTACCTAGAGAGCGTTGGTGAAGCAAACACAACCGACATTCTTGACCATGTCAATCAGCGATTCCGTTGGGGTGCGACGATGAACCAACTTGGCAATGTGCTCGCACGAGATCGCCGTTTCATCAAGGTCGGATTCGATGAAGGAACGGACATCGGTGGGTTCCGCATGCGAGTCTGCGTTTGGTCAATTGCTGGCGCCTGATGGCAAAGGGATGAAAACCCATCACAAACACAGCGCAGCACATGGCGGGCAAAACCAAAGCCTTGGTCGAATTAATGCGACCAAAGAACATGGTGCTCGCAGCCATTACAGTCCCACTTGGGGCTCACTTTGGAATGGATGGAAATTGGACTTCGGATTCTGGTTTGGCTGTGGCGGTCCAGATCCTCACTGTTCTGACCTTCATGGGTGCAGGCAACGCAATGAATGACATCAAAGATGCTGCAATTGACAAACTTGCTCATCCTGCAAGGCCCTTGCCATCTGAACGGATTACTGAGCTTGAAGCCAAGCGCTTTGTCGTGGTGCTTTGGACCATCAGCCTGGCATCGATGCTCTTTGGGGCTTCAACGCTTCACACACAAGATGCTGAATGGTGGCCACTTGTGACCATTTATCTCATCGCAGTCGTTCTCATGTTGACCTATGATCTTGGACCAGAAACCAAGAGCAAAGGACTGATTGGAAATATCTCCATTTCGTTGATGGTGGCTGCTGTCATTGGCTACGGGGCTGCAACTGTTGGTAGCATCAATGGCCTAGTGTTCTGGGTAGCAATGGTGGTGTTTTTCACCAACTTAGCCCGAGAAGTAATCAAAGATTGTCAGGACATATTGGCAGATGAAGGCGAACGCGAAACATTACCAATGAAAATCGGTATTGAAAACGCACGTATGGCTGCCTATGTCATGATCATGGCGGGTCTTGTGTGCTTGTACGTTCCATACTGGCAAGGCCCTTTCAACCTCAATCAATTGCTGTACCAAACTCCAGCCATCCTGGTTTTGATCACCCTCAACGGACCCATCTTCAAAGGCGAAGATGCTCGAGTCTCAATGAGAATCCGAATTGCAATGCTCCTGGGCTTGCTTGGATTTATGCTGACAATGGTGCTTTGATTAATCGAGGCCCATGAATTCGCCCATGGCTGACCATGCACCTTCATTGATGAAGTAAGCAAGCAGTGACATTTGAGCCCACATACGATTTTCGGCCTGATCAAAGACGATTGAATGCTTGTGGTCCATAACCCAATCCGTCACTTCATCACCCCGATGGGCAGGTAAACAATGCATGAACTTCCATGCTTCATCCATGTGACCAACCATCGCTTCGTTGACTTGGAAACCATCAAACGACTGAACTTTGTCTTTCATGTGTTCTTCGCCCATTGAAATGAACACATCGGTGTAGACCACGTGTGCTCCCGACACAGCTTCGATCGGATCGTGGGTCATGGTGACTTTAGAGCCATGCGTTTCCGCCAGTGCTTTTGTTCGCTCGACAACATCTTCCGCAGGCTCATAGCCTTCTGGAACCGCGTAACTGATGTCAATACCAAGCATGGCACAAGCAAGCATCAAGTCATGAAGGACATTGTTTCCATCACCAACCCAAGCCACTGTGATTTCACTTGGCTCATCAAAATGTTCCAGCACGGTCATCAAATCTGCTGCAGCCTGACATGGATGATGCTTATCTGAAAGTGCATTGAGAACAGGGACATCAGCGTGCTTAGCCAGTTCTGCTACGTCATCATGAGAAAAACATCGGTAGGTCATGCCACCGAGGAACCTCGAAAGGACTTGTGAAGTATCACCGACAGTTTCGGATTTACCAAGTTGGATGTCGTTCTTCAGTAACGTCAAAGGATAGCCACCCAAGCGGTTGATACCAACTTCAAACGAAACACGGGTTCTGGTCGACGGCTTCTCGTAAATCGATCCAATGGCAAGGCTGTCGAGCGGCATGAAGTTCATTGCAACCTCATCGCTTTGCTTCCACAGACGCTTGAATTCAATGCCCCATCGGAGGATTTTTTCGAAGTCTTCTGCAACGTCATCAATCGCTAACAAGTGTTTGGCCATGTCCTTTCCATGAAAGGACGGTTTCTAACTGTTATGAGCGGCTTGTTCGCCTCAGTTCTTCTCATCGTCATTATCAGATGCAAACCCGTCTCGAGCATCACTCATACCACCGAAGAGGGCTTGTGCGAAGGTGAGAATGTCCGCAAGGCCTTCTTCAAGTTCGCTTGACAGTGGAGTAAGGCCGGGTGCTTGAGCAAATTCTTGCATCATACGAAGTTGATTGATCGCAAATTCAGTCCGTTGCCCACCCGCTTCATCATAGAGAGCCATTTCCAAAATCTCAAGTCGCTCAGACCATTCTAAGATTTGGGCAAGTTCTTCAGGGTCGAGAAGGTCTGCCTTTGAGAGAAAGTTCTTGGTTGGAAGGCCAAGTCGGAATTCAACGATGCTCGATAACAGCATTTGGGAAACAAAGCCAGATGGTGAGCGTGACAACATAGGGTCGAACAGGTAAATAATAGCGGACTGTTCTCTTCCAATGACTTCAATGAGGTGGTTGGATGCCTCACGGAATGCGAACAATTCGACTTGACCCGGTGTGTCAACAATCATAACTTCGCCAGTTAATGAATGCAGTTGCGCAGCAACATCTCCTGCTTGAGCGGCAAGAAGATCTGCAGCTAGAATCTGAGCACCATTTGGACCCAGGTCATATTCACCCATGACTTCGGTGAGGGAAATCAAATCACGAACATCAAATTCAGCATCGTAATGAACTCGCTCGGCTCCCGGATCAAGATTCACAGCAATGGCATCGGTTTCCAAGAAGCGGGACCACCGCTGGAATGATGTCACGAGGGATGATTTTCCTGCACCAGCCGTTCCAACTACGAAGAGCACTGGAGGTGTGCCACTGTCCATGCCTACCATGACCGCTCCTCAAGCCCACCCTACATCAAGTGCACGGAAGCAAGGTCGACAAATGCCTTCAAATTGCCACTTTGAGTGAAAACTGAGGGGGCGAACGGTTATGTGCTCGATGGGTATGGGTTTGATACCGCCTTGTGCGGACGCCACGGAGGAATTGTAAATGAGCGATGAAAAACCACCTATGCCACCCGGATTACCACCTATGCCACCCATGCCACCTGCACCTCCAGCCCCACCGGCGGATGGTGCACCACCGGCACCACCCGGTATGCCACCAATGCCACCAATGCCAGGTATGGATGCACCACCAGCACCACCCGGTATGCCACCAATGCCACCAATGCCAAGCATGGATGCACCGCCAGCACCTCCAATGATGGATGCGCCACCAGCACCGCCTGCTATGCCACCTATGCCACCAATGCCAGAGATGGATGCTCCACCCGCACCGCCGATGATGGACGCCCCTCCTGCTCCTCCAATGCCGCCTATGCCAGAGATGGATGCGCCGCCGGCTCCACCAATGCCACCAATGCCAGAGATGGATGCTCCACCTGCACCGCCGATGATGGACGCACCTCCTGCTCCTCCAATGCCGCCTATGCCAGAGATGGACGCACCTCCTGCTCCACCAATGCCACCAATGCCAGAGATGGACGCACCTCCTGCTCCACCAATGCCACCAATGCCAGAGATGGACGCACCACCAGCCCCGCCAATGCCACCTATGCCAGAGATGGACGCACCTGTTGACCCGCTTGCACCACCTATGCCACCAATGGCTGATGATCCGCTCATGGCGCCACCAATGCCGCCTATGCCTGAGATGCAGGCACCTGCCGACCCGCTTGCACCTCCAATGCCACCAATGGCTGATGACCCGCTTGCACCACCAATGCCACCTATGGCTGATGACCCGCTCATGGCACCTCCAATGCCGCCAATGGCTGACGATCCGCTCATGGCACCTCCAATGCCACCAATGGCTGACGATCCGCTCATGGCACCACCAATGCCACCAATGGCCGACGATCCACTCATGGCACCTCCGATGCCACCAATGGCTGACGACCCACTAGCACCACCAATGGAAGCACCTGTTGACCCCCTCATGGCACCGCTCGAACCAGCCGTCGCCGAGGACCCACTTGGCAGTCCAATGGATTTGACTGGTGAGCAAGCAGGAGCCACCATCCGAAGCAGCGCAGAAGTCGATGAAATCGATGGTGACAAACTTGAAGGAACACTCCATGAAATTGAGAAGTCGACCCTCACAGCGGACGGTGACATCATCAAGCAATCCGTGAAAGGTACGCTTATGGTCAACAACCCATCCGCTGAAGATCGAATTTACGATATTGACGTCATGCTAGATCATGCTGACGCTACCGACATCGGCGGCGAGATTGTCTCTGTTGACGAACTTGAAGCAGGAAAGAGTTACAGCATGAAGTACAAGGTCAACGGAAAGCGAATGCTCGTTCTGCGAGAGCGACTTGACACCAACCCTGCTCGTGCCACAGCACGTTCCCTTTCTGTCGCATCCAGCGAAGATGGTGGTCCAATTGCTCTAGAGATTGAAGTGGAAAATGTGTCCAGCGTCCCATTGAGAGACGTCATGGTCACCCGTCCTCTCCCTGATGAGATGGCATTCACCCATGCCGCTGGCGCAGAAATTGACAATGACACCCTTTCATGGAATGTCGGTGTCATGGCTCCAGGCGAAAAGCAAGTTCTGACCATTGAAGGAACCATCACCGTGACAGGTACCAAGAAAATCGATGCAGGTGCAGCTACAGCGACCTATGCAGCCGATTCAACACTGTCTGACCTCAACTTCCGAGAACTCGACGCATTCTGCCGAGGATTCTCTTACATGCGTGTCCGCGAAGACGAACGCCCCGACAACTGGTTGTGCAAGACCACGTTCGAGAACCGCTCTTCCTTCGCAGTTGACTTGGTCAAACTCCAAGTACGCATGAAGGGCAGTGACGACCTTCTCTTCGATATCAAGGATGTCAAGGAAGACGTGCCACCTCACGGCAAGTGGGAGTCAGAAGAACGAACCGTTATGGCACAATCCAAGCCAGACTTTGCGACTGATCTTTCATACACCATCCTTCCGCGAGCAACACGCAGCACTGAAGGAAGCATGACATTGCAGTCAAGCACCCTCGAAGTGGTTGAAGCAGCCCTTGAGAAGACATACTCCACTGGAAGTCTCCGCTCCTACCGTTCACAGAAAGTCAGCGCGTGCTTGACCTTCACCAACAACGGTTCAGCGAACATCAATGTGGCACGGTTCACGGATGACATCCCTGGACTCTTCGCAGCACCTGACTTGTCGACATTTACCGTCAAGGTTGACGGAAAGGAAGTTGCTGAAAATCAATTCAAGTCAGAAGTGACTGAAGGCATCACCCTTGAGAAAACAAACAGGTCTCCTGACGGGTTGGGCTACACCATCACTACCACGGTCGGCATCGCCGCACCAATTGGCTTGAAGCCTGGTAAGTCATTGACCATTGAATATGACCTCCATGCGCCTGACCCAACACCTGACAACACCGCAGTCAGCGCCCCTGCTCACTGTGAATTCAGTGCTGAAAAGGCAGGACCTCGGTGTGGACGCGATGCAGAAGACGCACCGTCGATCAGTGTCGTCCACAACAGAAGGGATTTCTCTGCTGGAAAGCAAACCCTTCCAGTTGGCGGCAAGGGTCGGTATGAGGTGCTCATCTTGTTCGAGAACAACGGTGACACTGCATTGAAGGACGTCTACATCAACGACGTCATGCCGGCAAACTTCGAAATCACAGACTGGCATATTCGTGGCAGTGGCGGCGATAAACGCACTGATTGCGAAATGAGCACCGAAGACGGCGTCGGTGGCACCCACATCAGTTGGATGGTCCCACTCGTCGGTAAGGGTGAGCGTCTTGATGTCTTCATGGAAATCAAAGGCTCTGGCCAAATTGATGCTGAGGCACTCAACAGATTCCACGGTGTTCACTTCGGTGACGAAGTTGAGTCTGATGACCTTCCTTCACAAGAAACAGAAGAAGAGGAAGCACCGGCTGAAGAGGCCAGCCAAGAAGAAGCGGCTGACGAAGCACCGGCTGAAGAAGATTCAACTGAAGAGGCTCCAGAAGAGGAAGCTCCGAAAGTCACCTGGCGAGAAGACGTCTTGCTGCGTGTGATGGAAGCGAAAGGCATCAGTGTCGATGACCGAGATGCTTTCGTTGAACACGCCGCAAATTTCGATCTCGATGACAACGGCTACCTCAAGAAGGCTGAACTCGAAGCTGCTGCAGATGCATGGGGCAGTGAAGAAGAGGCTGAACAAGAGGAAGTTGCTGAAGAGGCACCTGCTCAGGAAGAGGCTTCTGATGAGGAAGGCCAACAATGCCCAATTTGCCCAACCATGAGCCCAGCAAAGGCTCTCACCTGTGCAACTTGTGGCTTTGCTTACACCGAAATGTGAACAACATTCAATTCGATCCCTACACAGTTCAGGGTTAACGCCTTGACTGCGCATATGCATGCAATTGTATTCATGTAGATGCTGTGTGAGAAATACTAAGCACTCAATAGCCAACCCTAGGCCCATGAATAAACTGAAACCAATGATGATTGTATTGTTAATGCTCGCCTCCGTTCTTGCGGGATGTGTTGGAACTGATGGGGAAGAAGGAATGTCTGGACCTCAAGGAGAACCTGGAGAACAAGGACTGCAAGGAGAACCTGGAGAACAAGGACCGCAAGGTCTCCAAGGCGAAACCGGTCCTGCTGGTGCTGATGGACAAAATGGAATGGACGTGAATGAATCACGTATCGCTGAGTTAGAAGCAGAACTTGCTGCCAAAGAAGCGACTATTGTGATCTTGTTAGGAAACATCTCTGATGTGGAAGAGGAACTAGCGGCTAAAAATGCGACCATTTCGATTTTACTTGGAAATATCTCTGATATGCAAGATGATCTCGAAAGTGTAGACAATACCATTGAGATGTACTACATGTGGTTCGTTCAAATTCAAAGCGATATGAATGATTTAGAATCAGATTTGATGGATGAAATTAATTGGGTCAATCATACTGTAGATTGGGCATATATGGACCTGAGTAGTGCCAACCTATACAATGCTGATTTGAGTTATGCCAATTTGAGTTATGCCGACTTGACTAATGCCTACCTGGTGAATGCCGA
>CAXHEV010000037.1:0-6766 GCA_964015875.1 uncultured Candidatus Poseidoniales archaeon
CTAATGCAGGAGGTTGCGTGACCTTTTTCTTTGGTTTGCGGCCTGTTTTCTTTGGTTTTGAGGTTGCTTTTTTTGGGGATTTAGGAGGTGAAACGACTTCTTCTTCGAGCGAAAGGAAGATTTCTTCTCCAGGCTCACCCTCCATGGCGATGCGTGGAAAGGCGACCGACATAAGACCTGCCCCTCATTTGCGTGGATGACTCACAGCATGAATTCAAGAAGCCAATCTTTAGGCCAACATCAGTCTTCGGCGAATCATGCAGTGGCTTCCAGATGGTTGGCGACCGAAAATTGTCGCTGTTGATATCGATGGCACCCTCACCGATGGAAAAAAGCAACTCGATCCTAACGCCATGATAGCTGTTCGTCGGCTTGAAGCGGCAGGGATCCCCGTCGTTCTTTCAACCGGGAATGTCAGAGCAATCACCTACGGTTTGTGGCGCTTTTTGAACCTCAGCGGACCAATTTGTTGCGAAAATGGTGGAGTTCTTTGGCACAACTCTTGGGAAGGCCCCATTGTACGAGCTGATGGAAGCGAAGCAAAGCGAGCTGCGAACTGGCTGGCAGAAAGGATTGACGGGCTTGACCCCGTTGGCATTCAAACCAATCAATGGCGAGAAAGTGAATGGTGTTTGTTCCCTGATGAAGACCTTGAAGCGGTTCAACATCATATCCAATCCAGCGAATGGTCCCACCTATCTGTGGTGCGAACAGGTTTCGCAATTCACCTTATGGAACCTCATCTTTCGAAGGGGACCGGACTCGAAGTTATGTTTGAAAAAATGGGATGGTCAGCAGATGATCTGCTATGTGTCGGAGATGCCCCAAATGATTTGCCGATGTTCGAGTTCGCACATTGGTCGGTTGCTGTTGGAGGTGCGTTTGAAGATGTCCAGAAGGCGGCAGATGTCAATTCACCCCTCCCCCATGGGGCGACATTCGGGCCACTGGTCGACGCAATACTCTCAGAGATCTGATCGTTAAACCCAATAGAATGAAGAACGTAAAAACATCAGTTCATATATTCCTAAGAATGGATTTACATCATGGCATTGGAGTGTAACATTGACGCTAAAGGAAAAGCGGCGCGTTTGGCCGGAGGCATAGCTTCTTTGTTTGGAGGATTGGTTCTCGCAGGACTTCTCCTGACAGGGGTCCTTGACGGGTCTTTCTGGTGGCTCAGTACAGCAGGTGCCGTATTCGGTGGTGCCTTTGCAATTTTTGAGGCGCGCGCTGGTTGGTGTGTTGTCAGAGCGATTGGTATTCGCACACCATTGTGATCGATGAACACTTCGAGCGTTGTTGGACGATGACCGTAGAGTCAACAGCAATCTTCAATTTTCATTGGTGCGCTAATGAAGGACACCTTGTCAACGTTCGGTGTGGTGTTCAGTTGTTCAAAGACTGAACGAACATGGGGAGCCTCACCCTTCACGTGAACAACATCAACACATGAGTGGCATGAGTGCCCAAGACGACTGCTGTGGTGATATGCGGCGACTTCCACTGAAGCAGTCCTGCTGACCATCAGCTTCTGTTCACTTCCGTGTTCGTAATAAACAACCAGATGGCCTTCGACAATTTCGTTGTCAGCCATTTTCATGAGATCACCACGTTGTTGATGTTCTGCGAAAAAAAGCGCTGCGTCCCTTAGAAAGCGGCTTCTATTCTTGTACCCTGAACGCTCGATGAGATTGTCAAAGTCTTTTGCAAAGTCATCATCCGCGCTGAATGAGATAATTCGGCTCATGAACAGGGCTCGGATGCACTTCTAATAATAATTATCGAATTGCTAATTATTAGTCCTTATTAAATAGTTAATAGACGGCGCCAAGGCCATGAACGCTCATTGGAAACGCGCCATGCTGACCGCCCTGATTTTGATTTTTTCAAGTCTTGCTGGGTGCTTAGGAAATGATACTGATATGATTGAAGATACCTCTGGGGATGAAATCCCTCTAGGCACCGTTATGGTCTCGACCTACCACATCGGAGAACTTGTCAAAGGCATCGCTGGAGACCGGGTCAATATGGAATACATGAGCTTGGACAACATACCTGTCCACGATTATGAACCATCAACCTCCGATCTCATTCGTCTCCAGAACGCTGATGTGTTCTTCTACCACGGATTGGGACTCGAGCCATGGGTCGATTCGGCCCTCTCTTCCCTCGGTGCGGATGCACCGACCTCCATCGAAGTCCACACCATGCCAAGTGGCCAAGACACCCTCGATTACGAAGGCGTGCTTGTTGCGGACTTGTGTGAAACACTCTCTGAAGGCCCATACGAAGACATCGAACTCGCTGATGAAGAAGAGCACGCTGATGACGTTGAAATTCATGCTGAATACACCGCATTTAACATGGAATTCCATGAAGAAGACCACGATGACCACGGCGAAGAAGATCATGATGAAGACGGTCACGACGATCATGACGACCATGACGAAGACGGCCACGACGATCATGACGATCATGATGGTGGACACGAAGGTCATGCTCACATTGAGGCTGAGGAAACCATCGCTAATCCAGCGGGCTGCCCAGCTGACTCGATGATTTCCATCTTCCATCTCGAAGAAGGTGAGTATGTCCTTGAATTCGACGCAGAACACCCTGAAGATTTCACAATGGCCGTTCTCAAAATGGGAGGCGGACACGCCCACCACCACCACGGTGACGAGCACGGTGACGAGCACGGTGACGAGCACGGCGTTTGCCATGACATGTCAGACCACACCAACAACGAAATCGACAATGAAGAAGACTGCGAAGCAGGTGGATTCATGTGGATGGAAGAAGACGAGCACGGTGAGCATGAAGGCGACTACTGCCACGACGCAGAATCACACACGAACACAAACCACACCACAGAAGAAGAGTGTGAAGCAGCAGGTCACATGTGGATGGAAGAAGACGGCCACGATGACCACCACGACGATCACCATGATGAAGAGATGACCGCAGAGCACATGCTCGAGGCATTCGATTCAAACAATGACAGCCATCTCTCCTGGGATGAATTGTGGGCAGGCATGGACGCCGACCACGACGACCACCATGAAGACAACGAAACTCACGATGAGAACGAAACTCACGATGAGAACGAAACTCACGACGACCACGATGACGACGAGCACATGGAAGAAATGCTCATGTGGATGTTCAACCAATCCGATGCCGACGCAGATGGCCTGCTTGACATGGCTGAAATTGGCCAACTCATCGAGATGATGGAAAGCGAAGACCTAACTCCTGAACAAGCGCTCATGATGTTTGATGTCAACGACGACAACCACATTTCGTGGGATGAATTCATCGAAGCATGGGAAGAAGAGGAAGAAGACCATGACGACCATCACGACGAACATCATGATGAAAACGAAACTGATGAGGACGATGAAGCCCAAGACGAGCATGATGCACACGACGAACACGAAGAAGAAATGCTCATGGAAATGTTCAACGAATCTGACATGGATGGCAACGGGTTGCTCAATTTGACAGAACTCGAACACTTCATCGAAGACCTAGATGCTTGGGAAAACCCACCAATGGGCTACGTGACGCTTCATGTTGAGGCTGAGGGCGAATATGGATTCGCACACCCAACCGACCTTGAATTCCATCTCATGATGGCTGGCGACGGTCATGAAGGACATGACGACCATGCTGGACACGATGACCACGACGACCATGGCGACGAAGACGGTCACGATGATCACGGCGACGAAGACGGTCACGATGATGAAGAAGACGGCCACGATGATGATGAAGACGGCCACGATGACCATGATGAAGAAAACCTGAACTACGACCCACACAGCTGGCTGAACCCACTGGCCTTCAAGGCACAAGTGACAGTGGTCATGGACGGTTTGACCACCGCATTCCCTGATGGTGAAGCAGACTTCAAGGCCAACGCAGATGCCTACTCGGCACAACTCACTGCCCTTGATGTGGCCTTCGATGCTGCCTTCGGTGCAGACGGAATTTGTATGGCTGGAGGTCACCAAAAGATGGTGGCTGCAAACCACAACGCTTACTCCTACATCGCTGTGGAATACGATATCAAATTCATGACAGTTCATGGACTCGATCCTGAGGGAGAACCATCCCCTGAAGACATTGCTAAGGTTGTTGACTTCATTAAGGAAGAGGGCATCACAGTCCTGTTTGTTGAGGAATACACAGACCAATCCTCGGTCCAGAGCATTGTCGATGAAACTGGTGTTGAAATCAAGATCCTCTACACCATGGAAATGGCACCAAGTGACTCGACTGATGACTACCTCTCGATGATGACAAAGAACCTTGAGAACCTTGTCTCTGGTATCGGTTGCTGATGTTTGCAAGACTTGAACCTGTGAAGAACGAAGGAATGAGGTGGAATCATGGATACGGTTGACCTCGTTCCTATCGTTTTTGTCGGAGGGGCTTTTCTTATCCTCGTTGGACGTATGTTGCTTGAGTATGCAAGAGTGAGAAGCGCTTGAGATCTATGCCGGCGCTCCCTTGATGTAAAATAAGGCACCTTCTCAGCAACAACTGGAGGCCATTACAATGAAGCCTATGTTGGTAGGAAGCCTCAATGAAGACCTTCCAATTTTAGAGGTCAACAATATATCCGTGAGTCGCTCCGGTAAAATGATCTTGCGAGACATCGATCTTCGATTATCGAAGGGTGAATTCGTGGGGCTTGTCGGACCTAACGGCAGCGGAAAATCCACACTTTTGTTGAGCATTCTTGGTGTGTTAAAACTCCACTCCGGAGCAGTGCGAATCTTTGGAGAACCACCGATGTCAAGGAGATTGCACGGCAGAATCGGGTGGGTTTCACAAGCAGCATCAAATCTGCCAAGGGACATCAAAATCACCGTCCGAGAATTGGTTCAGCTTGGAACTGTGAATGCAAAAAACATGCTCGAATTGGTTGATCGAAAGCGCCGTCAGCAAGTGAATAAGGCCATTCAAATGGTTGATTTGGAGGATGTAAAGAACACCGACATTGGTCGTCTCTCCGGCGGACAGAGGCAGCGTGCTGTCATTGCGCGGGCACTGGCGTCTGAAGCGGAACTCATCATCCTCGACGAGCCCTTGGTCGGTATTGACAGAGATTCTAGAAATTCATTGCTCAAATTATTGGATGGTCTATGCCACGATGAAGGCAAGACAATTCTGATGGTGTCACACGACCTGGCCGCAATACGACAGACTGCACACCGAATGATTTTCCTCGAGGAGTCGATTCGTTTCGACGGAAAAACAGAGGAATTTCCTGATTTGGTCGAACTTGCCGACCTGCGCGGCATAGGTAATGTGCATGATGAACCGAATTCAAAGGAGGTCGAATGATGGGGTTGGGGACAGGTCTATTGGAAGTTATTGGCCCATTTCTGGAGTCCATTGCTTGGATGATCCCAGGAGAGTATTTCCCATATTTCTTCACGATGGAAATGTTTCAACGAGCCATGGTTTCAGCCATCATGGTCACTGTTGTTGCTGGGATTCTTGGAACCTTTCTTCTGATCCAAAACCTAGCGCTGATCGGTGATGGTTTGGCTCACGTCTCTTTTGGAGGGGTCGCTGTCGGCATCGTTCTTGGAGCAACATCCCCGTTGTGGTATGCGCTGGTGTTTAGCGTGGCTGCGGCAATTCTAATTTATGAAATGCAGTCGAGGGAAATGCTCACCGGTGACGCCTCGATTGCAATATTTTTGACAGGAATGTTAGCTCTTGGGTTGGTCATATTGCGCCTTTCAGGCGGTGGAATCACCTCGGATATCGAAGGCTATCTGTTTGGAAATCTTTTGCTCATCGATGAAGCGAGTTTAGATATCACAACCTACATCTGTATAACTTCATTAGTCATTCTTGTGTTTTTGCGCAATGGATTGCTTGCTAGCACGATCGACCCGATTTCCGCTCGGGTCCAAGGACTCCCTGTGCGAAACATTGGCCTTTTGTTCAGCATTACAACCGCTGCAGTGGTTGTAAGCATGGTGCAGGTTGTCGGGGCCTTGCTTGTCACCGCTCTGCTTGTCACGCCAGCAGCAACAGCAAAATTGGTCGGTAACAGTTTCAAAATGTGCCTCATATGGACACAATTTTTTGGCCTTGTATCGGTCTTGTTTGGGCTTTATCTGTCCGCAGAATTAGATACAGGAAGCGGCGCGATGATCGCCTTAGTTGCTGCGTTGATCTTCGCATTCGTCGCTGTTTCGAAAACAGTCATCCAAGTGTTTGTACGGCCCGCTGATAATTTCTAATTCGTGCTCACAAACCGATCTCATTCCCTTTCAAATCGAGAGGGTTTATTCGTGAATTATGGACTCTTCAGTATCAGGATGATGGACAGTCCTCCATGCGTTTCTCGCCCCAATGAGCACAGCAAACATCACTCGCAAGGTCACATAAGTGAACAATGCTAATCCAATGAGCACAATGAGTACATCAATCAGAGTTGTGCCATTGTCTGTGATCATTTTGTTCACTCTTCCTGTAGGAATTGCTTTTTGAAAAGGAGTGCCGGGGGCAGGATTCGAACCTGCGAAGCTTTACGCAGAGGATCTTGAGTCCACCCCCTTTGACCGCTCGGGAACCCCGGCTTGTAGACCACGCTCGGACCTCCTGTTCTTGACTATTGCTCTTCGCCAAGGTCATCCAAATCCTTGGGCCGAGGTGGGGGCAGGCTGCGATCAAGCATGGCAAGATCAACTTGCTTTTGGGTGAATTCTGCCATGGCTTCTTTACGACGATAGAC
>CAXHEV010000038.1:0-6538 GCA_964015875.1 uncultured Candidatus Poseidoniales archaeon
GGGCGCCGTACAGAACCGCAGCATCCTGGTACCTATGGCGAATGCTCGACCCTGTGCCAGTCGAATATTAATCAAGCGTTTGAAGATCTCTTGGACTTTTCTTTGTCCAGTTGTGGATACTTCTCGAGAATCTCTTGTGCTTCTGCTGCCGCTCGCAATTCAACGTACTCGTAATGTTTGGCCTGGGCTTTGCTGTAAAGATCCATCATTCCAACATAGGTTTCCTTTTCCTTTGCATACCATCCATTCCCTCGTGCAGCTCGATCAAATCGAACAAGAGCAATTAGGGTGAGTAGCGAAAGGGCCCACACAGCACCAACTTGCATTGGTCCGCTTGAGTAATCCATGTAAGGGCTAAGACCGCCCTCAAATGCCATTGTCATGAGAATGGTCACCGGCCAAAGAACGAATGATACACAAAGAAGAATCACTTCATACCCTTCAAATTTGGCACGTGCTCGTGGTGGTTTTGGCTTTGCAACTTCTGTTCTAAAATCCATACTAAGGCCCTCTTCTATGAACACCCCTAATTCGTCGGAAGTATTTGGTTTATTGCCTTCATTGGCCAAAATACCGGTATAATCAAAAATTGTAGGTGTGCTTTCGATCTTCATTGCTCGATGAATTTCCTTCGGCGTTCGAGCGATGCCAACGACAACGAATGTCTTCAATACATCGCGAAGAGCGTCGAAAACTACGGTGATTTCGAAGGATGAATCGCTATAAAAAATAAGGAGAAGTTGGCCGAAACACAAGACTCCGCCATAGTGAATTGCCAAGATTTTTGTTGGCATATCCGAATTGAATAAAATCAATATCGAACATAAGATGAGAAGAGTTGTGGTTAAAACCCCAAGTACCATTTGCCACTCTCCAAATCCTCCATAGGCAGTGGAGTTTGAAAGCCAACTGGGTAAAATGAATTCCAGTATTGAACTCAGTAAACCTAGATCATCACCGGAAGATACGGCGATAAGTGTGTGAGCGAGTGTCATCAACGACAGAGATATGAGCAGCAAGCATGCTATGTAATTGGCCCATGGTTTGGGTTTCTTGGGCTGTAACAAAACTGGATTATTTTTCTCAGACAAAACAGTTGGAAATTCATGTTCTATTTGCTTCATTTGCTCTTTGATGAGGTCAAGTTCACTCCCCTCAACTTTCTTTTTCTTTGATTTGAATCGTTCCAAAATCTTAGGCCTGGAACTAGATTTAGAGTTGTCCTGAAATTCAGAGACTGATTGTTCAAGTTTCTTAGCATCCCTTTTTGCAAGGTATTCATCCTTTTTATCAGAAAGAGTGCTCAAACCTTCCTTTGCTTGTTCAATACCCTCTTGAGTGATTTTTTTACTAAATTCGAGTGCTTTCTTCGAAGAAGATTTTGTTGCTTCAACACCTTTTGAAAGCAGTTCCTTACTCATCTCGCTCATTGCAGTGAACTTAGTTTGAGGAGCATCATCGTTCTCCTCAGTCATGGATAATGCTCCATCCCGAAGAATATAGTCAAATCGGCAACAGGCTCGGAAAGTCTTCGATAGTGCCAATGATTGAGATCATCGATTGACGGCGTCTGCATCCTTGAACAGATCCCGAGTGATGTTCTTCTGATGAGATTCGAGGGTACCGCCACCGATCTCCAGAAGCTTCGAGTCTCGCCAAAGACGCTCAACGTGGTATTCAGCAACATAGCCGTAACCCCCCATGACCTGCATGGCAGCGTCTGCGATTTCTTTTGCTGCGGTTGTAGCGAAGAGCTTCACACCGTCTGAATCGAGGCGCTGTCCTGCACTGCCGATGGTGAGGTTGTTGGCAGTGTCGTAAATGTAAGCACGCATTGCACGGTACTTGGCAAAGGATTCACCAATGTAGCGTTGTATTTGTCCGAAGTCCCTAATCTTCGAGTTGAAGGCTGTGCGATCTGTTGCATACCGGTTCATTTCATCTAAGGAACGACGAGCGATTCCAAGTGCCATAGCGGCAAGAGTAAGACGTTCTAATTCGAGGTTGCCCATCATGTGAATCAGTGATTCACCGGGTGAGCCAACGATGTTGTCCGCAGGGACAACGCAGTCATCAAAGACAAGTTCTGCTGTGTTTGAAGCCCTCATACCGGTTTTGTCGAATATTTTCTGGCCAACTGAATAGCCTGGCATGCCTGCTTCAACAAGGAAGGTCGACATTTGAACACGACCACGGTCATCTGTTCCGGTCTTGGCATACACCCAAACCACATCAGCAGGTGTACCCTCGTCATCGATGCACCCATTGGTGATCCACATCTTACGACCGTTGATGATCCAAGTTCCATCGTCTTGCTGAACGGCAGTGGTGGAAAGGCCAAGCACATCTGTTCCTGCATCAGGTTCGGACATAGCCATGGCTCCAATCCATTCACCGGAGCAGACCTTTGGAAGAATTCGAGTCTTTTGTGCTTCAGTGCCGTTGTAGGCAAGGTTGTTGACAAAAAGCATGGAGTGGGCCAAATAGGCGAGCGCAAAACCTGGATCGGATGCTGAGAGTTCCTCGTGAACAATGGTGCAAGCCGTTGCATCGAGGCCAGCACCACCGTATTCTTCCGGCGCACTGATACCAAGCAAACCCAACTCGCCCATGGAACGGAGAAGTTCATGGTTGAAGCGTTCATGCTTGTCATGTTCGTGAGCTTGTGGCTCGACATATTCTGTGGTCCAATCTCGAACCATTTCACGGAGCATCAAATGTTCTTCACTGGGATTTGCAATGTCCATGATGGCCACCTTCAATCGCATGGGGGAGCATCCCCCTTTTCACCCTTTGTCGATGTTATTCCGCTCAACGGCGAAACAGACGCCGCCGACTTTGCTTTTTTCGACTTGGACGTACCCGCCGTGGAGGAGGTGCTGTGTCGTGTTCGGAGCCCATTGCTGGGCGACGACGTGTCTGTGCTGGAGGACCTCTTCTACGTGGAAGTGAGGCGGGTACAGGAGCCGATCGCTTGACCTTGCGGATTTTACGGCCGTTGGACCGTGGAATTTTCTTTGCACGCTGACCAACGTGCTTCAGATGACCGTTAACTGTGTTTTTTGGCTCGACTTTTGTGACAATACCCGCTTGGTTCAACACTTGGGTCGCCAGTTGACGCGGCGTTGAGGAAACCGTGACTTCCTCAACAATTCGGCTTGCGAGATGCTGCAGAGTCCGATCGCCCTCGATGTGAGGTTGGGCCCTTACATCGACATGTAGGGTTTCATCCCTTGCTTTCCTCGCCTTCTTTTTTGGCGCCTCATCCATTAATCCAATCAGAAAATTTGTGCTCAAAGCATCCTGCTTTCGCTCAACCATACGCATCCCATCCAAAGCGAAATGCCTCTTCATCTGGTTATCAATATTCCCCGCGAATCATCGGGGAAATGTGGGTTTTTCAATGTGAAAAAGAGCATTCACTCTTCATCATCTTCAGCCATAGCACCAACAAATGCACGGTAGTCTTCCTCTTTTTCGAATTCAAGAGGGATAACCATGATCTCGAGACAGTCTTGACACTGGTAGCGCTGACCAGTCATGAAACCAACATAGGGATAGACACGGATGCCATGGCATGCGATGCAAACTCGAAACGACATAATCAGTGCCTCACGTCAGTCTAAGAGCAGACACCTCATAGTGCTTCTTGGCGTCATATGCCTCTGATTTCATGCGCTAACTCGAACAGGAGAGCATCGAACATCCAACACGGTGTCGAGCCCATTCTGGACGGCGCTGAAACCATTCTTCTTCCATTTCTGGTTGCTCATCATAGGGGTTCTTTAGCAAAGTATGGATGTGCTCACATACAGTATAGTCATCCTTTTCAGCCGCATCAATGGCCAATTGTGCCATCCAATTTCGTAGAACATACTTCGGATTTGCACGGTTCATAGCTGCTCTATTTGGCTCGCCTTCAACACGTGCCCACCATGCTTGTAACCATGCTGAAATTTGTTCTTCAGCCGGCCCTAATGGTTCGTAATATGCATGACTCAAATCACTTGGATCAGGACCTTCAAGAGATGAGAGGAGGCGGAAGAAAATAGTCATGTCAATTTCTATAGTTTGCAGTGCTGTGTTTAATTGCATGACGAGTTCTTGATCCGTATCACGCCATTGGTCGAGGCCGAGTTTCTCCGCCCACATCACATTATGATGTTCATTAAACACCTCACCATAGTGGTCCAAAACGGTCTCAAGCTCTCGAGGTTCATCCATTAACGGAATGAGACTCTCTAACCATCGTGCGAGGTTCCATGCGCCAATTTGCGGTTGTTGTCCATACCGATACCTTCGTGTTGAGGCATCGGTCGTGTTTGGCGTCCAACCAGGATTGTAATCTTCAAGCCACCCATAGGGGCCATAATCGATGGTCAAACCGTGAATTGACATGTTGTCGGTATTCATTACCCCGTGAACAAATCCAACCCGCATCCAGTGGGCGATCATCAATGCTGTGGTTTCTGCAACTTCTTTGGCCCAAGCAAGGATGCCAGCATCATCAGATCCCGAATGCTCTGGGAAATGATGCAGCAGCGTGTGGTCGACAAGTTTGCGCAGTGTTGTTGCATCGCCTGTCGAGGTATGAATTTGGAAACTTCCGAATCGAAGGAAACTCGGGGCCACGCGGCATACCACAGCTCCTTGTTCCAACGCTTTGTTACCATTGTACATCACGTCGCGCATCACAGATTCACCGGTGGTGCACAACGAAAGAGCACGCGTGGTCGGCACGCCAAGATGATGCATGGCTTCGCTGCAAAGGAATTCTCTAATGGACGATCTCAAGACTGCTTTTCCATCTGCAAATCGAGAGTAAGGCGTATGTCCTGCACCCTTGAGTTGCAATTCAAAGGTGACGTCATCAGAAATCAATTCCCCGAGCGTTATGGCACGTCCATCACCAAGTTGACCTGCCCAGTTTCCGAATTGGTGTCCGCCATATCTTTGTGCGTAGGTGTCCATGCCGTCTGCAACGCGTCCACCAGCCAACACGTCGGGCTCGCCCATCTCAATACCGAGTAATGTTCCCATTTCCTCCGACCAAAGTCGAAGTTGAGGGGCTGGTGCTTCGAACGGCGTCGTTCTTGACCAGCAGGCATTGGGCACTTGACGCGACGGGCCATCTTTTTGAGAATCACCTGGTGTTTCATCTAGGAAGCGAGTCGACCAGACGCAATCCGAGAGTCCACCCATGGTATGTTGTCAAGACTGTACGCTATCAACCTGCGTGTGCATTCAGTGCATCATCAGCGATAATGCATTTGGCCAGTCTGCTGCATCATTTGCTTTCTTTTCGAGTCTCGAACAAGATCGCCAATCAAAAACAAATCCACAATCCAACCGATTATGAAAAACCCCCCAGTAAGGAAATACAGCACTCCTAAGCCAAAATGTCCAAAGTAAAACCGATGGCCGCCAAAAAGCCCTAAGAAAAACCAGATCAAGTAAGCAATCAGCAATTCATCATCGTTCGTACCGCTGCTTTGTATGCCTTGTATCCCAGGTGCATATCCTGGTTGCTGAACCACTGGCTGTTGCACCTGTTGAGGTTGCTGAGCCACTGGCTGTTGCACCTGTTGAGGTTGCTGCGGCGAAGATGGATTCTGAGTGATGTGATAGTGATTATGAATCACGTTCCCAGTGTGCAGGTTCCCACCAACAACACTGTCTTGGAGTGAGGAACCAGAATCTTGGGGTGGTTGCATTGACTCGCCTCATACTACGGTAGGCTTGGTTGTTGAAAGGCGTTCTGCTCCAAACCAGTTGAATTTGACATGATAATACAATGAGAAAACGGGACAAAGGTAATCATTGTTGTATCGGATGGATAGCCGTGGAAGAACAAACATCGAAAAAAATCTCAAAGTCTGGTGGCTTTTTCACCGGAATGGGTATCACGTTCAGCACTGCCTTTCTGGGAACTTCTTTGCTTCTTTTCTTGGCATCCTTTACTCAACACAGCTTCTTCTGGGTGGTTGTCGCCATCGCAGGCGTTTTGCCTGGTTTAGGTATATATCTCACAGTAAAATGGAGACGAGAAGGGAAAAAGGCCATGTCAGATGGCGCAATGACTGCCATAGTCATTGGAATTGTTATCGCAGGTGGCACTGTTTGGTGGTTCATCTCATTTCTGAACAGCTTGGGCGGTTGATCGAAAAATCATCGAAGTGCTCGTACCGGGATACTATCTGCATTTACCATGGTTTGTGATTGATGTGGTTTGAACACATCGCACCCACGAATGACTTGCTATGTTTAATCGTGGTTTCTTCAGGCGATTGCTGCTGCGATGGGCGCCCATTCATTGGGACCGAGTTGTTTCTCAACATTGCTCATGTGCATAGCAAATGGTTCATCAGGCATTGCTCCTTTCAAAGCCGTTGCGTAGGAGATGCGGAGACTCTCGTCCAGGTGTGAGAAAATCCAAGGTACGCCCTTGAGCATGAATTCAGGTGGGAATGCTTGCATCATACCTCCTAGGATGGCTCCTTGTTCTTCCATAGAGAAATGTTCCTCAACAAACGGTACC
>CAXHEV010000039.1:0-6099 GCA_964015875.1 uncultured Candidatus Poseidoniales archaeon
GGCTTCGAGTGCATCTTCGACCATCTCGGGATTGCCAAGCAATTCAATCATGCTCGGCAATGAATCGCAATGAGCAATAAAACATCCGCCGATTTCCCCTTCTCTAGAACATGGATGAAAGGGTGGCTCGGCGCGGGAAAAGGAGTCTGGTTTTGAGGACTGAAAACCCTTGAAGCGTCGGTGGTTTGATAACCCTCATGACGCCCTTTGCGCGACGGGATGCGCATTACTGGACAACAAGAGGGTCCACACAGTGCAGAAGACATCGAAGTCTTCGATCGGCTGCACTTGAGTGGAACACCCGGAAAAGTTCGTATTACACTGTCTGAGCGTAAGCTTTCCATTGAACAAAAATCGGGTCACTGTGTTGAAATAACCAATGATTGGGTCATGAAAATGGACCATACGAACAAGCCATTGCTTCCCTTTGGTTATGCATTTTTTGGAGCATTGTTGCTTTGGGTTGCTTCACGGGGCATGGTGTTTGGAACCACGCCACAACTGCTCACGCTTGGTGTTGGTCTTTCACTGATGATCGCTCATTTTGGCCTTAGCCGTCCAACATTAACCATCGAAACTCAAACCCATGATTGGTACATGCTGACAGGCAATGATGCTCGCCTCATGAGGTTGGGTGAACTGCACAGGAGACTTTCAAAAGGACAGACGATGACTCAAGCCCGTCTTGGTTTGGATGAATTACAACGGGATTTAGATTACCCACGTTCCCAAATAAATGACTACATTCCTGCTGAGCCAGTTCACCTTGAAGCGCCACTCGCAATCGCTACATTGCTCAGTCAGCACGGCGATCCTGAATTGGCACCTGAGTCTGCTGAACCCCTCCAATTTCACGGCTCTACCGAGCCTTTAGATCTCGACTTTGGTGAGCCAGAAACCGAAGGCTGGATGTTTGGCGAACCCGAGGCAGCACCTCACTTCCAAGCCCATGAACATGGCCTCATTCAGCGCGGCCGAGACAATGCAAGAGACCGAAGAACACATCAAATGGGGAACGCAATTCAACCATCGCCAGTCGATCATGTACACCATCCAGCCCACCCGTATCCAAGCCACACATCTCGACCAGTCGAGCGATCATACGGGCTCATAGCTGATTCTAACCCCCACCTTCCCGAACAACACCAAGTCGGATATGCAACACAATCGCCACAGGAGTTTCTGCCAAGTTTTGTTGGCCCAGAGGGCGCCCATGTTCCGACCTCTGTTGAAGCAACAACAATGATTGATGAGTTCGATATGTTCGACACTGAGTTGAACTTATTTTCTGAACCAGAAGCAGGTTCTGTCATCGATTCAGCACGGGTCAAAGAAGATCCATTGGATGCTGAACTCGTTCCGGAGGAACCAGTTCCTCCTCGAACGAAGAGCAGTCAATTTACGGTCAAAACAAAGACCTCAGGTTTGAGCACTGGGAAGTACAAAATCCAACGTACGACCAGTCAAACAGGCTCTAGAATGCGTACCATCCTCAACAACATCACGGAGAGTGCAACCCTTGCAGGGCAACTCTTGACTGGAACGAGGCCGGACAGCGAACTCAACGGTTTGCAAGCGTCTGACACGGGACGAGAACTTCGAGACCGTTCCTCGAAGACCCACCTACAAGAAATGGAAGACAGCGTGATCAACCTCTCTCAACAGCATGGCGGTGTGCTTCCAAAGGAGGAGGTTGCCCGCTTGACTCAACACGTCAGTCGAAGGCATTCAATCGTTGAACAATTGGAGCAGGAAATCGAACAACAAGCACCTGAACTTGACCTCGACGAATTATCATTCAGCGAGCTGACTGAAGTGACGGCTTCTGGGGAAAACAGTGGCACTAGTGGCCTTTCGAAGATGGATTTGTAATCATCGAAGGATGGATTCGAATTCATCTATTCTCGCATCAAACGCTTCCTCAGTCATCGTGCGAAGAGCAGTCACGCCAAACGATTCAAGAGTGAAACTTGCTGACACAGTCGAAGCAACGAGAGCAGCCCTCAATTCATTCCGCTCAATCGGGCCTTCGCCAAGGGCGAGGTATGCTGCAAGGGTCCCTGCAAAGGTATCACCACAACCAGTGGGGTCGCATACATTGGATGTTGGAAATGCCGGCAAAGCGATGATTTCATCGCCATGGAATGCAAGAACGCCGTGTTCGCCTCGCTTGACAACGAGGGTCGCGACTTGTGCCATCGATTTGACGGTTTGAGCAGCACGAACCAAGTTTTCATCATCAGCAAGCATTCGAACTTCACCATCGTTAATGATCAAAAGATCGACCCGCTTCATGACCTCGAGCAGTTCCTCTCGTGCGATAGTAATCCACAAATTCATTGAGTCAAGCATGGTCAAACGGCTCGCCTTTGTCTGGTCGAGCACACTCGCTTGAAGCGCTGGATGAAGGTTGGCGCAAAGTGTGACTTTTGGTCCTTGAGCGTGCTCTGGCACGTTCGGTTGAAAGTGTTCGAAGACATTGAGGTGCGTGGCTTTGGTTTCGGCTTCAGCCATGGCTCCGTGGTAGGCGCCTTCCCAACGGAACGTTTCACCCTCAGCGGTTTCAATTCCTGACACATCGGCCCCATTGCTTGTCAAAACAGCCCTGTCTTCATCTGTGAAATCAGTTCCAACCACGCCAACCAGACCAACTGTTCCAAGTCCGAGCCTGTTCGTGTGAAATGAACTCGCTAAACCGCCATAGGTTGCCGAGCCACCAAGAGCGTGCGTGACTTCACCAGCAGGGGAGGAGACTGAATCATAAGCGATGCTACCAACAAGAAGGACGTCCATGAGGTGACCAAATGGGGGGGATACTTCAACATGACACCTTATTCAATACAACAAGGAACTGACCTAGTTCTGTGGGTATCGAATCCAATCAGCCAAGCAATTCTTCATGCATGTCGATGTACTGAATGGTGATGTTTCTGTCGAGGAAATCTTGCTCATCCATGATTCTGCGATGCAGAGGAATGAGATGTTCAACACCTGTAATCATCGTCTCATCGAGTGCGGTTCGCATTCTGCGCACGGCGTCCTCGCGGTCCCTGCCCCAGACCAACAGTTTTGCTAACAATGAATCAAAGCAGCCAGGCATTTCGTAGCCAGGATGAGCGTGAGTGTCAACCCTAATACCGTATCCAGACGGGAAATGGCATTCCCAAAGTCGTCCCGGACTTGGGATGAACTTACGTGGGTCTTCGGCATTGAGGCGGCATTGAATCGCATGACCGTTCCATGTGATGTCCTCTTGTGTCAAAGGCAGATCTTCGCCTTGCGCCACTCGGATGCCGAGCTCAACCAGATTGTATCCAGTGATTAACTCGGTCACCGTATGTTCTACCTGTACACGAGGATTGACTTCGAGGAAATAGAAGTCCCCATTGGCATCTCGAAGGAATTCAAAAGTGGCCAGTCCCTTGTAGCCAACCGACTCAGCACCACGGCACACCAAGTCTCCAATTTCCTTTCTTTTGGCATCGTCAAGCCATGGTCCTTCTTCAACGAGCTTCTGATGGCGCCGCTGAATGGAACAGAAACGCTCTCCGAAGTGGATGGCTTTCTTTCCATCACCGAGCACCTGGAATTCGACGTGCTGGGCGCCTTGGATGTACTTCTCAACAAACACCCTCTCATCACCAAATGCAGATTTAGCACGGGATTGACAAAGCTTGAGAGCACTCTCAAATTCTGACGCCTGTTCCACGATTTGCATACCAATTCCACCGCCTCCTGCTGCGGCTTTGATGATTACGGGGTATCCAATTTCATCCGCCAAAGTCGAAGCAACATCAGCATCAGAAATCGGTTCTGATGAGCCTTTTGCTGTTGGAAGGCCAGCGGCTTCCATTGCAGCACGGGCCTCGATTTTGTCACCCAATAAAGTGATCACATCGGCTGAAGGACCAATGAATGTGATGCCCTCCTCCTGAAGACGGTGAACAAACTTGGCATTCTCTGCAAGGAACCCATAGCCAGGGTGAACGGCGTCACAACCCATTTCCTTTGCAGCAGTAATGACGGATTCAATGTCGAGATACGTATCCAGCGGATTCGGTTTGTTGTTCGCATACGCTACATCAGCAAGGCGAACAGGGAGGGAAAGACGGTCTTCTCGGCCGTGGATGATGGCCGCTTCGATCCCCATATCCCTTAGGGTTCTGAGAATTCGTAGCGCGATTTCTCCACGGTTTGCAATCAGCACTCTCTTGAACGCCATGGTTGCACCAAGAGCAATTACTCTATGATGCCAACGGTCAAAGGTGGTCGAAATCCGTCTATTCTTTTATCAGGTTATGACACTGTTCCTGACAAGAATAATGGCTTTTCATACCGAATTATGGATTCAAAATATTATTTTATTGACAATTTCATGAAATTACTCAGAAGGTTTCATTATCACCAATGGTGTTGGCCAACTATGACGCTGACACCTAAGACAGGAGCCGAGGCCCTCGACCGCCTTGCGGGCCGTGACCTCAACAACGATGGTAGAATTGTGAACCTCATCATTTGTGGGAATTCAAAATTCTATGATTATGCATGGCTCGAAAATGCCATCGAAGACTGGGTCAAGTACAATGCGTACCCAGATTTGATCATCCTCGGTGGTGCGAGTGGTGTCGATTACTTAGCCGAACGTTGGGCTGATAACAATAACATTCCACTTGCAGTGTTCACCGAAGCATGGTCTGCCCCCCGTCCAAACGCACCCACAGACAGTGGTCGGCCTGAGGCGGAAGCTGATCTTGTCAATCGAATGCTCGAGCGAGCGACACACATGCTCGCTTTCCCCGGACCTGATTCAGTATGGACAAAACGCATGGAAACTGCGGCTCTATCTGCAGGTGTACCGGTTGTGAGCGTTCAACTGCCGCCATGATTTCACAACGGTTGAGTGAAACTCTCATTCCTCAGTACTCGAAGTGCTTTGTTTACCCCTAAACCAAGACCACACAGCGAAAGGAATGGACCAACAAAAGCCGCCAAATGCCCCCATGGCGACCACCGTCGCCAAGGTCATGAGTTCATGGTTTGGCATTCCAAAGATAGGCCCAAACAAAGGCATAATGGATGTCAAAAACGCAATAGGAATGAGGATTTTGAAATTCACTTCGGGCCATTCGGCATATTTCGATAGTTGATTGACTGAATATGCTGAAAGCACTGACAATGAAAACCAGCCCCCGCATAAAACCGCCATCGATCCGGGATCGAGTTCAGGAAGAATGAACACGATAAGAATCAATACTGCGAGTATCGCACCGGTGGCCGCACCGGAAAGGATGATGTTTTTCCAATTCATGTTCGACCCTAACTCTCAATCTCTAATAACACCAAAGGTCAGGATTTGAGCACAAGCTTGTTTTGATCGCGGGTATCGCTTGGGTAGCGAGTGTACTGAGGGACTGAACACCCATTGTACTCTTCCATAATCTCGTGAGGGGTTTGGAAGAACCCTTGCGATTTCGTGGAAATGATATGTCGTTTGATGCTAAAGTTGGAGGCAAATCTAAGTGGTTAGAAATTCAGCAATAGATATGGGAGAGAAAAAGAAAAGAGGGTTATTTCGTTCAGCAGCAGGAGGTTTGACTCGTGCTGGTGGCGCGACAATAAAAGGGACTGCCAAGGTTGCTGGCAAAACTGCTAAAGTTGCTGCAAAGGGCACATACGGCGCAGGCAAAGTCACTACTAAAGCGACATACAAAACTGGAAAAGTTGCTGCAAAGGGCGGCTATATTACTATGAAAACGGGTGGTAGAACATTCCTTTTTGCAGCAAGGAAAGCATATCCTCGTCGACCCGATGAAAGTAGGTGGCAATATCGTAGACGCATGGCAAAATTAGGGTTCAAAGTTTCCTTGTGGACTGGAGACATCGTGATGGCGGCAAACAATTCTGCTAATGTTCAACAATTTGCTATGATTTTAGCAGCAGATGCGGCGAAGAGTAGGGCCCAAGACTTGGTCATTGATGGTGTTAGGGATTCATTTAGAACTAATCAAAAACCCTAGCGATACCCTCTGTATAGGCGTATCATGAGAGGGTAGCGTCTGTATCGACCGACTGAACACCGATTGTACTCCTCCATAATGT
>CAXHEV010000040.1:0-6069 GCA_964015875.1 uncultured Candidatus Poseidoniales archaeon
TCCACACACAGCAAGCAGACCTTCTTGCCTGGGTTGTCACGTTGAATACGCAACATCAACTCGTCGAGCAAACTGGATTTTCCTGCTCCACCGGTTCCCGTAAATCCAATCACTGGGACCTCTTTGTCTGAAGACCGGCACGTTTCGACGGCAGATTTGAATGTCGCTTCGTCTGCAGATTCGGAGAGGGTGAGCAAAAGCCCAACCTTCGCCATATCATCGGGCGTGACCGGACCGTTGAGGCTCTTCATTCGCTCTTCACTGATCAGGTCGACTTCAGCAGCTTGGCCCATCAAGTGGTGAATCATGCCCATAAGACCCATGCTTCGTCCATCATCAGGAGAGTAAATCTTCGAGATGCCAGCCTGATGGAGCGTGCGGATTTCGGGAGGGGTGATGGTACCACCTCCACCGCCAAAGATGCGTACATGTTCACAGCCTGCTTCGTCCAACAGTTCTCGAATGTAGGAGAAGTATTCCACGTGGCCGCCTTGGTAGGATGTGAGTGCAACAGCGTGTGCGTCTTCTTGAATGGCACAATCGACCACTGCTTTTGCAGATTGGTCGTGGCCTAGATGGATCACTTCAGCTCCTGAGGATTGAATCAGGCGGCGCATGACGTTGATGGCAGCATCGTGACCATCGAACAGCGATGCAGCCGTAATCACACGGACTGGACCAGCTGTGGTCTCAAACACCGGTTCCTCGTCGGCCATGTTACTTCCACGCACCTTTGGTTCATCAATTCAAGGGTGAAGCAAGAGGTGTTCAAACTTCTGAAACTTCATCTTCAGCCAATGGTGGAAGTCCCTTTTTGGCCCGGATATAATCGGTGTAATTGCCGTAGTATACTGTGACGATGCCATCTTGTAATTCCCAAATGCGATTGACCACTTGGTCGAGGAACCATCGGTCGTGTGAAACGGTGATGAGGGAACCCTCGTAGTTGATCAGCGCCTCTTCAAGGGTGTCTTTCGAATCCATGTCCAAGTGGTTGGTAGGTTCGTCCATCAACAGGAGGTTATTCTCTTCAAGCAGTAATTTGAGCAGCGCAACTCGTGCTCGCTCGCCACCAGAGAGTTGTGAGAGTTTGGTGGTCACCTGATCGCCAGAAAATTGGAATCGTCCAAGCGCAGCGCGGATATCGCCATATTGGAAATCTGGTCTCAATCTTTGAATTTGTTCAACCGGGTTGAGGTTGAAATCAAGGGTAGCGTGGTCTTGATGGAAGTATCCTATCTCAGCACCTGGTGCAAGATCACGGGTGCCACTGGTTAATTTTTCATCCCCATTGATAATCTTCAACAGCGTTGTTTTTCCTTGACCGTTACCGCCAACAATTCCAATCCTGTCGCCCTTTCGGACTTCCAAGTCTTGGTTGTTGAGCACAGGGCGCGTCAGTCCTTCGAAGGTTTTCGTAGCGCCGTCCAACTGGAGCACATCCATGCTCGCTTTGTCTGTGGCTTCGAGCTTGAGAATCAGAGGCTTACGCTTCTTTGGAACCCTTGCCCTGAGTGCCTTCAATTCTTGTTGCATTCGTTCAATCATCTTCTGTTTGGCAGAAATCGACTTGTCGTATTTGTTGGCACGCTTCATTTGTTTGAGCGCTCCAGTGGTCGCAGCAATTTTCTTTTCCACAGTGTGAATCATATCGCCAAGCGCCGCTTCTGTGGCGACTTTTTGACGCAAGAACTGACTGTAGTTCCCCTTCCAAGGCCAGGCTCTTAGGTTGTCCACTTCGACAATACGGGTGCACACTTGATCGAGGAAATATCGGTCGTGGGAAACAATCAGTTGTGCTCCTTTGAAGTCCTTCAGGAAGGCTTCAAGCCATTCTGTCGTTTCAATGTCCAAGTGGTTGGTTGGCTCGTCGAGGAACATCACATCGACGCCTGCAAGACCCACGAGTTGGCGAGCCAAGGCAAGTTTGGCTTTTTCTCCACCAGAAAGTTTGCTGACTCTCATGTCCATTGGATGCTTATCAAGTCCGAGACGGGCGAGCGTTGACTTTGCGATGCTTGCCACATTTCCGCCACCACTTGCGCCAAGAGTTTGCTGAAGCTCACTGTAGCGTTCCATCACGCCTTCCCAGTCGCCATCATAGAATGCCGGGTCGGCCATCTGGGCTTCAATTGCTGCAATCTCTTCTTCCAGTTCTTGGAATTGACGACCCTTACGGCCAAGTTCTTCTTCGATTGTGGAATCAGAGTCAATATCTCGAATTTGAGTCAAATAAGCAATTCGAATGCCGGGAGCATACTCGACCTCACCAACATCCTGTGATTGTTCACTGATGGTGTTCAGTAGTGTGGTCTTTCCAGCACCATTGTGGCCGACAATACCGATACGGTCACCGTCTTGTACAAGCAGGTTGATATCAACCAGCACATCGACTGGACCAAAACTTCGGTCGACCCCTTCGATGTTAATGAGTTGGCGTGCCATGTGCTCCCCGTTTATGCGCCTCTGTGCACCCCTCATAAACTGAATGGCGTGCTTGGCGGTGTTGTTTGCCTTGGTGTGCTTTATTCACCATCGCCACACTCTGTATCCCATGGGGCGGAAGCGATGGACACCAGAACGTCAGCGCACGCTCAAAGAAGCGGATTGGATTGTGGGCTGGTTACGCCAGAATGGCCCTGCCACCACACGTTCAATTATTCAGGCTATGGAAACTGAAGGGATTGAGCTGCGGGCGAATGTGTTGAACAAGGCACTTCGAAAGTCACCATTCATTGTTCATTGTGGGTACCAAGAACTCGATGGGGTAGAAGTAAGCCTTTGGGATTTTGATCGCTCTTCACAAAGCACCACTGGCGTTCAATCAAATTGAGTAAAGGCTCCAGAGCGGCCTTTACGCTGCAGGAGAGATTGCTTGTACTCGTGGTCAATTCGTTTCTGCTCAGCCAATTCATGTCGCATGCCGGGGGACGCTAAGATGCACACAGTGAGCCCGAGAACCAAACCAGTTGGGGCGCTGAGTGCAAGTGGGATACCTAGGATGGCCCAATTAAGAACGCCAATGGTCAAGCCGACACCAGCACCAATACCGAGTGGTTTTTGCATTACATTGGGTAGAAGCGGGGGAGCCTTCCTTGGCTTTGTAAGGTCGATGCTGACATTCGAACGCTTGTCCTTTTCTGTAGCAATCATGGAGTGAAATTGACGCGACAGGTTATAGTTTAATCCCCGGTTTGTGGGAAAACGGGGTAAAATCAAACACTATGGCGCGAAACCGGCTGAATGGTGAAGTCCAACTTCAACCAATCAAATGGCGTTAATGGCTTCTTCGTGATGGGTCAACAAATTTCGCAGCTTGACCTTCATCGATGGCGTCAACATGTCATTGTCAGTTGACCACTCAACAGGATCGAGGATCAGGTTCGCAGCAACTTCGTAGCCTTTCCAAACTGGTGCTTTCATGTTGTTCGCTTTCAACTCGTTAAGCAACCAAGCGTTTGTTTCTGGTCGGGCACAAATATCTGCATCGCTGCCTGAAACATCAACGCCAGCAGCCTTGAGTGCTGGTTTTAGAGCCATCATGTTTGGATGAACCACAAGGAATGTTCGGAGCATGTTTCGGCCGTCAAGCACGGCTTGCTCGACAAATGGCGAGAGTTTGAGGTTCTCTTCAAGTGGAGCAGGTGAGACGTACTTACCGTTCTCAAGCTTGAATTGACTCTTCACACGTCCGGTAATGGCTAGGAATTCTCCGTTGAGTTTGCCGAGGTCTCCAGTTCTGAAAACACCTGGCTCGATGAGCACTTCCTTGGTCGCTTCTTCGTTGTTCCAGTAGCCCAACATGACGTTCGGTCCGTGAACGATGATTTCGCCTTCGTCTGGTCGCTCAGGATCGTCCCATGCATCGGTATCGATGGTTACCTTAACGCCGTTAGCAACACGGCCAACGCATCGCAGTTTCGAGGTACCTGGTCCAGCCCAGCCGTTAGCGGCCACAAGTGGAGATGTTTCGGTCAGTCCGTAGCCTTCGTAGCAACTGAATCCAACCATTTGGATGAATTCAGCAACATCAGGTGATAGTGCAGCAGCACCGGACATACAGAATCGAATATTTCCACCGAATCGAGCACGAACCTTGGACCAAATCAACTTGTCATAGAACTTGTCAAGGACACCCTTTGGAGGTACTGCATCACATTCAACACCTGCCTTGGCAATGCGCTTTGAAGCGTGCTTGCGGGCCTTTCCAGAAAGGAAACGCTTCACTGGAGAGGCAGCAAACTGGCTGTTGACACGGTCGTAGAACTTGTTCCAAACCCGTGGAACGGCAAGAAGAACTGCAGGCTTGATTTCAATGCACTCGTCAGCGATACGTGTTAAGTCCGAGATGAGGTTAATGTGAACACCACAGCGAATCATCCAATGAAGGTCAAATGTGCTTCCAAAGGAGTGAGCCCATGGAAGGAAGGCGGCGTTTTTGTCACCCACGTAGACCTTGAAGGCGGACTGAACACACAAAATGTTGGAGAGTGTGTTCCAATTGCTGAGCATGACGCCCTTTGGGTTTCCAGTTGTACCCGATGTGTAGATCAAGGTGTTGAGGGCAAATGGGTCGTCGGCAACTTCGAACGTGTTTTCAGATTTGCGCCCAAGGGCCACAAACTCAGTCCATCCGTGGACAGGTATGCCCTCTGGTGGCAATTGGTTCGCAGGTTCTTCACCCATCAAGAGAATACCAGCACTTGGCCAGCCACTTGCTTCCTTTGGCATGTGTTCGACAAGCTTGTCCAAAACGCCAGTGTTTGCAACAGCGAGAAGGGTCGGTGTTGAATCATTGAGGATGTATGCCCATTCGCCGCCGTGCTGGTGGGTGTACATGGCAGTGTACGCAGCACCGATGGCGTTGGCGCCATAGGCAAGGGATGCCCATTCGACGCTGTTGTCAAGAATGATGGCGACACGGTCACCTGTCGAGACGCCGAGGTCTGCGAGGCGTTGGCCTACTGCGGTGGCGAGGCTGCCAAATTCGTCATAGGTGATGTGTGTTCGTGGCATGCCCTTTTCAGGTATGTAACCGAAGCACTGGTTGGGGCCAAAACGCTCAACGCTGGTCATCAGCATTTGGTAAAGGGTGCGCGGATCGTCACCCTCCGGAGTCTTCCATTGTCGGTCGTCTGGTTGTCGTTCCCAAGCCATCTGCAGTTCTGCCATGTACAGTAAGTGTTGCATTAAGCACTTGAAAGGTTCGCCGGTTTTTGATGGTGGCTAACAGCCGTTTCGTTGCAGGCAAGTCACGACGTTCGCTCGCCAATCAGCACCGTCATTTTTGTTTGCTAATGGGCTTGCAGGGCTTGGATGCCAACATGTATCAATTGAGATTTGACGCCCCGTCGAAGTCGCCCCGTCACCTTTCTTTGCAGCATTGAATGCTTTTCGAGCCCGTTCTTCGGCGTACTTTCCAATGCCGATGATGTGAGTGATGCCTAACAGTTCTACCACTTGTTTGAGATGTTCATCACACGCATCGAGTACAGGATCGATGATGGATTTCGGCACCTTGTTTGGCGTGATGTTCTGTCCGCGCTCGCCAAGCAAGAGCAGCGGGCAGTGGTTGACCACGAAGATGTGCTCGAAGGTTTTTGTCGCTGAACCAAAATACGTCTCCATGAGGTTCCACAATCGGGTGCCTGAGATCTCTTGTCGCTCAAGCGCCATGCCTTCGATGGGCCTTTTTGGATGAGCGTTCGATGGCGTTGGGAGTTGCTTGGGTTTGATCTTCAGGAAGTCTTGAGCGACGTTTGTCGCACCGAAAGGTACGCCGGTTTGAGCCATACCCCAAGGTCCTGGATTCATGCCAAGGAGCAGAACCTTGGCGCCGAGGCCACCCCATCGCTCGAGGTACTGCACGTGGTGGGGCCAAGCATAGTCTAGTGGGTTTGTAGCATGAGCAACATCAGATTCAGCTTCAATAGCAGCAATCGACGCATCGCATAGCGAGGAAAGCCGGAGTGCGGCCTGCTTCAACTGATCAACGATGCTCATATGACCCGCTAAGCAAGCCATTACATGAGTCTATTCGCAGATTATTCATCTTCGAACCGACGAGTC
>CAXHEV010000041.1:0-5980 GCA_964015875.1 uncultured Candidatus Poseidoniales archaeon
GTCGAAATGCAATGGCGCATGCTCCAACAAGACCAACCTGGCGACTATGTGGTGGCAACAGGCCGCACACATAGCGTTCGAGATATGATTACCCTTGCCTTCAGCCACGTTGGAATGAACCTCACATGGTCGGGTGATGGCGTTGACACCATCGCTACAGATCAGAACGGCAATGTTCGAGTTCGAACCAACCCCAAGTTCTTCCGCCCAGCTGAAGTCGACTTGTTGATTGGCGACCCTGCTTTGGCTGAGAAGGAACTTGGCTGGGTTCCAGGGACTTCGTTCGAAGAACTCGTGCAGATGATGGTCGATTCAGATATGGCCATTGTACAAGAAGCGGTTGATGGCGGCTACGCTCCACCAATCCCGCCAGAGTGATGATGGAGGCCACATGATGGCACGACCCATTCTCTATTCGTTTCGCAGGTGCCCTTACGCCATGCGCGCTCGAATGCCAATCGTTCGAACCAACTTTGAGGTTGAATTACGTGAAGTCATCTTGAGAGATCGTCCCGAACATATGATGGAGATATCACCCAAAGGCACCGTCCCAGTGTTGCTTCTGGAAGACGGTACGGTCATTGAAGAGAGTCTTGAGATTATGCAACATGTCCTTGATTGGACGCTGAGCGAAGAAGAACAACATTGGATTTCACGCAACGATGATGAATTCAAGTTCCATCTTGATCGCTACAAATATCCTAACCGTTATGATGACGTTGACGAAATTGAGCAGCGAACGCTTGCTTCGGCTTATTTGATGGATCTGAATGAGCGACTGGGGAGCAAGACAGCAATCAGTGAGGCATTGAGCGATGGGTTGTTCCCCTTTGTCAGGCAGTTTGCCAATCACAATCGGGATTGGTTTGACGTTCAGCCTTGGGTGAATGTACTTGAGTGGTTGAACGAGAACCTCGAAAGTGAGGCGTTCAAACGGTGCATGAAGAAGCATAAGCAGTGGGTTGATGGACAGGCAACCACCGTCTTCCCCACACCATTAGTTTGAATTCAAACACTCTCTTGGGTGTGATCAATGTTCAATAATTGCTCTCATTAGGAATAAAATATATTTTTAAAAGGTGCAACGAAGGAGCGCCCATGAGGTTGAAAGGACTGATTTTGGTCGTCACTCTCCTCATCTCCGCACCCCTCTCCGGTTGCATCGGGTATGAGAGCGAATCTGTTGTGCTCTCTGAAGATGAAGCCTCCGTTGAAACCGATATTTTTTCGATTCATTGTGAAGAATACGATGGCCTTGATCGATGTTGGAAACTGCTGATTCCAGAGGGTGTTAACAGCGACACCCCTGTTCCTCTCGTCGTCGATATTCATGGATTTACCCAAGACATGGATAAGCACAGCAACACCACCGATTTTGCAAATATCGCAATCGAAGAAGGTTTCATGGTTGTGTATCCAACTGGGTATGAGAACTCTTGGAACGCCGGAGACCTTTGTTGTGGGGTTGCCACTGATGAAGACGTTGATGATTTGAACTTCATTTTAGGTGTGGTTGAACACTTGATTGAAACCCAACCAGTTGATACAGATCGAATTTATCTCTCTGGTTGGTCAAATGGTTGTGGTATGACACAAATGCTAGCGGTCCAAGCCAGTGAAGTCTTCGCAGCTGCAGGATGCATGTCGTTTTACCTAATTGCTCCCCCATCTCCAAACTACACACCAATACCATTCATGGAAGTCCACGGGCTGCTTGATGATCTGATCGTATATGGAAACGCAGGCGCGCTTTATGTGTTCAATCAACAGGAAGATTGGTCGAAAGAAGGAGCCATTCAAAACATGGAAGATTGGAAGGAATTGAACAACTGTACGGGGGTTGCTCCTGAACTCCTCGCTTCAGAAGAAGACTATGACATTCGTGGCTATACAAATTGTGAGAACGGAGCAGAAGTTCGTTTGATGACTCAGTTTTACGGTGGGCATAACCCCTATGCCAAAGACTGCCCCGATTACCAATTGGGTTCTCCTGAGGATTTTCTTTGGTCATGTCGAAAAAACCCAACTGGCATCGAAACAACTCGCATTGTATGGGATTTCTTGAGTGGTTTCACGAAGAGCGATGATGCTTAGATTGGCGCTCATTCTCGCAGGAAATGCGCCGGCTTTGAACCAAATTTCTTGCAAAGAATTATCTGATGAGCCACCTTTTTCAGAACATGAATCTTGATACCTACGCACGCCCAGCAATGCAAGTCAATCTTTGGGCCTCGCTTGGGTATGGCCTCTTCCTTCTTGCTGCCCCCGACGCGTTTTGTGATCTGCTCAAAGCAGAATCAGTCAACACTGCGTGGTTGCGGACAATTGGTGCTGCTCTGCTGGGAACCAATGTTTTAGGATCCTGGTTATGGCTGAAAAGTCCATCACTGGACATGGGGCGGGTTCAAACTGTAACAGCAGGACTTGAGGCGTTTGCAATGGCACTTTCTCTTTTGTTAGGAGAATTCACAGCAGAAAATATCTGGATGGTCCAAGCTTCGGTTGTCCTAGCATTGCTTGTGACGATCGGGTTGTACTCCTCTTCCCAAAGCGAATATTATGATTCATAGATTTGGTTTGAGCCGAGGTGGTTCAAATTGAGGTATGGTTCAGAACGCAACTATTTGAATGGAAGATTCAACCAACAGCCATGCGCATAACAGCTCTGTATGACCGCTACTTGGGTTACAGAGCCAATGAAAAACTGCGGCAATTGTGCATTCAAACAGCGATTCTAGGGTTCTTACTGCACTTGTTGTTGTGTTTGTTCTACCAATTGGATTTGATCAGTTTAAGTCAACGAACCAGCGGTCTGTTTGACTCTTACCTTGATGCATTGTACACTCCATTCTCTATATTTTTGGCCTACGAAGTTTACGAATTGATTCGTACTATTCCAGATTCATTCACAAATTCAATCGGAAAACAGTTTGAAATCATCACGCTGTTGGTTGTCAGAGATATTTTGAAGCGATTGTCTGACATTGATGCGTCGGTGACTTCCACAATTGATGACAGCATCACTATTCTTGCTGTCGAATGTCTCGCCTTTTTGATTCTCTTCGGCACTGCACTGTTGTTTTCCAGAGCCAAGCGTGAGACAAGCTCAATTTCCAACGATAGTGAAGAATTAGAGAAATTTATTTCACAGAAGAAACAACTTGCAGTCTTGCTCCTCGTCGTGTACGTCTTGACGGCAATTTACTCACTTTCCACATGGTCCTATGGCGTCTTTGAAGGAGATGGAAGCACGAACCGTACGATTTTCTTCCTTGACTTTTTCACCGTATTAATCATGGCTGATATCCTGATTTTGCTGGTCTCCTATCAGTACATTACAGAATTTGCATACCTTGCGAGAAACACCGGGTTTATTCTTTCCACCGTCATTTTGCGCGTCGCAATAGCAAGCCCAGGAATGTCAGGAGCGATCTTGTTCATTCTTGCTGGTTGCCTTGGATCTGCGGTTCTAATGTCAGGCCACCTCCTTCACAAGAGCGAGCAGGCAAACATCAGAGAATCTGAATGAATGCATTGATTGGAACGATTCCAACGGTCTATGCCCCTACAGGCAATCTTCACAACAGAGATGGCGTGATAAGCAGTCGACAATTGGGTTAATTGAATGGCAGAAGATGAAGACCGACAACGTCGGTTGGGTGAGATGTTGACTCGGGCCGAGTCGGGACTCACCACGCAGGTTGATGTCCGAAAGGTCGGTCGAGGCGCATTCAACACCAAAGGTGATTCATGGCACAATTCTGTCGTACATTCATTTCTACAGAACATCCAGTTGGGTTCTGCCGTCGACCCTTTTGCAGGTCAGGGTGACTTGCTGCACCTTTGCAAGTCTGAATATGGTATGTCAATCTCTGGATTAGATATCCAAGGAGACCTAGGATGGCCGGTAAATGACAGCTTGAAATCGATTCCTAAGAATGCAGAATCTGTTTGTGTCACAAATCCTCCCTATCTGGCGAATTACAGTGCGAAGCGAAAGTCAATGTGGAACATGGTGGGTGAATATTTCGAAGAAACCGGGCGGAGTGACCTTTACGAAATTGCTCTTGATCGCTGTCTCGAATCTTTCGATTATATCGTCGCCATTATTCCAGAAACCTTTCTTCATTCATCATATCCTAAAGAGAGATGTGCATACATATCGATTCTTGAAGAGAATCCCTTTGAAGACACCACATTTCCCGTATGCGTCACATGCTGGGTGCCTGAATCAGGTCAAGACACTCTCATTTTTTTGAATGATGAGGAAGTCATGAGGTTCTCTGAAATGGTTGCAATGAAAGGAGATGTTTCAAGAAGCAAGAGGGTCGTTTTCAATGACCCTAACGGGAATGTAGGCCTGCGCGCTGTGGACGGTACGAAAGCGGGAGACAGGATTTGCTTTGTTCCAGCCGCTGAGTTTGATTATCCTCGCTCAAGGATCAAAGTTTCATCACGGCTTATGACGTACATGAACGTACCAGAACTGAGTACTAAGGCTGATGTCGCAAATTTTTGCACACGCGCAAACGCTCTTCTTGAATCATACCGGGCGAGGTCGCAAGACATCCTATTGTCTGGATTCAAAGGCAACAACAAGGACGGCAAAAGGAGGAGAAGGCTCGATTATCGTCTCGGAAGAAAAATCGTGCTTGAGGCTCTTGTAAGATCAAATTCACCTTCCCCTTGATCGAAAGTAACGATTCTTCTCACCCAAAGTTAGCATATGGAACCCCGGTTTTCGCATGGGTGCCGGCTCAACCCTTATGGCCTCGCAGACTCTAGTGACGCTATGGTGCTAATTGAATGTCCTCATTGTGAAGAAGAGATTGAATTGGACGATGATGCATTTGGTGAATTCCTATGCCCGTACTGTGAAGGAGAGTTTGAGTGGGGGGAAACACCCAAATCGAGAACAAAGGAGAGTGTTTATTCTGAGCCAATAAGTGGTAGTAAGCTTGCTTCTCATACCCTTCATGGGGTAGGGGGATTGATGTTGATCATTGGTGCATTCGCCGGTTGGATTGCAGTTGGATTTGGAGGCATCTTAAGCGCTGGACCATTTGGCTTGGAAGTGTCAATGTTTGGGTTTAGTGCTAAGAGCGGATGGTTTAATTTCTTCGAAGAGGATTCTTTCCTAGCATTTTTTGGTATCATATTCATGATTCTTATGATTATTGCAATCGTTGTACAAATTGCACATTTAGTTTTCAGAGTAGTCATTCACATGGAAGATTCTGGAAACCTCGAAGTTGGTGTGGATATGGCATACAATTGTTACACCTACCGCTGGCACACTTCATTGGCAGCATTGGTCTGTTCTGTAGTAGGATTGATCGTGATGGAAATTGGTTTGTGGATTGGTTTTGGAGAGTTTGGTTTCCCTTTGCCTAGCCTCTATGCTGTTGCACTCGTTGTAGTTCTCATTGGACAATTCGTAATGATGAATGTAGAATTAGCTAACGAATGAAATAGTCATTCCTCTATCAATCCTGCTCCACAAGATAGCAAGTGAATGTTGAGTTGGATGTGGTTTGCGCCGGTCAATACAGACGCTACTGACTGAGCAGGTCGATGAAGGGCCGGAGAACAACATAAGGGGCATAAATCACCGTTTCAAGCATCATTTCAAAACATCACTTTAAATGCAAATGTAACAAAATAAGCAAATAGGTGAACAAAATATGAGTGGAACCGTAGCAAGAATTGGATTAATAGCAAGCATGTTGTCAGTGGTATTGTCGTTGTACATTTACTTCATTAGTGAGGATCAAATGTTGGGTATCTTTGTTGGTCTTTGGGCCCCAACGCTAATCCTAGCGACCAAAGAGTTCGAATCTTTGTTGGACAAGTCGTCCGAGTGATTTGACAACTTTACCCCAAACTTAGCCAATCTTGGATTGACCTCGATGAGTGCATACGAGCTCAAGCCATTGGCAAATGCTTGACAGAAGGAGCAATCCCCAAGTCCTCAGGGAAG
>CAXHEV010000042.1:0-5894 GCA_964015875.1 uncultured Candidatus Poseidoniales archaeon
GTCGAAGCTCACGGACGTATGCGACTTGCACGGCTTCCTGCGGGTACCGTACAGGTGCTTGGTGCTGAAAAGGCATTTTTCAACCACCTCAAAACAGGCGCACCACCTCCTAAGCACGGTCACATTTTCATGCATCCGTGGATTTCTAGATCCCCACGATGGGTGAGGGGAAAGATTGCTCGAACCATTGCAGCCCGAGCAAGCATTGCAGCCAAAGTGGACGCCTTTGAGGGTGAGCCTTGGGGTGAGGAACATATGCGAGCCTTGGAAGATAAGGTTGAGGCCATCAAAGCCGCACATCCACGCCCCCCCTCTCGACGCTAATGAGGTGATTCAATGGGCCGTGGAAACAACCGTCGACGTTCAGAAGCCTTGTCATGGGGCGTTTTGCGAGAGGGAAAAGCCATCTGGACCATCAACGCAGTTCCTGGCCACTCCGTCTACGGAGAATCGCTGCGTCGTATCCAGAGCATGGAATGCAGACGTTGGGATCCCTCCCGTTCGAAACTCGGTGCAGGAATTCTACGGACGCGAAAGGATGCAGCACAACTGCTCCCAGAGGAAGGTACGACAGTGCTCTACCTTGGTGCAGGTCACGGCACTTCAATCAGTCATCTTCACGACCATCTTTGCGGTCAAGGCAATGAACTCAACGGCCGCTTAGTGGCGGTTGACTTGGCACCAAGGTGCCTTCGGGAGTTAACTCATATGGCGAAGTCCCGCCCAGGTCTTGTTCCTGTTCTTGGCGATGCAAGAAAGCATGCTGCTTGGGGTGTTCTGTTGCCGAGAAAGGTCGAGTGGTTATTCCAAGATGTCGCCCAAGCAGGTCAAGTTGACATTTTTATCGCCGCATGCCGTCGATTCCTCAACCTCGGTGGCACCGGTCTTTTGTCGCTTAAAGCAGCAAGCGAACGTTGGACAGGTGAAGGCGAAGCGGCGTTGTTCGAAAAGGTCGAAGGGCAATTGTTGAATTCAGGATTTGATGTCGAAGAACGCATTGAATTGACTGGCTATGAAGACAACCACGTGCTGTTTCACGTCATACGTAAGGAGTGAACTCCATGCCGGAATTACCTGAAGTTGAGACGGTCCGTACGGGATTAGAACAAGCATGGGTTGGTCGGAGGATCACGAATGTATTGCTGCGACGTTCGGACCTTCGGTTTCCATTTCCCGATGATATGGCCGAGCGATTGAGTGGAAAACAAGTGCTTGCTGTACGCCGAAGAGCAAAGTATCTGCTAATCGATTTAGAAGACGGTACAGTTTTTCTTTCTCACCTTGGTATGAGTGGACGCTATACCATCATCACAACCGATGAAGTCCTCCGGCTTGATGGGGGCTCTTTACCTCAGACGAACTCTCCCTTTGGTGAACTTACGGGCTTTGATGGTCGTCATGACCACATGGAGTTTCGATTTGATGATGGCTCGGTTTCGGTGTACACCGACCCACGTAGGTTTGGCATTGCTGACGTCTTTGATCGGGCAGAAGAGCCGATACAATCGCTTCTCGAACACCTTGGCCCTGAGCCTTTTGATGATTGGAATGCCACCATCGCTGCACAACGAATTGGCAAAAAGCGCTCCGCCATCAAAACCACCTTGCTCGACCAACGTTTCGTGGTCGGTGTTGGCAATATTTACGCATGTGAGGCACTCCACCGTTCGGGTATTGCACCAACCACGCCCTCCAACGTTCTTGTTCGCAAGAACGGAGCACCTACCAAACGCCTCGAACGTCTTGTTGATGAAGTAAAGTCCGTGCTTAACGCAGCGATTGCCGTCGGTGGATCAACACTGAACGACTTCGCTGCAGTCGATGGAACACTCGGTTATTTTGGGCATCATTTCCAAGTCTATGACCGAGAAGACGGTCCATGCCTCAAAGAAGGTTGCAACGGAGCCATTGAACGGATTGTTCAAAGCAACCGCTCAACGTTCCTTTGCCCTCGGTGCCAGAAATGATTACAGCAGGCCATAGGCCACCGAGGCTGCAAAAGCCCAGAGTGCAATCGCAGTCGCTCTGTACACCAGTACACCATGTGTTCTCAATAATTCAAGGGCACGCGTTCCAGTAAGCAGCACGGCGACAATGACATACCATGCCGTGTCAATGAACATGCCAAGGCCACCGATGGCAAGTTTTGTGCTCATCCCCATACCAGGTTCGAGTACTTGAGCCAAGACCGCGACGAGAAAAAGTGCGATTTTAGGGTTGAAGAACGCAATTGCAAAACCTTCAGCGAACCCTTGGCGCTGTCTGAGGTTGAGGTTTTCCTCCATTTCAGGTTCGGCCTCAACCGTGGTTGTCCACATTTTCCAACCGTACCATACAAGAAGCACGACACCAATAAGCTGGAGAATCAAAAACACATCTGGTGCCTGCTCGAGCAGGACAATGAGTCCAAACACCGCACTTCCGGCATAGAGTCCAAATCCAAGACCGTGACCAACAGCGCACGCAACACCTTGGCGACGTCCTCCAATCAATGTATTTCGAAGCACCACCATCAGGCTCGGGCCAGGAGAAGTGGCTCCGAGAATGAAAAACGTCCCCGCTGTGAGAATTGCTTCCCAAGCCAAGGGTTCCATAGTTGGCCGGTGTGCATCATCAACATGAACGGTTCGGAACAGGCCGTCACCTCACCCGCCCTTTGGGAGGTAATGCATACAGGGCGGATGAGGGAGTGGGTGTGTTGGGTAAGTTGGATCACAGTCCGTACATGAAGATTGAACTTGGCTGACCTTCGAGCAGACGCGCTTCGGTTTCGGCAGAAGCCTTGAGGAAATTCCGATGCGCTTTGCGTTGTTTGACAACTCGCATAACCGCCGCTCGAAGAGCGATGGTGGTAGCGTTGCGACCGTGGGCTGAGGTCTGTGTGTTGGCCATGGAACAGTTGAACAACGTGAACCCTCTTGAATGTTCGCTTTCCTGCATCAAACAAACATCATGTGTCAGAATTCGGTAATAAGTCAAGGTTTTTATGACTTTTAGGAAACAAATTTCACGAAACAGGCACATTGAGGTAGGAATCCCTCTGTCACGGCATGCAGTGTGGAAAATACACTGAAGGGGTATTGGAATGCGAAGTTCCTATTCTGGAGGTTGCCGCTTAGGATTTCTGAGAGCGGCGAGGGCGTGCCCAAGGTGATGAAGTATGATCAATAGAGGTAATAGCCTCCACGTTCATCTTCGTTCGGTGATGAACTCTGAATCCTGTTGGACCCGGAAGATGAGGTGGGCTTCTGTCAACTTCTGTGCCTGGGCCTTTGCGAATTCGTTGGCCATTGTGCACCCAATCCAAGGCTTCCACTTCTTGGGCCAGGATTGCATCGTCATCGATACGGCTTCCACGATGGAATGCTGAGTGTGGTACATCCTCTTGCTCAAGGACAACGCCTGCCATTCGCAACCGTCGTTTTGCTTTCAACTCGGCAACGTGCTCCTTTCTGGTAACCATTCGTAGGGCGGCTAATCCATAATGCTCGGCGATGAAGGCCTCTTTTCGATTTCCTTCCTGCTTCCAACGTCGAGGATTTTTCGTGTTTGATTTGACAATATTACCGTGCTCAAACCAACGTTCTGAACGCAGAGTCGTCTGCTTAATCACCCGCTGTGTTTTGATGTTGAGAGCAGCAATTCCGGGGGCAACATGGTTGTAGGCGCCGACATCCATTGCTACCCATGCAGGTCGTTGATCATCGAGCTTAAACGAGGAGAACGCCACCTCACCAGCGCACCTACCGACCTTGGTTGTGGTTGAGTGTCCAAACACGACCATCCTTGCCGGATCTACCGGCTTGTCGTGCTGGAACCAACGTTTTCGAATCCAAAGGAGTTCCTTTTCCCCTTGTGCATCCAATGGCATCCTAGGGTCATAACCTGCGTGCACCAACCTCACATCATCGAGGACAATTTGGGTAGGAAGATTGTCCATCCACATGGCGTCATCAAAGAAATTAGATTTTGCCTGCCAGAGGTCGCCTTGCGCTCGCACGATGTATGAGCCCCAGGTGGATTTTCCTCCACGTTGAAGCCATGGCTGCCACAACTCAACGTTCCCTTCAGCAGTAATCGATTGAATCGCCATCTGTTCATGGTTACCTTTGATGCAGATAATTCTTGGATCGCTTCGAACCAATGAAATCAAACCTGCAGAATCTGGTCCTCGGTCTATCAAATCACCCAAACATACCACGCGGTCCTCTGGGCCAAGTTGCAATCTGTGTAATAACGCTCTGAATGTGGCAAGATGGCCGTGAACGTCACCAACAGCAATGATGCGATTCCCTGCATCAAGACGAGCCTGTAAATCGGCCTCAAGGCTTGGGTCTCTGCACGATGGTCCCAATGGAAGGTCGAGTGAGCAACTCATGATTTTCCCTGAAGAGTATTCCTCTCCGGTTCGACCATTCTACTGTGGTTATATTGTCTTCGCCTCGATTGCAGGTTTGAAAGGTCGATTTACCGACCTTTCATACAATTTCCGAGCCCGAAATTTACGACCAAAAAGGACACTGCGCTTGGAAAACTAACGATTGTATTGAGGCCTATTGAGCATTGTTGGAATCGTTTTGTATGCTCCTCATCTAAAATGCGGGGCGAATTCGTACACTGCGGAGCACCGTCGATCGGGCCTCACATCATTCCATTTCCCGTTCGCATACATTTGCACACTGTTTTCAGATCCGCCGGAATTGTTTGGCTCCCCCACATTCCAATTGACGAAGATCCATCGCTCACCGTTTGACCACCGCCAGTGATCTGGGCCCTCACCATTGCCTTGGCCGTGCCTGACGCCTCCGATCCAAACCGTTCTGCCGCCTGCCACCGCTCGAACATCTTGGTTCTCCCTTGAGGAGGTGATGGTGGCGAGGTAACCGCCCATGCGTCGTGCTTGTGCATCATGCTCGTACCATGTGAGCTCGTCAGGAATGAATCTGAATCGACCAGAGCGGTGTGTGTGGCCAGCGAAATTCTGCGACCTCTGACCTTTCAACATAGCCAGTTCTTGGTGGGCCCGAGCCAATTCGTTTTGCAAATGGTGAATCATTTGCATCATTTCAGCAGCACTTGGGTTGTTGTTATGGCGCCGACCACTGTTCATGTGTCCCAGATTGAACGGCTGTATATCACAGATGCGTTTGTTTCGAAAAGCAACCGCAGGTCACAATGTTTTCCGCACGAAGCGTCCAATGATGGTTGTGTTTCAATCAGCTACCACGTTGTGGCAAGAACGGAACAAGCTTAGCAGCGAGGCTGCCAACGTTTCGAGTTTGGATCCAGACATTGCCTTGCCCTGAGAAGTTCATGACAAGTCCTTCACCGCCAACGAGGAACGACTTCATGCCGCCAACCTTGTTGATGGTGTATTGGACACCGCCGTCGAATGCAACGACGTGGCCGGTGTCGACAGTGATGGTTTGTCCTGGCTGAACTGGGATTTGCTTGATGGCACCAAAGGAGTTGTACCATACACGGCCAGTGCCTTCGCTGCTTGTCGCTTGAACGAAGAACATCGATTCGCCGCTGAAGAAGCCCTGTGCACCTTGGAATTTGGTGTCTGTGACGACATTCAGGGTCGAGGCAAGGTAGGAGCCGCCTTGGATGTAGAGGACTTGGCCCGGGACGAGGTTGAAGCCTTGGATATCACCAGGTGATCCTGGAGCAACGCTTACCCAGCCGCCGGTTGCGCCTGCAGTGAAGGTGTTGAGGAAGAAGGACTCTCCACCGAGTGCCATCTTCTTGAGGCTCTTGAAAATGCCACCGCCGCTCTTGCGTGTTTGCATTTCGACACCGCCCATAGCCACCATGGCTCCGGGCTCAACATTGACTGACTCACCAGGAGACAGGGCGTAGGTCATAAGCGTGTACGAGGGGTTGAATTCAAC
>CAXHEV010000043.1:0-5782 GCA_964015875.1 uncultured Candidatus Poseidoniales archaeon
GCTCCATTGTCATAACAATCGAGTGCAGTGATTCCTTTTGGCCTTTGATTGGCAAGATGAGATTCAGTGGTTCAACCCGATGCTCTCATATATGGAGGGCTGGTCGGAGGCTCGTTCACCATGAAGCGAGGCTCACGTGCTTGGAAGAAAACCGGTAACCAACGGTGGAAGTGGCGCAAGAAGAAGTTGCGACGCCGAAAGCGTGCTCGTAGGCAAGCCAAGTCATGATCTTCGCTGTGAATTACAATGGGAGTATAGTATAGCTTGGTAGTATCGCGGGCTCCAGTTGCACGGGAATGACGACGAGTGGGTTTGCTGAAGGTTGATGACCAACTGGAGCGCCGACCCGTTGCAATCCTGAAAACTGCCCATCTGATGCGCAGTTTCAGAAGAAATCCGCTGGGGGGGGTTCAAATCCCTCTGCTCCCACCTTTCATAACAATTAGCGTTCAGCATAGCGTTTATGCCAGAATCTCAAATCCAATATCTTGATGATGGATGGGCGGTCCCCAAGACATGAGGGACACGCATGCGTCGCATTGTTGCATTCTTTATGTTCGCTTTACTGATGGCTCCAGTCACCGGTTCGCTCACCATTCACGCCGATCAAGACCGTTCTGATTGGATGGCTATGGACTCAAACGGAATTGTCTGGAATCCAGTCGACTCAACAACAGAAGTGCCGCAACAAGAGGTTGCCGACTGGCTCGAATCCACCAAGCCATGGTGGCAACGCACCGTCCTTGACGAGAACCGAAACGGAATTCATGACAGCATTGAATCCATTGAGGGCGTCACGGGCATCGGCCTTTCGTACAGCGTGCCTGTTTCAGCGATTCATATCTCGGAACTGCAAGCCATCAACCTCTCTGTCAATGATGTCATCGAATCGGTTAACGCTGTGCTGCTCGGGCAAATTGATGCAAACCTTGCACCCACCCTTGCAAGTCTTACCGATGTGGTGATGGTCGAACATTATGGCTCAGTTGTGTTTTACGGTGATGTACAAACTCCTGCTGTCAAAGCAGTGGCATCCTCAGTCTATCCAAAGGGCGCTTGGGACCTTGGTGTTTCAGGTGCCGGCATTAACGTCGCTATGGTTGACACCGGAGTAGACAATGAACATCCAGGTCTCAATGAAAAATTCGTAGCCGGTTATGATGCCGTATGTTACACACCATCCGACCCAATCTGCGTTTTAGCAGGTGGGGGTTTCCGAGAAACTGATGGAACATTTGACCCAGACGATGGAAATCAACATGGAACAGCATGCATGGGTATGGCTGCAGCCACCGGGATCAATGCAGCAGGTGAACAAACCGAATTCTACGGATCTGCGCCTGATGCTGCGCTTGTCGATGTTCGAATTGGAACCGATGCAGGGGCAGGACCGTTTGAAAATTATGTGCTTGAACAAGAATTCTACGAATCTGCAATGAACGGCATTCAGTGGATTATTGACAACAAAGATACTGCTTGGCAAGACGCCAATGAAAGCAATTATGGAATCGACATCATTTCTCTGTCTTGGGGCATCACATCGCACGAAGGTGGTGGCTCAGACGGAGAGGATATGCACAGCAGAATCCTCAACGAAGCTATGGAAGCAGGCATCGTGGTCAGCGTTGCAGCAGGCAATGATGGGCCAAATAATGACGGCCTTTCTGGTATGGGCTCCTCCAGCTTGTCGGTCACCGTTGGCGCAACTGATGACATCAACACCGTTGACAGAGAAGACGATACTGTCGCCTCATATTCCTCACGAGGTCCTCGTCGAGACAACGCAGATGGGAACCCTCTCAATGAATTGAAACCAGAAATTTCAGCTCCAGGGACCAATATCATTCAAGCAGAAGCATGCGTCACTTCCGGACTTTGCAACAACTTCCTTGGCGGTGATGCTTCTGATAATGGCTACACAGGTCGTGGCTCAGGAACCTCGTACGCAGCACCTGCAGTGACTGGGATCATGGCGTTGATGCTCGAAGCCAACCCACAACTCTCACCGCTTGAAGTTAAGGAGATTCTCAAAATCACTGCAGAACGTCGTGGTGAGCCAAGCCAGCCAGATGTCGATCCGTTTTGGAACCGTGATTTCGGATGGGGTATGGCCGATGCCTTAGCAGCGACGGAGCTCTCGATGTACTTACACGACACTGGCTTGACCGGTCAAATTGACGTCGGCACTCAAGTCCACGTGATGAGTCAAACAGTGGATAATGACTCCGGACTCTATGTCATTTCTGGCGAAGCATGGGGTCAATCGGGCTCGGTAAGCGCCGTACAATTTAGGATGGATAATGGAGAATGGCAAAGTGCTTCGTTCGAAGAATCGAGCGATGAGATTGCAGCGCTCCAACGGTTCACATGGACGGTGGCACTGGATCTCAACAAGATGTCCGAAGGCAACCACACCATCGAATTCCGGGGCCTCAATGAGGCATCCGTTCAATCCCTGCCAGTTTTCGTCACAGTTTCGGGCACTGGTGACTCAATGGATGAATTTGGTTCTGGGTGGTCGACGACTCAATACATTCTGCTTGTTGGAACACTGGTCGTTCTGTGCTTGCTCGGTGTCCTCCGTGGCTCTCGAATCGACCCACCTCTTTCCATCGCCAGCAATGAACCGAATGATTCAGTCGATGCTGTCCTTGCAGCTGATGCGGACCTTGCATCAGCCGTTGATGCGGTGCTCGTTGAAGATGAAAAGAAATCTGATGGCTAACGGATTTGTTGTCAATACATGAGCCATAGTGTGTCGTTTCACCCTTCCCTTCAAAAGTCAAGATGGAGACGGTAAGGTATGGGCGACTTCAGTGAGCGAGCGTTGGGTATTCAACCAACAGGCGTTCGCAAAATGTTTGACCTTGCGGGTGACGATGTCATCTCCTTTGGCCTTGGCGAGCCTGATTTCCAACCGCCGCCGATCGCTATCGAAGCCTTCCATCAAGCCATGCTGGATGGCAAGAACAAGTACACGACGACCGCAGGCTTACCTGCTCTACGTACCAAGATTGCCGAATCATGGGCGCCCTATCAAAGCGGTTTGGATGAATCCAATGTTTGCATTACAATGTCTGGCACAAATGCATTGCTCAATCTCTTTCTCACCCTCGTGAACCCCGGAGACAATGTTCTGCTCCCAGAACCATATTTCCCGCTTTATGGCCCCGATGTGTCAATTGCCGGAGGCACGGCTACCTATTACCCGTGTCAATTTGAAAACGAATTCATTCCATTGGTCAGCGATCTTGAAGCACGTGTTGACGAGCGAACTGTGGCAATTCTCTACAACTTCCCAAGCAACCCAACAGGTGGCACACTTGACCTTCAGCAAAGGGATGAACTTCTTGCGTTTGCGAAAAAACACGACCTCTGGATCATTAGCGATGAAGTCTATGATCGAATCGTCTTTGACGGACCTCATGTTTCATTCATGGGGGCGGGGTACGATCGAGTCCTCATTGTCAACTCTTTTTCCAAGACCTTCGCTATGACTGGCTGGCGAATGGGTTACATCATTTCTGAGCATACTGAAGCCATGCAACAGGTCATCAAAATGCAGTACTACATTGCCGCCTGTTCAAACGATGCAATGCAACATGCCATCTTAGCCACCATGGAACATGCAAGCGATTATCCCGACCACATTGCCGCAGAATTCAAAACGCGCAGGGACCTCATTGTCAGCCGGCTCAACGCTATGAAAGGTGTTGAATGCCATAAGCCCCAAGGCGCCATCTACGTGTTTCCAAAGGTCACTGTGCCGGGCATGGACTCCCAGGCTTTGGCCATGGCCCTTCTCAAAGACGGCGTCTTATGTTCGCCGGGGTCTGCCTTCGGCCCCTCTGGCGAAGGTCATCTGCGATTTGCTTACACCATTAGCCAAGAGGATATCTCAAGGGGAATGGACAAGGTTGAAGCGACTTTGAATCGTTTGCTCGGATAACATTGCTTGAGGGAAGACGATGATTGAATCCATTCTTCTGTTCCTTCTTGGCTCGTTTATCGGTCATGTCCTTCCTCGTTTCCCAGTCTTGCTTCTGAGTCGGGGGCGTGGCTTTAATTTGCACTTCCCCCCTCATCCAGAATCAATGCCGTTGGGCCCCCACCTTAACCAAAGGGTCCTTCACATGCGGACCTTTTACTGGCTAGGGCTCGTTGTGGCCCTCATTCCTCTAGTTGTAGGGATCATTTCAGTTCGATGGGGGAACGCTGCCTTTGGTTTCGGCCTCTGGCTCGCAGCAGGTTGGTTTGCTCTCAATCGCCTTCAGTCGTTGATTGGCGGGCAAAAACCTCCTTGGACCCGAGCAATGGCTGAAGAGTTACAGGGCATCATCAACGTAAGCAGGAGCGAAACCGCATGTTGTTCTTGGGCGGTTCCCGTTTGGGATGTGACCAAGGTACGCTGTGACACATGCAACAAAACCCTTCGACGAATGCCTCGTCCTGATTTGGGTCGAAAACGCTCCGATGGTCGTCTTTTGGGTATGCTAAGGTTGCTGATCAGCGATGGCTATCCGATGGTCTCTGCGCTCGAGGAAGAGTAAACGGTCAACAAAAGGCGCCTCTCAAATCAATTTGAACCCCAATGAAGAAGGGCAATCTTTGAGGTGTGGATGAATCCACCAAGTCGCATGGGGGGCAAACCGAGAAAATCCCTTTCTGGCTTGGTGTTCCTCACCTTAAGAGCCATTGGGCAAGTTCTCATCACGCCGTTTTTGGCGTTTATGTTCACCTACTTTTTGGATTTCAATTTTGATGGTTCTGGGGTGGATTTGGATTTTCGACGCGAAATGCTGCCTTGGATTTTTACAGCATCTCTCATCTATGCCATGTTAGCGTTGTTCTTGGCGCTTAGTTTCGGCGGGGGTTTCCGTCCTCCAGGGATTATTGAACGCGGAGGTTGGCTTGCAGTTTTACGCCTGACAGGACGCAGCGGTGATGCAGGACTTCGACGCAAAGCTCGTGAAAAGTATGCTTCCTCAGCTCACGGGCAACTTTCACTTCTGGTCCATGAACGTCATATTGCTGGCCACCGAATCACATCGACACACGGTGGTTTAGTCTTGCTTGCTATCCCGTTACAAGTCGTTTTGGCGACACTTCCATTGGCTCTTGTTTTGGCTGTGCCAGACACCATCATGCGAGAAGATCGCCGTTTGGAAGTGGCTTTGTTGGTCTACCTTGCTTGTTTTATCGTTGCCATGAAACTGTTTCCAATGATTGCTCGCAAGTACATTGGCATTGCAACCTTCACTCGACGCTGGCTTGGTTCCATGGGCTCGATTTCAAAACTCACGCCTTTCCTCGTGTTGTGGATTCTTGGTCGAGTTGCTAATATCGCCGTTCTCGGTTCGATGGGAAGCGACATCAACCTCAGTTTTCAGGTGGAGAAGGAATTGTTTGAGACATCGTTTTCCATTCGTTCAATCCCTGAAACTTCCTTTGTCGATTTGTTGACGGCACTTGCGGTCATGCCGTTGGCTGCCTTCACTACGCTTGCAGCACTTGGAGCGGGCAGCGATCCACCCGATTGGATGTATGAATACAATCCTCGACCAAAAGCGACCACACCTGCTTCATCGAGGTCGGCTTCCTTAGTGAAAAAAGGTGCCTCAGTGGCTGTTGGTGCTGCTGCAACTGCCGCAGTTGCTGGTGCATCAGCTGTTGCCTCTCATGGTTCAGCAGCAGTTCAAGGCCTAACAGGCATCGGGGGTTCAGTGCCTTTGGCTCAAACCGCTTCTCAACTTCAACAGGTTCAATCGGCCATGGACACCAT
>CAXHEV010000044.1:0-5677 GCA_964015875.1 uncultured Candidatus Poseidoniales archaeon
CAAGATCAACTTGCTTTTGGGTGAATTCTGCCATGGCTTCTTTACGACGATAGACTGAAAAACCGAGGATTCCAGCTGCTAAAATAACGACGAGAACGGCAAATCCAAGGGCATCGATGCTGCCTTGGTTCGCATCCGTTTCATCTTTGACTTCCCCCATCGGAAGAGGAATATTTCCAGTAACATTGACGATGGTGACGCTCAAACCAAGTCGGCCAGTGGTCCACGTCTCAACGCTCCATCGATATTCAACCCAAGAGCCAGGAGCCAAGGCTGTAGTGTTGCTTTCCAATACACGCCCATCGCTGTCTTCCAACTGAACAGTGATGTTGCCAGGCAGCAATCCTTCATTGGCCACTCGAACAAAAATAGAGATGTTTTCACCTAAAACCGGGGTGTAAGGATTGATCACGATGTCATCAAAACGTGGTTCAAACGCAACCCATCTGAAACTGGGCATCAATGGTGCATCACTTGTGGCGTAACCAGTCACAGTACGACCTGCTCGATCGGCTGCAGAAAACCACACTTCCAAGCGATCTTCTCGTTCAAGAACGACTGAAGAGGGCGGTTCCAAGTTAACTTGGCCAGCATAGGTGTTGGTTGTACCCGTTCCTGCTGATTTTGCCAACGAAGCCATTCCAGAGGCGCCTACAACTTCTTGACCAAGGCGTAAGAAACGCCAGTGCATCATTAATGGTTCATCACTCAATCCTTCCTGATCACTCATGATGACGATGACATCTTGAGCGTCAAGCGCATCTGAATCAATGACATCAAGACTTCCGGGGGGAACTGTGAGTTGTGGTGAGAAACGATCTATGGTCAAATCAAATCGCTGATCATAGGCCACAAGCGGACCATCGAGAACGATGTCGATGAAACCTGTGTTGTGTTTGATGATGTTTTCATCGATCAGGAGCAAAAGTTGTGACTGTCCGGTTTGATCAAACGACGCATTCGATACGATGGAACGTTCTCCATCTGATAGGACGATGTCTGCCATCACAGAAGGTGGCACATGTTCAGCCGAAATACTAGTATTTGCGTGAACAAGGTGCATAGTGAGCTCGACCGTATCATTTCGGTGGAGCCATAGATGGCCATCACTGGTGTCGCCAATCGGTGCGGTTTGGTCTACAAAGACGGTTGATTCAATCGAAAGTGCAGATGCCATCGACCATGAAAATACGGATAATCTCGAAAGGCCAAGCCCGAGGTCTTGGCCCTCATCATAGACCTTCAGCGACGGGATCGATTCGTTTGGAATATTTTGATCAGCAAGTGACCATGCAAGACGGAACTTCATCTCAATCATCCACGATTGTTGTAGACCAATCTGCTGGGCGGTGACCGTCGGTTGTGTTTCAAAGCATTCAGCATCGTATTCGATGTTCTGAAACCGTGGAAGGTAGTTGATGTAGCAGGTGTCGGCATCATCACGTCCAAGCAGAGCAAAGGCAATCGAATCGAGAGAAGCCAGGCCGTTACCATCGGTAAGTGTGAACTGGAAGGTATGCTCGTGGCCAAGCAAAAGCATACCATTCTCGGCATCAAAACTCATCGAAGAGGTGTCAACGAATGTATCGTAGCGCTCCTGAACATGCACGGTGCCGAGGTCGGAAGATTCCCCATACGTACCGCCGCCATCCAGTGGGTTCCCTGCAAGATCGAACGCCCGAATGACAACGCTTGCTCGGCCAGAGGAAGCCCCCCCAGTGATGTCGATCCATGGGAGCAAAGGCAAATCGACAATTGCCTCGGTTAATCCGCTGTTGAAGGATACAGTTTGGATTGTGTATTCATCTGCGTCCATGATGCCATCCAAATTAGCGTCGTCCTTTGATTCAAGCCATGTGTGGAGTTCAAGGCTATTGGCAAGTCCTTCTTGATCCTCCAAAGAGACCCGTAGTGCAACGTCTTGGCCCTTCATCCACAGATGATTGTCAGCAGGAGCATATCCACCTGAATCCAAAGCGAGCAGGGCGATTGTGGTCGGACGAACACGGTCGAAGAGGAATGGTATGTGGGTCGAGGAGGGAGTCTTGTCGTGGCTTGAGGGCGATTGGTCGTCAATCGGTCCACGACGCTCAACGTGAGGCGAAAGATGAATGCGGGTGTCCGATGGCAGTAGATCTTCCATGGAAGGGGTGGTAATCGAGGTACTGAACGCTCCACTTTCGTCGACCTCGACATACCATGAGGTGGACCAATCCACTGCGGGGCCACTCCATTCATTTGGCCCGCCACTGAGGTTGAGTGGTGGTACTGCCGTTGCATCGATGCGAACCTCTGCCTCACCTGCTCCAACATAGGATTGGGCAATACCTTCGAATCGCACCGCACCCGACGCGACGAGCGTTTGGCTGGCGTTGAGGTGGAAAGGCCACTGAGGGTTTGACCAGTCGTTGAGGTTGCGTTGTTCATCATCGAAGACAGTGAAATCGACGACTTCCAAATCGTTCTCAATTTCATTGAACCCTGTTTGCCTGAAGGCATGCGCCGGACCGGTTGAAAAGCCAGTTACATCAATGGCCATCGAGAGCACATGCACATCATCGATATCATCGAAAGCCCAGGTGCTCATTAACGACCATGTCGCGTTGCAGACATTGACGTTGCAAACAACAGATGAGGCATTTGAAAGAAGGTGGGCATAGGCTGCACCGTCCAATTGGCGGAATTGTGGGTTCGTCTCAATATTGATGACTTCAAGATGGACAAGTGCGTCTGCCTGGTGCTTTGATGGTGAAAGCATGAGTTCGATTGAAGTCAAGTCCGGAGCATCAGAGGTTGGTTGATTCGGATTACCCCGCCAGTGTTGTGTCTCAAATGTCACTGTGCTTTGTGGTAGCCAGCGTTGATGGGCGATTGGAAGGATTCGATCGACAAGCAGCGGTTGTGTGGTCGCACTCAGGTTCACTGAAAGCGCGCCAGATGCCGTATTGACCCGAAGAGGGAGGCTCACAGTAGCGGAGGCGTTGTTTGCTTGGAACATATTCGCGACATGGTTGAGGGTTTCATGGGGGATGGATCTGGTGATGCTTGAATCATAAGGCACAAGAATAGCTTGACTAAAGTTGGCTGTGAATGTCCCATCGAAAAGGACTGGCAGGCTACAAATGAGGCTTTGATTCAATGCTTCAGTTGGCACACATGAGGCGCTATGGGTCACTCGATGGCGAACAACACCATCGCTTACGCCAACAGTGAGGCTAGGTCCACCTTGTTGTACAGAAACAAGACCATTGGTGGCACTGGTTTGCATTTCAACAACAAATTGGGCTTGGTAATTCATTTGTGAGGCAGCATATGGATCACCGCTTGGCAACATCCATGAGAGATTGAGGGTTTGAGTGCCGGTGTTCTCCACATGGAGAGTGCCGTTGTGAACAGTGAATCCCTCACCGGTATCAAAACTTGAGGCATGAAGCCCCTTAGACATACCAAAGCTACTGCTTGTGCTCGAAAGGGACCAATCGAAGATCGAGGTGTTTTCCTCCCCAATAGTAATCGATGGTGATGTTGGTTCAAGCGAACAATGTGGCTGGTAAACAAAACCGTTGGATGCTGTTCCTGGGGCCCACGTCAAGGCCAATGGTGCCGTAAAGCGCGGTGATGAAGTCGATGACAGGGTGCGCCTGAGGGTTGGAGGTTCTGTTTCATGATAACTCCATGAATCGAGAGCATAACCGGTATGTGTCACTGAAAGATTGTCCCCATATGATTCGAGCGTGATGGTTTGGAATGGACATACCGCTTCATATGTCCATACTGCAGAAATAGTCGATCCCGAGACAAGCCTTGAGGCTTGATCAATGTACAAACCTTCCATGCCAACACCCGGGAGAGGGGCTCGTTGGTGATGATAGGCATCATAATAGCTGACTGATCCGATGGTAAGTCGTTCTATTGTGGGAGTGAAGAGCGATTCATTTGTTGCAAAATGAGCTCGAAGCATGAGGTGGGGGTGGGCTGTTTGGTCAAGGGGCAGTGAAATCGGCAACGATCGGTTCGTGTAGCCGGCAAGAGTGTTGCCATTTGCGTCAAGGACATCAAACGACAGACTTGTGTTTTGAGGCAAAGCGACGAAACCATCAATTTGGCCCCAGCCAAAGATTGGGTGAGGTGAAAGCAATGGGGAAGTCCAAGTGCCATGTGGCTCATAGACATCGATTTCAATGCCAGCATCATCAATGTACCAACCGTCCAATTCGATCAGTTGGTCTGAAAAGAAGGTGAATCTCGCCCTAATATCCATTCCTGAGAGGTTGGACAAATCAAATGTTTTCAGTTCAAATCCACGGATTGTATTTTCACAACCACCTATTACATTAGAACCATCAATAATGCCTTCCCCATAGAATGGTGAGTTGGAGTTGACCGTCGAAATTTGATCGTGGAAACCCGTCAACGTTGGCGGTAGATACCACCAAGAGTCGCCCCCGTCCGTGGAAATCGAAACAGCCCCGCCGTCCCAACTCGCCTCTGTGCAGACCCAACTCCTAAACGTCAGGCGAGCTGTTGAATTCACGGGAAGGGTGTATTCAGGAGTGTAGAGGCTGGTCAGCATGTTGTTTCGATACTCATCATCGAGATAGATTCCAGCGCCGCTGTTCCCTGAATGCCACACACCAGGTCCATACCCTGAGGAATTTGATGTTGCTCCAACTTCCCAACGACGGTTTGATGTGGCATCGAGGGACCACCCTGCTGGCAATTCAAAATGTGTTTCAAAATTCTCAGTTGCCACGGTGGGCCCATTGTTGCCTTCTGATGCAACCCACTCCCATTCATTTGGAGCCACGCCATCATAGGTCAACCATCCATCAGCAGAACCGTTGTTGAATGAGGGTTGTGAAGTAAAGTTCGCCAGTGTTGTTTTGCTCTGGCTAGCCGTACCTCGATTCAGCCACACGCTGACGTCATCGATGAAAACGCCCTCCCAACCGCTTGAGGCGGAGCCACCAAAATTATTCCAGCCATTGGTTTGGACCAAGAACCGAACGAGTACATTACTGACGTTTTGTGGTGCTGTTGTGTTCCAGGGCAACGAATACATCACTGGACACCAAGCATTGGATGAATCTGGACCGTTGAAGAAGACACCATTGCACATCGCACCACGGTTCGGATGCCCGGGATGATTGGAGATTGGCGAAAAGGTGGAACCATTGTCAAAGGAGATCCAAGCTGTAAGGTAATCCTGCGCTCCACCTTCGATATCCCAATTTGAAGAAATTTCAAGTTCGACGCTCTGTCCTGTTTGATTTGAAAAATCAAGAGCAAAGGTGAGTTGCCCTTCTGCATTTGGTTGGTAATTTCCGGTGAGGTTTCCGTGAAACCAAGCACCTGGTGCATCACCTTGGTTGTGCAACACGATTTCATCAACAAACCATCCACCCCGAGGAGCTTGAGAAACCCCTGTTGCGTAGCAAAACCTGACTTCAATGGAGTCCTGGAAGGCCGACAAATGGGGGTCGAGAAGGAAAGTCGCATTGATCCATTCAAAGTGAGCTCCATTCCAAACTGAAGGAGGAGCGACTGGGTTTGTTGAGGAGGCATTGTAGGCACCAATCGGTGATATTGGCGTCCACACTCCGGAATTAGATTGGATCTCAACCCATGCAGCATCGTCTGAATTCAAAGCCAACCAATGACTGAAAAAGAGCGTGTA
>CAXHEV010000045.1:0-5591 GCA_964015875.1 uncultured Candidatus Poseidoniales archaeon
CAGGGGAGACAATTGGAACAACGAGGGGCTTTCCGCAAATTGCAATTAACAGGCGGATCCACCGTTATTGTTTCTCTACCAAAAGAATGGGTCAAGAGCAATAATCTCGGCAAGGGCGATCTGGTCAATATTGAAGAATTAGCTTCAGGAGATTTACGTCTTTCTCCACTGCAAGAGAACTCAACAAAACGGGAAATTGAGCTTGATTGTTGCGCAATCGGAGATGGTTTAATCGATCTCATGATTGGCGGGTACATCGCAGGAGCAGATGTCATCAAACTCACATGCTCATCCCCAATAACCAGGAAAACTCGAGCCGACGTTCGAGCGTTTTTGAGAGACACAAGAGGAATGGAAATTGAAGTCGATAACGAAAAAGAGATTCGTATTGTGTCGATTCTTAACCCGTCAGAATTGCGACTCCAGGTGTCGATCAATCGAATGTACATCCTTATCTCAAGCCTCGTCAATGATGCTTTTGATGTTCTCTCGGGAGAATCCGTAGAATTGCTTTCTGACATCGACGACAGAGAGCGCCAGATTGACGCTCGACGCCTTTTGCTCGAACGTCAAGTTGCTGCATCTTTACAACAACCATCCGTTGAACGAAAACTTGGCATCGACCGGTTCTCGGCCATGGAACACGCGAACATTGCTCGAGTCTTGGAGCGAATGGGTGATCACGCAACGCGCCTCGCGCACTTGGTCAATGAACACTCAGATGTTGTCAAGATCAAAACCAAGGATATGCCTTTGTCAGCCGTACCATTGTGGTCAAACCACCTCAAGACAATCGTTCACAACATGTACACACGCGATGTCGAACTCATTCATTCGGCCAAACTGGCACTGGCTCAACTTGGCAACGATGTAGAGGAAGCTGAAAGCGAGTTATGGACGGGGCGTGGTTCAGCTGAGCGCCTCCTGAGTGAATTTAGAATTTCAGAATCGGTGAGGAGACTGTGCGCTTACAGCGTTAATTTCGCAGAAATTCTCCTTAACATGCTCATGTATCAACGACTTGAACGGGTTTAATCGGTGATTGTATGTCCTTTCTAAATCGTATTTCCAAAGATAAGGCTGGCACGATTTTGTTTTTGACGAGTTTATCGGTCATTCTCATCACGCTTGGCATCATCCAAACGTTGTTGTTTGAAACCATTACCTTCTTCACAGATATTGCGGAACACAGAGGATGGTTTTCCCTTGAGTGGGATGTTGGAGGAATTTTTTCTGCATCTGGATTTGCGTGCTTGCTTCTTGTTGTTGCATTGCTCCTCGATCACGAGAGCAAAAAGGAAAAAAATCGTCTTACGTTTCTTTTTCCCACTGTGGTTTGGAATCCTCACCATGGAGTTGTGAAGGCCATTTTCATACTTGTCGTTTTGCAATTGTTGTTTAACGATAGTTTCCTGTTAGGCCTTTCAATCCTCTTTTTGGTAATGATATGGAGGGCCACTGGTAAACTTCAGATGAAGAGAATCTTTGGAGGCAATATTGAGATTTCCAACACGTGGAGAAACGTTCTCTCTCTGTTTATCTTTATCACGCTCTTCGACGCCATCACAATGAATTATTCTGGGGCATTGGGTGAGTTCTTTTTACAAAGCCAATGGACGCCCACAGGTGCTTGTGAAGATCGACGTTCTCTTTGTGACACGATGTCGTTCGGCGTCAATAGTCTTCTTTTGACGACGCTTCAAGTCGCATTTGGAGCGCTCATCATCGCGGTTCCTTTGGGCGTTGGATGCGCCATTTATCTCTCCGAATATGCCCCTCCAAGATTGGTTGCGATCGTGAAGCCAACACTTGAAATTCTTGCTGGAATCCCTTCCGTCGTTTACGGGTTTTTTGCATTCATCTACATTGGGCCGCTCGTGGTGGAGTTTGGCGAGTATGCATTTGCAAACGGGTGGATTGATGAGCCACCAAATGTTCTCAATCCAATCAACGGGGCCATTGTGGTCGGCGTGATGATTCTCCCGCTCATCGCTTCAATGTCAGAAGACGCTTTGCGTGCTGTCCCGAATGAACTACGCGAGGGGTCCCTTGCCTTAGGGGCAACAAAAATTGAGACGACCATGAAAGTCATGATTCAGGCATCGTTATCTGGAATTGTTGCAAGCATCATCCTTGCTCTATCAAGGGCTGTTGGTGAAACAATGGCGGTTACACTAGCAGTAGGAACGGTTGCAGTTTTCACCTCGAACATGTTCTTACCAGCTCAAACGATGACGGCGTACATTGCTCAACGTGTCGGAGGCGACCTTCCATTCGGAGAAATTGGATACCTCACCATCTTCGCTGTAGGATTGTATCTCTTTGTCATCACCTTGTGTTTGAATTTACTCGGCAACAAAGTTCTGTCAACATACAGGGAGGCTTACTGATGAAAGACATCGATAAACTCCAGAAACGAAGTCGTAAGTTGAGAGACTTTACGGAACGTGCAGGTTCAACGGGTTTGGCGATTACAGGATTGATTGGCTTACTCTTCCTTGGCGTTTTGGTGTGGCAAATTGCAGAGCCCACGTTCATTAAAGGAGAGCGAGGAGAGATCACGCCCGCAAGTGAATGGATACCAGAATCCGATTACAGGTTCAAATGGGACTTCCCAACCGTTGACGAATCTGGCGAACCATTCACCGATCCTGTCGTCCTTCGTTTTGAATGGGACGATGAAAACGGCTCTCATTCTCATGATGTCGAAATCAATGTCATCGACACCCGACAAGTCAAAACAGACATCTACATTGATTCAACTGGGGTTGACCAAACAGAAATTGACGTAGGGCGGAAGACAAATTTCAACGCATATTCAAGCCTCACTGTCCCTGTTTCAGTTGAACAAATTTCAGGCCCGGTTCCAAACGCTGACGAAACGGGATATCCTTCAGTCAATACATTCGTCATCACTGGCGACGTCCATATCTTACTGGACGATGAAAACGAACAAGTGTTTCAACCACTGGAGTTGCTTGCTTGGATTACACTGTTGATTCTTGTCATCGTTCTCACATGGCCCAATGTAGCCGCCTTGAGCATTATTCAGAAACTGAAAGGGCGTCGAACGTTGATCAAATTGGCATCGTACGTATTGGCTGGAACAACCTTTGCAATAAGTGACGGAATGTTTGTAGCTGCGGCATTGGCCAGCATTTGTTGGATTGTGTCGGGGATTATTCTCTACAAAATTGCTGAAGGAATTGAACGATTGGAAAGTTTAGGTCGGGAATTAAGCGAAACCTCGCGATTAAAGCATTCGATTTCGGCGAGAGATGGTGTGTTGATGTGGTCGAGAATGTTGTTGTTTACATCGACATTATTCATCCCTCTTCTCATTGACATTCCGTTCTTAACCGAGCGGTATCAAGATATTTTTATCCCATACGCATCTGGAATTCGAGCTGCGTTTTATGGAACAATATGGGTGATGCTAATTGCAATGCTCGTATCTATTCCGGTCTCTGTCGGTGCAGCAATTTACCTTGAGGAATATGCCAAGCCAAACCGCACAACAAAACTCATTCAAGCCTTGGTTACGAACTTAGCAGGCGTCCCCTCAATTGTGTTCGGTATGTTTGGACTCGCTATTTTCGTCAAGCAAGACGGTTTTGGCTGGGGCTTAGGCCCCTCTGTTCTCGCTGCTGGATTGACAATGGGTGTGATGGCAATGCCGATCATCGTATTGGCAGGCCAGGAAGCATTACGCAGCGTTCCTCGTACTTTGAGAGAATCTGCCTATGGCATCGGATGCACAAGATGGCAGGTCACCAAAGACCACGTGCTCCCATCTGCAATGCCTGGGATCATGACCGGAACAATCCTAGCTATGAGCCGAATCATGGGGGAGGCGGCCCCACTGGTCGTCGTAGGGGCAACTGCCATGATTTTGTTCGACCCCGAACCATTAGCAGCCCTCAATGGAGGCAACGTCAATTTCACTGTCATTCCGATTCAGATCTATTTCTGGACGGCAGAACCAGACCATGCATGGCATTCGATGGCGGCAGCAGCGAGTATAGCGTTGATCTGTCTGTTGGTAGCAATGAACAGCATTGCAATTGTGTTAAGACAGCATTTTAGAAAGAGGTTGAAATCATGAGCGAGACGATAGGTGGAGAAGTAGTTCCAGATTCTACGAGACAATTAGATGTGGATGGAGAGGTCGATTTGATGATCGAGGATCTTGATCTATGGTATGGGGATAAGCAGGCACTGTATGGCGTTTCACTCCCAATTGCCAAAAACAGCGTAACGTCCTTAATCGGCCCTTCGGGATGCGGAAAAAGTACACTTCTACGAATGATGAATCGGATGAATGATTTGATTCCAATTTGTCATTACGATGGCAAAATCACAATGGGTGAAACCGAAATCACCGCAAAGGATGCAGACCTTGTCGAGATTCGAAAGAGAATCGGCATGGTGTTTCAAAGACCAAATCCGTTTCCTAAATCAATTTACGATAACGTTGGCTATGGGGTCAAACTCCACACAAAACCAACGCGAGAGGAGCTCGATGCTATCATTGAAAAGAGTTTGAAGCGAGCGGCTATTTGGGATGAAGTTTCAGATCGAATGCATGACTTGGGAACCTCACTTTCAGGCGGCCAGCAACAGCGATTGTGCATTGCTCGAACTATTGCCGTCGAACCTGATATCATATTGATGGATGAGCCATGCAGCGCTTTGGACCCAATTGCTACTGCAGCCATCGAGGAACTCATTTTGGAACTCAAGAAAGATTTCACCGTTGTGATTGTGACCCATTCAATGTCGCAAGCCGCAAGGGTCAGCGATTATACAGGGTTTATGTACATTGGAAGACTTGTAGAGTTTGGAGAAACTGATAAGATATTTTCAGACCCAGAATTAGAGTTAACAAAGCGATACATTACTGGAAGATTTGGATGAGTGAATGATATGCCTATACGAACAGGATTAGATGAACGAATTGACAAAGTCCGTGCGGACTTAGGCGAGTATTTTGAAGAAGCAAAAACGGCGTACGGTGAAGCGATAAAGGCATTCACAAAACTCGACTCGCAAGTCTACAAAGAAGTGAAACAAATTCGCCAACATGCGCGTGAAGTGAATTGGGATTTGACCAATGATTTGCTGCTGATTCTCGCACTCAATCAGCCCTTAATGAAAGATTTGAGAATTGTCGCCACCTACTTGCGAAGCGTGGATACCGTTGAGCGCGTGATCCGACACGCTCGGGACATTGCTCGTTCAGATCGTTCTCTTGATGAAAACGCAGAGGAGTTGCCCGAGGTCATTGTGAATTCTGTTCTTGAGATGCACAAGCACCTCAATGGATTGCTCGATACCATGAGCGGCTGTCTGACAAAAGGCGAAGAATTGCCAATCGAGAACGTGAAATCAACATGGGCCATGGTAAGAGAGGAACATGGAAAGGCAGTTGAAGCCTTATCGAGCTTGAAATCCGATACAATGGGCGGCAAAGTTGGACGCTTGGAAGTGGTCAACATCGTCAGTCGAGTCGAACGTTCGGCCTACAATTTGGTGCGACTTGGTGGACTTTGGCATCATGCTTTGAACAATGAGAACATCATCCTTGATGA
>CAXHEV010000046.1:0-5366 GCA_964015875.1 uncultured Candidatus Poseidoniales archaeon
CAAGATCAACTTGCTTTTGGGTGAATTCTGCCATGGCTTCTTTACGACGATAGACAGAGAAGCCAAGGGTACCTGCTGCCAATAATACGACAAGAACGGCAAAACCAAGGGCATCAATACCACCTTGCCTCGCATCCGGTTCATCTTTGACCTGCCCCATTGGAAGAGGAATATTGCCTGTTACATTGAGGATGGTGACGCTCAACCCAAGGCGTCCAGTGGTCCACGTCTCAACGCTCCATCGGTATTCAATCCAAGACCCAGGGGCCAAGGTCGTGGCATTACTTTCCAACACACGCCCATCGCTGTCTTGCAGCTGAACGGTGATATTACCTGGCAGCAATCCTTCATTGGCCACTCGTACAAAAATAGAGATGTTCTCACCTAAAACCGGGGTGTAAGGATTGATGATGATGTCATCAAAACGTGGTTCAAAGGCAATCCATCTGAAACTAGGCGTCAGTGGCGCGTCACTTGTGGCATAACCAGTCACCGTACGACCTGCTCGATCGGTTGCAGAAAACCAGACTTCCAATCGGTCTTCACGTTCAAGGACGATTGAAGAGGGTGGTTCTAAGTTGACTTGGCCTGCATAGGTGTTGGTTGTACCCGTTCCTGCTGATTTCGCCAACGGAGCCATACCAGAGGCGCCTTCAACTTCTTGACCGAGGCGTAAGAAACGCCAATGCATCGTCAACGGTTCATCACTCAAGCCTTCTTGATCGCTCATAATCACAATGACATCTTGGGCATCAAGCGCATCCGAATCAACAACATCGAGGCTTCCGGGAGGAACTGTGAGTTGTGGTGAGAAACGGTCAATGGTCAAATTGAACCGTTGATCATGGACCACCAGTGGACCATCGAGAATGATATCGATGAAGCCGGTGTTGTGTTTGATGATGTTTTCATCGATTAGGAGCAGAAGTTGTGCTTGTCCAGTTTGGTCAAACGACGCATTCGATACGACGGAGCGTTCTCCGTCTGACAGGACGATGTCTGCCTTCACAGAAGATGGCACATGTTCTGCTGAAATACTGGAATTAGCGTGAACAAGATGCATCGTGAGTTCGACCGTATCATTTCGGTGGAGCCATAGATGGCCATCACTGGTGTCGCCAATCGGTGCTGTTTGGTCAACAAAGAGGATTGATTCAATCGAAAGTGCAGAGGCCATTGACCATGAAAATACGGATAATCTTGAAAGTCCGAGCCCAAGGTCTTGCCCTTCATCAAAGACCTTCAGTGACGGGATGGATTCGCTTGGAATGTTTTGGCTAGCAAGGGACCACGCAAGACGGAATTTCATCTCAATGATCCATGATTGTTGGAGGCCGACCTGCGTTGCTTGGACCGTCGGTTGTGTTTCGAAGCACTCACTATCGTATTCGATGTTCTGGAACCGTGGAAGGTAGTTGATGTAGCAGGTGTCGGCATCATCACGTCCAAGCAGAGCAAAGGCAAGCGAATCAAGAGAAGCGAGGCCGTTACCGTCGGTAAGCGTGAACTGGAACACATGCTCATGGCCAAGCAAAAGCATACCGTCCTCGGCATCAAAATTGATCGAAGAGGTATCGATGAAGGTATCATAGCGCTCTTGAACATGGACGGTGCCAAGATCCGAAGATTCACCGTACGTGCCGCCGCCTTCCAGTGGATTCCCAGCAAGGTCGAACGCCCGAATGACAACACTTGCTCGACCTGAAGAAGACCCTCCAGTGATGTCAATCCATGGGAGTAAGGGCAAATCGACAATCGCCTCAGTCAATCCGCTGTTGAAGGTCACAGTTTGGGTGGTGTATTCCTCTGCGTCCATGATGCCATCCAAATTGGCGTCGTCCTTCGATTCAAGCCAAGTGTGGAGTTCAAGGCTATTGGAAAGGCCTTCTTGATCTTCCAAGGAAACCCGCAGAGCGACGTCTTGGCCCTTCATCCACAGATGGTTGTCAGCAGGGGCATAGCCGCCTGAATCCAAAGCGACCAGCGCGATGGTGGTCGGACGAACTCGGTCGAAGAGGAAGGGGATATGAGTTGAGAGAGGGGTCTTGTCATGGCTTGACGGTGATTGGTCATCCAGTGGTCCACGACGCTCTACGTGGGGTGAAAGATGAATGCGGGTGTCCGATGGAAGAAGATCATCCATGGAAGGGGTACTAATCGAGGTCGTGAACGCGCCATTTTCGTCGACTTCGACGTACCACGAGGTGGACCAATCCACAGCAGGGCCATCCCATTCATTTGGCCCGCCGCTGAGGTTGAGAGGCGGTACTGCGGTTGCATCGATTCGAACCTCTGCCTCACCCGCTCCAACATAGGACTGTGCAATACCTTCAAACCGCACAGCTCCGGATGCGACAAGCGTTTGACTGGCGTTGAGGTGGAAGGGCCACTGAGGATTCGACCAGTCATTGAGGTTGCGTTGTTGATCATCGAAAACAGTGAAATCGACCACTTCCAAATCGTTCTCAATTTCGTTGAACCCTGTTTGTCTGAAGGTATGTGCTGGACCGGTAGAAAAACCAGTTTCATCCCGAGCCGTCGAAAGAACATGCACATCGTCAATATCATCGAAAGCCCATGTGCTCATCAAGGACCATGTGGCGTTGCAGACATTGACACTGCAAACAACAGAAGAGGCATTCGAAAGAAGATGGGCATAGGCTGCACCGTCCAATTGACGGAATTGGGGGTTCGTTCCAATGTTGATGACTTCAAGATGGACAAGTGCGTCTGCTTGGTGCTTTGATGGTGAAAGCATGAGTTCGATTGAACTCAGGTCCGGAGCATCAAAGCTCGGCAGATTCGGATTGCCTCGCCAGTGTTGTGTCTCAAAGGTGACAGTGCTTTGTGGTAGCCAGCGTTGATGAGCGATCGGGAGGATTCGATCGACAAGCAGCGGTTGTGTGGTCGCACTCAGGTTGACTGAAAGCGCTCCAGATGCCGTATTGACCCGAAGAGGGAGAGTTACTGTGGCAGAGGCATTGCTTGCCCGGAACGTATCTGCAACTTGGTTGAGGGTTTCATGGGGAATCGATCTGGTGATGCTTGAATCTGAAGGCACAAGAATGGCTTGACTAAGATTGGCAGAGAATGCCCCATCGAAAAGGACTGGTAGGCTACAAATGATACTTTGATTCAATGCTTCAGTTGGCACACATGAGGCGCTATGGGTTACTCGATGATGAACGACACCATCGCTTACATCAACGGTGAGGCTGGGTCCACCTTGTTGTACAGAAACAAGACCGGTGGAGGCACTGGTTTGCATTTCGACAAAGAATTGAGCTTGGTAATTCATCTGTGAGGCAGCATAAGGCTCATCGCTTGGCAACAACCATGAGAGATTGAGGGTTTGAGTACCGGTGTTCTCCACGTAGAGGGTGCCGTTGTCAACATTGAACCCTTCACCGATATCGAAACTGGAGGCAACAAGCCCCTTGGACATACCAAAGCTCCTGCTTGTGCCCGAAAGGGACCAATCGAAAATTGATGTGTTTTCCTCCCCGATGGTGATTGATGGTGAAGTTGGTTCAATCGAACAATGCGGCTGGTACACAAAGCCGTTGGCTGCTGTTCCAGGAGCCCACGTCAAGGCCAGTGGCGCTGTAAAGCGCGGTGAAGAAGTCGATGACAAGGTGCGCATGAGTGTTGGCGGCTCAGTTTCATGATAACTCCATGAATCAAGAGCATAGCCAGCATGTGTGATCGATAGATTGTCACCATAGGATTCGATGGTGATGGTTTGGAATGGGCACACTGCCTCGTATGTCCATACTGCAGAAATGGTTGCCCCTGAGACAAGTCTTGAGCCTTGATCGATGTACAAACCTTCCATGCCAATACCCGGGAGGGGGGATTGTTGGTGATGGTACGCATCATAATAGCTGACTGAGCCAATGGTGAGGCGTTCTATTGAGGGGGTGAACAGCGATTCATTTGTTGCAAAATGAGCTCGTAGCATAAGATGAGGGTGAAGGGTTACATCGAGGGGGAGTGAAATCGGTAAGGACCGGTGAGTATAGCCGGCAAGAGGGTTGCCATTGGCGTCAAGAACATCAAAGGACAGGTTTGTGTTTTGAGGCAATTCGACAAAACCATCAATTTGACCCCATCCAAACACTGGGTGCGGTGAAAGCAATGGCGATGTCCAAGTGCCGTGTGGCTCATAGACATCGATTTCAATGCCAGCATCATCGATGTACCAACCGTCCAATTCAATCAGTTGGTCTGAGAAGAAGGTGAATCTTGCCCTAATGTCCATTCCCGAGAGGTTGGACAGATCAAATGTTTTCAGTTCAAAACCACGGATTGTATTTTCACAACCACCTACCACGTTGGAACCGTCGATGATGCCTTCGCCATAGAATGGTGAATTGGAGTTAACCGTCGAAATTTGATCATGGAAACCGGTCAATGTTGGCGGTAGGTACCACCAAGAGTCACCCCCATCCGTGGAGATCGAAACAGCCCCGCCATCCCAACTTGCCTCGGTACAGACCCAGCTCCTGAAGGTCAAACGAGCTGTTGAATTCACGGGTAAAGTGTATTCAGGAGTGTAAAGGTTGGTGAGCATGTTGTTTCGATACTCATCATCGAGATAGATTCCAGCGCCGCTGTTCCCTGAATGCCACACACCAGGTCCATACCCTGAGGAATTTGATGTTGCTCCAACTTCCCAACGACGGTTTGATGTGGCATCGAGTGACCAGCCTGCTGGTAATTCAAAATGTGCTTCGAAATTCTCAGTCGCCACCGTAGGCCCATTATTGCCTTGTGATGCAATCCACTGCCATTCATTTGGAGCCACGCCATCATAGGTCAACCATCCATCAGCAGAACCATTGTTGAGTGAAGGTTGCGAAGTAAAGTTAGCCAGTTTTGTTTTGCTTTGGCTAGCCGTGCCTCGATTCAGCCATACGCTGATGTCGTCGATGAACACGCCCTCCCAACCGTTCGAGGCGGAGCCTCCAAAATTATTCCAGCCATTGGTTTGAACCAATAATCGAAGCAGAACATTGCTGACATTTTGTGGTGCTGTTGTGTTCCAAGGCAATGAATAGATCACGGGACACCAAGCATTGGATGAATCTGGACCGTTGAAGAAGACCCCATTACACATCGCGCCGCGGTTCGGATGCCCGGGATGATTGGAGATGGGTGAAAAGGTGGAACCATTGTCAAAGGAAATCCAAGCTGTGAGGTAATCCTGTGCTCCACCTTCGATGTCCCAATTTGAAGAGATTTCAAGTTCGACGCTTTGTCCCGTCTGATTTGAAAAATCAAGAGCAAAGGTGAGTTGCCCCTCTGCATTTGGTTGGTAACTGTCTCTTATACACATCTCCGAGCCCACGAGACTGTCGACTATC
>CAXHEV010000047.1:0-5276 GCA_964015875.1 uncultured Candidatus Poseidoniales archaeon
TGGACATCAATGATGAGATGCTTTCCTTCAGCGATGAAGAGGCAACCTTCACCTGTGACGATGGTACGGAAATTGAGTGGTCGAGCCTCAGAGACTGGTCGAATGATTGTGCGAACAACGAAGATGAAGATGCAGGCCATTCAGAAACAGACACCTGGACATGCAACGATGGAACGACCATTTCATGGAATCAAATCAACGACTACAATGCAGATTGCGCCACCGCTGAAGATGAAGGGGCTACGGCCCATTACACCATTGAAGGCGTCTTGATGTCCGAAGACGGCACACCCCTTTCTCAACACCAAGGCACATTTTGTGATGCGTACAGTTGCGACCAGGAAATGGATTCGTTCTATGGTCAGATGAGCTTCGATACCGGTATCGACCCCCCGACATCCTACGGTTCACATGAATACTGCACAAGCGGGTCGGTGACCGACACAAGCACAGGAGACATTGTCATGGAATTCTCTTCGATGTGCAATGACCAGTGGATTGGCCCTTCAATTGGCTACACCCACGCACATTCAGACGGCATGAACATCAACTTTGAGGTCTCCGTGTACGATTGGTCCGAAGAAGGAGATGCTACGCTCTATGTTTCAATAGTTGATGAAAATGGCAATCAAGTCTTCCTCGATGACATGGCTATTGATGGCTCAGAAAATGAATACTCTTGGGGAGAGGATGTTTCAGTGCTTGAGGAAGGCGAATACTGCGTTCATACTGAATTGACTGAGACTGGGCAATCAGAACCATATGACGCCCACTCAAACTGCTTCAGTGTTGAAGAGGGTGCAGAGCCAAGCGATGAACTCGTTGCAGTTGTTGAAGCATTCATGGATTCTGACCTTAGCTCCGTTATGGAAAACTTTGGCATGAACCTCGGGGATCGTCTCGAAGACGTCGCTCCATCCGAGTTCCCATACAACGATGGCATGTGGGCTCCAATGTGGAGTTCTGAGCACGCTGCTATGGTCGGCGTTGGCGCTTACGCTATGGATGACGATGGGGCTTACATCATGGCTGGGCCAGCAACAGAAGGTTACTCCGATGACGCACCTGCAAAGGTGAGCATTCGATACTTGACCGGTGCACCTGCTAGCGTGGCAGCTGAAGAAGCTGAAGCCGACACAAGCATCGAGGACATTGTTGACACAGAGGATCACGACCTTGCTCAAATCACTGAAGATCTCGAAGATGCAGGCGTTGACACCACAGAACTCGATCTGCCAGTCGATAACACAGACGCTGGTGATTCAGACGATGAAACTCCACCTCAGACTGCAGAAGAACTTGCAGAAGACGCTGGACTACTTCCTGCCTTGTCACCACTCTCGGTCTTGGCTGTTATCTCGCTTGCGGGCGTTTTCATCGGCCGCCGAAATGACGCCTGATTCAAGAACTCAAGTACAAGGAGTGTGAGGGGGGCCCATGTCCCTCCGTCCAGCACCGACGCGAGTTGGGACCGTGATACGTTTAGGTGCGACCGCATTCATCGCACTTCACATCGTGCTTTCTGCTTGGCTCGTGGTCCAATTTGAGGGGCAATACACAGAAGGGCGCCCTTCGCCAACCACCATCAAGGCCACGATAGCTGTGGACGATGAACAAACACTCATCGATGTCAAAATGGAACGTTCAACTTCATTCGTACTCTACATGTATGCTAGGGACTATGAAGAGCCAAAAGAAAATGGATCAGAATCACCTTCTGAGCCTGCTGAATCTTCAGATGACGACAGCCAAGCATCCGAACCAAGAGCCTGGCTTGATCAAGCGCGCATATTCACCAAACTCACGCTTGTCCTGCTTGTTGTAAGTGAAGGATTGATGGTGTTTGGATTACGGTTTCGAGCCCTTCTTCGCGGCACGATTTGGTTTGCAGCACTCGCATGTTTTCTCATCGTACTTCCCGGTGCTTACCTCGGGGAATTGGCAGGGGGTGGCGCAGATGATGAGGAAGAAAACCGGCAATCCTCTGATGGAGATTTAGCAAATGAGACATTTGTCGCTCAAACAGAAGATGGCGCGATGGTCCATGGAACTTCCAGTATTGATTTGTCCTTGGCTCCTTTAGGCATTCATCTTGACATGATGTTCAATGGTTATGACCTTGGTTTGGTCGACAAGAACAACCAATCCACAGTCAGAGCAGAAGTCCCAGAACCTGGAACAGAAGATGCTGATTCATGGATTCAATTCGAATCGAGGCTGACTGCGAAGGCTGGAAAAAACATTCAATCATTGTTTATTTTGCCCGTACTGTGGTTCTTCTTCCCGGCTGGTAAGAAAGAACCGCTTGCAGTGAGCGACGTAGATGAAGAAGGTTGAGCTCATTCAGCCGCTCGTGCCTTTCGACACACTTCAACAAAGTTCTCGAACATTTCTTTTCCGAATTCTGAATCATTGACTTCAGGGTGGAATTGAAGTCCAAACCGGTCTCCCTTTTCGTTTTCCATACCTTGCACTTTGCATGAATCGCTGCTTGCTGTGACGAAGAATCCATCCGGCACTTCGTGGACCTCATCATTGTGCGACTCCCATACGGTTTGGGATTCCTTGGTTCCAGCAAAGATTGTGCCACCTCCATCATGCAGTTGGATCTGCATCGCGCCAAATTCCGGCTCGGGTGACTCTCGTGCGTCTCCCCCGTAGAACCTGGCCATGAATTGATGGCCGGCACAGATGCCCAGAACCGGGACGTCAAGTTCGAGGTAGGCTCCACAGTTTCCTAATTCACCTGTCAACCCCACTCGGGCAGCACCACCTGAAAGAATGATTCCGTCTACTTCTCGCAGCTCAGAAACAGGCGTTGTGTTTTCGATGATTTTGGTATCCACTTTCAGATAACGAAGCATTCGCCACTCGCGATGCGTCCACTGTCCTCCATTGTCAACAACATCGATGATGAGGGGTCGTTCGTCCATTGCACATCGCCTATGTTTTCGTGTGTGTTGGTCGAACAACCATGAACATGCCGCACCGATTCAGTCGTGAATGGGTTGATGGCCTGACACTGATTGGGCTGTCCATGGCCAGGGTGCTGATCGTTGGAGGGGGTCTTGCAGGCCTCTCGGCAGCGCTTGAAGCCACGTCTGCTGGCCATCATGTTGTCGCACTCGAGCGAGCCTCGAGGGTGGGAGGTCGGGCAACGACACAACCTCTCGATGGATTCGCTATGGGGTATGGCCCGCACCTCTTGATGAAAAATGGTCCACTTCATTCCATCACCAAGAAACTGAGTCGGGTTCGGCTTGCGACTCAACCCTTGCGCCCTCACCGGTGCGAGGTTCTCGGCCACGGACTCATCCGACCGACAGGTGATGTCCGTACCGCTGCATTGAACAAACGGGCGCTGAAGATGAATGATACGACCCATCCAATTGTCCAAGGCACAGATTTTCTTGCCACATGGGGCTCGCCAAAAACAGATCAGAAACGACGTTCTGCACTGAATAAATCGCAACTTTTGGTCAGCAACGAAGGTTGGGCAGGCCTTGTTGGTCGAATGGCTGCGGCGCTTGATGAAGTGGGGGTGTTCATCGAGTGTGGGCTCGACGTCACTCGAATAGAGCCTGGCATCGCCCATCTTTCTGACGGGCGAACGATTGAAACCGATGTCATCATTCTTGCCTGCGGCTCCAAGACGGCGCGCAAACTCGTTTCTGAAATGGATCAAACAGCATTCTCAAAATTTTCGACAATACAAAGAACCACTGCATCTGTCGTGGAACTCGGACTTGATTCGAAGCCGTTCCAAGAACATCAAGCAGTTGTCGACATCGACCGATCGATGGCCGTTCTTGATTACTTTGCCATTCAACCACGCCTTGGTTTGGAGGGCTCACACCTTGCAGCCGTCGCCGTCGGCGGGTTGTCACAAGACGCAGGGCCCACGAAGTTCGAATCACCTGAACAGCGACTCTCTGCTCTCGAATCCTTTCTTGACGAGCGAGCTTTGGGGTGGCGAGAACACATCGTTCAAGAGGGCCGTCAAAATAAAATTACACTTCACGAACTTCCGTCAGAAGAATTGAACCAACTCTCATTTGCTTCGCAGGGCATTCTCTTGGCGGGCGCTTGGGTCGAATCAGAGTACAGTTTGGCAGATGGAGCGGTCGCCTCCGGTCGTAAAGCAGGACGGCTAATTGCAAAAGCCATCCATTGAATGCTTATTCACCGGCGGCATAAGGAGCCTTCATGCGCTTTGTTTCTTGGAACGTCAACGGAATCCGTGCTGCGATTCGAAAAGGTATTGATGGTTATTTTGATTCCATTGATGCGGACGTATGGATGCTCCAAGAAGTGCGATGCCTACCTGAGCAATTGCCAAAGGGTTGGGAATGGCCAGAAGGGTATGAGGTCCACCTTCATGCTGCTGAAAAGAAAGGGTACTCGGGCGTGACCACGCTCAGCCGTTTGAGGACCGATTCCACGAGCACCGGTAAAGGTGGGATTATTGACGGTGAAGATTCAGAAGGCAGGGTTCTCGTGACCAAGCACGGCGAATTGACCTGTATCAACACCTATCTGCCGAGTGGATCCAACAAAGAGGAGCGCCAAGCCTTCAAGGAAGCATGGATGGATGAATGGCGGGATTTCCTACGCCCTTACCTCGAGGCATCAACACCAGTTATTGTGTGCGGCGATCTTAACATTGCACATACAGAAGATGACATTTGGAATCCTAAAGGCAACGCTCGATCCAGTGGTTTTCTTCCACATGAACGATCTTGGTTCTCAGAATTGCTCAACGACGGATGGCATGATGTGTTTCGACAACAGGTTGGCGAGGGCGAGAAAATTTTCTCGTGGTGGTCAAATCGTGGTCAAGCCAGAATCAAAGATCGTGGATGGCGCATCGATTACTTTCTTCTCAATGACGCTGCGGCCAAGCGGGTGAAATCGATACGGATCGAACGCCAGGGTGGACTGGATGTTTCAGACCATGCACCGGTCATTCTCGATTTGGTAGACTGATTACTCGCCTTCGATGTCGGCCAAAGCCACCATCATCTCATCCACAATATCCCGTAATTGTTGAAGTGATTGGTGATGAACTCGAACAATCAGGTGTGCTTGGCCATCCTTTTCAGAAAGTGAAGCCTTGCAGTGTGGGCGTGATGCTGCGGCGAGGTACACGGTGCCAAGCGAAGGGTCACCAGACCATTCGACGGTGACGGTATGACCTTCGTTCATGGCTTGTGGTTGAGGTGGACTCTTATGACGATGACTCAACGCCTTGTCATGGCCAAGGGTGATGAGGACCC
>CAXHEV010000048.1:0-5109 GCA_964015875.1 uncultured Candidatus Poseidoniales archaeon
GGCAACATCTACGATCGTGAAGTCTACATGCCTGGCCAGTGCCCTGGAGAAGAAGCTTGGGATTGCTCTGCGGCTGGTTGGAGAAAGAACCTCCGTGACAACACTGTCACTGGTGTGACACCAGTTCCAGATCTTGACGAATCCGTGGATGAAGGATGCGACGGGGTCGACCTCAATCGCAACTATCAATTCGAATGGGGCGCTCCTCTAGGTGCTACAGGACCTTTGTTCCCGGGCATGTGTTATGCAGGTCAGAATAACGATGTCTACAACGGACCGGTTGACGACACCGACAACGACGGTGACGGGCAAACCAACGAAGATCACGTCGATGGGAAAGATGACGACGCAGATGGCGTGACCGATGAAGACTGGTGGGGCGGCAACTCCGAACCAGAAACCAAGTTCATCCAAGACATGACCGAGATGAACGACGACACCGGTGACGGTGCAAGCGAGTTCAAAGCGACCATTACCCACCACTCCTACTCGGAATTGATTCTCTACCCGTGGGGCCACTGCACAGATTGTGAAAGCCCTGACCATGAGCAACTCAAGTACCACGGACAACAAATGGCCGACATGACCCAATACGCCAACCTCCAATCCTCAGATCTTTACCCAACCTCTGGTGATTTCTGCGACTGGCACTATGGCGTTCACGGTGCGTACTGCTACACTTCTGAAATTGGAACTGCATTCCACCAGCATGAAGATGACATTGATCACATTGCTGTGCGTAATCTTGGAACTGGTTTCTATATCGCTGAGATTGCAGACAGCCCACGTGAGCGTGCAGATCTTGCAATTGCGAACATCTCTCAACAAAACTACCTCGAGTCCGACGACAAAGTGGAAATCCCACCTGAGGGAGATATCCCAGTCGATTTGTGCGTTTCCAATGACTTCCCGTACAGTGAGTCAAAGTCCATGATTGAATGGCGAACCGTCAAACCAAGTCGCTTGCAGAGTGATTACGGTCCACGAGAATGGGCAACCACTGCTTGGGATTCTGTGCCAGTGATGGCAGTCGAGGGAGAATCCTGCTCCGTGTCGAACGGCAACGGAACAATCCTGAGAGGCATGGTGCCGATTTCGGAAACTGCAACGGGTAAACTGCACTACAAGGCCACGGTCTCAACCCTCTCTGGATCAGACCTGTATCAATACCCGGCTGACGGTGCATACTACGAACTTGACCTCTCATACAGGGCTGCTTACGGCAGTTTCTTTGGGTCGTTCTTGATGTTTGGAATCACGGCCTCCTTTGTGTGGGGTGGTCTTGCAATCTGCCTCAGAATGATGCTTTCCGATGAGGAAGAACTCAACCTAGCCGATGCTGTTCTCGAAGAAGAGGCAAAGGCTTGAGGAGGGTTTTGAATGAGCGATGAAGGGCAATCTGACCAATTTAACGGCCGTCTAGGTCTTATTTTCGCATCGATTGGTGCAGCCATCGGAACGGGCAACATATGGCGTTTCCCACGTATGGTCGGAGCAAACGGTGGAGGAACATTCCTTGTTCCTTGGTTGATTTTCCTCTTTGCATGGTCGATTCCACTGGTCATCGCAGAATATGCGATGGGTAAGCGAAGCCGAACCGGTACGATCGGAACCTTCCGAATCTTTGCAGGAAAGAAATTCGCATGGATGGGTCTGTGGACTGCATGGATTTCAACCGCGATTGGGTTCTACTACGCCGTTGTTTCTGGATGGACCATCAAGTACTTCCAACTGGGAATCAGCGGGGCCTTGACGGGTGAAAGTGTCGACACCACCGAAGTTTGGAACGCCTTCCTACAATCACCTGGTCAGGTGATTTTCTTCCAATTCCTCGTTATCGTTTTGACACTTGCAGCGATTTGGAAGGGTGCAAAAGCTATTGAAAAGGTCAACTTTTACTTGATGATTTCACTGTTTGCTCTGCTCTTCCTAACCCTGTTCCTCTCGTTGTGGATGGACATGGAAGACGGCAGCCTTGACGGTGCTATGTTCATGTTTACCGTGGACTTTGGGATGCTGAAAGATCCGGAAGTCTGGATCAATGGTTTATCTCAGTCAGCATGGTCATGTTCCGCTGGAATGGGTATGTGCATCACCTATGCGGTATACATGAGCAAGGACGAGGATACAGTCCTCAACGCGTTCACCATGGGACTTGCCAACAACAGCATCTCCATCATCGCAGGTCTAGCTGTGCTTTCAGCCATCTTCGCCGTCAGCCCAGACCCACTTGCAACAGTGACTGGCGGTTCGTCTGCGATCACCTTCTTGGCGCTGCCAGAAGTCTTTGCCAAAGCACCGTTTGCACCGATAGGTCCGCTGTTCATGATGGCAGGGTTCTTCCTCGCGTTGTCGTTTGCTGCGATGACCTCAATGATTTCAACCGTCGAATTATGTGTTCGAAACTTCGTTGACCACGGCTACAACCGGGAGAAGTCAGTTGCATTGACTGGAGCAGCCCTGTTCCTGTTTGGTATTCCATCCGCGATCATGTGGGTCAAACTAGACGGAGAAGGTGTTGCGTTCCCAGAATTCCTAGAAGTTCAAGATCACATTTGGGGCTATGGCCTGATGTTCTCCGGACTGTTCATCGCCTTCTCGATTTGGAAGTATGGCTACCTCCGCTGGAAGTCCGGCGTTGAGGCTGGTGTAGCTCCTCCCGGTTTCAAGGGCTACCTTGGCTTTGGTGTCTCAGCCTTCCGTGATGATTTCATCAACACGGGTGACAACGATATGGAAGTCGGTCGCTGGTGGGACTTGCTGATGTATTTGGCCTTCCCAATCCTGTTTTCAGTGCTGATGATTTCATACTTCGCCGATATGATTGCGAACACACCGGATGTGTGGGACCCGTCCAATCCAAAGGGGTTGTCGATCATCTTCCTCTTCTGGGGTGTCATCGCAGCGCTCTTTATCAGTTTCAACAAGTTCCTTGTGCAGCGCCCATTGTATCGAAACATACCTCAAGGTGCAGAAGTTGACATCAGCACCTTGCCTGGTGGCGACGATGAACTCGTCGTGGCTCTTGGCGAAGTAGCACCAGGGTTCGAACACCTCAGTGCAGGAAATAACGCTTGATGGAAAGGACGTGAGCGGGTGGAAGACCTCGTTGAAACCCTCATCACCGGCTTTGTTATCTCGGTCTTGTTCATCGGTATTGCCTGGTGGTTTTGGCGCAGGTACGATCAACCAAGTGAGGCTCAACTCGAGCGGGAAGAAGAACTTGCCAAGAAGAAACAAGAACAAGAAATGTGGCGAGCTGTCGAGGCCCAGATGGCTGAAGAAAAAGCCGCCATGGAAGAGCAAGCTATCTATCTAAGGAAAAAAGATGAACAAAACCAACGAGCACAACCGCCTGCGGCTGGTGCTCTGACCGATGCCCTGGAAGCCTTTTCAGGGCCAAGCCAAGAAACAGAAGTTGGCCAACACACGCCTTCATTCGAAGGCAAGATCGATGCGCCTAAGGATGGGGTTTCGTTGAATGAAACGGATCTTGATGATGCAGACGATCTCGATGTCCTGCTTGCTACAGCTCCTGTCGAGGTTCGACAAGACAGCGGCGTTGTGTCGCCAACAGGCGAAAACGTCAGCGAACCTGATTGGGCTTTGGTCGAAAAGTTAGAACAACTCGCAAAGGCAGATGTCGTCGAGGACACCCCTCACCCTGAACTGCCAGCAGCACCAGACCTCGAATCGCTTTCATCTTCCGAACCACACCCCTCTAACGGGACTGATGATGAGGTTCAATGGGATTCAGAACAGGTTGCAGCTGACCCCAATGACTGGAATGTCGAATGGCGAACGGTTGCAGATGAAGAGGAATGAACTCGCCTTTTGACCTTGAAACAAGGCGAAGGGGTGATGAACGGTTAGCGAGTGGCGTGAAGCATGGTGCAACGCCCACGCGGTACTCGCGACTTCACCCCACAGGTGATGGCGCGTCGCTTAGCGTTTGAGCAATTGTTGGAAGAACGCTCACGCCGCCACGGCTTCAAGCGGGTGCAAACACCTGTCTTCGAATCCCTTGACCTGTTCACCGCGAAGTCAGGGCCGGGCGTCATCAGTCAGCTGTATGCGTTTGAGGATAAGGGTGGAAGACCACTCACCCTGCGCCCTGAACTTACAGCACCAGTCATGCGAATGATCGCAGAAGAAATGCGCAACGATACCAAACCATTGCGCTTGTCCTACTACGGCCAATGCTATCGCTATGAGGAATTCAAGAAGGGCCGTTATCGAGAATTTTTCCAGTACGGGGTGGAACTGATTGGCGCATCAGGCCCACTTGCTGAGGCCGAAGTCATCGCTTTGGCGATTGACATGCTCGATGCTTGCGGACTGACCGATTGGGAAATTCGCATCGGCCACGTTGGTATTCTCAAGGGTGCACTCACCGGATTGGGGCTTTCATCTGAGGTTCCCGAAGGCGCTACTGAACCCCCAATTGCAGGCGCTATGCGTTTGCTCGATAAGGGCGATGATGCGGGGCTTGCAGCCCTGTTTGAGGCTCACGGTATCGACCCGGTTCACACCGCACCTCTTCGAGCCTTGGCGGATTTGGAGGGTGGTGCAGAAACACTTGGTCCTGCACGTGAAATCCTCTCAAACCTCACCGGAGTCTCCCTCGAGGCGTTGGATGAATTGCAAATTACCTTGGATGCAGTGGCTCACCTCGCACCCTCACCACCTTCTCTTGCCGTAGATTTGACTGTGGCACGTGGCTTGGATTACTACACCGGCATGGTGTTTGAGGTCAAGGTTCCAGCCATGGGTGGTGAAGGGCAAGTGCTCGGCGGTGGTTCATACAAACTGCTTCATTTGTTTGGACTACCAGACCTCGATCCTGCCTGTGGATTTGGCCTTGGATTTGACCGTGTATTGCTTGCCCTCGAGGCCCAAGCAGAAGCTGCCGGTCGAGACGAAGTCGTCCCGGGTGAACACGATCCACTCGGCTCGATTGCCGTGATTCCATTTGGCATCGATGTTGATCACGTGCTGCCACTTGTGGCAGGATTACGCAACGCAGGAGAGCGTGTTGATCTTGAATTGCGAGGAAGAAAAATCGGTAAGGCGATGAAGTGGGCCAACTCATCTGGCGCATCGTTTACC
>CAXHEV010000049.1:0-5046 GCA_964015875.1 uncultured Candidatus Poseidoniales archaeon
GAGCATGATTGAATTGCTTGGCAATCCCGAGATGGTCGAAGATGCACTCGAAGCCGTTGGCAATAAAACCGAACAATGGACCGACCGTTGGTGGTGGAAACCACTTCGTTTCCTCACCTATGTCCTACCGTTTGCCGGTGTCGGCGTCTATTACTACTGGTTCCTTTGAATCAATCATTCAAGGGGTTCCAAACGGGCGCTGCCCATTATTCGAGGTTTGGAGTCCAGTTGAGCAATCAATGTTGGTTCGGGGTTTTCCCGACGGATAAACAACGGATTTTCCCATGCGATGACCGCGGCCTCTCCGTCTGTGGACACCACTCGGCCAACAACAAATTGCAAATCGACGCTTGCATGAATGACATCCCCTTCTGCCAACGTCCTCTTCTGGAATGGTGATCGTTGGAGATGAATGGTCGAACGCTCATGGGCTATGACGGCAAGTGGTATGCTTGTGTTTGTCTTTTTATCTTCAACCGCAGGTCGTACTAGCAGTGTTCCGCTCCCGAGGTGGTCTTCCTTAGCGTTTCGAAGGGCTAAGCCAACTCTATCACCCGCCATCGCAGCAGGCACATCATCATCCATCACTTGGAGAGATTTGGCGTTCCCCGTGCCGTTCGCCGGAAGAAGAACAAGCTCATCGTGCACATTGACAGTCCCTGATTGAACGTATCCAATCGCAACAAGTCCAATGCCTTTGACGTTGAAATGTTGATCGACAGGAATCACCAAAGGAGCTTCAGCATTTGATTTTAATTCATCAGCGATGTCATCCATGAAGCCGTATAGAATCGTCCGAAGTTCGATACCATCGCCTTGAGCAAAGGTCCAGTCTGCTAAACCAGCCTGCTTGAACAACATTTTTGCCTGTTCTTCGTCGACCCATTCACCATCAGGGGCGTTGATGATGGCCATTCCTTTGGTGAGCCCTGAGCTTGCAAAAGCCACCAGTGCCTCTCCCAGTACAGCATCAATACGCTGGACTTCAATGATGCCAACTCTGGCAGCTGAAAGGGCATTGAGAAACGGGCGCAAACGCTCTGGATACTTTGCTGGCCGAATGATTGACAAAATTCGAGGGCCATCTGCATCGGATTCCTTGTGCACATAGGTGTGAACATCGCGTTGGTCGGTTGGCTTCGCAATTTCACGAGCCAAATCATCGCTACCGACCATGGCTATGTTGAGTACAGGCATGTCCCGCCCACCGGCAGGGTCCACATCAATGTAGGGGTGAATCAGTCGGTTTTGTTGCTGCGCATTTGCTCTCGGATGCGCTCAGCATGGGCCCAATCTGCCTTTTCATCCTCGGTTTGAGCCTCAAGTTGTGGGATTGGGATTGGCCGCATCATTGAATCGATGGCAACAAAGAAAAAGTAGCCTTCACAAATCTTCTTTTTCTTCCAGGTTGCCTTATCAACTGCCATTGCAGTCACTTTGGTACATGCTGTATGTGTACTGGTGAAGACGACCTTTCCAGTCACTTCTAACAAGTCACCTTGCCGGGCAGGGGCAATAAATTTCAACGTGTCAATTGAAATTGTGACAAATTCTCGATGGGCAAATTTCGAACAAGCAATACCTCCAGCCTTGTCCATAATGGACAGAAGTCGACCACCAAACAACGTGTCGTGGTCATTTGTGTCGCCAGGGAAAATGTGTTCGATGAGCGTAACGGGCTCTTTTGAGTAGTGTTCCATATGTTTCGCAACGCCTTCACCCTCATGAACTCTGGCAAGGGCAAACCACTGCGAGGGCTGTTTCCTCATCTCAATGCACGACTTCCGAGATTGGATGAGTCCTAGGTGTGCATCGTTTTCGTTTCACGCAAGCAGATCTTCGCCCTCTTAACCAAGAACGGCTCCAAAAGCGAACATTGGGCTGGTGGTGTTGATGAAATCTTATCATTGGTTTTGCCTCGATTATGGCAGGTCCCTTCGTGAAATTCTTTGTCGAAATGGGCTCAAATTTGACACCTCATACGGAGGCGTGAGTCCGATGCGATTTTAGGTAAAAGAAACCTCGCCTAATGAGCAGGTGAGTCCATGACACACGATAACCGAAGTTTGAGAGCCCCATTGTTCCTTGTTGCATTGATGGTTTTAGCCCCGTTTGCGGGTGCCGCCAACGTGACAACATTCGCTAACCAAGATGCTGAAGCAGACATCGAAATGCGTGATGGCACTCCCTTTTTGGACCGAGACAGTGGCAGCATTGATTTGCCAGCAGGCGATACGGTCACAAGCGCAAGCATGGACATTTCAGTCAACATGCTAGAGCACGCAGCTCATCAGCGAATCGACACTGAAACGATGTCGAGGGTTTGGAACCCGAGCTACAACAACCAACTTACCAAGTTCTCTAACCAATCTCACTTCACGTTTGAAGACGGTGCTACTGCAACACCAGTCTCCTTAACGGCAGAAGGATACCTCACCGACTTCGAAGAAACCATGGGTGGTTTCGTCGATCAGCGTGATTTCTATCAAAAGTGGTATGGTTTTGACCATGGCGAAACCAGTGGACAAGGCGGACCAGCCCCACCCGGTGTCCCTGATTGTTACTCTGGCACATACTGCTGGGGAACAGGTCTGAACGACAATGACTACACCGATAATGATTACAATCAAGGCAACAACTACGGATTTACCTACGCCCTCAATTCGCCCTCGATGTACATCGATCTTGCTCTCAAAGATACCACGGCCTATTTTGACTCCTATCACGATCTTGACCGCATTACCCCAGCTACCACAAACCCTGCGATCAAGTACACTGACTGTGCTTATGTACAAATTCGAACGTCCAGCAATGGCGTGTTCCCACCAGATGCATCTGGTTTCCAATACATCGATATCGATATCGGTAATTCGACCGGATTGGGCTATTCCAACGGCTACTACCGGGTCAGCACCGGCTCAAACAACGCTGGCGAAATCTACAACCAATGCAACCAAGTTCCAGCCGGAGACTACGCTCTTGGCGGCACTTCGGTCAGCACTGGAAACCCTACTGGATGGGCTAACATTGCGGTTGACCTGATCCAATATGTCGGCCAGTATATTCAACTCCGATTTGTCTTAGACGACAACGACATCTCTGGCTCTGATGGCGGCGCAGCCGGTTGGTACATCGACAACTTCCGAGTCGGTGATCGATTGCCTCAAACAGCAACCATGGACATCAATGGTTTCCTACCATCGGTTCAAAGTGGTGACAACCAACCAAACGGCTATGGTATCCTCACCATTGAATCCGAAACCACTTCTTCAGCCACCCTTTCTCTTGAAGTGATCGATTCTTCTACTGGTATGACTGTCATTGATAACCATGGCAACCCAATGTCTGGCCTTCAAGGTAAAATTATCGAATTGTGGGAAATCAATTCGACAAAGTACCCCTCTGTTGATTTCAGGATGAGTTTTGATTCAGGTTCTTCTCGACTTTCAAGCCCAGTTTTCCATGGATTTAGCATCGGTACGCGAGTTGGAACTGGTTTCAATCAAACCGATGAGATGACCATGGGCGTCATCAACGGTGTTTGGGAAGCCGGAGGCGGAGAGCCGATGACCTACTCGCCATTACTGACCGACAATTCATACAATCCTGAACTCAAACGAAGTAGCTTCTCGAAGCCAATCACTCGAATTACAGCCCACGTCCAAGACGACTGTACAGAAATTCCATCCATCGATCTTCAAGCGTATGGCGGCAACGGATTGGTCGGTATGATTCCAGACACTGAGTATATCCTCGATACTCCAATCTTTGGCTTTGAGTCAATGATTTCGTATCAAAACAACTGCAACGTAGCTGGCATATGGTTTGACCTTCACTTCGGCCACCACGCCGACAACTTCCAAGTTGATGTCGCTAATGATTCAAACGTCGACTGGGGCTTTGATGAGCCAGCATTTGGTTCATTTGGCCGCCAAACAAATTTCTTGCTCAACAAGATTGACGGAATCAACTACGGTACAGACTCAGCAAACATCAGCACCGATTTGACAGGTGTTGCAGAAGGTGGAAACTTCATGCTCCCCAAGGGCGCAGTCGTACTTTCTTCTGATTTTGTCCTTGACGAAGTGATGATTCATTCAAGCACCGACCCAATGGAAGGCTTCAATTTCTCAGTTCTTTCAGGAACACAAGAAGAGAGCCTCGGAGCGATCGATAACATCACACGAGTGCTCCCAGAGTACCTCTCATCAACCGACCTTACCGCCGCATTGAACTCATTGTTGAACAATCCACTTGTTCCTGTGAGCCACGTTGATGCGTATGGAAACGAATGGATGACGTTCCGCTTCAAGGCTGATTCTCCAAGTTCCGAAACTGGTGCTACAATGGTGATTCGAGACATTGACATCATTTACAACTTCACAACCACACTCGACAATTCTGACGGCCTCGACCTTGAGTTAAACAAGGGTGTAGCCCTATGGACTGGTGGATCAATGGCCAACGTCGAATTGGCTGTAACCTCTACAAGCGGGGGTGGATTGACCTTCTCAAACCTCGCTATCGTCACAGCAAGCGGGTATGACAATACACTCAGTTTGACCGGAAATCCCGTTGGATTCTATCCAAACGGACAACTGTATGAGGTTGTGACCACTCACACCGTTGCGGCATCAACCACTTCGTCCTTGGTTGAGAGTCGTTTGACCCTTGAATCCAACACAGGCACAGTCGTGCTTTCATACTCTGATGCAATGGGCTTTGCCGAGGCTTCAGATGTGAACGATTTAATCACGCTTGAATCCACATCGATGCAATCTGACATCACCGATGGAAAGCAAATCACTTGGCGGTTCATCGTCAACTCATATTGGGAAGACACAGATGAGGTTCGCATCTATTCAGGTTTGCTTGCAGCAAACGGCGTCAATGGACTTCCATCCGCAGTTCTGCTTGCTCCACCGGGCGGCAATGCTGTCGAGAACGATGCAATGATCACCAACTTTGAAGTTCGCAATGACATTGGTCTTGCTCAAGATTTGGACAATGGCAAATCCAATCAAATCGTCAACATCGCTGGTAGCA
>CAXHEV010000050.1:0-4639 GCA_964015875.1 uncultured Candidatus Poseidoniales archaeon
TTCTGAGTCTACCTCATTGTGCGGTCTTGCCCGCTAAGAAGGAACTGATACCATCAGCGAATGCTTCTGGCGTTGGTGCGCCATGCATGACTGCTCGAATCTTCTTTGCTCCGGGCAAACCCTTGGTAAATGCGACAGCATGCCTTTGCATCCATCGAGGCTGCAGTCCTGCTGTCTCATGTGAGAATTCGATGTATTTGTCCCAACACCATCGACGAGCAGCAAATGATTGAGCGACAGGGGACTTTTCGTACCAGTCTTCGCTGTTCGCTTTTACCCAAGGCAGATCATCGTGTTCCATCCAACCGAGTCCGACCTTTATTTCTCCAAACACCGATGGCCGACCAATAGCACCGCGGCCAATCATCAGTCCGGCTGCACCGGTCACTTCCAAACAGTCCTTGGCGCTCGCAGTATCAACGACATCACCATTAGCGACCACCGGCGTTTCGACGGCATCGACGACGCTTTTGATGGCCATCCAATCAGCTTCACCGGAATAGCGTTGACGCAAAGTTCGGCCATGGACGCACAAACGCGCTGTCCCGATGTTTTCCAATGCCTTGCAAATTTCCAGCGCATTGTTGGCACCTTGGCCGGTTCCCAACCGCATCTTCGCAGTGACCGGTACATCGACCCGTTGAATAATTCCGTCAACCATGGAAACTAGGTTGTCTGGTTCGCCCATCAGCGCCGCACCTGCACAAATTTTGGTGACTTTCGGTGCGGGACAACCGAAGTTGAGATCGATGATGTCGGCTGTTGGTGCAAGCATTTCTGCAGCTGTTGCCATGTCGCCAGGGTCGCCTCCAAAAATTTGAGGAATGAATGGGACTTCTGTCTCATGTGATTCCATTTTTCGCCAAGAAACCGCCGCTTCTCTCGTCAAAGCTGTGCTGTTGGTGAACTCTGTAATGGTCACGTCAGCGCCACATGCTTTTGCTAACAATCGGAAAGGGAGATCTGAAACCCCTGCCATGGGTGCCAAAAACAGCGGCCTTGGCTCACCATCCCAAACCCCTGGCTTCGAAGCGATGTGTTCTGCCATGTGCTCGCCACCTATGCATCGAGTTGTTCCACAAGTTCACCCACTCTGCGCATCCGTCGTAATACGCGGTCGAGTCGTTCAGTTACCCTCTTGGAAGCATCTCGAGGGTGCTCTCCAACCATTCTGTGGCCCATTGGAAGACGGCCACCAAGCAGGTTAAGCAGAAGCATCTGCTCTGTTGGTTCCACACTCTTCATTGCCTGTTCGACATCGCCAACGTTGAGTTTCCCCTTCTTCAATTTGTCAAGCAGGGTCGACTGTTGTTTCGTGTTCAATAAGCGCTGGAAGCCGCCTTTCTTGAGCATCCAATCTTCACCTCGGCGTTGATGTTGGGCAAGCATAGCCGTCCACAATGAAATGCTGAGTCTGTCGATTCTGGCCACCCGTTCAACGATCCCACTTGTTCTGAATCGCTCAAGTATACGCCCTAATCTTGCCTTGGGGCCATCGATTAATTCTGCAGCCTCGTCAAGGGAAAGCGGTGCGCCGCGGGAAAGCAGCACCTCAAACAGTTGAACAGAAATTGAGTTGGCATGTGATTCCTTTCCTGGCCGCTCACCCAAGAGGCCAAAATCACCCATCCATTGGGACAGTTGACTGCTGTTTTCCTCGCTAATCGGACGTGCTTCAACAACACCGAGGGTGAGTAACGGAGTGTCGTTTTCAGCAACCTCAAGCGCCATGCGCAACGGTTCTCGAGTCCATAGTGTTTCGACCAATGTGAGGCGTTGTCGAACGATGGTTTGTGTTTGAACAGTGAAAAACTCGATGGCGTTGCTCAATGATCCACCTCGCAAGTAGTACTTTCTCCATCCCTTTCCCTCATTGGTGTAGCCGACAAGACCAGATTCAACCAGACGTGAGAGATGATGATTGAGTGATGCGGGGGTGAGTGCCAATTCATCTGCAAGCATCTGTGCGTCCCAGCTTGAGGTGGGTTGTGCGAACAGAAAGTCTCTCAATAATCGATGAACGGGACCAGCACGGCCCAAGTCAGCTGTCGCTTCACCACGTTTTCGAACCAAACTCAAGGTTTCGATGAACCATGCGACGAGCCCATCGATGTCTCGCTCCGTGGTTGGAAGAGGTACCTCTTGAATCCGGACACTGAACATGGTCAATGTCGACCGACGAGGGTCTTTGAAGACTGTGCAGTAAATGGCGCTCAAGCGGCGAAAAATGAATGGAGTTAGCCAAGCGATGAACGCCGTTCGTCATTCCAATCATAATCGACGGCTTTCGTTCCCCGCCATTCAATGTCCATGTCGATGTGAGGCATCAATTCAATTCGATCCTCTCGCAAAATCCCACGGCGGCGGAGGACCTTGACAGCCGAATGTGTGGTGGCCCTCGATCGACCAATGCGTCGAGCGAGCGCAGCTTGGCTTCTTGGAACGCCTTCGTTGACAATGTCCTCGACAATTAATCGCTGAACAAGCGAGAGTCCAATCGGGAGTGCACTTGCAGCACGCTCTTCGTTGACATTGATGCCACGAAGAATTTCGACTTGCGTTGGTGCACCAGCAAAATAACACGTTCGTCCGTTGACTGGAAGCACGGTGACGCTTCGCCGAGTTTGCAATACATCGAGATGGTGCCTCAGCGTTCCATTTGCGGCATTGAGCGTGCTTTGCAGTTCTCGGTAGCAAAGGCCAGGGTGTTGCTCTAGAGTTGACAAGATGCGTCGGCGCAGCGGATGTTCAAGAGCGCTGGTTTTGGTTGAAATGCTCCCCATTGCCATGCCACCAACTGCACTTGCAGCAGCAGCAATACCCCCTGCGATACCAGCAACGCCCCCCGCAGCAGATGCAATACCAGCGGCCAACCAAGGACGCTGTCGAACCCACTGGGCAAGCAAAGGCATGAGCGGTGGTTGACCTTCTCGTTTGTTAAGCCATCCCATCCATGTTCAAGCCGATGAGTTAGTCATCAGCCAAGAGCATGCCAGCATGAATTTTGAGATGTGCGACAAGAGGTGAAAGCAATCGTCCACAGGTGCGACCGTGTTCGCTCAAGACGTAGGCCACTCGGACAGGAGGCCCCTCCTCGACCTGTCGAAGAACGAGCCCTTCCTCTACTAAGAAGCGTAATTTGTCAGAAAGGGTGCGTGATGAGATGCCTTGAAGCAAATTTTTCATTTGATTGAACCGACGAGGCCCAGCGATGTAAAGAGCAGTCAAAATCTCGGTTGTCCATCGAGATCCAAACACGTGTAAAGCCTCCTCTGCACGCCGAACTTCCCAGTGCAAGGTGTTCGCTTCCCCACCGCCTGATTGATTGCCCAGAATGCTGCGAATATCACCACCGTTGGTGATGGTTGATTCGATAGAGGACCGAACTGCTTGATATTCAGAACGAGGTATTTTGAGCGGGGGCGTCGACATTTTTGGTCCTCAACCGGCGCTATTTTGCCTCACCTACTTAATGTCATTTTTACACCGAGGTTTCATTTTTTGCAAAACCCCCATTCACAGACGCCCACACAACTTATCTTCAAGAGGGGCAAACCCTTGGTTGCTTCATGGGTCGTAAGGTCATGCTGGTGCGGGGCGGTATGCTTGGCCCTAACACCGGTATTGGAGGGGCGCACCATGCCTTGGTCGACACCCTTGAGCGAGGTCACATATCGGGCTGGTCTCTAAGCGGTGTACAGGAATACAATCTTGGGACGAAACCAAGCGCAGTGGCTCGGTTATGGCAACGGTGGTTTGCTCATCCACGTCGTATTAATTCTATTTCTAAACAAGCAGACCTCGACTTGATTCACATCACCGATCAGGAACAAGCGCATCTGGTACCACGCAACTCTCAAATTCCTGTGGCAGTCACGGTTCATGATTTGTTTCACCTCTTTCCTGAGGTCCGAACTTTTGGTATCACCGGGGTTCAAATTGGCGATACATCGCCATCCTTGGTTCGCCGCCGGGATCTTCGGAAGTTGAAGCAAGGTCTCAGGCGAGCAAATCTCCTAATTTGTGATTCTAAATCAACCCTCACAGCCTGCCAGTTCCATTTCCCAGATGTGAAATCAGTATGGCTCCCCCTTGGTTTGGATATGGAAAAATTTGACCCAACTCTAGCCAACCAAACAAAGGCAAGTCAACCTGCTGAGGGCTTTGAGAAAGGATGCCACCTGTTGATTGTTGGAAGTCACGACCCACGAAAACGAATGGATTTCTTGTTCAAAGTCCTTGGGGGCCTCGATGGAAAGGTGAAGGACGACATCCATGTCCATCACGTGGGCTCCATCGCATCGCCTAGTGGAGCTGCTTCGATCAAGGAACTCGCTCATACCCACTCACTTCCAAACTTTACCAGTCATGGTGGCAATCTCTCTGATGCAGCCCTGATGGACATGCGGTACGCCTGTGAAGCCCTGCTTTTCCCAAGCGTGAGCGAGGGTTTTGGTTATCCTCCGATAGAGGCAATGGCTACTGGTACTCGCGTCCTATGTGCAGATGAAGCCTCACACAACGAGTTGATGCCACCAGACTCATGCTTGGCCTCAGACGATGTCAAAGCATGGCGTGATGCGATTGTTTCAGTGCACAAAGAATGGAAACAACGCAGTACCTCTGATGAACATCATGT
>CAXHEV010000051.1:0-4422 GCA_964015875.1 uncultured Candidatus Poseidoniales archaeon
CCTTGGCTTCCTTGGCAGCCTTTGCTTCAGCGTCGGCTTGTGCCTTGGCTTCCTTCTTGGCTTGCTTTTCGGCTTCTTCGGCGTCCTTTTCTGCCTTGATTCGATCTTCTTCGGCTTGCGCTTCTTGCTCAGCCTTGAGTCGCTCTTCTTCGGCGGCCTTCAGCGCAGCCTCATTGGCTTCGGCTTCGGCTTCGATCTTTCCACGGGCTTGCTTCACCCATTCGTCACGGTGAACTCGACCGGAGTAATGCTCAATCGCTTCATTGACGCTGTCTTCCGTAGCACGGTCGAACTTGGCCAGTTGTGCGAAGGTGAAGATGCCCAATGCGTTGAGCTTCTCTTCACTGTATGGACCGATGCCCTTGATGGATTGGAGGTCATCCTTGTCCTTCTTGGTGGCGGTACCGATACGGTCGAAATCGATGTCCTTCTTTCGCTTCTTGATGCGGTTGATGGTCTTCTTCTTCTCAGATTCAGCCTTGACTTCATCCGCTTCGATGGTGACACTCCAAAGGAAGTACACACTCGCCTTTCCAAGTTTGATATGGCCTTGATAGGTGCCGCCTTCGTACGTTGGGAAGGCACTGTCATCGAACTTGAAGTTGATGACAATCTCTCCATCCTTACCTACGGAGAGTATCCGTGTGCTTTCTTCTGTGAAGGCTCCTTCAAACATCTGGAATCGAGTGTGGTTCTCGAATTCATTGTAATCTTGCATTTCGACCTTGATATCGCTCATGTTGGTGATGGTGATTTCTTCAACACTCGAATGAATACTTCCGGGCTTGATGTTCTCAAGTGGGGCAAGGATGAACGGATCATCCTCAGTACCAGCACCTGCGATGAATGCAGGTTCTGCGTTGGTGTTTTCAGGCTCTGGTCCATCTGCGAGCATCATCAGAATTTGGTCGCGGCCAAAGAGGAGCGGAACAAGCAAGATGAGCAGGAGAATCAACAGGCATGGGAAACACCACATCCAGTTGATTGCATCATCGTCATCGGGGCTTAAATCGCCAGCGATTCGTGAGCATACGGGGCTGTTAATGTTTTCAGGGCTTGAAGTATTATCATAAGCATCTGAGCCGCAAGCTGCTTCCTCTTCGTCAGTATAACCGTCGTTGTCGTCGTCTGTGTCTGCGGTCAGGTTGCCGAGGTAATATTCCGGTAACGAATCAGGCAGGCTGTCATTGTCTGAGTCGTTGAAGACCGTCAAGGACAAGTCAAACGATTGGCTGTAGAACGAGTTGTTCGCCCAAACGGTGAGGTTGATTGGTTCTGAAGCGTTGACTGGCGTTCCACGGAAGCCACCGTCGAGCAAGGCTGCACGAGCATCGCTGATACCAAACGTCAATCCATCAGGCAATTCCCCTTCAATCTCCCATGTGCCAACTTCACCCATACCGGTGACGTTAGGCATCAACGGGTCCATGGTTTGGTTAACAAATAGATCAAGGTACTGAGTTGGGTATGACAGGTCGAAAGCTAAGTCCATCACGTCATCCAAGGTGTCACAGGTTCCGTCACCATCAGTGTCAGCAGGGCGGTCCATGGCGTCAACAGAACTGGTCCCACACAAGGCTTCCATTTCATCAGGCCACGTATCGTTGTCGTCATCCTCATCCTCGACAAGTGGCGGTGTGCTTGTTGAATTTCCGTTGAGTCCATCAGGCATACCGTCGCCATCCGTATCTAACGATGCTGCAGCATCGTGTGGGAAAGCATCGGGTCCAGGTGAACAAATACCACTTGCAGGAGCGGCTGGTCCATCACAGACGCCATCACCATCGGTGTCAGCGTTTGCAGGGTCCGTTCCAGTGTCAGCGGTGTTGTTGTAGAATCCTGTGTCAGTTTCCACATCGTTGAGTAAGCCATCGCCGTCCATGTCAGGATCAAGTGCGTCACAGATACCGTCGCCATCAAGATCGTTTGGCATGTCTGTGGCGTTGAGTGGGTCGGAGAGGCACTCCAATTCTCGAACGTCGAGGTATCCGTCATTGTCGTCATCATCGTCAGCAATCAAGCCGCCAGGGCCGTCAGGGTCGATGTCAGGGTAAGCGTCACCATCGGTGTTGACTGGGAGCAGCGGATCAAGCGGTGAAGAATCAGGACCAGGATGGCATGAGCCATCGCCGGTTCCATTGCCGTCACAGAATCCATCGCCATCGGTGTCAGGATTAATTGGGTCCGTCCCAATGATGGCTTCATCTTCGTCTGACATACCGTCGTTGTCGTCGTCTTCGTCCTCGATGAGGTCGTAGGGTTCAACACCGGTGTCAGGATAGTCATCAGGGAGTTGGTCTGGCATACCATCGCCGTCGCTGTCTTCCAAGACTTCAAGCCAGAACGTCGCCATCACAGACATCACTGGGTCAGTGGTGTTCGCCCAAATGGTGAACGTGGTGTTGTCCATGGCTTGGGTTGGTGTTCCGCTGATGATTCCGGTTGCTGAATCAAAGATGAGACCAGCAGGCAGGGCAGGGGAAACTTCCCACGTGGCGCCGGGTACTGGGTTTGGTGGGTTGATTGGTGTGGTCTCAGTGTTGTTGACAAGAACAGTTGGGCCAAGTGGACCAGTGCCAACAGGATTGGAGTCTGGACCAGCAATGCACACAGGCGGCACCGCATTAGGGCCGTCACAGATGCCATCGTCGTCAGTGTCTGGGTCAAGTGGGTCTGTACCCATGTCGCCGGTACCGTTGTAAATTCCAGTTCCAGTTTCAGCCGTGTCGAGCGCACCGTCACCATCATCATCCAAGTCTTCGACAAGATCGCCCTCAACAGGATAGTCTTCGGGCAGTTCGTTTGGCAAACCATCACGGTCAGTGTCTTCCAAAACTTGTAAGTTGAAATCAAAGGTGATCGATGAGGTATCGGTGACACCCGAAATCGTGTAGGTCGTGTTGCCAATGATTTCAGTTGGTGTTCCACTGATGATGCCACTGACCGAGTCAATGCTCAATCCTTCGGGCAAGTCTGGAGAGACGCTCCATGTAGCGCCAGGCAATTGGTATGGCGGTACAAGACTCGAGAACTGTGTGTTGTTCAACCCATACACAACGCCTTCAGCAGCTTCGCCAAACGGTGTATCGTCAGGTCCAGCAACACAGATGAGGTTGCCTTGAGGATCATAGACATCGATTGGTCCGTCACAAATTCCGTCGTTGTCGGTATCAGGGTTGAGCGGGTCAGTTCCAGTATCGGTGTCGCCGTTGGCAATACCCGTGTTCGTTTCATTGACGTCATCAAGACCGTCTCCGTCGTCGTCTAGGTCCTCAACCAAAGCAGGGTCGCTGTTTGAAGGAGGATTGAGCGTGTCAGGGTTGCCGTCGCCGTCTGTATCCGTGTCGCCAGCAGGGTCAAGCGGGAAGGCGTCAGGGCCAGCAACACAGTCCGGTGGCGAAGCCACAGGTCCGTCGCACATACCGTCGCCGTCTGTATCTGGGTTGAGTGGATTGGTGCCAATCTCTGATTCGTTGGTGTCGGAAAGTCCGTCGTTATCATCGTCAGTGTCTTCCACAAGGCCAGGTGCATCTGGGTTGGTTGGATCATAATCGCCCGGAAGTTCGTTGGGCAGTCCGTCGCCGTCGCTGTCTTCCAAGATTTCAATCGTGAAGTCCCACGAAACCGAATCGCCGTTGGAGTTGTTCGCCCACATGGTGTAGGTCGTGTTGGTGGTGGTTTCGGTTGGTGTTCCCGTGATCTCACCAGTCGTAGGATTGAGCGACAATGAGGCAGGCAAGTCCGGTGCAATCTCGTAGGTTCCGCCGCTCACTGATTTGTATGGGGCGAGCGTTGAGATGGCGGTGTTGTTGAGGGCCACCAAGGTTGGTGGGAAACTCTCACCGTTCGGGTCCATGTCTGGACCTGCAACACAAATTGGTGGGACTGCGTTTGGACCGTCGCAAATACCGTCACCATCGGTGTCAGGATTGAGTGGGTCGGTGCCCGTATCGCTGGCGTCAATGTAGGTTCCAGTATCCGTTTCGATGCTGTCGTCAAGGCCGTCGCCGTCGTCATCATCGTCAGCAACAAGACCAGAGGTTGGCCCTTCGGCCGGGTCGTAATCGCCCGGCAAGTCGTTTGGTAGTCCATCACCGTCGTAGTCAGCAAGGCTTCGCAGGTTGAACGAGAAGGTTTCCGTTGCAGCGCCTGAGCCACTGTGCGTCGCTGTCACCGTGTACGTTGCGTTGGAGAGCGTGGCGTTGACCATGCCGGTGATCTCACCGGTTGAGGTGTCCATGGAGAGGTTGCCCGGCAAGGCAGGTGAGACCGCCCAAGTGGTCGTACCGTTCCAGAACGGTGGATGGAAGCCAATCGCATCGATGGTTTGGTTCTCAACCACCGTGTGAGCGTTCGTGGTATCCACACTGAAGTACAATTCGTGCGTAGTCGAATAACCGCTCTGATTGGCGTAAATCGTGT
>CAXHEV010000052.1:0-4250 GCA_964015875.1 uncultured Candidatus Poseidoniales archaeon
TTGATTATTGATGCCCCTTTGGTCGAAGTTCGTGAACACTTGGATGCCTACATTGAGTCCAACAACGCCGATGTACTTGTTGAACAACAAGACGAGAATTCAACCTACGTCCATTTTGTTGAACGGACTTCATTCTGGCGATTCCCCGACGATGTTGTCGTTGCTGTCTCAGTTGTCGATTCCACCTCAACACAGATTGAATTGCATTCCCAATCTCGTCTTGGGCAAGGTGATTTGGGCGTCAATCCAAATCGACTAGAAGGCCTTCATGCAGCGCTTCTTGGTTGATGTTTAAACTCGTTCCAGCCATATGGGTAACCCAGCTCATCAACGAGCACCACATTGATTCCAAGTCCATTTTTGTGAAATGCAATCAACTGAATTTCGTGGATCTTATGCCCGCTTGGTGCCACACCAAGCACGGGCAGTTGTTGCCGCTGGAAAAATGACCTTCGTCGGGCCTTTGTTGGTTGGGCCACTGCTTCCTTGCCAACCCTTCTTCGCTGACCTTCAACGTCATCGAACCACGGCAGAGGTCCTTCAGGAGAGAACCGCAATCCAAGGATCATGTCGATGCCAGGTGTCTCTTGTGCCGCATCGGCATCGGCTCCACTTGGAATCGCTGGTGCATTTGGGTGGGTATGGAGCCAATGGGTGAACCGTCCTGCTCTTGAGCCACGTGAACTGGAAAACATATCATCGGTCCAATCTTCTGGCAAGTGATGGACAGAATACGAATCACCCCGGTTGACGATGTGGGCTTCCTTGATGCGATATCCTTGGCCTTGGAAGAGGTTCGATGTGCTTTCATCTGCCCTGAAGAGTTCATCGACTTCTGTGACATGGGGTGCTTCTGCATCGATGTCGAGTCCTACAAGAATCTCATCCGGCAGCGATTGGAGCGCCCACCACACCAATGATTCGAACACTTTTCCGGGCAGGTGGACTTGCGCAGTGTACGCTTCGCGGCCTTGGTACGACTCTTCGTTATACGAAGTCATCAACTCTAACAGCCAAGCTTCAACCATCGTCCTCGCCAAGCCTAACAAGCCCTCTTGAATGAACTGTGCGGAGGCCCGTGGAGGGAAAGAATCTTTCAAAAGGACTGGCGCCTTGCTAGTAACATGGCGAAGAAGAAAGGCGGCTTTGGGCGTTTTCTTGGCGCCATCACAGGTACGCCCTATGAGCGCCTGTTGAAACAGGTCGACAAACTCGTCAGCGAGTTTGAGGACGATGATAGAAAATTGGCTCGCAACCTCAACAAGTTGGTCACCATGGTAGGTCAACAATACGAGGAGGAAAATCTCGACGAAGAAGAACACGATCTCATCATTGAAGCAATAGAAGAGGTTGATCCTGAGGGCCGAACATTCGGTAAGTTGTCTGATGATGAGGATTCATTTTATGCGGGCAGTGTCCCAGACGCTCCAGAACTCAAGCGAGAAAAGCGGGCAAATCTCGATGACTTGATGCAAGCGAAAGGCGATGAATTCACTGGAAGTTATGGCCGTGATGAATTTGAAGAATTCAAGGCACGAATGAGTGATGATTTCATGGCTGAATCAGACGATGCAATTCGCCAGGGTGATCATCAAGTAGAGATTGTCACTGAAAACCGAGTGTTTGCAGACGCTGATGAAGAACTCGATCGTTTGAAGCAACAAATCTCTGAAGAGTCAGGGCTTGTGGACCCAAACGCCGAAGATGAAACCTATGAAGAAGAGGAAGAAGTCGAAGGCTACTCCATCGACGAAGACGGCGTTGAGTGGTTTGAAGATGAAGATGGGTATTGGTGGTTCCGCGAGGAAGGCCAAGATGATTGGCAACCTTACGACGAAGATTGAGCGTTCGGGTTGTTCGACCAAAACTGAACGATCATTGACACCCATGCCGTCATCAATACTCCGCCGATGATAATGTTCCATTCGACAACAATGGTTACCAGCATGATGCCGAGGTAAAACACGGCGATGGCAAGCGCAAGCGCAAGCATTGTGAATGGAGCATAACGCAAGCGGGGATCGATGAAGCTGTAGACATAAAATCCACCTCCATTGTAGGCAAAGATGTATGCGAAGCAAACGTAAATCAATCCCATGCCAACACAGTACAGAGCAAACTCAGGGCGCATACTTGGTACGACTAAAAGCACCTCAATCGCCATGAATATAGCAGCAAAATTATGCATCACTTGCTCATGGTATTGGAACATGTATTGCGAATCCCTTTGGGAGTCGATAAAATCTGGAAGTATGATGTGGCGGACAACGGTTGCAGTGAGAAACGATGACCCACAAGCCACGGCGAACATGATGATTTGAAAGTGTTCCAATAATGAGGGGACAGTGGCTTCATTCATCCGATACAAAGCAGCAAGCAGGACGCTGCCAAAATAGAAGATGTTGCTCAAAAGGGTCCACGAACTGAAGGTGACAAACTTTTCAATGCCGATTGGATGAAGCAACTTCAACTTCTTTTCTTCATGAAGAAGGACCATCATATTACCCGCTCCGACCTGGAACATCTTCACCACCGCATAGACACCCATGGCGAACGCCAACAATCTGAAGGCCATGGTGGGCACCGTTGGTGCTTGTGGATTGTTGAGGGATTGTGCGCTTTTTGAGACCAATTGCCCGATATCAAGGAAAATGAAAAGCAGGGCTAATACTGTGCCTACAATGGCAATAGCAGCAAAGGTCTGACGATCCGTGTTTGGCGGACCATAGTCAAAATCGTCAGCCATGAAACTTCTCAATTGAGTTGATGATTTCAAGGTTCGTCCTGCGTCTTATCTCAAATCAGGAAGGTCGTATGGAGAGTATGACCGACGCTGTTGTTGGCCAGCACCTTGATTTTGGTGAGCAGGTGGTGGCCCTTCTTCACCAAATTCCTCTTCGTATTTTCGTTTGATGGCTCGCGACTGAAAGATGACGCTCAACAAAAAGAGAACAAACACGATGACAAGAGTCGATGAGTCTTCTGGGCTGAATTGAGCGAGTGGTTGTCCGCTAAGCACAAGGAGACCACTCAAGGTCGATATGGCCCCCAGCAAAGCAGAGATCAGCATCGGTAATTGTTTTCTCACCCAAATTACAGAGAAAAATGCCACAATGGCCATCACGTTGGTGATGAACTCGCTATCAGCGATTTCCATCCCTTGCCCCTCAAGCCATCGAAAAGACCACGAGAAAAGGATGTATGTTCCAATCGAAGCCATCAGATAGATGCTCAATTGAATGGTCATCAACATAATTCCTGCAAGGAGCATCATGAGGATCACCATCAGATGTAGATCTTTGATGCCCAAGTCAGGTACAAGCGTCGACAATGTTGGCGTCAAGACATAACCTATTCCTGCACCAGTAGCACCTGCAACGTATTGCAATCGCTCGTGACCCCGCAGCATCAAGAACACACCTGCTAGAATCAAAACGATACCAAGCAGTGGCCCGAGGGTGTCAAGCTCATCTATGAGGGTTGAACTCACCTCGTTTACATCGGCCATGGCGTCTTCAAGGAAAGACAGAATTTAGCCTCATCGCCTCGAGGTACTATTTTGTCGTATTCCATATTGACAAACGATGCATTTCGAATTTGATGATGCAGTCGTCTGCTCCTTCCTTTGCCAAGGCTTGGTTCGCTTTGGCCTCACTCGAAATTCCCACGATTGTGCTCGGTCGAGATATTTCCTTTTTCGACACAGCTTCATTGATCATTTGAAGCACTTCCAATCCAGTGTATGGTGGCATGAAATAGTCCAGCAGTACCACATCAGGATTGAATTTAATGATGTGGTGGATAGGGGTGCTTGAGTCCCATCTTTGAAGCAATTCAACACCTGTGAGGTCAACCTTGGCAGAGCAAAGAAGTGCCTCAAGATCATAGGTGTCTTCGAAGGCCAACACACGCATGTCAGCGCCTCAATTTGGGATGGGTTGTTGGTCCCACCATGGTGGCGCTTCAAACCAAGCATCGTGTGTGGCCGGCCGGTCGATGAGCGGCAGTCCGAATGTGCCTCCGTTGACTGTTAATCCACCAGCAGGGTTCGTAGCGCAAGGCCCTGGCAGGTAATCTTCTCCATTTTCAGTGAGTTCCAAACGCAGAGCATGGCCAGCGGGAAGAACAACATCGAGCGGATTGAATTCCATCAACATCGTGTATTGGCTGAACGGAGCTGTCGCCTTTGCATCATAGCCTCCATCACGGTAGCGAATATCCATTGTTGCATGGCCAAGTCGCAGATTATC
>CAXHEV010000053.1:0-3985 GCA_964015875.1 uncultured Candidatus Poseidoniales archaeon
GTGTGGAGTGTTCTAAGTGTGGATTCAATCAAGACTCTTTAAGCAGGAAGATTCGATTTCCCAACATGCGAAGAATGCTGCTGGCGCTGTTCATCGTAACGCTGTTGAGTCCAGTCGTGAGTGCTGAGACCTATCGTATATCTGGAAAAGCGACGTATGCGGACTCATCACCAGTCACGCTTGATTACGTTTCAATCGCTTGCAGTCAGGGGGAATTTGGGTGCTATCAGTACCGAGGCACCAATGCACTGACCAATGCTTACGGTGATTTTACCATCGTCATCGAAGCTGAGGAAGAAGAAGACAATCTCGAGATATTACTCACCCTAAAGGGTGAAAATTTCACCCACATCATCGATCTCTCGCGGTATGAAAATTCCTCTCAAGGAAGGGTGTATCAAGACATTGTGTTGGTTCAAAATCCGCCACCTTCCGGAGTGTTCATTGGCTTTGGATGCTTCATTGTCATCTTCAGTATGGTCTTTGTTTCGGTGCTGCTGCGAACTGGTCGACGCCTGTCCACTAGCGAAGGGCGCATGGAATTCATGGGGTATCGGAAGGCAAGAATGCTACAATGCCCAACCTGTGATGAATACGTCGCTCAGCATGAATTAGTCAAGCACCTGATTGTTGAACACGACATGGATCCTTTGGAAGCGGGCAACCTCACGGGACAAGTGATGCGTCGATTGTGGTCCGAAGAAGAGTGAACTGAGCAGCGTTTGTCACGACTGATGGAGCCTCACATCAGCGGCATAACCTCGAATCGCTAATCCGGAGAAAAGCAGAGCGAACAGCCCACAACACATGCCCCCAAGAACTGAAATTGAAAACCCAATGGCTTGGCCTATTGATTTGAATAAGAAACGGAAGATGTCCTCGATAAGGCTGCCCCATGTGAGCCCGTACTGATCTCCTGTCGTGGTTTCACAATTCGGGTCGTTCGAATCATTGCACGCTTCTTCCTCGTCGCTGTTTGATCCTACAGAGGAGAGAAACGTCATCGTCAGCATGATCGAAATCAGAGCCAACACGATGAAACTCACAGTGGGCAGGCTTGGAGGGCTAAAGCGGCGGGGCAGTGAATAGGTGAACTCTTTGTCGCAATGTGGGCACTCAAACGTGCCATACGAGCCTGGCTCAATCTCAATTTCATTTTGACAGTGAGGGCACTGAAGAGGCTCCATGGTTGGGATTCACGTAGAGTTCACATAAGTGTTGAGCAGTTTTTGAAAACCGATTGATACAACGATTTTAAGAAACAATGGCCTTAGGGCTGGACATGTCTATCATAGAAGCATACAACGAAGCCTGGGAAAACGGAGATGTCGACGCACTTGCCAACCTCATTCACGATGATTGCGTGTTCAATCCACACGTCGGTGGCATCACCATGAGCAAGTCCGATATTCTTGGTTTCGTCTCAGGTGACGGCACGCCACAATCTGAAAACCGCCGAATTCTGTTCGAAAACGACGAAGTTGGTGTTGCACACTCAATTGTCCACTTCGCAAACGACTCTGACTCTGAAGCCGTCATGTCCTTCATGCGATTCAAAGATGGTCAAATCATCCTTATGGAAACTGGTGCTACACCACTTTCGGATGATTACAAACTCGTTGGACAATAATTACGCTCCACGAAACGCGACTCACCCACGAGTTCTGCGTACGCGTAATGCTACAAGGGCCAAAAGCCCAATCCACAACCATGCGTTTGATAGTGCCATCGCTGGCGTCAATAATTGAACGTCTTCAAGTTGACCATTTGGGCCACCTTCACAACCCTCAGGAGGTGGCCCAATGCCAGGACCCCATGTTTCACCAAAACCAGAGCAGTCCACACCGTTGCCTCCCTCATCAAGGAAGGTCTCACCGTGGTAGCACAATAGGAAGTATGGGAAGCCCATATCCCCCTCACCGTTCATCATGGTTGAGTGGTAATGATAGATTCCGTCTGGGAATTCAGGCGTTGGGCCGAAGTGACCGTTGCACACATCGAGATGTCCAAGACCTTGGACGTAGACGTAATCGTCGATGCCGTTGTAGCCCGTCTCACCATCCTTGAGTTTGTACGAGCTTGTCATCTCCACGATGTTCATCTGATCGTCATAGCCCCAAAGGCCGTAGATTGGGTAGCCATCCATAGATACACCGATGACTGCTGAATGAGATCCATTGGCGGTATTTTGAGCAACGGCTGCAGGTGTGCTGTCGTCGTAATCGAACATCGTTTCGCCCTCTTCGGGGTGCCAGTGAAGGCAATTGGCATCAGCGTGGTAGTGGAAGGTGCCGCCCTGTCCGTTGTGAGCGTGGCACACTCCGAGCACAATCGGTTGACGGTCTTCCTCATAGGCGCCGTGTTGGCTGGCGACCGCATCGCCACCAGGGCCGTCTTCAGGCCCGTAAAACGGTACGCCATTTACGGCGATGGCGACTTCACCACGGGCGGGAGCGCACTCGTAATTGCCGTTAGCTTCCGGGCAGTTAGTGGCGTCATGACCGCCGGTTGTATCATTGACTGGAGAACGGGGAATGGTCCATTCGTAGTTTTGAGCGCGTGTGCAATCGTTGCCTTGAGAACAGGCTAATGTGGATTCAAAGTCGTGATCTGGCAGTCCATTGGCAACGATGGTAATGTGGGTCTGGTTCATCGTGATGCTGACCGAACATTCGTGGGTTTCCACCGCTGTGGTGGTTAAATCATCGACTTGAGTGATGTTATGCCCGGGTTGACAACGGAACACATCAATCCAAAACTGCCCCATGTCGGAAGAATCGTAGGTCGGCTGAGTTGGACCAGTCGGATCGGTGGTGCCGTTATCGGTTTCGTTTCCAGTGCTGTCATCGGTTCCATTACCGGTTTGGTTTCCAGTGCTGTTTCCCGTTCCGTCGTCCGTCCCGTTTCCTGTTTGATTACCAGTTGAATTGCCATCGTTGGCATTGTCTTCAGTCTCATTGCCTTGACCATCATCATCTGGTTCTTGTTGCTCTTCTGTGCGATCGATGTCAATGACCATTGGATTAGAGGTCGTGTTCTCTACGGTGTGCGTTGCGGTGAAATTCAAACTGACCGTTCCAGTGTCTTCGGTGTTGACCGTCAGGTTCCATAGGCCCGATGCGTCAGGCGTGAATTGGACGATGCTTTCGTTCAGATAGAACACGTCAACGAGCACCTGATCTGGATGGCCGTGAATGACATAGCCACTCATCGAGATCATGCTGCCGTCGTCTTCTGCTGAAATCAAGCTTAGAATTGGTGCGGCGTGAAGGTGTCCATCATCGTGCTGCGGTTCTGTAATAGGTTCATCCTGTACGCCATCATCGGTTTCTTGCTGTTCAGGTTGAATGTCTGGCACATCGGTTGTTTGTTCGTCATCTCGGTCGAACATCATTGCAGCCATGCTGGTTAACAAAATCACGACAAGCAGGGCCCAAAGTGCGTCTTTATTCATAGAAAATCGACTTCCAATGTGAGAAATGAGTGAAAAATTCCACTTCTACAGTATAATCCCAGAACTTGCTTCGTATTTAGTAGAGAGCAAGGGCTGTGCGTTCAATAGGTTGCATTCCGCTCTATTCATGGGTACCGTTGTATATGGCCCACTGCAAGCCCATGTGTATAGGCAAGATGAATCAAAGGGAGTTATGGAGAACCCCTTGTATGCACCCAAAATATGCTTACACTATGGTATTGTTCAGTTTGAAAATTCAACCCATTCCTCAGTCGACCCTTGAGTGCGATACCAATTCTTGCCATCGCTTGAAGTGTACCACTCATATCCTTTTTCATCCGTCTTCTGAGCTTCGACTGAAACATCAGGAGGCCCTGAGGACTCTGCAGGTGCAGGTGTTGAAGCAGCGGTGGCAGTCATCAATGGTTCAGCATCAGTCTTGATCTCTGGAAGAGATTTCGCTTGCTCAACAAATTTGTCTCGCTCAATTTCAGTTCGCATACGCTCAAGACGCAGGCCTTGATGTGGGCC
>CAXHEV010000054.1:0-3932 GCA_964015875.1 uncultured Candidatus Poseidoniales archaeon
ATCACCCTGCCCAACCCTGGATTGGGAACGTGGACTCTAAGGCTTCATGATACGGACAACAATGGTCGAGAGCTTACACACGTCGCCTTCGAGGTTGTTTCATCTCTGGGCAGTTCAGGACAGAGAGAATCCGCAACAATTACCAAACCTATGCCCTCGTATGTAACCGTCGCCCAAGCCGGAAGTCCGGAAGTGAACGGGAACTACGAGTTCATGCCCGGAAAACATGAGAATAGACACTTCAGCACTATCGCCGGCCATTACCAGCATACTCAGAACCCTGAGATTTTCATCGCTTTCCAAGACTGCGGAACGAACCATCAACGCCCGGAGTGGAACAAGTGGATGATCATCTCAAAAGTCGGGGTTCTCTATGCTGCGCATACCGGTGGAAAGATCGGTGTTCCCCCGCGTGAAGGCGTATGGGAAAATGTCGAAGCCTGGGGTCATCCGGGTGCCCCAGGCGGCAAGCATCCGGCACCTACACTCTATCACCCGGCCAACGCTGCGACTCAAATTCAAGAGCATGCTCCTGCCAGACAGCAAGAATCCATTGAAATTTTACAAGCAGTAGTCGGCAAACCAGTACGTTTCAAAATCAACAATCGTCCAAGTGGTGCTGAGGCTTGGTTTGGTTTGTATCCTGAACAAGCGACTGACCAAGAGCATGGAGAGCACCATAAAAACTGGATGTATTTCCGAGAGGTGGGTCAAAATGAAATCTCTCTTCCTGCCAAATCATCAGGTAGGTGGAGCATCAGAGTCTTTTCAGATGGTGGCTATAATCAGATTGGGCGATTGGATTTCGAAATTACAGACAACAGGTCCTCAGATTCTGCCAAAAGGATACAGTCAGCACTCAAAGGTTCGATTGAATCAGGAAGCACCAATTTCTGGGATACGGTGAAATGATTATTCCAGTAATTTGTCAATGTTGATGATCGGTGAAACTCGCTGTTGAATCATCATCAGCAGGGCTTTCAGAACCATTTCATCGACAGCCTCCACGCGCATCACAAGGATTGGTTCGGTGTTTGACTTCCGAGCCAAGTACCATCCGATTTGCTCACCTGTGCTGTCGTTATTGAAGCGAACACGAATACCGTCTATGGTTGAAGAATCGTAGTCGTCAAAGGCACCTTGAATGGCAGCAACAATTTCGAGTTTCTTGTCTTCAGGGCATGGTACCTTGACTTCACCAGTGGTTGGCAAATTAGGAGCTAAGCGATTTAATTCTTCACTGAACTTCAGTCCATTGGTGCGCGACCACAACTCAATCAGCCGAGCAGCGTTGTACAATGAACAATCAAAACCGTACCATCCACGGTCAGCCATGAAGATGTGACCGCTCATTTCTGCAGCCATCAACGCATCTGGATGGGCTGCTAACACTCGCTTCATGAACGAATGACCGGTTTTGGCCATCATTGGCCGGCCACCTGCAGCAACGATGGCTTTCTCGACGTTCATCGAGCACTTGACATCGTAAATCAGCAGGTCTTTTCCTTCTTCGGTGCCAACAACATCGTCGGCCAGCAATGCGATCAAGCGGTCTGGATAGACGAAGGCTCCAGTCTCATCAACAGCTCCGATTCGATCACCATCGCCATCTGCTCCGAGTCCAAATTCACAACCATGTTCAACAACAGCCTTGCCCAAATCGACCATGTTCTTTGGTCGTGTCGGGTCTGCACCGTGGTTTGGTTCCGTGGCGTCCCAATCACAGTACAAATCCACATGATCAACACCCATCTTGTCGAGCAACATGGACATGGCAGGTCCTGGTACAGCGTTGCCACAATCGACGGCGACCTTGACTGGACGAGCAATTGATCCCGTCGATTCCATAATCGCATCGATGTAGGTGTCCAAGTGAGGCGCATCTCGAATTTGACCTTCTCCTGATCTGAATTCACCTTTCAAAAACACGTCTTTGAGTTCCTGAATTTCTTCACCAGCCAGCGGCAGGGTGCCTTTGCACATCTTGAATCCGTTATGGGTTGGCATTGGCAGGTGACTTGCGGTCACCATCACGCCTCCATCAACTGGTAGTGTCCAGCATGCATGGTAGACGCAACCAGTGGAAACGATGCCTAAGTCATGGACTTCAACACCACCTTCGACAAGACCGCGCATCAATTCTCGGGTGAGTGCCGGAGAAGAATCACGGATGTCTCGACCGACCGCAAAAGCATCGCAACCAAGGTAGGTGGCCATCGCTCTTCCAAGTCGATAGGCGAATTTTGGCGTCAACTCTCCGGTGCCATCACCGTTTGAAAGTCCACGAATATCGTAGGCTTTGAAGCACTGAACAGGCCATTCGTCCATGCTTCGTCGATTGGCTTGCCCCTTTCAAGGATGCCTATGGGATTTAACGACGGGTGAATGCTGTGATGAACAACACACCTGAGAACACTGCCAGCACCTGAAACAAAGCGTCAACATACACTGCTATGCACAGTCCAATAACCGCAAATGGGGCGGTCAATTTCAGCAACCTTGGCCAAGTCAGCAGGCTTTTTGGTGGCTCTTCAAGGTAGGGTGAGCCCGGCAAAAAATCGCCTCAAGAACGGATGGCTTGAACAACAATTTCCACCAGCGCATCCGCAGGGAGCGCATCAACAGCAAAAGCCGCACGGGCAGGTTTGACGTCCATGGATTCAACCCATGCGCCATACACTTCATTCATCGGAGCGTAGAATTCCATTGACTTGAGCAGCACCTGAGCGAACACAACATCGTGCTTTGAGGCCCCAGCTTCTCCGAGCAGTGCATCGATTTTGTTGAGGGCACCTTGGGTTTGAATTTCGATGGTGTCGCCTGAATCAACATCGATTTGACCAGACAGCCAAATGGTGTTTCCAACCATCACACCGGGCGAGTATGGTGCGTACTTCTTGGTACCTGGCGGGTCGATTCGTTGCTTTTCCATGAAGTTGCGTGGGTCAATGCGCCCCATCAACTTCTCGCATTTGAGCGATGCATTGAGAACGGTGTGACCCGAGGCTTGGCCATGCGAACCTGCTGGGTCCTCGACCATCCAGCTCATGTTCGGCTTCTTGCACCGTTTCTTCGAGCAGGACAAAGCAACGACGTCATCATTGCGACTCGACGAAGCGAAGTCGAATCCATGCTTGCGGGTGGCGACGGCCATCTCCCTCGACGCCAAACTCATTGGGTCGATCGGCCAGTTGGTCCACAAAAGCGACGTATAGCGCTCAATCGTTGGCGATCAAGTCATGCCTTTTTACGCCAGTGCATGCGTGAATCGAGCGCACCAATCGAGCGTGTTGTCGCCGTCGGTGCATCAATTGAATTGCTTGCATGGCGGTCTCCTGTTCTTCGCCGCCGCCTTTCTTCCATCAAGCAGCGCTGGTACATCAGTGACACAGAAGTCAATCATATCGCTCACCGATTAGCCTTGAAATCAGCCACCCATTTCGTGCTTCCAACCCATTGGAACGAATCGATTGATGGAGGACTATTGAACGGGATTAAATCAGCTACCATTCATCGCTTGAACGGATTACACGGCCACATTCACCTGCGTCCAAGTCTGCGTCCATCGGCGGTCAGCAACCCACCACGGGTGCTCGTTCGTCGCTTGGTTGGCGACGGAATTCATGATGGTGAAGAACTGATCAATATTCCAGAATCAACGCTCGATGGTTTGTTGATTACGCAAGCTGATGAAGGGGCGTTTGATGGTGACCCATGGAGCCTTGTCGGTGAACTTTCAGCGCACGACGGGGTCATCACACAATCAGTAACCCTTGCCAGCGAGGCTGCACTTTTAGGTGTACCAACCTTGCTTATCAGCGCAGCAAAACGTGGATTTCTCGATCGATTACAAGACGAAGGCTATCCTTTATTTCGCTGGACTGAAGCATGTGAAGGCGATGCATGGCACAACATGCATGCTCAGTTCCTGA
>CAXHEV010000055.1:0-3518 GCA_964015875.1 uncultured Candidatus Poseidoniales archaeon
GCAGCTACTGCGCCATAGGTTGCTTCAATGCTATTTTCATAGCCTTCTTCTCCCCATCCGCCGTAGTCATCTTCCTCATCTTCAGAACGAAGAATATTGAGGACCACAAAAACACCAGCGCCCATAACAGCAAGGAAACCTATCCACAAGGCAATGCTTCCAATCGGGAGACCATCGTCTGCGGCTCCTGCACCGTCAACGTCGTTGCTTTGCTTGATGAGGATCACTTGCAAATCGGTGTTTGCTGCATCGCTCACCGTTTCCGAGCGTGCCCACAACGTGAGGTTAGTGGAGAACGAATCCGAGCCGAGGTTCAGCAAGGTCGCTTCTGAGACCTCAAAGTACACGGTGACTTCACGCTCTTCTTCCACGGCTAGGACGAACGACCGATCATTGCTTCCAATTCTGGTTTGAACATAAGCAGAGGACTCTCCGTTGTCCAAATCAATGGTCACCGATTGAGCAGTTGTGTATTGGTTTCGTACCTTGACGGTCATGGACCACTCTTCAGCAGGCTCGGATTCATCAATCGTTAACGGAGCGGATGGTAAAATCTTGAGCCAATTTTGTGAGCCTACGAGGTAGGTTGCAGAGCCCTGAGCGCTGATGAGTGGATCGTTCACGCTCGTGGCGATGACATCGAGTGTCAGTTGGCCCGATGTGCCATCTTCAAAGGAGAATCGAACGGTGACGTTGTAGCTTGATCCGGTATCGATTTCCGGCGTGTTTCCGTCAAACAAGTTCGTGAATTCAATCACCATACCTGTTGGCACATTCGCACTCATTGAGAAACGGTCGGCGCTATTTCCGTCATTTCTGACTTCGAACGCCATTGTCTGTGGTGGATCGCCTGGAATGTAGGATTGGTCTGCATCTTCATCAGACACATCGACTGCTGCGGTGTCAAGAATCTCCACACTTAGGGAAATTGAACGGTGTACGGTTGGGTCATCAACGCTTGTAGCCTTGATGGTCACACCGTAAAGGCCGGGGCTAAGGCCAACAGGCATTGGCAGATTGACTTGGATGATGCTTTCCCCATCCCAAGCATCGAGGACTGAGGTTTGGTCACCAGCAAGGTTCGCACCCAACAGCCAGTTTTGTTGGGTGAGCGACAAATCATATTGCTCATCATCGTTTCCTGTGTTGAAGATATTGATGTAAACCTTCTTGGCAATTCCATTGGCTGGGCCTTGAATGTTGAGTTCTTCCGCCTCGAGGCTCACCTCGCGGTAGACTGGAACCATGATGTTTCGAACGAGAACATCGTTTCCAGCCAGTGCGCCACAAGAGGGACAAGTGGCACGCAAGTTGAAACTCACATAGGGGCTTGCATCGGTGCCAAGAGCTGGCATTGCCATCGAATCAGCAGTGATGTTGAGATTGAAATTCTGCGCCTGTCCACGGTTGAGAACGATCGGGTTTTGGATAATTGCGCCCGTGTCATTGACAACCAGCGCTGTCCAACCGGTTTCCGAGAATGTTGTGACAAGATTGAATGCAGCATCCCTGTTTCCAGAATTGAGCAATCGGAATGGAACCAAACCAGATTCGCCAGGAGCTAGAGTTTGGGCGAGAATACCCACGGTCGAACTCAAGGCCACACCATACTGTTCGGTGACCGCTACTGGCATGGTTAGGCGCGCCTTTTCACCCGCATTTTGATTGCTTGCATCAGTGAACCATACCGACCAAGATTGTTGCTGGACATCAGCACCAGGTGGAATGGAAAGGTTGACCCAAACTTCGACGGTTTCACCCGCCTTGATTCCGGGCATTAACACGTTTGTATCGTGGTCATTGCTGTTCGGAACATCGATGCGAATCATTTGCATTGCGGGGTCCATCCAGGTCAAGTTCGTCACATTCGATTGAAGACGGACAGATGCCGTAGAGTATCCGTTGTTGGTAACGTCGCAGCGGAGCATTAGCAAGTCATTTGGTGGCGCTGAATATCCATTTGCAGGATTATTACAATCAACGCCGAGGGTGTAATCTTGCACCTTACTGATACCAAACTGGATGAAATCATCGACATGGAACCCTTGAGATGCACCGCCTGAGTCGGAGTGCAACAAGAGGCCCATGCTCCATGAGTTGCCACCGAGGAACAAGTCTGGGTTAGAGAGGGTTGGAATTTGAGCCCAGTCAACTTGAGGGTCCCAACTGAGGTTGGTCCACTGATCTGGTGCTTGGCTTGGGTTGCCCTTGGTAAGGTTCCAATGAAGCGACTCCATGGCATTGGCGTAGTTTCCAGAGCCTCGCCATAATTCAAGACCTACACTGTCACCTGCAAGGGTGCTGCCCCATGCTTGGACGTGGAATTGTGTCGAAATGTAATCCCCAGCAAAGAAGGACTTGCGACAAACATAGATCTGGTACACGTTGGACAGTCCCGCATCCAGTTGTCCATTTGCTCCGCATTGTCCGTTGCCGCTAAAATAAGCATGAATCAAACGGTCGTGAGCGTTCGAAGGGTAGTTGCTAGATGAATCTGCAGAGTTCGCCCAATGCTCCGAGCCGACGGCTCCACCAGAATTTGTTTGCCAAGAACCTGCCCCTTCTGCGTTGCCTCCAGAAGCAGGGTATCGGCCTGGGATGAAGGTTTCTTGACCGTTCACAACTGTGCCTTCAAAGGCATCAGCCATGATGGCCACGGGGACAGACATTTCCAATTCATCGTTTTCATTTCGGTCATCACCATTCGAATCCTTATCGGTGATTGCCCTGAGAATAAGGCCACCAGAAAGGTCATTGGTGCTTGTGTTGAGAATGGAATGGGCCACATCTGCTGTCCAAAGGAAGGTCTCAGCGCGTTGTCCAGATCCAAATAGGTCACCAGTGTTCCAGTTGAACGTCTCCATGACAAACCCAATTGGGTGAACGACCTCGAGTGATACATCGGATGATTCTGCAATCACATCGCTTCCACCGCGCTTAATCACGACGGTCACTTCAATCGTGTCACCTTGTAAGAGATAATCCACCACGGTTCCGTCAGACTGGACCCATTGTTTAGGGCCTACACTGGCGTTTCCAATGGTAATGCTCTCAACGCTCCAGTCGTCAGAAGGCCCGCCACGGGCAGAGGTTGCGCTCACGGGAGCAGCGATACCTACGGCAAGAGTTTGCAACAACAAAAGGGCTACGAGGGTCAATGGAGACAAGCGACGCATAAACACCAACGACTTGTCGGAACATTAAGTTGCATATAGTCATGGCCGTTCGATGACCCCGTAGGGGTCAGCAGAATCACAAGCAGATTTGTTGGTATTTCGGCTAATCTTGCTTTCTCAAACCGGTGATGGAGGGCTCATCGTAGGCTGGCGTTCTCAAGAGGTCAACCGCTTTGCTCGCTACATCGCTGTTTGACTCTTCTTGCAATTGATTCAGTTGCTCCGCAGCATCAATCGAGCGACTCAGATCTTCGAGTGAATCCTTCGACTCAATCGTATCGAGAGGTATGGTGTCCATGGCCGATTGAACCTGTTGAAGTTGAGAAGCGGTTTGAGCCAAAG
>CAXHEV010000056.1:0-3415 GCA_964015875.1 uncultured Candidatus Poseidoniales archaeon
ATGGCCTTTCTTCGCTCTTCTTCGTCCTTTGGACCGCGAACAGAACTCATACTCGAACCTCCTGAATGGACGCCTCGGTGTCTGTTTGATAGAATGATGCCCATGGGGTCACAGGTTCCTTTGTCCAGTTGCTCAGTGGCCCATTTGCCAACAGACGCTCAGTGCCTCCATCGACATCTGTGAGGCTTGCGTTGAGGCTCTGCTTGATGCCGGGCGCTCCAAGCACCAGCGCTTTGCTTACAATCCCGCTTGCGATCGCCAGACTGTTGGTGTCCGTTCCGCTCCAATACGCATCAAATCCTGGGTGAGTATGCGTCCAGACTTTGAACGGAGCAGCGCAACCTACTGGAGGCGAGAGTGCGACTCGGCCTGGGCTGCCCCAATCGACTGACACATTGTCTTCGGCATCGATGAGCACTGAGGTTTCCAAACCGGCAAGGCGGGAGAGCACATAGACCACATCCCAACGCTCAAGCAGGGCAGCGTTGCTTTGAACCTCGATGACCTCATCTCCAATCAGACGGTTTTCAGCCAAGTCACAGATCTTCGCCCACGATTCCTCGTCAAGGTTCAACTGTTCCAAATCAGGAATAACAATCATGCGTTCACCTCGGGAATGGAAGGGAAATTGAATGCACCATAGGTCAAGGACCCCATCGATTGAACCGGTGCTTGTTGGCCTCGAAGCACCTGAAGAGCCCACTGAGCGCCTAATGAGGCTGCATTCGCGAAACCAAATTCGAGGTTTCCGTCATCGAGAGCCCCTGGGTGTTGGCAACTCATTGGTTCGTGATCAGGTGTCATGTGGCGAACGAGATTTGGCTCTGATTTGGAACTCAACATCACGTAGCCATCGCCTCCACACCGCAAATCAGCCCAAGGTATACTGAGGGCGTGAACAAGCCGACGAGGTTCAGGTCGATCGACACAAACAATCGCCATGTCAAAGGATTCGAGTTGGGCCGCAGTACGAAGGTTCTCTTTGCAAGCGATGAGTTCAACACAACTGTCCTTCTTTGCCAATCGAGCAGCGAGGGCATCGACCTTTTTCATGCCCAAATCATCTTCAGTGTAGCGTTGATGGCCTAAGTTCCCCACCTCGACCACGTCATCATCCATCATGGTAATTACCGCAGATAGATTCAATCGCCTCAAGGCTGGAATCAACAGTTCAGCGAGATTACTTCCGATGCCGCCGGCACCAATGATTAGCAGTGATTTTTGCAGCAAGTCTTCTTCCACGAAGACTAAACAATCGACTCATTATATACTTCACGCAGAGAGCATTCGTTCTATCGCTTCAATTTGCACGTTGACCTTGAAATATTCCTCAACGTAGGTTCGCCCGGCTTTTGCCCACGCTTCACGAAGTACGGGGTCCTTTGCGTCAAGATAGGCGTTTTTCCACGCTGCAGCGTCGTCACGAGGGAGCAGTCGACCCGAATCAATGCGAGACAGCGTGCACCTAAATCCACCTTCGTCGACCATTAACGCTGGAGTTCCTATTGCCATCGCTTCGATTGGAGTGAGCCCAAAGGGCTCGTAATACGCATGACTCACCATCGCCCGAGCACCTCGAATAACGCCACACATAGCGGGTTGGCTCAAACGAGGCATGCAAACGACGGGAACACCAATCCTCAGCCCTTCCTGAATCAAGGCTTCTCGATCTTCTGCATCGCCTCCACCAATTTGTACCATGGTCAATCCCGTTTTTTCAAGTGAATGCAATGTTTCCCATGTGCCCTTGACATGAGAAATTCTTCCAACCGTGACGACGTACTCATCTGGCACATTTTCCACGGCAGCCAATTCTTTCTTTTCCGTAGAATCCGGGGCAGCTGGCCAATGTTTGAAATCGACCACCGGGCGCACATGCGTCGCTTCTAACGGCCGACCAGCGCCGTCTCTTTTTGGAGGTTCACCGTTCGGTTTGTCTTCATTCATGCTGAGCCCGTACACCTCGTGAATCCTCCTTTGAATCCACAGTGAGTTTCCAGAGACGGCTGACATGGGTCTGTTTATGAGTTGACGAACTAAGGCTTTGTCCCTTCTTCGTTGAAGGGTAAAGATGAGATTCGTGATCCACAGTGGGCGTTTGAGTTGCCCGTTAGGGTGTCGGTGAAGCACGTCCTCATACAACCATCGTGGAGGTTCAAGACAGTGGTAATGTACGTAAATCCGAGCGGGTATATGCGGTAGAATTTCCAGTGTTCCCTTGCAAACTGTAAGATGCACTGCATCGTAATCGGACCAAGGGATTTCCAACTCACCCCACGCCTTTTGGGCATCCCTACTTGCCTTAGCCGTAAGTTCTGAAAACGCCCCTGTTGCCCACTCATGCGCATTGGCTGGTTGATGAATCTCTACCGGTGCCCCTTCAAGCAATGCTTCGGCATCCGCGGTGAGTTCGAGTGTTGCTAAACCGAGTGACCACCGTGTTGCGGCACCTCGCATCACTTGGAGCATGTCGCGTTCAGCTCCGCCCAACGTAGCAAACGAACCTCGAACCATCAAAAGGCGAAGGGGCTTGGATTCCTCATCGCCCTTCTTTGCCATAATATTCTGTAGCATCCACACCCTTTCAAATATACCCATGCCTCTCAAACCGCGTTCTGTTTTCACGCTCAATCCTACGCGACGATTGAAAAAGGGAGGCGCTAACGGAGACACATGAACGGCAAGACGGCTATGATTACCGGCGTTACTGGCCAGGACGGGTCTTATCTGGCTGAATTACTTCTCGAGAAGGGGTATTCAGTGTATGGTTTGGTTCGTCGAGTCTCTCAACCGACTTCCGGCCGCAGCCTCATCAACCACTTGATGGAGAACGAACACTTCCACCTCCTCAACGGTGACTTAGCCGATCAAAACTCCATCGACAACGCCGTGGCTCAGGCGCAACCGGATGAGTTCTACAACCTCGGTGCAATGTCCTTCGTTCCCGAATCGTGGCGCTCGCCAATGATGACCGCTGACATCACCGGTCTTGGCGCGCTTCGCTGCCTTGAGGCCATTCGTAAGCATGCTCCAGCCTGCCGTTTCTACCAAGCTGGCTCCTCGGAGCAGTACGGAAAAGTGCGAGATGTACCTCAAACAGAAGCCACGCCTTTCCATCCCCGCTCACCCTATGGATGCGCCAAGGTGTTCGCCTTTGAGATCACTCGCAACTACCGTGAATCCTACGACATGTTCGCATGCACTGGTATTCTCTTCAACCACGAAAGCCCACGTCGTGGTCTTGAATTCGTGACCCGCAAGGTGACCATGACCGCTGCTCGAATCGCTCAAGGCTTCGATGAATGCCTATGGATTGGTAACGTTGATGCCAAGCGTGACTGGGGCTTTGCCGGCGATTACGTCGAAATGCAATGGCGCATGCTCCAACAAGACCAACCTGGCGACTATGTGGTGG
>CAXHEV010000057.1:0-3342 GCA_964015875.1 uncultured Candidatus Poseidoniales archaeon
CAAACAGCCCGTTCACTGATCAATTTCGACATCGGTTCCGACACCATGCCTCTCGGCGTCATTCGGGCCTTTGGCATTCTAAAGCAGGCTGCAGCCAAAACAAATGTAGCGCTTGAGCAACTCGATCCCGAAGTCGGAGATCTCATCATTGCAGCCGCCCAAGAGGTGCTTGATGGCCAATTAAACGATCACTTCCCACTCCGTATTTGGCAAACAGGTAGCGGCACACAATCCAACATGAACACAAATGAGGTTATTGCAAATCGAGCTATCGAAATGGCCGGAGGCGAACTGGGTTCGAAAACACCCGTCCATCCAAACGACCACGTGAACCGCGCCCAGTCCTCCAACGACACCTTCCCAACTGCAATGCACATCGCCGCTGCCGAAGCCATCACCCATGAATTACTACCGAGCGTGCGCGCCCTTCGCAATGCATTGGATGAGAAAGCCAAAGCATGGGCTGGCATTGTTAAGATAGGGCGCACTCACTTGATGGATGCGGTTCCACTCACCCTTGGCCAAGAAGCATCTGGCTGGGTCGCACAATTAGACGCAGATCTTCGCCGAGTGGATTTCGCCCTCGATGATTTGTTTGAACTCGCATTAGGCGGTACTGCTGTCGGCACGGGCTTGAACACCCACCCGTTATTTGCACAAATGGTGGCAGATGAAATTGCTAACATCACTGGCTTGACGTTCTGTTCTGCTGAAAATAAATTCGCACAACTCGCAGCTCACGATGCGATTGTAGCAGCTTCAGGAGCCCTCAATACTCTGGCCGTATCCCTCATGAAGATTGCAAACGACGTACGATGGCTCGGCTCCGGTCCACGATGCGGGTTTGGAGAACTGGCCCTTCCAGCAAATGAACCGGGCTCGTCAATTATGCCAGGCAAAGTTAACCCAACACAAGCCGAAGCCATGACCATGGTTTGCGCTCAGGTGATGGGCAACCATACTGCAATTACTGTCGGAGGTAGCCAAGGCAACTTCGAATTGAATGTTTACAAACCAATGATGATTCATAACCTGCTCCATTCTGTTGAATTGTTGAGCGATTCTTGTCGAGCCTTTAGAACGAAGTGTGTTGAAGGGATGGAGCCCGTTGAAGAAAACATTGCGCAACATTTGGAAAATTCACTCATGCTCGTGACCGCACTCAACAACCACATTGGATATGATAAGGCAGCAAAAATTGCAAAAAACGCCCACGAAAAAGGCATCACTCTTCGCGCATCGGCACTCGAACTCGGCTACTTAACCAACGAAGAGTTTGATCAATGGGTTCGCCCAGAAGAGATGACAGGGCCAAAGTAGGACAGTTAACGCGACCCTTCAACGAACACAAAGTTCACCATCACTTGGAAGAGCAAGTACCAGAGAATTACCATCGTGAGAATTGCCAGTCCTCCTGGATCTGAGCCTGTGACGGTCCCGTAGCCAATGATGAGGCCAGCCAATCCAATCATGAAGAAAACGCGGTATGCAATTTGAGTTGCAATTCTGGCACTTGCAGACATTTTTCGCCAACCTGCAAAACCAAACCATCGGGCTACAAAACTCGCTTCTTGTTCTTCTTTCATTCAATCCCTTCCTCATTTGGGCGCATTTGCCGGCCTATAGCAAAACCAAAACAGTTGACGATGACATCGGAAATCTTGTTGCTCCATTCCTCAGACGCAAACTCGTATGGCAAGTACAATTCAAGCACTTCCCAACCTATTGAAAGGACCAAAAAGGGTGCCCAACCAATCTTCAAAAATCTGCCAACACCTGCCCATTGGGCGAAGTGACCCAACGACCACAAATTAAGCAGCGCCATGGTTGAACCAGTCAAATAGAGCGTATAAGCATGTGAAATCTGAGTTTTTCCGTCGCCAACAGTATAATATTGTGGTAGAAAGTGGGAGGATGCATGAATATGCGTAAAACCGCACCTAGCCTATTGTTGACCGCCCTCCTCCTTGTTGCTCTTGTGCCAACTGGGACCGTTGCAGCAGCACCCTCCGAAGCATCTGAATTCTACTACGGCGTTGAATATGATTGGAGCAGCGTTGATTCCGATCTTAACAATTTCACCGGCCTCGACATCCCCGAAATTCTTGGCGAAGTGATGGGCGCTGCTGACGATGCTGGATTCAATTTGGTCGTCGGCCAACTCTTGACAGGTTCATCCAACGTCTACGTGCACCACACTGAGAACATCGCACCGCAAACCATCCAAAACCTCGACGGTGAAGACATCAGTGTCTGGAGCAGAACTGATGATGTCACCCTGCGCCACGGCGTTCTTGCGGACGGCGTGTTCATGACCGATTGGCTCGAACCTGCCTCGTTTGGCGGCAGCGACACATCCTTCGATATCGACGCATCTTCCAGTGGAAGCCAAGTGCTTACAGTGGACATGAGTTACACCGAATACCTCGATGATAACTACAACCTCGTTGGAGCAGACATGCTCTTTGCCATGGAAGTTTCTTTGGCGAACGCCATCGAACTTGATGCAATGTTTGAGGGCGGCGGCGAAGAAGTTTCAATCGATTTCGATACCGGGATTTCCCTCTCTTACGGGATCACCGAATCCTCCTCCCAATGGCGCCTTGGAACACCAAGTCCGGTGTATGTCGAGATGTCAGGAAATGATTACACCGATTGGATGTGCGCAAGTGAATGGGAACTGGATTATGTGGGCGTCAATGATAACGAAGTCCTCGACGATTGTGGCCAACTCACCGGCACATACACCGGTGCTTTGGATTACTCATTCTCACTCACTGGTATCCCAACTGAGGAACTCGGATTGGATGCAGGCGAACTCGACATTGAACTTTCAGACTCGGTCACAGAATCCGGTACCTTTGAGGAAACCGTCGAGGATGTCAGTACAGAATTCAGGATGGGCAATGATTTGACAGTCGACCTCGGGGATGGAGCAGGCCTCACCACCACAGTGGCCGCTTGCGAAAGCTGCCCTCCAGGAAACCCACTCATGTTCTTGATGATGGGCAGCGTTCTAGCGGGCGCCAGTGCTTCATTTGCAGAAGAAGTGGCTGAGGATGTTGCTGAGGAACTAAGCGAAGACATTCTCGGCATCTTTGGCGGCGGTGACGACGACGACGGCGACGATTACGATCCTTACGAAAACCAATGGCAATGCGACAGCGGCGACCAGTGGATTTACGAATGGTACGTCAACGATGGCGACGAAGATTGCTACGACGGCTCGGATGAGATGGACATGAGCGGTTCTTGGAGCGCCTATGGCGAGACCATGTACATGAATTTGGACATCAATGATGAGATGCTTTCCTTCAGCGATGAAGAGGCAACCTTCACCTG
>CAXHEV010000058.1:0-3215 GCA_964015875.1 uncultured Candidatus Poseidoniales archaeon
TCCTCTCTCATGAGAGCGGATACCAGTTTAGACCACGGCGACTTGTTTTGATTTCATAATGCCATCAATCAGTACCATGTGTGGTACTGTGAGAGCAGCAAGACCAATGAAAGTGATACGCATCACCGTCGGTCCAGGTTCAGCAAAATCAGCAAACATCCAGAATGCTATCCCTGCGGCGATCCAACTCGCTGTGGTGAACAAAATCGCTTGATTTTTGATATTCGATAAATCAACAGTCGCTTTAATTGTCGACAATATCCGCTTGAAGTGCCTTGCAGAGTGAACGAGACAGAAGTATATCGCAAATCCTAACAACGGGGGAACCAGCGCATAGACGATACCTAGGATCAGTAATTCTAACGATGTTGCAGACCATTTAGCATCCTTCACTGCTTGAGCTACACAGGCAGCAACAGCAACGATTACCGCTACAGTCAGCACATTGATGACCAGCCAAACTATTGCAGTATCTTGATTGATGAGATAATAAAATATCTCGTCAACCTCACTTCGATGAAATTGACTAATACCAACTATTGCTAGACCTCCATGGGCGAGTGTTTCAGCAAAACGTAGTATTCCATCACCGTTTTTAGCATCACCAGCACCAAAATGCAACATACTAATGACGAGAAAAAGGATTAAACTCAGCGATGGAGCGATCATCCAAGCACCAACAACCAGTCCAGCTAATCCAACATAAATAATGACAAATCTTGCCATGGTCGAGAATTTTTCAACCAAGCCCAAGTGCATCGCAACAGCACCGTCTAGAGCGCCATGAGGTAAACCAATCATCACGATACCGGCTAAGCCAACTAAATTCCATACACCTAAGTCTAACAATCCAGCGATGAGGTCCATTACGCCACCACCGCAGTGCTAACTTTCTTGCGGGTGAAAGCACGTTTCGTTAGTGCTTTGAGAAACGGTATTTTCGGCATTGAAAAAATAACTTTCAATCGAATCCACCAACCAGCATCACCACTCAAAAATTGAACAAATTGATCGCCATTGAGCGCTTTAGCCATACTGGAAAACAGGTTTGGACCGTGTTCTGGCCAGTGTCTTAGAACTGTTAGTAAAACCGAATCCATCCACAGATCCAACCGCTTGTGCGGATGAGAGAAGGTAAGTTCTTTGCCCGCATTAACCCGTTCAATTGCTGAGGAAATTTGTCGCTGAATAAACAAAAAAGCATAGCCGCTAGCGGGCCGAGTCGCACCGCCATTTGCCCCAAGTCCGGGTATGTTCACATCGTGAGGAGCTAATTTGCCAAGTGGAATGACGCCTTTTTCACGGTGGGTGATTTCATATTTTTCAACTTGGTAATGTTCTGCTAAGTAATTTTCAATGGTCGAGAGATAAAACTGCTCATCGGCTAATTGAGTCGAGAAAAGAGTAGATTCAACGAGGGCTTCCGTAGTTGAATATGGCAATAAATAGATGAAATGCATACCCTTTGATTGGTCGACTCTAAAGTCCATCAATATCGCGGTTTTCGCATCAAAAATAGGGGTATCTGTTTTGATTTCTAAACCGTGGAAATGTTGGAGGATACAATCATCGGGGGCAACTGGAGGTCGTGTATCAAATATCGCTGAATTGTCCTCTGCTGACCAATCGTCTTGATCGATAAACCGCACTCCGGCTGATTGTGCTAAACTTTGACAGTGGGCAGTCCAGTCACTCCGTTTTATTGCATTATAAGGCTTTGATTTTGAAAACATTGTGATGCTTTTCTTAGGCGTAATAACGGCCCATTGGTGCCAAGTGCCTCTGGCTAACGATGCTGCATCTTCGAGCGTCTCATCACTCCAAAACCCCCACACATGATCTTTGGACTCTGGTGCGCCATTTGGTCGAATTAACGTGATGTTATGACCGGGAAGTTGCTCAGCCTTTGCGGCTAAAGATAGTGCAGCACATCCGTCACCGATAATTCCGATATCATGAGACATAGGGTAGCCCCCCCAGGGAATTATGGAGGTTTGAATTGTGTTCGTGTTTCTTCCTAACTATGCGTTTGGACAAGCCAGAAATGGCTTTCACTGAGCAAATTAATTTTCGTGAACGCGAGGTAACTTGTCTGCCTTGGTGCCAAATGTAGCCCCTGTGGGCGAGTTGGACTCCGATTTGTCGGTAAACTTTGCCTGCAATAGCAATCGACATGTGCGCTCGCCAATGCAATTGTGGGAAACCCTTGGCCCCACTCGAATAAAACTGCTCAGACAATGCCAGTAAGCGCTTAACTGACTGAGTGATGATTTGACCGTGTTGCCCAGTTGGGTTATCGGCCGCTTCGACTATTTGCTTAGGACTGATATCACCGGTCCAAGTGGTAGGCAAGTATCTACGTCCCATTTGCGCATCTTCCAGCACATCTCTTGCGATGTTGGTCAACTGCATTGCTATACCCAAATCTATCGCATGGGCTTTGGCCTTTGGGTCATGGCAGTCGAGAACATGGCACATGAGTAGACCAACAGTTCCAGCAACTCTGTATGCATATCTCAATAATTCTGCTTCATCAGCAAAGATCACTTCTTCTCGCTGGTCGTCAAGTAGCCCGTCGATGAGTGCAATGAGTACCGGCAGGGGGAATTCCTGATCTTCCATTAACGGGCTAAATGATTTCAGTGCTGGGTCAGCATCGGTATTGCCTTCGATTAAGGCGGATCTGATATTGACAAGTCTGGCCGGTCCATTTTCAATATCACCGTCAGCCATGTCGTCTAACAGGCGGCAAAAGGCGTACAATTTTGCAGCCTCAGAACCCATCTTTTTGCCTAAGAAACGCTTAGCCCAATGGAAACTCTCGCCATTTACAGCGAGTGATTCATCGGGGGTAAGGCTCTCATTCGACATCGACATTCATCTCAAAGACCGTTTCGTATACTAGCCTCTAATTATGACCTAGACAATTACGCGCTTTTAAATCACTGTTTCATTGAGCGCATGAGACCCCTTTTTCTAGGCGATTTGAGGAAAACGGCTTTTTATTTACCTTCGTCTCAAACAAGCGAATATGGCGACAGCAAAAAGTGATACAAAAACGGCTGCGGTGATCGGTAGCGGATTTGGTGGTTTAGCAGCAGCCATTCGACTGCAAAGTGCCGGTGTTAACACTGTTCTGTATGAAGCGCGCGATAAGCCAGGTGGGCGTGCTTATGTCTATCACGATGATGGCTACACCTTCGATGCAGGACCAA
>CAXHEV010000059.1:0-3205 GCA_964015875.1 uncultured Candidatus Poseidoniales archaeon
CCGTACCTCACCTTGGCAGAGCAGATGTTGACTGGGAGACAATCGCTGAAGATTACGCTGATAAAATCATCAAGGCCTTGGAAGTCGAACTTCCAGACCTCAGCAAACATATCGTAACAAGACGACACTTTACTCCTAAGATGTTTCAAAGCGAATTAGCAGCGTTTCAAGGCTCTGCATTTTCAGTCGCTCCCAAACTTACTCAAAGCGCTTATTTCCGCCCACACAACAAAGACGGTAAAATTCCAGGATTGTATTTCGTTGGTGCAGGAACGCATCCCGGAGCAGGTCTTCCCGGCGTAATCAATTCAGCAAAAGCAACGGTAAGGCTGGTCTTATCAGACATCACTCAACGGTAAAATCAATTCTTTGGCCAACAAGTCACTATGCCGAGTTTGACGGTCAAAGACGCAAGCGGATTTTAATCAAAGTAGTCGGCATAATTTGAGAATCATAAGCCGCTTTGAAGCCCAAAAATTAAGAACTGATTTGTGGTTTTAAACTCTTACTTATTACTGAATCAATGAAGTAGATACCCATGACACGAGCCAAGCTTGCCGAATGGTTTTCCAATGCGGATATCAAAGATGTTGCCACTGTTGGTGGGAAGGGGGCATCGCTTGGTGAGATGTTCCAAAAATTATCTAAAATTGGTGTCAAGGTGCCAAATGGATTTACGTTGACGACTGTCGCATTCAAGCAATTCATTCATTCATCAATTCCAGATTCAACATGGAACAACGTTGGTGCTCCCGAAGATGTGGAACAATTACGAAATGCGGCAATCCAATGCTCAACGCTGGCTGATGCATTGGAAGTTTGTCTACGAGATGCAGATCCGAACGACCATTTGAACCTCAACAGCAGAGCTGCACTAGCTCGCTCCTTGGTGCGTGAAACCCCGGTTCCTGATGAAATTAAACAAACAATCGCCCAAGAATATGGTAAATTATGTGATATTTATCATCCCGGAGTTGACGTTGCAGTTCGTTCCTCAGCAACGACAGAAGATTCCGCAGAAGCATCATTTGCTGGCCAATATGAATCCTATCTCAATGTTAGCGGTGACCAAGATATCATTGAGAAGTGGCGTCGATGTGTAGCGAGTATGTTCACCGAACGAGCGATTGGTTACCACATTGAACATGGCATGCATCCACTTGACAGTGCGATTGCAGTTGTGGTGATGAAAATGGCAAGGTCTGACAAAGCATGCTCGGGAGTGATGTTCACCATCGATCCTGATTCTGGCCATAACGGAGTCATACATATTGGCTCATCGTATGGACTTGGTGAGTTAGTGGTGCAAGGAGTGGTTTCGCCTGATACTTTCACAGTATGGAAAGAAGGTCTTCGGCAAGGTAATTTTCCAGTCGTTCACCGAACTTTAGGCAGTAAAGAGCAGATGATGATTTACCATGAAGAGGCTGCAAATGATGTTCAGTCAATCGCAGTCCCATACGACCACAGGCGACAGTGGTCTCTTACCAGAGAGGAATGTGTTGAATTAGCAGAAATGGCGCTGAAAATTGAAGATTACTTTTCTAAGCCAATGGACATCGAGTGGGCTAAAGATGGCATTAGTGGTGAATTATTCATCGTTCAAGCAAGACCAGAAACCATCCATTCAAAGCAAGTAGGCAGTAAGATGACAGTTTACACAATTGATGAAATATTGGCAGACAAAATCAAAAAATCGGGGCGAGTCTTGGCCACTGGACAAGCAGTAGGTAAGCGAATTGGTACAGGCAAAGTCAGATTGTATCGAACCTACGGCGAGGTTTTGGAAGGCAAGCGTGAGTTACGGAACCTGCTAGAAAGTGGAATGTCGATGGAAGAGGTGTCCTCTGAACTTTCTGTATTTGAGCAAGGCGACGTATTGGTTACCGAGATGACTACACCCGATTGGGAACCGTTGATGAAACAAGCATCGCTGATAATTACCCGAAAGGGTGGGCGAACTTCGCATGCAGCAATTATTGCCCGTGAATTTGGCATACCTGCAATTGTTGGTTGCTCGGATGCCATGGACTTGCCTCCTTTTACTACGGTCACTGGTTGTTGTGCTGAAGGAGATACAGGCTATGTTTATTCAGGCGAAGTTCCGTTTGATATCGAGGAGATTTCCTTCGATGAAGATCTGGATTTGACCACTAAAATCAAGCTAAATGTTGGTTTTCCAACCAAATCTTTGACCGATTCAAGATTGCCAGTTGACGGAGTCGGACTGGCCAGAATCGAATTTATTTTATCCTCAGAACTCGGCATTCACCCGCTGGCATTTGTTCACCATGAAGCGTTGAAAAGTTACGTCGAAACTGGGGAACTCTCTGAGGGGTTAAAGCCGTATCACGAATCATTCAGCGGCGCGGACATCAACGATATTCGCACGCTGGTAGAATCACTCGAAAGTCGAGCATGGGCGTATCCTGATAAGCGCGATTTATTCATCGACAAATTACGTGAAGGAGTCGGACTGATTTGTGCAGCATTCTATCCAAGACCGGTTCTGGTTCGATTATCAGATTTCAAATCGAATGAATATCGGGAATTACTGGGTGGTGGTATCTTTGAACCGGTTGAAGAGAACCCAATGATTGCTTGGCGTGGGGCTTCACGATATCTTGATGAGAAATTTAAACCAGCCTTTGAGATGGAAATCGCAGCAATGAGATCTGTGAAATACGATTTTGGATTAGATAATTTACAATTGATGGTACCATTTTGTCGTACACCTGAAGAGGGGCAGATGGTAAAGAACCTGCTCGATGAACACGAAATCGGGCCAAATTCCGGTACTGAGTTATTCGTGATGGTTGAACTACCTTCAAATGCTATTGAAGCGGACAGATTCATGGAAATGATGGACTTAGCCGGTGGATCAATTGGTTCGAATGACTTAGTGCAAACTGTTTATGCGGTCTCTCGCGATGATTTAGAAGGATATCAGAATCCAGTTGATGCTCGCTCCCCAGCAGTAAAATCAATGATTCGCGACATTGTAAGGAAATTCAATGCACAGGGATTGGAAATTGGGATTTGTGGGCAGGCTCCCTCTGATTTCCCAGATGAATTCCCCCCGTTTTTAATCGACTGTGGAATCACGAGTATCTCAGTCACGCCTGATACTGCCATCGCTGTTAGAGCAACTGTTGCTCAAGCCGAAGCTGCGGCAAGAGCGCAGTCGAAATAGGCCATAATTAGA
>CAXHEV010000060.1:0-3128 GCA_964015875.1 uncultured Candidatus Poseidoniales archaeon
CCCTCGACCCTTCCAAGAAGGCATGGTGTTTCATTTCATCGCTTGCACATTCCTCAATCCTGAGTCCGATTCTGAGACGGCACGCTTGAGAACCATCACCGCTTGGCAAGACCATGGAGGAACCTGTTTGGTGGCCATCAGGGATTGCCCAGCAATCCATGGATGAAGCCCTTGAAGCCGGGGAACTCCGCACATCCTACGGGCGCCTGCAGATGTGGGATATCTCAGAAGTCCAGTCTACATCGTGGTGGCGCTCACCACCGGGAAATGGAGTTCAGTGGGGCCAATGGCCAGATGCCGTGGATGAGGTGAAACTGGTGGGGGAAGATCGATATGGCCTTGTTTTGCGCATTGATGACGCCTACGTTGCCAGAGTCTCCCCCTTCATGGTGGGTGAAGATGCCTCTCGTTTAGCGCGTTATGAACCTTGGAAAAAAGCACTTGAACACCTCTCGATTATGTTGCCGGTTGGTGGTTGGACTGCAGGTGAGCACGATCGAGTCTTAATTTACCCTGCACACCATTTGGCACCACCGACCAAAGAAATGACGCAACTCACTTCACTTGCATCCTCCATTGGACAACTTCACGGTGCATTGATGGCTTTCCACACACCAAACACTGAACGGCTCTGGAACGAACGCCTCAAGGCCATGGAAGACGTGTTGAAACCACACACATTGTGGAGGGCGCCACATACACAAACCACCGTCGGCCTTCCACCCCTGCACCTTGATCTCAATCATCTGGTCAACGATGACGAGGGTATGCGTTGGGTGGCCCTCCCGCGCAGCATTTCAGACCATTTGGTATGCCGCCCCGAGCGTTTACCTTCCTTGGCCGCCTTGATGCGAATCGAACGCCAATGGGCGCAGCAGACACCACTTGATGCGGGGCAAAGAAAAGCACTGCTCGACTCGTGGTCGAATCAAGCGCCTGCTTCATGGTCGAAAGGCAAGGCCCTTTCTACGGCCCTTGGAGGCGCTTGGGTGTGGCGATACAACGCTGTACTTGAGCAATTATTGGTGGCACGAACCTACGGTGATGAGGTGCTTGAACAGGACAGCCTTGATTGGTTGGGCGAAGTCTCTCGATTGCAGGCCCGCCTTGGAACCTTGCGCATGTGGAAGTCTGGATTTTGGGTTGGACTCACTGGTCTGCTTGTTGCCTACTTTGGCAACGATTGGGGCACATTTAGTTCAATGCAGGCAGGCGTTCTTGCTGCTGGAAGCATTGCTTTTGCCGCCGTCACGAATCGAATGTATTGGGCCAAAGACCCATTGCCGTATTAGGACGACTGAACCATTCTTGGGTCGTAGAACGAGAGCTTGTTGTCCTTGGCAAGTTGCATAATACCCAAGACGAGTTCTTCCTTTGCCTTGCGCTCAGGAGCACCACCGGCAACGTCCCAATACAGGTTCACCGCAATATCCAGAGAGGTTGCTGTCAAGGTGCTGGCTTGGCACCAGGACGACTCGTGTTTGACAGTGACTGGGCTATCATGGATTGCTTGAAGCACTTGGTCGCAGAATTGCGCTACACCGGCAGGGTCGGAATTGAGGTCAAGGTGGAGGGTGGTTTGCCATCGTCGCCATCGTCGCTTGCCGAAATTTTCCACAGGTGTGTTGACGAGGTTAGCGTTAGGCACAGTCACGATGGTATCCGCAGCGGTACGCACAAGGGTGGTTCGCAGGCTGATTTCACAAACCTCTCCTTCAACCGAATCAATAATCACCCAATCACCAATCTTGAATGGACGATCCAGCAAAACTGTGGTTGCACCGAACAGGTTCGAAATGGTGTCTTTTGCCGCCAAAGCAAGCGCCAAACCGGAGATACCCAACCCTGCAACCAGCGATGTGAGGTTGAAGCCGAGTGCGTCGGCTACGAAAATTGAACCGATGAACACAATGGCAAATCGCAAAATGCTCTCGACCGCTGAAATCAACGTGCGTTCGGTGCCATCCAGTTCGTCATCGTTATCGAGCAGACCAACAATGTCCTGAACAATAGCGACCAATCTGAAGGCCCAAACGACAAGCGAAATGGCAAAGATGAATTGTAGGGCGTTGGGAATCACGTCGAGGACGACACTGGGCAAATCAAGACCAGCATCGGTTTCATCCAGCATGTCGATGAGCGTGTTGAGCAAGAACAGCGCTACCCCTGCGCCTGCAGCGGTACCGAGTGCTTTGTCTGAATCACGAATGGTCTTCGATTGAATCGTGTCCGAACGGATGATTTTACGCAACATTCGTGGGGCGAGGGCCATGACTCCCGCTCGAGCAAGCACAGCGATGGTGAGGATGCTCAACAACAACACGAGGGTAGCGTTGTTGATCAGGAACAATTCTTCAGCCCAAAAGGAGCCTTCAGCAGGTTCGAGGATTCCACTCATGACCATGCTAAGACCTGCCTGTTTTGGTTGTTTTGCATCTGTCTGTCCCCTACGGGGACATGGCAACAACGCGAACGCTTCAAGAAGTGGAGCCGTTTGGCTCAAGTGATACCATGATGCAAAATGGCAAGGTTCTTCGCACCCGACCCTCCTTTGGAGCCCTTATTGTGCTCCCGCTCTTACTGTCTCTTTTCGCGCCGATCGCGAATGCCGGTCTGGCCCAAGATGAGGCCACTGGATACGCTCCCGAGGACATCTGGTCAGACGATTACAACAACATGATCTTCCCTTGGGCTTCGGCAAATGACCGAATTCTACAGTTCAAAGAATACCACACCTATGAGACCATGAAGGTCCGTATGCAGCGCCTTGCTGAAGACAACCCTGACATTTTCGAATACCATGAAGGTATGAACGGCGGTACCAATGCACGTGGTGAAGAAGTCACAGCAAACGCCTACGAAGGTTGGTATTACGGTCACTCATCCCCTTGGTTGAAGATTACCGGTGATGTTCAGGACGGCGATTACAACCCATTTGTAGGTGACAACGGCAACTATCCTGACCGCCACGACGTCATGATTGTTGGCAACCATCACGCCCGAGAGTGGATGTCTTACCAAGTCGTTATCATGCAGATGGAAGTCATTGCCTTCTCCTACAACAACATCGGCTACGACAACGATGGCGATGGTGAAATCGATGAAGATCCATGGGGCGATGCAAACGG
>CAXHEV010000061.1:0-2819 GCA_964015875.1 uncultured Candidatus Poseidoniales archaeon
TTAACGCTGTAGGTTGTTGGCTTGAGGTGAGCCTCGTAGATCTCAGCATGTGCTTTCTTGAATGCAGTGGAATCAAATTCGATGGTCTCCTTCACTTCTCGTTTCCACATCACGACGTCTTCAATGCCGTCTGAAGTTCCAACGGCTTCAGCAAGTTTTGCCTTGATGGTTTCCAATTCAAACTCCGCCTCAGAGAGTTCACCCAACGCAGCCACATAGACTGCATGAGCCTCTTTGACGCTGTTTGTCGGGGCTTCTTGATCTGCTTCAAGCAAGGCTACATCGAGTGATTTCACTCGCTTAGCAGCAGCCTTATTCGCCGTGTCCAATTCTTTGTCGATTTTGCTCAAAGCCGCTCCGGTTTTGAACGAAAGCGTGCCCTTTGGTTCACTGACCTTGGTCACAAGGAAAGACTCGTAAAGCGTTTCATTGGCGTCTTTGAAGGCTGTTTTGTCAAAGGTCCCCCCGGATTTGTTTCGTTGAAGGTCAACCACTCCTTCCATGCCTCCGACTTCACCCATGGCATCCAAAATGAGTGCTCGTAGAATTTCCTTCTTGGCCTTTCCAGCATCGACTCGAGCCTTTGATGCAGCATACTCTGCCCCAAGTGCTGTTTCAGCCTCGGTTGCTTCGCGCACAACACCATCGGATTCGATGTTCGTAAGTGCCTTCTTGTTCTCGAACGCACCATGTGAGGCGACTTGAGTTTCAATCATCTCCAAAGCCTTGGGAATAACTTGAGAATTGACAAAATCTTCGTCCATGTCAAACCATTCGCCGATGACCCAACGCTCTGCAAACCAGTGGTGAAGCCTTGTCTCTAGGTTTTCGACCATCGGTGCGGGTACTTCATGGAGAATGTGAATTCTTCGAGGGTTACCTGTTTGGTGCTCCTTGGTACGATCTGATGCTTCTTTTTCGTTCCGAACGATTCCAATTTTGACGTATGCGCCCCATGCACCGGTGCGCAAATCTTGGTCACGATCAATGTACAGGGTACCGGGGACGAGCTTCGGTTCGGCCATGTTTTGCATGGTGAGTTGACCCTACATAAACTGGAGGCCGAATCACATGTTGCGTCGGTATTGCCCACCAACATTGAACAGCGCATCTGTGATTTGACCAAGGCTTGCCACCTTGACCGTCTCCATCAATTCCTCAAACACGTTGCCACCAAGCCGTGCCACTTCCTGCAACTGCTTGAGCGCCGCCTCGGTTGCCTCAGCGTCAGAAGTCTGTCGGTCAGTCACACGGGCCAAGCAGTTCTCCTTTTCATCAGGCGTTGCTCGAGCCAATTCCATTTCGAAATCATCAGCTGCGGATTCATCGAACACCTGAGCGTTCGGGTTTTGGAAGGTGTTGACACCAATGATTGGCAGCGTGCCATCGTGCTTGAGGTGCTCGTAGTACATCGATTCATCCTGAATCTTGCCACGCTGGTACATGGTTTCCATAGCACCAAGCACGCCACCTCGCCGGCTGATCGCTTCGAATTCCTCGAGCACTGCAGCCTCGACCAAATCGGTCAGCTCATCGACGATGAACGAACCCTGCATTGGGTTCTCGGTCTTCGTCCAACCGCTTTCTTTGTTGACAATAAGTTGGATGGCAAGTGCACGGCGCACACTTTCCTCAGTTGGCGTGGTGATCGCCTCATCATACGCGTTGGTGTGGAGGGAGTTAGCGTTGTCTTGAATCGCTAGCAAGGCTTGGAGGGTGGTGCGAATGTCGTTGAAGTCAATCTCTTGGGCGTGCAGGGACCGTCCACTTGTTTGAATGTGGTACTTCAATTTCTGAGACCGCTCATCGGCCCCGTACATATCGCGCATGGTGACCGCCCAAATGCGTCGAGCGACTCGACCAATCACCGTGTATTCTGGGTCAAGACCGTTGGAGAAGAAGAAGGACAAGTTTGGCGCGAACTTGTTGATGTCCATGCCTCGGCTCCGGTAGTATTCCACATAGGTGAATCCGTTCGCCAGAGTCAGCGCCAGTTGTGTGATTGGGTTGGCGCCTGCCTCAGCGATGTGGTAGCCTGAAATGGAGACAGAGTAGTGGTTTCGAACACCGTGGTCGATGTAGTACTGCTGCACGTCACCCATCAGTTTGAGCGCAAATGGTGTTGAGAAAATACAGGTGTTTTGCGCCTGATCTTCCTTGAGAATGTCAGCTTGGACCGTACCCCGAACGGTTTGCAATGTGCGTGCTTTGATTTCTGCATAGGTTTCAGCATCGACCATTTCATCGCCACGCCGGCCCACGGTGGCAAGTCCGAATTTGTTGTGCCCCTCAGGTAATTCTCCAACATATGACCGCTCGAGGTAATCAAATTCTTCACCTTGCCCTGCAAGATGCGCTTCGACTTGTTGGTCAATCGCAGCGTTGAGGAAGAAGGCTAAGATGATCGGTGCGGGCCCGTTGATGGTCATGCTGACCGAAGTGTTTGGATTGCACAAATCGAATCCAGAATAAAGCCGCTTGGCATCATCACAGGTGGCAATCGATACACCAGAGTTGCCGACCTTGCCCCAAATGTCAGGCCTTCGAGCAGGGTCACGGCCATACAAGGTGACTGAATCGAAGGCAGTCGAGAGTCGGACGTAGTCTTGGCCTTGGCTCAAGTAATGGAAACGACGGTTTGTGCGCTCTGGTTCGCCTTCACCAGCAAACATGCGAGCTGAGAGTTCATCGGTTCGCTTGAAGGGGAACACGCCTGCAGTGTAGGGGAAATGACCTGGTGCGTTTTCTTTGGTGATGAATGAGTACAATTCGCCATCATCTGCGAAGGTTGGCAACGCCACACGAGGGATGGCGGAATG
>CAXHEV010000062.1:0-2815 GCA_964015875.1 uncultured Candidatus Poseidoniales archaeon
TTGACACCGTACATGATGTTGGATGCGGAGGGGAAAATCTCGTATGAGAAACGCGGTTATCTTTCTGGAAAAATCGATTATGACACCACACGATTCTTCCTTGAAATTTGGCACGGGTATTATGGAGTCAACAACGCACTTCAATTGCGCTTAAACGCCATGCGTATCGAATCGAATTTGAAGATGGCGCTCCCCCACAGCGAACGGCGGGCGCTCGAATTTCTTCATGAAATTGTCACCTCACAATCAGAGCGAATCACCGTCGAGGAAGATGGAAGCCTCACCGTTCGCGGCGATTCAGGCCTGCACTGGCACATCATTCCAGGGAACAATAAAATCCCCGTCGTGAAAGGTAAAGAGATCAACCGAACGGTTTGCATTCAACCTGCAAGTGCGACCATTTGTCCAAGCGCAGATTATCCTGCCCTCTATGCCATCAGTATGATCAACGATATTACAACCTCGTGGCGTGTTGGGACCCTTTCAAACGGGCTGGTCGATGAGCGAAAGAAAGCAGGATTAGGCATTTGTGTACCCAGGCTTTCGACCCTCAATCAAGGCGGACAATCCTTCCAACGAATCTTTGGTTGAGAAGATCTCAGTCAACCGGTCAAGTTCCATTTGTAACCCTGCGGAGAGGTCTGTGTCCATCGTTGCATCGATCAATTCACTCGCCATTTTCAGCGCGATTGGAGCAGTGCGTGACAATGATTTCATCTGACGTGCAACATTCTTCTCCTCTGCATCAAAGCCTTCTGGGCAGGCACCTGACATGATAGAAGCCATGTTTTCATCGCTGTAAAAGTTGGATGCAAAAGTGGCAATAGCACTTGATGGCTGAGCAGGTTCACCCGGGTATTTGTTGCTGGGCTTTCCATCCGAAGCAAGTTGTTCAACGCAAGCATCGACTGCAGCCACATCGACGAGATGGGTCAGCAAACCAAGATCATAACCGGTCTGAGCGTCCATGAAGTTTCCAGCGAGGACCGACCAACGTGCTGCCGGCACACCACAGATTCGTGCTGGCCGCTGGGTCCCGCCCAATCCAGGATAAATACCGATTGAAGTTTCAGGGAAGCGGAATTGTGTGCGACGTGTTCCAATTCGGTAATCACATGCCAAAGCGAGCTCTAATCCTCCACCAAGGGCTAAACCTGTGGTAAGAGCGATTGTAGTTTTACTCGAAGATTCGAGTTTATTGAGCATGGTATGGCCGTTAGCAGTGAATGTTACGATATCAGGGATGGCATCCGCTCGTATCTTATCGACAAAGAACTTGACATCTGCTCCAGCAACAAACGCTTTTCCTGCCCCATCGAGTACAATGGTGTGAACCTCGTCATTGCTGTTGACTGCATCCAGAGCATCGTTCAGTTGACCCACAACGGTTTCATTCAGGGCGTTCATGGCCTCTGGGCGATTGATGGTGAGCGTAGCCACGCCGTGTTCAACGGTTGTGTCGACGTAAGCGAAATTCCAAGCAGCAGCGGATTCGGCCTGGGCGGTAAAGAACGCAGGCACTTGCCAAGCGTGCTCAGGATCGCTCTCTGCACTCAATGAGGCATAGGCTTGAGCCATGCGATGAGCTTCTTGGATACCAACTCTGTTCATCATTTCGAATGGGCCACGTGCCCATCGTAGTCCGACTTTCGCTCCTCGATCAACATCTTCCATCGAGCAGACCCCCTCTTCGACAATCTGAGCAGCAACACCGAACACCACGCCATACAATCGCTCTGCAATGGTCGTGTATTGGTCAGAAGAGTAGGTCTCATCACCGGCCACGTCCCAATGAGCATTGGCTTCAATCAAATCACGAAGGTTTTGTGCGCCGACGTATCGGGGCGTTTTGAGTTGTTCAGCAAGGTAGTCTGTGGAATGCAAAGCAATTGGAGGGCCTGTGAGGTTCATCAGCCCGAATGGGCCAAGTCCGATTCGGAACGCTTTACAGGCCGCTGCATCAATTTGGGCTGCCGTTGCCACACCTTCTTCCAGCAATAAGCATGCTTCATTCAGCCAAGGAACAAAGAATCGATTGACAACGAATCCTGGCCGGTCGCCACAAACGATGACTACTTTACCAAGCATTTTGCAGTATTGAACGACCTTTTCGATGGTCTCAGGACTCGATGATGCAGCAGGAATAACTTCGACGAGACGGTTTTTTGCAGGGTGGTAGAAGAAATGCAGTCCAACAAAACGATCCGCTCGGCCAGTAGCCTCTGCCAGAGCGTTGACTGAAAGTGATGACGTGTTTGAGGCGAGGATTGTATCTGGACCACATGCTGCATCGAGGGTGGTAAAGACTGCGGTTTTCACATCGAAATCTTCGAACACTGCTTCGATGACAAGGTCGGTATTTGCAGCCGTGTTTTCAACACCGACCACACCAGTGATTCGTCCTTGAATCGCTTCAACTTGGGATGGAGAAAAGATTCGTCGCTCTACGGCTTCGGAGAGGAAATCGCTGATGATACCTTGACCCCGGTCAACCCATTGTTGCTCTCTGTCGACCATTTGGACTTCAAATTCTTCTTGAGCCGTCTTCTGTGCGATTCCGGAACCCATGTTCCCCGCACCAACAATTGCCACTCGTTGAATAGGTTGCATAGCCTTGCGAATGGAACTTCGCTCATGAACAATCCGGCGTTGCACTTCCCTCATACAAGGCTGTCATAAGCATCACAAGTCCGTTGGTTGAACACACTCATGTCGAACCTTTTGGCATGGCCAATCAACGCCTCATCTGCCTTTGGCCAGACATGATGTTCATCAGAGGTACTGCGTTGTTTCCATTCTTTGTGCACTGAAACAA
>CAXHEV010000063.1:0-2701 GCA_964015875.1 uncultured Candidatus Poseidoniales archaeon
ATGCGCGGTGAATATTGAATGATGGAATTACCGCGCCCGACGCCCCCTTTTTATTGAGGAGCGATGTTAAGTTCATAAGCCGTCGAAGAAGCAAGCAAAATGGAGAGGGGTGTATCTCATATGTTGAACGTCACGGCCCGACAGGACTTGATGAGCAAAATTATCGAAACTTTAGGTGTGGTCGTCGAAGACGCACGCTTTGATTTCGGTGAAGGTGGTTTAGAGGTACGGGTTGTTGACCCGTCACACGTGGCCATGATTCAAATGAACATTGATGCAGCAGCATTTGACACCTGGGAAATCGACGAAAGCAAGCTCGGCTTGGAACTTCGAAAGATCAAGGAACTTGTCAGCCTCGGTGCTGGAACCGACATGATTGAAATGGCTTTCAATGCTGAATCTGGCGTCTTCACACTCAACCTTGGCAAGATTGACAGAAACATTCGCCCGCTCGACGACTCCACAATGAACGTCCCAACCCTTCCTAACCTCGAACTGCCATGCACGGTCAAACTCTCAGGTGCAGACCTCGGCCAAGCCCTTCGCGCTGCTCGCCAAGTGGGCGATCTCGTGAACTTGAGCATCGATGCGAACACCTTCACAGTACACGTCCAAGGCTCGACAGATTCGGTAACAGTCGCCTTCCACAAGGATGAACTTCAATCCCTTGAATGCGCTAACCCAGCCCGTAGCCAATATTCCTTGACCTACCTCGTGCCAATGGCCAAGGTCTTCGGTCCGTTGGAAACTGTGGAAGTTGGATTCGGTGAGAATTACCCGCTTTCGATGAAGTTCTCGTTCAATGATGGTGCTGCAAATGTGCAGTACTTCCTCGCCCCAAGGGTCGAGAACGATTACTGATGGCATTGCCTTCACATCGGGGACCATCTACATCCGTCATTTGGAAACTATATCTTATATGTCCGAAGGATGACTTTGACTTATGGACCTGTATGATTATGCATTCTTTCTCTCGACAATGTGGGTTGGCCCGTTCTGGTTTGGAATGCTCGTTTTCCCAGACCACGAGTTAACAAAAAAAGCAATGCAGGGTCCACTTTTCTTCATTGGTCCGATTCTCATTTGGTGGGCTGTGACCATCAGTGATCCTCAAGGCCTAATCGATTTGGCAAAAGATGCGTCAAATCCAGATGGCATTTTGGAAGGTCTTGCCACGATTATGGGATCAAAGCCTGGCGCTGCTGCCGCATGGGCTCACATGGTGGCCGGTGACATTTTCGTCACCCGTTGGATGTGGAAGCGATGCAGCGAACAGAACACCTCTCGCGGTATTGCAGCAGCCATCGTTTTCTTTGGTGTTATGCTGATGCCAGTGGGTGTGGCGTTGTACCTTGCCTTCGTTCGAAGTACACCCGATTCACAGTGAAGTCGATTGGGTCCTCTGGACTTTTTTTATTGAAAGAAATCAGAGGTTATCCCATACTTGCTGAGTAGGTTGCTCACTGGTTGCTGGCTGCTCTGCAACTGGCGCAACTGGAGCGACTGCTTGTTGATTCATTGGTTGTCCAATCGGTGGTTGGATCATTTGTTGAGGCACCTGGCCGGTTGGGGCCTGGTATGCAACCCCTGGCATTCCACCGGTTGGCATGCCACCCATCATGACAGGGGGTTGTTGATTGCCTCCCGTGATGAGACCTACGATGAGCAGGATGACTCCACAGCACATACCAATGATGCCCAAGCAACTTCCGCCTAACAATTCGCTGAGGAAGTCGCCAAGTTCACCAAGGACCTCGATGAAATACGAATCAGTATCAAAGACCATCATGCTGCTTGTGCTCTGAACCGTGTAGACAGTGCCGACGTAACAGGTTTCAAGATCTTCTAAACCTTGACCTGAATCGTCATAGGTGTCACAAATCTTAGCAACTGCTATGTATTCATTGAGTTCAGGGAAATCCTCGTCAAATTGTTCAGCGGAGCTGCGTGTGCAATCTACTTCAGAAGCTTCTTCTGCCACGTCCTTGGAACCGTCCATTACTGTGAACTCAAAGTCGACGCATTCATCGACTAAACCATCACTGTTCTCATCGGTAGCCTCAGCCTTAATCAGGACAAAAAAACCAGAACTTCCCTCTCCATCGTCGTCGATGTACTTGATTTGGTGGGAGGTCGATTCATCGGTCAGGTAGTCGAATGCAGATATACTCTCAAAATCATCTTCAACACTTCCGAGGGCAGCGCCTGCAACTGCAAGGGAGCCTACACTCAAGAGAAGAACGACTGCTGCTGCGATTAAAACGGGCTTATTGGCCATGTTTATGCGACTTTAAATAGGTACTTAATACCAAATGATGCTTTGGTACTCGAATTCAGTACTCACGCCATCCGTGTCCACATTCTTTACAGGTGAGCATTCGAGTTTCTGGTTCGTCACTCGACCTCGTCTGCTCTAGGTAGGAGAACACTTCCATCGCATCGCATTTTGGACACATGTAGGTTCCAGTGGTAAGGACACCCTGCAACTTATCTGAATCCTTGATCACTTCGTATTTCCGAGATTTGGCTTCAGTGCTGGATTTGGCCTTTGAAAGGTCCACGTCTTTGCCATCTGTACCCTTAATGATGAGGTTTGCAGGGCCAACATAACCGCACTTGTAGTTGGTGCATGTGATTTCCCCAGTTGGACTAGGGAATGACAGTGTCCCACACTTTGGGCAAAACATACTAACAGCCCAGT
>CAXHEV010000064.1:0-2691 GCA_964015875.1 uncultured Candidatus Poseidoniales archaeon
CCCATGCAGCATCGTCTGAATTCAAAGCCAACCAATGACTGAAAAAGAGCGTGTAGTTATTGATTAGGGTTGGTGTTTGGTATGAGGGTGAACGAATGCACCCCGTCATATTCGCAACGAGGTCGCCTACACCACGGGTTGAAAGAGCACTGAGTGTCGATGAGGTCAAGGGCTGGTAATTCGCGCCAGAACCATTGCTTGGCAAGATCATGCCTGACTGTGTCGATAGGGTGTCGAGGCTGGGTTGAACGATGGCCCATGCTTCGTGGTCATCGCCCACGCCCATCCAGCCAGAAGCTGTTTTCACGGTGGTTTCAAAATCGGAGATGGACCCGAGCGAATCTTGAGTCGCAAGGGTCAACTTCCCACCATGGCCAATGCCGTTCGTTTGGTCGTGTGTGCCGTTCCACTGATTCGATGAATGGATGCCAAAATTAGTACCATTGCTCGAACTTGAACTCCAAATTGGAGCGAGAGAAAGCGAAGCATCGGTGATGGTTCTATTGGCATCAAACACCAACGCCTCTTCGAGTTCAGCCTCCACAAAAGTGGTGTTAGCTTGCGGTATGAAATCGATAACCCCTGTAGACTGGTCGTCTTCCACCGCTGCCCAATCAGGTTGTTCAGCCGCACTCAGCAGCGGACTGAGGCTGGATGCAAGCATCAGAATGATCAGGAAGGAGCATGTGCGAACAGCGCTATGGCCGTCGGCAAAATGCTTCGACGTTGTGTTCATTCTCAACCACCTCGCTTACGCGAGGTGAGCCATTCGATATGAATGAACGCACAACGTGATTCAGACAAGTGGAATGAAGGGTTCAAAGTGTGTCGGCCATACGACTAACCGATGTCGACGCTGGGCAACCTAGACAGCGCTCAATCCCGCGAGGTTGAGGAGCAGTTGTTTTCGACGCACAGGCTTCAATCAACGCGGCATATGCCTGTTCCATTGCCGCGCCAAGACTTCTGGGCCATGGTGAAGCAACTTCTCAATACGCTCGATATGGAGATTCAATCAATGCTAATGAAGGGCATGACTGGCATGCGGCTTCAAAATCTTCAGAAGCGCCAAGCTAACATTAGGCACATTGCCTCTGAACTCGCAAGAAAGCGCACTGTCGCCGTTGTTCAACACGTTGCATCCCAATCACTACGAAGCACCTCAACGCAAGGAAGTGTCAACCACGAATTACCAGCACTTGATTGGCAAAGGCACGATGCCGCCGAAAAGGCCTTTTTCCATGCTGTTCAAATTGCCATGGATCGCTTCAAAATGGAAGTGGATTGGTCATCGATGCAGAATGGCCTCGCTGGAGAAGCCATCACGTTGCCTCAGCGGCATGCTCCAGGAACGATGCAACTTGACTCCTTCACGGAATCGAACATCACCTCACGACCACCACCTACGCTTGCGTTTGAAGATGATGGACCTGAACCCCTTCCAGAGGGTGTACAAGATGATGAAGACCGTATGACACCGGACGAATGGCCTGATTTGGACGAATACATCCATGCTGACCTTGATGAGCCTGAAAGTCAACCACCAGCAAAGGCTCCACCACAGGAAGAGGACGCCATGTTGGCGTTCATGAGAAAGGAGCCCGAAGGAAAACACGCTGCAGCAATGGAGTTAGCCCCATCAAAAAAGCCGACAATTTCTCTTGAGGACGCCTTCGAACCTGTTGCTGAAGACAGCCCTGTCGAGTCCGAGATAATTCCTCAAGAAGAGCAGGCGGCTTTGGTTCGTATTCGAGTCCTTATGACGAGTCCTGAACCAATCCTCACCGCATCGGGTGAATCCCTCGAACTCGAAGCCGGTGATGTTCATTTCGTCGATCAAGATTCAGCAGATTGGCTTATCGAATCTGGGGTTGCCGAAGCAGCTGCGCTCTGAAGCAAAGCAGAAAAATCCTTTCAGAGGACTTGTGCTAGGACCCGAACAATTCGGAGCAGCCTTTCGGCACTGCGGTAGTTGCAAATTGTCGTGCAATATTCAGTTGACAGAGCGCATCGAGAGTTCGATGCTCACTGTATCAGGGATTGGGATACGGGTGACTTGGCGAAGAGCCGATTCATCCTTTCCAGATGTGATATCCATCTCAAGCAGACGCTTGTGGACACGGAGTTCCCAGTGATCGTAGGTCTCGACGCCTTCACCATCAGGTGCCTTTCGTACTGGAACAACCAGTCGTCGGGTAGGCAATGGGATTGGGCCTCGTAGTGAGATACCACCATTGTCGCAAATTGCCTTGATTTGACCAGCAACTTGGTCGATGTCCTTGTGGTTTTCACCAGTGAGTTTGATGATGGTAACTGCTGCCATACTGACCCGTCCAAATCCTCAACCAATATTCAATCGAAGACTCAAGCCTTCTTTTCGATCTTCAAGCAGACGCCAGCAGCGACGGTCTTGCCCATGTCACGAATAGCGAAGCGGGAAAGTTCAGGGAATGTATCCATTTGCTCGATAGCCATTGGCTTGTTCGGCTGGAAACGGATCAAACATGCGTCGCCGGTCTTGAGGAAGGAAGGGTTTGCTTCCTTGCCTGACCTGTTCGTCTTTTCAAGAAGTTCTTGGAAACGAACTGCGACTTGAGCGGTGTGTGCGTGGAACACAGGTGTGTATCCGACGGAAACAGCCTTTGGAATGTCCATGAGCTGAATTTGACCGACGAAGGTTTCGTCGTGTCG
>CAXHEV010000065.1:0-2685 GCA_964015875.1 uncultured Candidatus Poseidoniales archaeon
AGGCCCACAGAAAGGGACATGGAGACCATTAACACGGCAAGAAGGATTGATTTCATGGATTTTAGTCCACTTTCACCGAAGAGATGCAATTCGCGAGCGCTGAGCATGCGCGAAAAATCGAGGTTGCACTTATTGTAATTGACCCTATAATTTCCAAATGGCCAATTTTTTTTTGGTTCTCCAATTCTGCATGGGAAGGGGTGGTAAAAAGGCGTACTGTGCCGCTATAAATGGTAATTTAGCGTGTGATTTTGAACTTGTTTCAATGCCCAAACACTATACCGGTGAGGATGAGCCACCAACTATGCCATGGGAGTCCCTAGCCTTCTTACTCGCATTGCTTCTTGCAGGGCTTATCACGCCAGGTCCAAACAACATCACCTGCACAGTTCATGCCGTTGTGCACGGTAAGAAGAGCAATGCTTCCTTGATTGCAGGGATGGCCGTAGGGTTCATTTCGATACATTTCGCATGTGGTTTAGCCGTTGATTCCTTCGATGAAGACGGACAAGTTCGTTTCGTAATGGATCTCATTGGGAGCCTGTTTATGTTCTTAATCGCCTTTGGAATCTTGTACTTAGGTCGCTCAGAGAAAATACAAAGCTTTCCTGAAGTGGTCCCAAAATTAGGCTTCAAAACCGGAGTGTTGATGCAGTATGTCAACGGCAAAGAATGGGCAATGGTCTTCATGTTAATGACACAATTCTTGGATGATTTCGGTGGCGGAATCACGGGCATTGTGACGATTTCAACCATCACCACCAGCGGTGGAATTGTGGCCATGATTGCGTGGTCCAATCTTGGTGAGAAAATAAAATCGAAGACGGATACGCCTGGATTTATCAAAAAGGCCTTCACAGTTCTGGGCTGCTTACTCCTCGTATTGGCGACATTACTTACGATCGGTGGCCTCAGATAGAGCCATTTGTTCAGACCAAGAATTGATGATTGTACTTTCGGCGTTTTGTAAGTGTTCAGCCACAGTCCCCTGCTTCAGTCCCAAAACGCCTGCGATGTCATTCTGGTTGCACTTTCGAGGGGCGCTGTAGTACCCCATGTCGATTGCCGTTTGAATCACTTCTGCGCGCTTTTGTGGCAGGTTCGGTGCACTCATCCAATCGGCAATAATCAATTTGGAAATCCGCATGTCCATCTTTTTTGGAACCAATACTTCCAGTTTATCTTTGACCCTCTTAAGACCATCCGGCGTGCCATGAATGGTCATAAAAAATCCATTTTCTCTTGAGAGATACGTTGGTGGCATGATCCATGCTTCTTCTTCAGCAGCGATGATGCGCTGAATAGGACCTGGAGTTTTGACCTGCAAATAAGCAAAATCGTCCCCTTCTAAGAGTATTTTATCGATGATTAAACTCTCTTGTAATTCTTCACGAATCCCTTCTATGTCCAAACCATCATGTTCCACTTTAACGATGCAACTTGGAAGTGAGTCGACAACACCTAATCCATTGATCATCTCTAATTTACCAAAGAACTTGGTGATCAAATGACCGGGTAAATGCTTGCCTTGTTCAGGCATAATGCGAATCTGGAAGTACCTCATTCTTCCACTTGACTTTATTGCGCTCATGAAGACACTTCCTTTGGATCATTCAACATCTCACAATCGAGGTAGTGATGTTGTCAATTTCTTGACGCTCTTAAACCCGGTGTATGGGACAAGATGAGGGCTAAATGCTCCCTTCTTTACAAATGGCAAAGAACGCGAGCATCGACTGCGTTTGGTTGCCACACCCTATCATAAAAGGGTCTGGTACATCAATTGAACGACTGAGCCGTTCAGCGCCTTTTCCATGGCCATTGAGATGGCGGCAAGTTAGAACGTCACTTCTTCTTGTGAAGTTCCTTTGCTTGCTTTGCCCATTTGTCTCGCTTGACACGACCAGGGAAGAATTCGATGGCCTTGTTGACCTGTTCTTCGATTTCCGCCGTCATGTTTCCAACTTGCTCGAAGGTAAAGATTCCCAAGGCATACAACTTCTCTTCAATGAAGGGGCCAATGCCTTTGATCGTCTGGAGTGAATCCTTGTCTGAAGCGGTTGCGACACCAAGCGTTGCGAAGTCAATTGATTCGGCCTTCTTGGAAATTCGCTCCAAGTCTTCGGCTTGCTTCAACGCTTTCTCATCCAACTTGACATCTTCACCAAGCAAAATTTTCGCTTGGTTGGCCCACTGGTCTCGCTTGACGCGACCTGGGAAGAACTCGATGGCTTCGTTGACTTGCGTCTCAAGTTTTGCATCCATGTTGGCAATTTGGCGATAGGTGGTGATGCCAAGTGCGTTCAACTTCTCTTCGATGAACGGACCGATACCCTTGATGACTTGGAGATCATCCTTCACCATGACAATCGATGCGGTACCAAAGACACGAGTGACACCTTTCACTCCAGTGAGGGCGTTGCCATCCTTGCCAGTCCATGTGATGATTGAACTGCCTTCCTCATCCGTGATTGCAGCAGTTCCTGCATCGGCGAACTCAGAGGCGTTGGCAACTTCAAGCGTTGATGCACCCTTCTTGACTTCTGTCTTGAGGGTCGAATTGGTTGCTTCACCGAGTGTCTTGAAATCGATCGTCTTCGCTCGAGATTTTACACGTTGCAATTCCTCTTGCTTCTTGACTTCCTTGGTGGCCGGCTTCTTTTCAGCCTTCTTGGCAGCGGCAGC
>CAXHEV010000066.1:0-2662 GCA_964015875.1 uncultured Candidatus Poseidoniales archaeon
ACTTGAAGCGGAGTAAGACCTTTCCAATATTTTTGCCATCATGGATATATTGGTGCGCTTTGGCAACATCTTCGGCTTCAAAAACAGAATCGATGACAGGTGCGAGTGCTCCGCTATGGATGCCTTCGAGAATTCGTTCCAACTGCTTCAGCATCACAGTTTCATCTTTCCAAGTCCCCATGTGAACCCCAAACACGCCACGGTTTCTTGTCATCAATCGTAGCGGGTCGAACTTTGGTGTTTTTCGCCATGCGAGGAAGGATCGAATCATACTTCTTTTCGAGCTGGGTGCTGCAGCAGACATGCCGTAGGTGTAGAGGCGCCCTCCTTCTTTGAGGGCAGAGAGTGAGCGGCTGAGGTTATCGCCTCCAATTGGATCAAGGATATGGTCGACACCCTGGTTGTTGGTTGCCTTTTTTATGATTTCAACGAAATCCTCGTTATGCCGGTCAATGGCGATTCCTCCATAGGTCTCAATGGTTGAACTCTTGTGACCGGATGCGGTAGCCCACACCTTTGAGACGCCAGCCCATTGACAAATTTGTAGAGCAGCAGTTCCTACGCCTCCAGCTCCTCCATGAATCAAAACCGAGTCATCCTTTGTCAAATGGCCAAGGTGGTGAAGCATATGATGCGCTGTTAAGTAGGTCACAGGAATGGATGCAGCAACATCCAATCCAACTTCATCAGGGAGGACAAGAGCGCGTTGTGAATTCACGATCACGTGGCTTGCTTGCCCTCCGTTCGGAAGAGCAGCAACAACCCTTTGTCCAATCGAAAAATCAGTGACGCCCTCGCCAACAGCATCGACAATGCCGCTCATTTCATATCCTGGTGTAAACGGGTACTTCGGCCTTGGTTGGTACAACCCCAATCTCATCAAGAGGTCGGCGAAATTGATCCCAGCATAAGCGACTTCAATACGAATTTCACCTGCCCTTGGCGTTGGCATCTCCATTGGGATGACGGCAAGGGTGCTTGGACCTCCTGCTTTTGTGAGGACAATTCGCCTAGGCATGCCCTTGCCAATTGTTTTCCTTGAATGAACCCTGCGGTATCATTCAATCAGTATCCAACCATTCTCTGACTGACGAACTGTACCATCCCGCTCATGAATGAGTAAATGCGAGAGGGTTTGGTCCTCGGCTAAGCCGGGGTGGGCATCGGGAGTATCTGCATAGGCAAGCGCTGCAATCTTACGAATAGACTCAGCTTGGCCTACGGCTTCGAGCACCCGCTGATGCCTTGCCCTGCGATGATTGATGTATCGGTCGAACACCTTCGTCGGTTGAGCGATGACTGGTCCATGAGATGGGAATAACAAATGTGGTTGGCGCTGTTTCAATCGTTCTAGTTGCTCGATGTAAACAGCCATATCGCCTGAATATGGAGGAATCAAGATTGTTCCGATACCTGCAACCATATCCCCAGCAATCAGCCCGGCTTCACCCAACAGGCAGACATGGCCGGGATGATGACCAGGCGTAATCAGTACTTCCCAAGTCGTTGCACCAAGTGTAAGTAGTTCACCATCGTTCAAAATCCGGTCACATTTGACACTCTTGTTGGTATGTTCACTCCCCCAAACTGGGACATCAAAAGCCTCTCTAAGCAGACCCATGTCGCCAATATGGTCGCCATGTGAATGGGTGAATAAGAGGGCTACAAGGTTACCCTGATGGCGCTCAACAGCCGTTGCTAAATCTTCCATTCCTTCTCGTAGATGCGCTGCTGGATCGACGAGGATAAAATCACCATGTGGGTCGCCTAACAGGTAAGCATTGGTATGGTCTGCAGGCGGTAAAGTCGCTGTTTTGACTGGTACCACTTCCACGCCATGTGCAAAAAGAATTGATCTTCGACCGGGAAGGCGACTTGCGATGTCGCTGGCAGCCTCTTCCATCCGATCGTTGGTGCGCTGAAGGACACGGTTAATTTCCATGAGCAACGTCACAACAGGCGGTGCCACTTTGATTTCATGCCTCGACCAGCGTTCCAAAATCGTGCTCGGTTTGGCCCACATGATCTCTGTGAACTCTGTTTGAGGCTCCAAATCAATTTCAGGCATGCTGGACGCTTCACCAGCATGAATGTGAAGGAAGGCGTTGTCAAACTGGACAGGTCCAAATGGAGGGGTAATACGATGGCAGAGCACCTTCAATTGGCTTCGGTCATGAGGAACATGCCCCTCCAAAGCAAGCGGGAGGTATCGCGTTTTATCAGCGATGATTTCTGCACGAACCTCTGGGGCGATGGCAACCAATCCTTTGCTCGATGGAGCAAGGCCTAACTCTTCGCTCATCTCCCTTAGAATACAGGCGATTGTTTTCGATTGTGGCCCTTCAAGCCCTTGCAGTTGCTCAACTGCTGCTGCATCAACCCTCGAAACGCCGCCGCCCGGAAACGCCCAGTATGAAGGAAAGGCTCGCATGGTGGGTGAACGCAGGCCAAGCAGAACCTCGACCCCATCAGGCCCGTCTCGCGTCATGGTCATGGTTGCGGTTGGACGAGGCGGTCGGCGTTGCAACGAGGCGAGCACAACACCTTCTGGGACCTCACTCATGATTCGTGCTCGAACGCCCGGGCTTCAAGGCTTTGCATACTCGAGGAAGCGTGAAGGTCTTGTATCGGGGTGTGGTGGTAAATCCATGGCGGCGCAATC
>CAXHEV010000067.1:0-2623 GCA_964015875.1 uncultured Candidatus Poseidoniales archaeon
GCAGCAACATCGTTGTTGAGTTTGAAATGCGGGTTGGTTTCAATCCATTCAACCGCACCATTTGATGCAAGCCATTGGATGCCTGATGTTTCGGCAACAGCAGTGGCAAACCGTCCGGAGTGCGAGTCGAGAACGATGTCATCTCGTGCCTCGAAGCCTTCGGGCAACTCGGTTCCAGAGAGGACCATGCTGACAATTGCCTTGCCTTCGACGGAGTATGGGTTGAAGTGATTCTTTTGCAATCCGAGCACACCTCGCACGAGGTCTTCTCTCAATTTGTCTACTGCATCAAGTTGAACCAAACCCTCAACATCCAATTTGGCGAGTTGCTCCGTCGAATGACCTTGCAATTCACATTGGAATCCATTTGGAGGCAAGAAGGTGAAACAATCGATTCCAGCATCTTCGAGTTCGTAAAACCATTCGGTTGGAATGGGCGTTTCGTGTGTGAGGACGTACCACCCGTTGAGGCTCGTTCCTTGCCCAGTCCATGCAGGCCAATCTTCGACGGCAACGACGCTCATGTCACGGTACAGGAGGTTGATTTCTCCAACGCCCTCATCGGCATCAAACCAACCATTGGCAGTATCAAAGCTTGGTGCCAATCCAATGGCACTCAAGAGATCCAAATCAACATCCGTGTTCACTTCGGACTCAGGCGCCAAAGACGGTGCTGCATAGGTGATTGGTGCTAAGACTTGGATGAGCATCAGTGCGGAAAATGTAACTGCGCGGACACGTCGGGTATTCGTCATGTTCCACCACAGGCGCGGCTCCCAAATGAATGATTGGTTGGTATGCCTGTGCATCGACACTGCCAGCGAGGGTTCAAATGCCGTGCAGTCGGCGCTGAGAACATGTCGAGGGGGCGCAGTGGTACCAGCGACGCGATGGCGCCTGAAGACATCAACGAAAATCACCAAGTTTTGGGCCGTCAAGTATGGCGCGTTGTCCCCTATGCTAAGCGGTACCCACGTCGGCTTTTGGCAGGTTTCCTCGGCAATGCATGCGCACGAATCGTCGACCTTGTTCCCTTTGTCGCTATTGGGTGGGCTGTCGACTATTTCACCTCAAAAACGGGTGGTGGAGTTGGGACAATGGTTGGTCCTACCTTTATTCAAGACGCTGTGACTGCCATTCACAGCGATCCAGCCGTCGGCTATGGTGTGATGATTTTCTTGGGCTTTGCTATGCTTGCAGTGTTCCAGGGGATTTCTGAATATTCATGGCAAACACTTGGCTACAAAATTCAACACGACTTGCGAATGGACGCAACCCGCTCGCTGATTGACATGGAAGCCTCCTACTACGACATGCGTCAAACAGGTCAAATCATGTCCGTGCTCTCAAGCGACGTCAATCAATTGGAAGATGTTGTTTCGGATTCATCCACTTCGATCATTAGGATTGTTTTCACCTTCCTGACAGCATTTGTGATTCTCGTCTCAATGTCTTGGAAACTGGCAGCAGTGTTATTCGGCCCAATTATTTTCATCATCCCTTGTGTCTACTGGTTTTCTACACGAGTCCAGCGAAAATACCGCAAACAACGAGAATCAACTGGTGACATACACGCTGTGTTGGAGAACCTCATCAGCGGTATTTCCGTTGTCCAGGCCTACAACGCTCAAACATGGGAAGCAGACCGAGTCAGCAGGGAATCGGGGTCCTACCGCGATCAAGCCATGGGTGCAAGCCGAGACCGAAATCGATTCCTTCCTATGATTTACGTCATTGCAGGTGTTGCTTTTGGTTTGCTCGTCACCGCTGGTGGATGGTTGGCAAGTGAAGGTGAGATCTCGACAGGACAACTCGTGACCTTCCTTCTCATCAGCACTCGAATGACCATGCCTATGTTCATCTTTGGAATACTCATTAACCAGCTCCAGCGTGGAGAAGCAGCAGCACGTCGCGTATTTGCTGCGATTGATTTAGAGCCAACAATTACCGATGAGGAAGATGCAGTAGATTTGGACTCAGGCATTACCTCTGTTGAATTCCGTGACGTCCACTTCACCTATCCAAACACCACAATCAAAGTGCTCAGTGGCATCTCATTCAAAGCAGAAGGTGGCGATTTCTTGGGCGTCATGGGCCACACTGGGGCTGGAAAAACGACCATTCTGAAGTTATTGATGCGCTATTATGTTCCAGACAGCGGTGATGTGCTGATCAACGGCCGTAGCATCAATGATTACACCCTTGATTCGGTTCGTGACAAAATCGGATTCGTTTCACAGGAACCGTTCCTCTTCTACGGAACGGTACGGGACAACGTCAAGTACAATCAAGAAGCGACAGAAGAAGAACTTGAGGCAGCACTCAAACTTGCTGGGGCATGGGATTTCATTCAGGAATTACAGGACAAACTCGACACCATGGTCGGTGACCGCGGTGCTAAACTGAGCGGTGGCCAACGCGCTCGTGTCTCTCTTGCTCGAGCGTTGCTGAAGCACCCGAGTCTGCTCATACTCGATGAAGCCTCAAGCGCCCTTGATGCTGAAACAGAACGCCGTATCCAAGAGAACTTGATCGCATCGGGATCAGACCGTGCTACCATCGCTGTGGCCCACCGCCTGAGCACGATTCGTAACGCCAATGAGATTCTTTCAATGGTTGACGG
>CAXHEV010000068.1:0-2564 GCA_964015875.1 uncultured Candidatus Poseidoniales archaeon
TACCCTCTGACAAGATACTGTTCAGGCAAGAGGCGCTCAATGAACCAAAACTGGTTCACAAGAATTTAATGAGTGTTCACATCACAAGTGATTGATGACAAGAATTGATCTCGATGGATTGATTCACAAAACAGCCTTGATCAATGATTTGAATTTTCATTATGTGGAGGCGGGAAAAGGCCCTCTCGTGGTCTTGATCCACGGCTTTCCAGAATTTTGGTATTCATGGCGCCACCAGATTCCTGCCCTCGTAGAAGCAGGCTACCGCGTGATTGCCCCAGATATGCGAGGATACAACCTCACTGATTCCCCGGCGAAAACCTCGAACTACACAGTTGACCTGCTCGCTTCTGATGTGGTGGCGTTAATTCAACACGCAGGTGAGCAGAGAGCTCACGTAGTTGGTCATGATTGGGGCGCTGCAATTGCTTGGCAGCTAGCCATGCGCTATCCCCAACATCTCAATCAACTCGCTATCTTGAACGGTCCACATCCGAAGGTGTTTGGAAAAGGGTTTTGGCGTCCAAGCCAATTGATTAGAAGTTGGTACATGTTCTTCTTCCAAATCCCTTTTGTTCCGGAACTGTATACGTCGAAAAGATACCCTAGATTTATGCGTAAAATCTCAACGAAGCATTATGTTAGCAAAGGAAAACTAAGCACGGAGGAGATTGATGTTTACTCTAAAGTCTTCGATAATCGGAAATCATTACGCGGCCCAATCAACTACTACAGAGCAGCGTTTCGCCACCCATTGGCTGCGAGAACATCGAATCATATCATCAATGCCAAAACGCTCGTGATTTGGGGTCAGAAAGACCGACATCTTGGCATTCGACTTGCAGAGCCAAAGAGCGAACATGTCCCTGATTGTCGTGTTGAATATCTCGATGCCTCACACTGGGTTCAACAGGACGCTTCTTCTGAAGTCAATTCATTGTTAATCGACTTCTTCAACGATCAACAGGGGTAGAAAATTCTGGCTCAGTCTTTGGAAAGCGCCTCGACGATCATCGCCGCCCCGTTTTCCTTTCTCACTCGAAGCCATGGCTCAACCGGGGCCGTCTCATGTTCACGCTTGAGGCGCTCAACTCCACCACCGCTTATGTTGAGCACTGTGCATTCATCAAGGTTGACTTCTCCAGATGCTAATGCTTGTTGGAGGCTTGCGATTGCAACGCCGCCCGGGGTCATGATGTCAATACCTTCAACAGTCTCAAAGAGGGTTTTAGCGGCCTTGGCAGCCTCTCGTTCAACGATGTATGTTTGCCCGTTTGACGCATTGAGGATGTCGTGTACACCACCGACTTGGCCGTAAGCGGGACCTTTGTTCATCAGATAATCCGAATAGACTTCCACGTCGTGAGGTGGGAAATCTTCAGCAACCAGATGATCTCTTTTGGCTTGCCATGCGTTGTGGATTGGGCAATGTTCTACGTTTTGCGACAGGTGTTGGCGGGGTGCTGGCCCATCAAACTGGCCGCTTTCAATCAAGCGTTCTGCCATCTCATGTACACCGATTGGACCGGGTCCTCCGCCAATGCCTTGGAAGTAATGGGTCGGCATTGCTCCAATGGAGAAGGCTGCATCAAGGATCAATGAACCAATACCATCGCGCCGAGCAACGTTGTGCACGCTGCCTTCCATTTGCCAGCCTGTGAGTTCCTTAGCAATACCTTTGGCTACAGTTTTTGCATCGTAATAGTCACCGTCTTCGACAACGACGACCTTGACTGAATCTGTTGGATGGCCTTTCTTGGTCCAAATGCGATGGCCGTGATCTTTGCCAACCACAACGATTAGCGGCATCCCTGCGAGGCCACAGAAATGCGTGAACCCCCGTGCAGTGTTTCCAGCACTAGCACAAATGAGGCCTGTGCAACCGTGATCGTGTAAGCGCTGAATGGTTGGAACGGCTTCCATATCTTTGAAGCTGCCAGTGGGGCACATAGCGCCTTTTTCTGGCCAATAGCCGTGGAAGGTCACCCAGAGGTTGCTCATGCCGAGCGCCTCTCCAAGGGCTTCTGCTTTGTAGGTCGTCGTCCCTGCCACGTACTCGTTTGAAGTTGAGGTTGGAATCCAATCAAGGTACTTCCAAACCCCTTTGAGTGGCTGGATGTGTATCGGGCCGTTGAATTGGGCTCGAAGGAGGGCGTTCTCGGTGTACTTGAGGGTGTAATCATCTTCAATGAGGTCTCCTGTTTCGAGGCATTTGAGCAGATATTTCATTCAGTACACCCTAAGGAATCAACCAACAAACCTACCGAAAAGTGAGGCTTGTTTAACCGTTTGCTATTGAGTTCATGCGTTTGGCTCTATTCGCCAAGTGGCTTACCCACGGCATAGCATTGCCAACCCATTGATTTGAGGTTGTCGAGGTCCAAAACCCGACGTCCATCGTACAATAACGGAGTGCGCATGTTCGAAAGAAGTGCCTGCCAATCGAGGTCCAAGCATGCTTTGTGTGCCGTCACTAAGACAACCATGTCGTATCCATTCGCTTCACTCACATCTGTTTCTGCGATGACGCCTTCTGGAAACATGCTGCTCTCGAGGTGAGGATC
>CAXHEV010000069.1:0-2552 GCA_964015875.1 uncultured Candidatus Poseidoniales archaeon
AAACAGACGTCGTGCTTATCAAGGCACGTAGCTGTTAGTGTTTCTCTGCTACAATATTGGCACTTGATCCAAGAGCCAACCATCATTCTTCCTCCAATGGGATAATCATATTGTAATCAAGTAGATCACAAATTAGTTCCTTCATAGACGAGTCCTCATGGGGTTGTACCCGAGTCCACGTCCATTTTTTATTCTTCTTGTGCCGCCAATAAAGTGTCGCCATGTATACACGGTGTATACACTATTACATAAACACTTCGTTCAAATCTTCAGACATTCAAGTCGCCACCACGACTTTTACGCCATTTGTTAGCACGCATCGCTCGGTATACTACCCACGCTAAGGCTCTCTGTCTTCGACTAGTTCTGTGGTCCATCGCAATCTTTTTCGCTGCTCTGGCCAATCTCATATCACTCGCCCGAAGTTTCTTTGGATCGCTACCAGCTCTGTTTGGTCCCCTAACTTCGGTGTCAAGATCATGTTTGAAACATGCCTTGTCTAATTCGCTCATAGGCTTCACTCCCTCCCGGACACGCCGAGATACGTTGGTGCCCGGACCGCAATAATTGCATTCAGGCAAATGCTTTTCTTTCCGATCGTATGGTGGTACATACTTCGGCATACCTAACACATTCCGGAACCGTATGTGACCAATTGGTCCAGTAGGCCAAGTTGGTAGGCGATTAGTGAACCTAGTAGGTACTCAATTCGTCGTTCCACGATATGTGACACGATAGTTGCTCCACGTGCAGTATCAGCAGCAGCCTCAACAACTGAAGTTGCTGTATCTGGTGTAGCCATCAGATCACTTCCGCTTTGATACCTCGGTAGCTGCCAGGGGCAAGCTCCACAAGGATTGAATAAACGTCACTCGGTATTGCGCTCTTGCATTCGATTTCAATTAAACCGGCAATAGCGTTGAATCCTCCCACAGTTGACTTTCCATCAACGAGTGTTGTGTCTTGTACAATCTGTGGCTTTGGTATATTGCCATCATCACCAGGGTAATTGGCAATATCATAAGGTGGGTTATCATTAGACAGCTCCATGCTGTTAATGACTGTGTCCATGCTTGCGCCATAGTCAAACACGTTGACAAGTGGATCATCACTTGCAACAGCAGGGACATTGGGATCGTCTGGATTAACCGTGGAACGGCTTTCACCATACGACTTGATCAGACCCACGTAAGAACGTGCGCCAGCAGAACCTGCATGATTCCCAAGTAGGCCTACCTTGAATGCATCACTCCCTGTTGACCCGTCCTCTGGCGTGACTAGGTCGGAGTAATACCATTCGTTCAGTAGCACTGCGTTTCCGCCGTTGTCCAACGGACGAGGCACTGGCAGTGTTGACGTTTGCATGTCATTTGACAAATAAACTTTGAAGTCAGCCCAGGTTCCTTCAATGTTTCCAGCAAGGTTATGCGAGGCATCTGAACGCATGCGTGTAAACACATTGAAACCTCTCTTCCATGCCTCACGTGTGACCCACGAATCGCCAGCGGTAGAGATGCTTACCCTGTTCCCCAAGTTTGGAGTATTCGAGCTCACGATCGTGACTCTCTTAACATGGTAATCCCGTCCTTGTCGATACAATCTTCGGTTCATCAAAGATAGATCTCGAGCAAGATCGATAAAGTGGGACGTCTCGTTTCCTGGTGTCCCACTGTTCGTAATTTCGTATCGAAGAATACGAACTGCCGGTTGGGTTTTCTTCGCCTTTGAACGGCTGCGCTTCAAAGATTTCTTCTTCTTTGCTGGGGATTTCTTAGTCGCCATGAATCCCCTTTGTTTGGTGACATTCTATTAATGTTCCCCAAACTCCCCTCTTGCTTAGCAATTCACCGCCACACCCGATTCACAAGCTGCTACGAAGGGGTTGTTCAGCCCTCACTCCGCATCTTCCTTGCCTTTTACCGGAGGTGACGGCTTTTCGTTCTTTCGCCGTCTTGACCCCGAATCGGGGAGATTCAATCCGTGTACTGTTGTGCCGCGTGCCTCTAGAGCGGCAATTCGCTCCTCAGCCAGTTCACGCAACGATCGTGCCGAGTATTGCGCCACTAATCGAGATTGGGTAGAATTATCCGCAGTTGCAGATTCTACCTTTCTTCTACAACACGCCTGGCGGCATTTGATTGTAGATCGTAACCGATTCTTGCATGGTGGTTCTACCACAACCATGCTTCCACCTCCATCTTTTTCGCATATGGTGGTTTTCGACACATTGGGCATTTGGGCCTTGCTGTCATCACTTCGATGCGTACGTGATAACAGATTGAACATCGATAGACTCGAGCTAGTCTATTTTTACGAAATGGGTGATTCATGCAACCCATTCCTCGCCACAGACTGGGCAAACCCAGAGTTCTGTCCAGACATCAGGTTTGATCTCTACTGGCCAGGCGTCATTGCGAAAATCGCATTCATGGCCGCATCGCTTACACGTTGTCATGCGTCCAAGTCCCCTGGTCCTTTTCCTTTCATGTAGCAAGAGAAACAGACGTCGTGCTTATCAAGGCACGTAGCTGTTAGTGTTTCTCTGCTACAAT
>CAXHEV010000070.1:0-2491 GCA_964015875.1 uncultured Candidatus Poseidoniales archaeon
GGCGATGGTATGTCGAACATGAGCGATGCGTTCCCGAACGACCCGACCAGATCACAAGATTCGGATAGTGATGGCATCGATGACCTCCAAGACAACTGCGTTTTGGTTCCTGGTAACTCGACCCAAGACCGAATCGGATGTCGAGACACGGATGGCGATGGCTACTCGGATCCAACCATTGCCGGTGGCAATGACATTGATTGGAATGAGAGCAATGGCGCTGATGCCCTCCCACTCGAACCAACACAATGGGCCGACCAAGACGGTGATGGCTACGGAGACAACGCCACAGGCGTCCTTCCAGATGCATGCCCGACAGAGTATGGGCTTTCGAATGTCGACGTCTATGGTTGCCCCGATGGTGATAATGACGGTTCCTCTCAAGGCAACGATGCCTTCCCAGACGACCCAACACAATGGGCAGACCAAGATGGCGACGGCTATGGCGACAATCCGAATGGAACACAACCTGATGCATGTCCGACCGTTGTTGGCACCTCGTCCACAGACCGGTTCGGTTGCCCTGATGATGACAGTGATGGTGTGAGTGACCAATCTGATCTTTGGCTTGGCGATGCTACACAGTGGTACGATACTGATGAAGACGGCTATGGTGACAATCCAAATGGAACCGACGGTGATGGCTGTCCAACCACCTTTGGCACATCGAACCTCGGCACGACCAGGGGATGTCCTGATGCAGACAATGACGGCTATGGCGATGATGAGGATAAATTCCCTTACGAACAGAGCCAGTGGTCTGACCAAGATGGCGATGGCTGGGGTGATAACGAATCTGCTGGAGCGTTCAAGCCAGACCATTGGCCAAGCGACCCGGCACGAAACTCTGCCGAAGGTAGCATGGAGTGCACAACCATTGACGACATCGATATTGTCGGTGGTGGCTGGTTCAACTTCCAATGCACGGTCACAACTGAAATTGAAGAAGTGACTGTGAGGGTTGAATGGCAGGCTATGAGTGCAATTACTGCAAGTTCACAAACTCAAGTCATAACCTTCACTCCGAACAGCGGAGGTTCACAAACCATAACATTCGACGGTGTTGTTCGGTACGCTGGCTCCTACCAGCTTGTTCTCGTGGCCAAAGAGCCAGGATCGGATATTGCCATGGATACGGTCTCGATTTCATTGCAAGCCTTTGATTCGAACATTGTGGTCGAGGAAGACAACAGTGCGGATCAAAGCCTGTTGTCATCACTGATGGAAAACGCAATCGTTCAGGCTGCACTCGGTGGCTTGGTCTTGTTCTTCCTCATGGGCATGCTCGTCATCAGAGGAAACGCAAGCAAGAAGAAAGCTGCAGAAGAGCGGTTGGAGCGAGCAAGGGATCTTGTGAGCCAGCGGCTTGAGCGAAGTGCGAATGCTGGTGTTGACCCTCGTCGCCAAGCCTTCGGCTTTGGCGGAAGGGTACCTCCGCCTCCTCCCGGCATGGGTTGATGCTCCAGAGAAGTTCGACCGATTGCCTCAATAATGAGAGGCTTCTCGGAAGGAGTACCACATCGTGCGGATATGGTGAAGTGGTATCATAGGAGGTTTCCAACCTTTTGTCGTGGGTTCAACTCCCGCTATCCGCACCTCACAACCAAGGCATAATGTCGATAGACTGCAAGGATAAAGAACACACTCTGGTGCATAAGACTCTTTTATCGCCCCCAGATGGTCGAATCATGTGGACCGAGGAACACCGTGATTGGACCAAGGTCGATTACAAACCCCTTGCTCAAGGACGTGCTTTTCCAAGCGACTTCATGTGGGGTGTGGCCACTGCATCGCATCAAATTGAAGGTGGAAACACCAACAATTGGTCAGCGTTCGAGCCTGGCTCCAAGAGCCAGCAATTAAGCGGCGAAGCCTGTGATCATTGGCATCGAAGAACCGATGATGTCGGGCTGATCAAAGACCTTGGCGTTTCCCACTATCGTTTCTCGATTGAATGGTCACGAATCGTCCCCGCTGAAGGCGAGTGGAATCAGGAAGCAGCCCAATGGTACAGCGATTTGGTTGATGAACTCCTTTCTGAAGGCATCCAGCCGATGGCGACCTTGCACCACTTTACACAACCGATTTGGTGGGAAGAACAAGGGGGGTTTGAACGAGAGGAGAACATTCACCATTGGGTTGACTTCTCAACTCGGATGTTTGCCTTGTTAAGTGACCGAGTCGAGTGGTGGTGCACCATCAATGAACCCGCGGTGTTCACGACAATGGGCTACGTGCTTGGTGAATTTCCACCTGGCGTTCGTTCCTTCAAGCGAGCACGAAGTGTGGCCATGAACATGATGAAAGCACATGCTGCATGTTATCGGGAGCTCAAATCCATGGAACATGGAGAAAAATGTGAAATCGGGTTGGTAAAGAACATCAACTTATTTGATCCATATCGAAGGTGGAATCCCCTGCATTGGTTCCAAGCGAGATTGCTCGACTCAATGTTCAACAGATGCTGGATTAAAGGCCTGAAAACTGGTCG
>CAXHEV010000071.1:0-2452 GCA_964015875.1 uncultured Candidatus Poseidoniales archaeon
TCCTAGGATGGCTCCTTGTTCTTCCATAGAGAAATGTTCCTCAACAAACGGTACCAAAAGACGCTCTTCTTTGTCCATGTGGAGAGAAGCACGGTCAGCCAATTGGTCAGCAAGTCGTGCGATCTCATCGAGTTTGTCTTGAGCGTTGTCCGCTTCAAGAAGTTGCTTCATTTCCTCCACGAGCGCATCATCTGTTTGATGATCGTCGTCAAACGTCATTGCCACTCCAGGGTGTTTTGCTTCAACGGCAGGGAACAGTGCTGCATCTTCGCCGGCTGCATGATAGTGAAGTGCATAGGTCGCCCAGGCAAAACGTTCCTTAAGGACCTCAATATCGTTCTCCCTTCTTGCCACAGCATGGGCTAGATTGGCGAGATCGTTGAGTTCGTTACGAAGAGCTGTGTGTACAAAGACAAGGGAACGTAGAGGCCCCGGCATGATGCTAACTCCACAGACTGGAACATAAAGTAGACTGATATGAAACTATAGAGAAAGTTTTCAGTTAACGAATTACGACGACGTTTTTCGATTCAGAGGAAGTGCCAGCATCATAACGTACGTACTCTTTTCTACCATGGATTATAGAATGGAAGTGCTCGTACCGGGAAACTATCTGGAAATACCATGGTATCAGGTATTATTCGCACACGTATCTCCATTATTATCCGAGTACGTTCCATCAGGACAAATTGTGTTCGACCAGTTCACATTGGTTAAATCCGCTGCAACCAGTGTAGCGTCTGTCAGATCAGCAAATGCCAAATTGGCGCCAGTCAAATCTGCATGAGTCAAAACCGCATTTTTGAGTTCGCTAAGGGCAAGGTCTGCGTCGACCAAAATTGCATCAACTAGAGTGGCATGATTCAAGATGGCATAAGAGATGTCTGCATCAGTGAGGTTCGCATTGCTAAGAGTTGAATATTTCAAGTTGGCATAACGGAGATTTGAATTGGATAAGTCAGTCCCAATCAAGGTTGCATACTCCATGTTCACTCCGTACAGGTTGAGGCCACTGAGGTTTGCACCAGACAGATCAGCAGACACTAAGTTTGCATATGGGCCAACGAGATGGTGTGCTATACAGGACCACTCTGAAGGAAGGAGTGTTGGGCAAGTCTGCAAATTCACACCTCGAACTTGGAGATGTGTAGTATTTGTGAAATCTACACCTGTGAGGTCTGCATTACTCAGGTCTGCGCTTCGAAGGTCTGCACCGAAAAAGAAAGCATTGGTCAAATCGGTATACCTGAGGTTGGCATTCTCCATGTCTGCACCCCGAAAGTTAGCGCTAATGAGGGTGGCACCGGTCAACTTCGCATTGGTCAAATCGGTGTACCTGAGGTTGGCATTCTCCATGTCTGCATCGATGAAGAGGGAGGAAATAAGCTCTGATTTTGTTAAATCAGCGAAACTGAGATTGGCACCGCTAAAGTCAACATTCCTCAAGTCCGTACTGTAGGCATTATGACTGCCCAGATCAGCGTGACTTAAGTCCGCATCACTCAAATTAGCACCATACAGATTGGCTCCTCTCAGATCAGCGCCACTCAAGTTGACACCAGTGAGATCAGCATCTCGTAGATCTGCATAGGGTCCAACGAGGTGATTCCCCACACATTGCCAGTCAACAGGCAACGATTCTGGACATCCACGCAAGTTGATTGCATGGACATAAGTAAGGGTCACATCACTTAGTTCAACACCCGTCAGATCAGCATCTGTCAAATCAGCAAAGGCCAAGTTCGCTCCAGAAAGGTTCGCCCCACTCAAGTTAGTTCCAGTGAGGTTTGCTCCGCTCAAGTCTGAACCTACGAGTTCAGCATCAACAAGAAAGGAACCAGAGAGATTTGCACCATTGAGGCGGGCACGATTCTCATCCGCAATTCGTTGCCATTCAACGACTAAACTTTGTTGGAATTCGATCGAAGATTGAAGATTGAGCAGTGTCTCGTTCGTATCCTCAAGCATAGAATGAAGTTCATCAACCGTGATGTTTGTGTCTTGCAGCAAATCGAGAAGTAAGTCCCTGTATGCCTCTGCATCGGCGAGTGATGATTGGTACATGAAGACATTAGCATCTGCTGCTGAAATCAACGCATAGAGCGTTAAAATTTCAGATTCCATTTGTTCTATTTCCGCCAAGTTTTCATCCTGCAATCTGGATTCAAGTTCAAGGTTTAATTCTGTTTGTTCAAATACCAACCGCAATTCTTCGAGTTCTCGTTGAAGTTCTGCGTATGCCAAGTTTTGACCAGAAAGGTTCTGATTGATTTCCTCTTTTGAGTTCTCCAAATCAGTGATCTGTTGTTCCAATTCAGAGGTGTCGTTCTCACCTCCGCCTAAGCAACCTGACAGGGAAATGGTGACCATCATAAGGGAAAAAAAGACAACATACGCTTTCTTCATGCCCGCACACCAGTGGGTCCAGCAAATAGAGTTTGTTAGATGATGG
>CAXHEV010000072.1:0-2382 GCA_964015875.1 uncultured Candidatus Poseidoniales archaeon
AATAGGAAGTTCGAGCCGTCCATCTTCTGCGAGCTTGATTCCAAACGCTGCTGGATCTCCAGTTGTAGTAAAGAATGCTCCTTGTTGTAGATCTCCCTTGACTTTCATAGTCACCTCGATGATTGGGTTGTCGTTGGTACCATCCCAAAGCAGGTTGCCATCTTCCTCAGTGAGGGTGTGGGAGAAAACAACGTTCTTCCAGTTGCCTGCCGGCCAAGCCTGCTCAGTATGCTGGTAGACTTTGCTTGCACCACGGAAGATGGTGATATTGAGCAACTCACAGTCATTTTGGCAGGGTCCATTGTTGTCGCCGTTCGTTTGGTCACCTTCGTAGTAAATCTGGAAATTACCACGCATTTCACCACCTTCAGTCATCTGAAGACGCTTGTCGAGGCTTGGGTCCATAGTGAATCGATACTTGATGTTGATAACCCCGTTATCTTTCTCTTCCATCAATTCATTCTCAGCCACGGATTCGGTGTCGTTGGTGTTGAAGTGAGTCCAATACGCCGACATACCATTGGCCCACAAGTACATCGTGGTGTTGTTGGCGTTCGGTTGCTTTGGATCTTCAGCAGGTTGTTGCTGCATAGCACTCACGTCGCCGGCTTGAACCGGGGTCATGAGCAGTGCAACTACAAGTAAGCAGAGAAAGGCCTTGCCTCGCATGGTTGAGATGGTATGCTACACCCATTTGACGCTTACGAAGGGTTGAATCGTACAAAACAGCATTTCTTCAACGCCTTCAATCGAAGCGTTGGAAGCCAAGTGGGCCGTTGTTGTTGTTCTTGTTTTGCGTCAGTCGCAATGCATCTCCGAGCACGTCAGGCTTCATTTGCGGAGAGCGCAAATCGGTACCGCCAACGCCGGTGATGATGGCCATGACCTTGATGGTGTCACCAAAGCCAGCATCTTGACGAGCACCCCAAATCACGTTGGCATCTTCACTGACCTTGCTGGTGAGCAAATCCACAACTTGCGATGCGGTTTCTAGCGTCATGTATCGGCCGCCAGTGACGTGAATCAAGACGCCAGTGGCTCCAGAGATATCGACATCGAGCAATGGGTGGTTGAGCGCTTCATGAACCACTTCTTGTGGTCCGCGGTCAGATTCACCATAGAGCATCATCGTGACACCACCGTTAGCCATGATGGCACGAACGTCAGCGAAATCGAGGTTGATTAGGGAAGGCAAAGTGATGGTCTCGACAATGCCCTTGACGATTTCAGCAACCAATTGGTCCATGATTGAGAACGCTTCGTCGAGAGGGAGGTGTGGCACATAATGCAACAACCGGTTGTTGTCAAGCACCAACACGGCGTCAGCCGTTCGTCGAAGCGACTCCAAACCTTCGAGCGCTCTGCTCATGCGTTGACGGCGCTCGACGTGGAATGGGGTGGTGACAATACCGACCACCAGTGCACCTGCGGCTTTGGCTTCTTCAGCAACAATTGGACAAATGCCGGTACCAGAACCGCCACCAAGCCCACTTGCAATGAACACCAAATCAGCACCAGTAACAATGCGTCGAATCATTTCTCGGCCGGCCTCAGCACAGCGTCGTCCAGTTGAAGGATCGCCTCCAGCACCAAGCCCTCGAGTGATGTGACGTCCAACCAGGAGTTTCTGAAGCGCACGGGTGTGGTCGAGGTGTTGCTTGTCGGTGTTGATCGCTACGGTGACCGCGCCTTCGACACCAAGGTGAGTGATTCTGTTGAGGGTGTTGTTGCCTGAGCCACCACAGCCAACGATGAGGATCCGTGGGTTTGGAACACCAAGGGTGCCGACCTCGTCATCCATCAGAGCCGTAGCACCGCGATTCACCGCTTCCTTGGCCATTTGACTGACCATATCGGCAAGCGCTCGATTCTCAGCTCCTGAACTTGGTGTACCTGTGGGTCCCATCCCTACACATCCTGATTTCCCAAGCCTACTCTTTCCCTACTTAACCGCGACCATACCCGTGAAGGTTGAGAAGCCGATTTTGCAAGTGGAATTCGCATACCAAAGCACCTATCTCATCCATGACCCTCAACCCTTGATAAGGTACGCATTGAACCGTGAAAAAACGCCGAATTTCGCATGATTTTCGTTGGTGCCACCGTTCTTGTGATTGATGAGGATTAAGTAGTGGAGGCAAGTGCGACAGAATACCTCGCTTAGCTCAGTTGGTAGAGCACCTGACTGTAGTTGTGTAAAAACAAACGTCTCAGCAGACATCAGGGTGTCCCCAGTTCAAGTCTGGGAGCGGGGACTCTACTTCCATCAGTTCGGATTGTCCCCGCTAAACCGAGAGGTTGATCGTTTCTTGCTGCGTTCTCTCTCATGGGAGCGGGGACTCTACTTCCATCAGTTCGGATTGTCCCCGCTAAACCGAGAGG
>CAXHEV010000073.1:0-2367 GCA_964015875.1 uncultured Candidatus Poseidoniales archaeon
TCATCGATTGAAACCAGCAATAACGTCGGGAAATACTGCAACTTGGCCATAGACTCAAACGACGGTCTTCACGTTTCCTATCAGTACAACAGCGGAAACTCGCTCAAGTACGCCTACAAATCGGCAAGTTCGTCCTCATGGTCAAAGACGACCATCGATAACACAGGTGGAAAATTCACGTCCATTGCCATTGATTCCAACGACAAACCCCACATCGCCTATCGGGACAGTGGAGGAGATTTGGGTTATGCAGAGAAGACAGGGAGTTCGTGGTCCTTCAGTTCCGTGCAATCTGCTGGCGATATCGCCTTCACATCGATCGCCATCGATTCAGACGATCACATCCACATTGCCTACTACGACGCCAACAACAAGAACATGTTCCACTTCACCGATACCTCTGGCTCATGGGTGAGGACAAACCTCGGAAACATTGGTACGAACACTGGCGGGACGGCCCTTGACATTGCGATTGACCCAACAACCGATGAGCCCGGCATCTCTTACTTTGACATGAGCAATACAGCGCTGAAATACACGTATTACACCGGCAGTTCGTGGTCTGACTCGACCGTCGAGAATGGTGCAGATTACGGCCGTTTCAATTCCATTGCCTACGATTCACTCGGAAATGTTCACATTTCTCACGAGCGAAACAGTGCTGATGATTTGTATTATACTTCAGACAAAACGGGTTCATGGGTGTCGACTTTAATCCACGCCACTGGCAGTACAGGTACGCATACGGGCATTGCTGTCGACAGCAACGACGACATTCACATCGCCTACCGCTACAACAGCGGTACAGATCTTTACCACGCTACGGTTCAAGGCTACAAGACGGGTTCCGTCACAAGGGCCGATGTTTCTGGTGCGACCTGCAGTATATCGCCTTCACTTCCAAATGGATTGGCATTGAATCAAGGTACATGCACCATCAGTGGAACCCCGACCATCAGCGGTACCAATACGACGTACAATGTGACAGCCACCTCATCAACGGGCGTGTCCAAGTCTGGTGAATTCAACCTCTGGGTCACCGTGATTGCCCCGTCCATCGCCTATTCAGGCTCACCATTCACCTTCAACAAAGACGTGGCCATTTCCTCCATCACCCCTTCGAATTCAGGTGACAGCGCAACCTGGAGCATCTCTCCTTCGCTGCCTTCTGGATTGAACATCGACGGCTCAACGGGCGTCATTTCAGGTACGCCAACCGTGACTGCCTCGTCAGCTTCCTATGTGATTACAGCCACAAATAGCGGTGGATCAGATACGGCCACCATATCGATGACCGTCAATGCACAAGCGCCGAGTGGGCTCTCCTACGCGACAGAAAACATGACGCTTGAGAAGGGGACGCTCATGACGGCCAACACGCCAACCGTGAGCGGTGGAACGGCCACAAGTTGGACCATCAGCCCATCCATTCCATCGGGAATGGCGTTCAGTGCGAGCACTGGAGTCATCAGTGGAACGCCAACGAATTTACAGACCACTGCCGTGACATACACCGTTTCGGCGAGCAATTCTGGCGGTTCAACTTCAACACAAGTCAACATCACCATCAACGACGTTGCCCCAAGTTCACTCAGTTATCCTTTGGAAAACATGACCCTTACCAAAGGTGTACTCATGAGCACCAACACGCCAAGCGTGAGCGGTGGAAGCATCACGAGTTGGACCATCAGCCCATCCATTCCATCGGGAATGGCGTTCAGTGCGAGCACTGGAGTCATCAGTGGAACGCCAACGAATTTACAGACCACTGCCGTGACATACACCGTTTCGGCGAGCAATTCTGGCGGTTCAACTTCAACACAAGTCAACATCACCATCAACGACGTTGCTCCAAACACCATCGTCTATTCTTCTCATGATTTGACGCTTGAGAAGGGGACGCTCATGACGACCACAACGCCTTCCATCAGCGGAGGGTCTGCAACGACATGGGAAATCAGTCCAGCCATTCCAAGCGGAATGGTGTTCAGTGCAAGCACTGGAGCCATCAGCGGAACGCCCTCAGGACTGCAGACCACAGCAGTGGCCTACACGATATGGGCCAACAATTCTGGTGGAAATACCTCAACCCAAATGAACATCACCATCAACGATCAGGTTGCCTCCATCACGTACCCGGCAACAGTCGAGGTCTCCAACGACCGGACCATGACGACCGTCACGCCTAGCAACACCGGTGGAGATGTCCCTACTTGGGAAATTCATCCATCACTGCCATCAGGCCTCAACTTCGGTAGCAGCAATGGAAGCATTTGGGGAACACCGACTGGTCTTCTTGTGAATGTCACCTACACTGTGTATGCCAACAACAGCGGGGGCTCACCCAGCACCACGTTCATACTCGGC
>CAXHEV010000074.1:0-2338 GCA_964015875.1 uncultured Candidatus Poseidoniales archaeon
TTGAGTAATGCAACCATGATCAGTGCTTTCCTGTTTGAAGCCTACCTCAATGGTGCCGACCTGAGTAATGCCAACCTGCGTTTTGCGAATCTGCACGGTGCCGACCTCACCAATGCCGATCTGACCAATGCCGACCTGACTTCCGTCAATTGGAACACTACAACCTGTCCGGATGGAACGAATTCAGATGACAATGGAGATACTTGTGAGAATAATCTCTGAAGGATATCGTATTCTCCCCCCGGGCCCTTTGGACTAGGGTGGTCAACCATGGTACCAAGGGTTGGTCCTACACAGAGATCCACTTGTGCACGCCCGTATCTACGTGACTACCCTTGTGACCGTATACGAATTGAACGGGGGGCCCTCATATTCAGACGCCTTCATGTCTATTCTCGAGCATATCACTATCCAATTCAGATTTTTAAGGCAGTTCACGAATTTCAACGTATGTCTCGCGCAGGATATTCATTTTCTCTTCCAAAGCTTCAACGCTCAGATCTTCGTAGTTCTGTACTCGACGAAAGGCATCGAGCAAATCGGTGTTGCGCCAAACAACAAACAGGCAAAGCAAGACAACTACAGGGGAGAACCTTAGCGATATCATCAATTGAGTTGAATCATTTGATACGACTGCGAAAATCAAACTTACGATGAGCGAAGGTAGGAACGACGGCACTGAAAGAAAGAAAAGAAGCATTGGCAGAGTGAGAAGGCGGTTGAATGGGGGTTTGAGGCCTGTGGATTTTGCCGGCTGGTCCTTATCATAAGTCCAGGTCCCATGAGAGGCCCGATATCTTTCCGAGGATTTTGGTAGAATCGGCCCATGGCTCGTTTCACCGGACTCATCTGTGATTTGCAAATATCCAAAAAAGTCAGACGGGTGGTGTTTCCATCGGATTTTATCCATCCACCTGTACCTGATGATTTCGTTGTGATGTTCGTGAGATGGGTCCCTGTATGCTGCCCAGTAATGATTGTGAATTTCTTTGTTTGAAATGGCGCGTTTCAAACCATTGAATTCTCGGAGTTCCTTTGGTGCAAGTATGGAAAGACGTCCATCCGATAGGGCGCACCATACAAAATATGGACCGATGATAAACTGAACGAAAATACCACTAAGAAAGAACAGCCATTCCAATCCTTCCCCTATGGGTGCAACTGTGTCCTCTGATGAGGCAAGGCCGATATTCCACATTCCCCAACCGACAAGGAACAACATGAGCCCGCAAACGCCAAGCACAATCCTGTAAATGATCAAAAATCTCCTTTGAGAATTGACCCCTATGGTCAATTCAGTTTCAAATTCGACATCATCCCAGAAATTGTCCACGATGGTACCGACATGGGCCCGAACATAAACCCTCTACCGACAACCTATCTCTTGATGCTGTAAATTTGTGTCCATGTGTGTGAGTAAACACATGCGCTCCTCACGTGTTTGCATACCATACCAGGGTAGCGTCTAAAAATACCAGAGCCCTGTAAACACAGCGCCAAAGAACAAGAGTGTGATGACAATAAGGATAATTGATGCAATTGCATACACTCGGGATATTAATGAGTACTCTCTTTTCTTTATCGGCATGAGATGAAAACATGAGATTAGTATTTCAATCAACCTCAACGAATACCGCACGAGTCAGAGGTTCAGCACGGATGCACCGTATGCGAGGGGTCCCGTTGTAATCGTATACATGTACAACCGTAGCGTCTGACAAGACCCACTGCGAGCCCATGCATTCAACAAATGTGAGCGCGTGGGTGTTATGGAGATACCCTTTGAGTGGTATAGGTTATGTGGGATTACACATACGCAGATCCATGACCGAGGAATCAGATTTACACAAAATGGCTTTGATCCGTGGGAAAGAGGCCTACGGTTTCGCAACGGTTTTCGGCCGCAGTTTCCTTACTTTGGGAATACCCTTTGGCGTGTTTATGGGTATATTCTTTGCAATCATGTACCAAACTCCTGAAGCACTAATCGTGGGTGTTCCTGCAGGTCTATTTTTCGGCATACTCATGGGATTATATTGGGTGTTTTTGGGCATTGGAAAGACCCTATATGTTGAATTTAGTAGTGAAAAAGAAAAGGAATCCTTCTTTTCGAATTTGAACATCGGAATGCTTCAAATAAAATATGAAATGAAGTTGAAGGATGATGAGTTTATGTTATTCAAGGCTAACAGCAGAACACCAAAAATATTTGATGTTTCAGTGATATTGGGGGAAAACGGTGCGTTAATAATTGCACCAAAATTCGCAATGAAAAAAATTGAGCGCTTCGTCTAATCGCATGGGCTCCCGTTGTATTCGTATGCGAGCACGTGGGTAG
>CAXHEV010000075.1:0-2331 GCA_964015875.1 uncultured Candidatus Poseidoniales archaeon
CGGTTGGTGGTTGTGAAGGTGGCCCAGTTGGTGGTTTTGAAGGTGGTCCAGTTGGCGGCCCAGTTGGTGGTTTTGAAGGTGGTCCAGTTGGCGGTCCTGAGTCTTCAACAATCGAATCATCTGTTTCCGCTTCTTCTACCAGTTCTTTGACCTCTTGTTCTACTGGTTCTTCGGCCTCTTCTTCTGCAGGATCATGAACTTCTTCTGCGGGTTCATGAACTTCTTCAGGAGCGACCTGAAGGGTTCCAACATCGCCAAAGGCAGCATCAAGCATATTCCCAACCTGCGCAGTCTTTTCTTCATCCCGTGTCTGTTCAACAGATGTTTTTTTTCCCGCCATGGAGGACTCCCCATTCGGGCCACACGGCGCGGCTTAAATAGCCGTTCCGTTCCGGAGTGTTTGCATAAGCCCGCTTGGTGTAGAGGTTATCATGCAGGATTGTCATTCCTGCGACCCGGGTTCAATTCCCGGAGTGGGCGCCACACTCAACACATACACAGTTCGCAGGGGTGTCAACAGGTAAACAGCGGTTGAAATACTCTTGAACTAAGTAGATAACATGGTGTCAAGGCCAAAACTCGGCGTTTCTGCCTGTCTCTTGGGCGAGAAGGTTCGAAACAACGGCGATGGCGCAGAATTTCGAAACCTCACCCGTTCATGGTCTCACCATCTCGAACTGATTGGTGTGTGCCCGGAAGTTGGTATCGGAATGGGAGTGCCAAGGCCGTCCATTCGTCTGGTCAATCGTGAGGGAAAAATCCACCTAGTGAACCCAAGGAACGGTGATGATTTCACGCAAGACATGATTGACTATGCACAACTTCAGTCAGACGCACTCATCAATGCAGGTGTATGCGGTTTTGTCTTCAAAAAAGATTCATCAACGTGCGGACTTGAACGGGTTCGGGTCTACTCTGACGGCGAGTCACAAGCAGTACGCAATGGGACAGGTTTGTTCGCTCTGGTATTTACGACCTTGAATCCTCACATCCCTGTGATTGAAGAGGGGCGACTCAGTGACCCGTTGCAAGCAGAACATTTCCTAGCACGGGTCGAATTCTTCTCTCTGTGGCTGGAAGAGGGTCGCAGCGGGTGGACGACCGATCGTCTGACGCACTTCCACAACACGAACAAGCTCTTCCTGTTGAGCAGGTCTCCAAAAGCAAAAAGGGAACTCGGCCGTCTGTTGGCCCATGCCTTTGAACGAGGCGACCACCCTGAACATATTGCTCACGAATACATGACAGCTGCACAACAATCGCTCAATGTGTTGACAAAACCTGGACCGATCGCTCATGCGATGGAACGAGTTCTTGGAAGGGTAAGTCAGAAATTGACGAGGGCCGAACGCCAAGAAATGCTGGATGTTATTCATCAATACAGAACGGGCCTTCTCCCAAGGTCTGCCCCACTAACCCTGTTGAGGCACCTCGTTCGCCGGTGTGACATGGAGACGGAAACCAACGCTCGTTTCATCTCACCTACGCCTCTCAGCTTAGGGCTCATGGCCAAAGTCTGATACAATCCGTTCTTCATTCAAATACTGTAGGGTTGTACCTCTCCAAAGGAGGATTACACATGAGTGAAATTTTGTACCAAGTGAAGATAGCAGATGCGACCGGCCACACCGTCGCACAGATGACCAAACCCGAGATCGTCGCCAAGGCGACGGAGGGACAAGGGACGTGGGTGTTCGTCAATGATCGCCTCATCTCCGTTGATGAACTCAAAGGCACGGCCTTTGAGGCAACAGATGAGTTCAAATTGATGCCCGGCCTTGTTGGCGGAGTCGACCGTAAATATACCGTCGAAATCGCAGACTCAACAGGTCATACCAGCGTTCAGATGACACAGGCTGAGATTGCAGAACAAGCATCAGAAAGCAACGGGGCATGGGTCTTCGTGGACAACACGATGGTCGCAGCATCCGATATTGCCGAGATGGACTTCAGCGACGTTCAGAAGGTTCGAATGGTTCCACCGCTTGTCGGCGGTGCATCAATCAAGGCCTGCTGAGTGGAAATCTCCACTTCACAACCTCCCTCTCGCGACGGACAGGTTCAAGAGAGGGAGGCAAGTCGGGTGAAACGGAGTAGAACATTATGGTTGAACTCGTTGATTACAAATGTGCAGTTTGTGGAAGCCTAGAATCGTTCCACCGCGAGCGAAACGGAATCAGTTGCAAGGCATGTGGATCTCGAATCTTCATGAAACTCCGCCGCAACGGAACCAAGCGCCTCGTCGCAGAGTGAACATCATCACACGCAGGGTTGAAAGACCGCTGGCGTTCTGTGCATTATGATGTCCAGTTGGCTCGTCACGAAAGCACC
>CAXHEV010000076.1:0-2316 GCA_964015875.1 uncultured Candidatus Poseidoniales archaeon
ACGGCGAAGATGTGTCCTACACCGTCGAACTGATCGTCTTCGATTACGCCATTGCACCATACATCGAAATCACCGATGTTTGAACAGAAGAACGGCCTGCTTGGTTTGTACATCTCTCTGTGCAATCTCTTTGATTGAAAAAAGTTCATTCGGGCAGATATAAATTCCAGCCCATCCAGCGTTCGCTCATGGCTCGCGACGAGTACAGGGGGGTCAACGAGTCGCTTTACGCATGTTCGCTTGAAGAACTTGGCCGTCGAAACCGTCTCATCATGATCATGTTTGCAGGTGGTTTGGCGTGGGCGTGGATGTTCATTGAACCCCTGAATGTTCAATGGTTCTTCGAAGAAAGTTGGCTTACATACAACGCCCTTGGGGATAAAGCGATCGAGGGCGATGTTCATTCGAGAGGCGGGATTTGGTGGTCCTTGCTTGGAACCTTGCTTGTCTCAGTCGGTCTTGCACCATTGACCATTTCATTCGTTCTTTTCACCTACAGAAGCAAAGGGGTCACCGAGGAATGGCTGAAGAACGTGTGGACGTCGGTCACGTTGATTCCAATTGCTGCAATTTGGGCCTTGCTCTGGCTTGTATGCCTGCCAGTGACTTGGTGGCTGCTTCCTTGGGGGGAATGGAGCGTGAGCTGGTGGAAGATTTTCCCATTCCTCGGCCTTGGCTTTTTTGGTGGCCTTCCACTGCTGGGTGTTTTGCTGAACACGCTTGCTCAATTGAGGAATCCAAAGTACACCTTCGATGACGGGAAGGAAGCCGAAGGCGAGGGTGAAGAAGAAGGCGAATCCGAGCGTGAAGAAGAAGAATCCATTGATCCAGTAGCGACTCTTAGCGAGCAAAGCGGCAATGTGGTGGAGGCAGAGTCAAACAGGGGTCCAGCAATTACCGCATTGTCGATTGGCATATTCTTGAACATTATCGGTTTACCACTTTTTATTGGAAGTGGACAGGAGAACCTCGGAATGCTCATTCCAGGCGCGATAGCGTTTGGTGTTGGCGGGGCCATGATTGTAGTCGCTTTGATTGCCTTGTTATCTTCGTGGACTAAATCTCATGCCAAAACCGGCAAGTCCGCTCCTGGGTGGACCAAGGTTATACCCGTGTTTGGCATATTCCTCATGATTCCCGGTGTAGTGTTTCTCATCTTGGGCGGAGTAGCAGCTGAAAATTTCGAACACTATGGCGTGTCAACTGCAACTTTAGAAATCGAGGATGTTGATATGTTAGGCGATCAGGGTTTCATCATTTACGTCAAAGGTTCACCGGGTGATGTCAATGGCAATGGCGTACATGATTATTGTGAAACTATAGTTGTGAATGCCACACATTCTGGAGATTGGATGAGCAGTCCATGGAATGCTGAATCAACACCGAATGCTGCGGATGAAACAAGGCAAGTCTTCGAACTCGAGATTTCTCATGAGGGGAGTGGTTGCGATGCACAACACTGGCCGAAGGAAAAATGGAAGAATGATACCCAATTGGTGAAAATTGGACGCGCCTGCTATGGGTGTATGGCAGGAAACACAACAATCACAGCCCTATACAATCCACCATCCACCTTCGATTTTACCCCCACTCCAATGTGGATTCAAGATGGTGAAGCACTTGTCGAATCGACACTCATGACAGTACTTGGTGCGGTTCTCGCAGGTATTGGCACATTGGCTGTAATCGGCTCGATAGTCACCGTTGTCTCATTGAAAGAAGCAAGAAGAAAGGAACTTGAAGAGGAGAAAGAGCCAATTGAGATTTTTGGGCAAGCAGCGTCAAATCAGCCGGTACGCTTCAAAATCAATAACACACGTTTGGGAAGAGATGCGTGGGTAGGCATCTATCCTGTAAGTGCTGATGATCAAGACCACGGTGGTCGATGGAGCTGGTTGAGGGATATTGATGTGAACGACGCCACATTACCGGGGCAACCTGCGGGCAAGTGGAGCATCCGCGTCTTCAAAGATGGTGGATACATTCTCAAGCATCGCTTGGATTTCGAGATTTACAGTCCTCATCATCAACCCTCTACACCCACCTCATCCGAAGGCATAGTTGCAGGAAATGCAACAATCACAACCTCTAAATCCACATACACGATTGATGAGGGCATCAATTTCTCTTTCACTGCGCCCAAACTACCCGATGACGCTTGGATAGGAATCGTACCCGTAGCGATACCTCATGGCGATGAAGCGGTTAACGATCGCCACGATACCAGTTATCAGCATCTTGGAGGCAGAACCAACGGGGACATCACCCTGCCCAACCCTGGATTGGGAACGTGGACTCTAAGGCTTCATGATACGG
>CAXHEV010000077.1:0-2260 GCA_964015875.1 uncultured Candidatus Poseidoniales archaeon
GCTGAAAACCCTTCTGGGTCTTTTTCTGCAAGCGTTTGAAGTGCTTTGAGGTACTTTTGATTGCGCGACTTTTGATGGTCGGCTTCGGCTGACATGGAAACTTCCTGTTTGGAGGTTCCATAATATGGTTTGTTCTTGTTGATTTGTCTCTGGTTCATCATATCCCCTCCAAACGACTCACGTCATAGGAAGATCACATACGGTGTGGGTTTTTTTTCTTATTCATGTTTCACAAAATCGCAGGGCGATGTATGGTTTCTCAAAAATCAAAATCGCCAACTCTATTTAATTAAATTTAATTTAATTTAATTTTAAGCGCTTCATCATTGACCTGTGTGGACCAATTTTGTCAATAGAATAGGGCTCGTCAATCACAACCCATCCTTGAGACTGATAGAATGGTATCGCCGCCTCTCTGGCTTGAAGTAATCCAATTTTAGCAGAGAAATGAGTGATGCTGGCCTGTTCGAGAGCTTTGAGCACTTGACTTGCGTACCCCTTTCGTTGCGCCTCACCCCTCGTTCCCATTTGGCGAATTTGAATGGCTGGACGGTTGTTTTCATCGGACAATGGGCCAAATGCTGGGCATGTTGATGCACCTGGGCCTGCGTGATCGGGCGCTGAACCATCGCTGTCCTCTGGAATGAGGTGAGCCCGCCCCACTGAGAGCACCTGTTGGCTGCCCTTGATCCATGCATGGATTGCAGATTCGTCATCCGTGAGCAGTTCAGCGCCCCGCTCAAAACCAAGCGGCAATCTCAACACGTCAAAGCGGCAATCGAAATACGACATCGATAGGGCACTCGGCGGCAACATGATGGAAGGATTTACGATTTTCATAGGACCGCTTCAAGCACCTGTATTCGACGACGGAATTTAACCCTGTGGAGGTTTTGCGGTCGCGTTGAAATATGACATGTGAATCCGATAGAACACTGCACGGGTGTCGGAGCGGCTACGTCGGGGATTGCAAATCCTCTTACCTGGGTTCAAATCCCAGCCTGTGCTCTTCTCAAACGAAACAACGCATGGCGTTGAATTTCCGCGCAGTCTTGATATTGAATGGCTCGCTCGTGCAGCCATTGGATGGGCTTGACCTAGACGCGAGGAATCACGATGCCAGAGGTCAACCGTACGTTATCTGATGTTGGGATTGGTTTTGCGGCCTACCTTGCCCCACCAGGCCCGGAAGTGATTCGATTCACCGTAGGCCAACCAGATTTTGACACGCCAATCCCAGTCGTCAAGGCTGCAAAAGACGCGCTTGATCGAGGGGAAACGGCATACACGAGGACTCAGGGCTCGGAAGAATTGTGTTCTGCAGTGGCCGGTCACCTCACCATTCACAACATTGAGGCAGACCCAAACGACGTGGTGATTACTCCTGGTTGTAAGCAAGCTGTGCTCTATGGGCTCATGGCGACTTTAGACGCTGGAGACGAGGTGTTGCTTCTTTCACCAGCATGGCCGTCCTATGATGGCATGGTGAAAATCACCGGTGCAGTTCCAATTGCAGTTCCGGTTCGCAAGGACAATTATCATCCAAATTTCGAGAACCTTGAGGCTGCCGTCACTTCCAAAACCAAAGCAATCGTTCTCAATTCACCAAACAACCCAACCGGGGCGGTCTACACCCCTGATGAAATTGAACGGCTTGTTGCATTTGCTGTAAAGCACGATCTTTGGATTATTGATGACATGATCTATGCCACGCTTGTATGGTCTGACCACCCCTATACTTCCCCTTGCACGATTCCCGGTGGCGCCGAGCGCACCATCACAATCGGAGGTTGGTCCAAAGGCTGGGCTATGACTGGATGGCGGCTTGGTTGGATCACAGGGCCAAAACACCTCATGGATGGTGTCAAGAAAATTAATGTCAGTGCAGCAACCCACGTGGCGACGTTCATGATGCCAGCTGCCACAGTTGCTTTGAGTCTCAAAGAAGAAACGGCCGCTATGGCCGCCTCGTTCAAAGAGCGGTGCGATTTGATTCACGGTCTGTTGAGTGAACTTCCCGGTGTCGTGGTACCAAAACCAGAGGGGGCGTTCTATGCCTTCTGTGACATCACAGGCACCGGTATGACGGACATTGAGTTTGCAGAAGGTGCGCTCAAGGAAGCCAAGGTGCAGTTGATCCCCGGATCCCTCATTGAAGGAGGAGAAGGATTCATTCGTATTTCATATGCAACTTCACCAGATAATATTCGCGAAGGTGTAAGGCGCTTGAGCGAATGGCTTGATTCTTGAGCAGAGGGTA
>CAXHEV010000078.1:0-2191 GCA_964015875.1 uncultured Candidatus Poseidoniales archaeon
TCCGCAGGGTAAGCATCTGCACCTTCTCCAGCACCCCAACCCGCATCAGGATCAGAATAGGTATCACCATCAGAATCAGGACATCCATAGCGGTCACTGGTCGATGTGCCTGCATCATTGATACACGCATCAGGTGTTGTTCCACCGGGGTTGTCACCGTATCCATCGCTGTCAGTATCGCTCCATTGAGTCGAATCTGAAGGCCAAACATCCGCCCCGTCTGAGATTGACCAGACTGGGCCATTTGTACCGGTGAGGTCCTCATCCGAGGAGCCGTCACCATCTGAATCAGGACAGCCATGCCGATCTCGTGTCGATGTGCCGGCAACTGTAGGGCAGAGATCAGGCTGGTTCCCTGCTGCGTTATCGCCGAAGCCGTCACCATCGGTGTCGCTCCATTGAGTGCTGTCCAATCTGAAGGCATCCGCTCCGTCAGCAACGGAATAATCTGCAGTTGGATCGGCATAGCCATCGCCATCGGTATCGGTGCACCCGAGGCGACCAAGTTCAGTCGATGTTCCACTCACATTCGGGCAATCATCAGCGTTGTTGCCTGTTGCATTGTCCCCGTACCCGTCGCCGTCGGTGTCGGCCCATTGTGTGTTGTCGCTTGGGAATGCATCAGCACCGTTTGCTGAGGCGTTCCATGTGGCGTCAGGGTCAGAGTAGCCATCGCCATCGCTGTCTGTACAGCCATATCGATCTTGAGTTGAGGTTCCGCTGTTATTTGGACAACCGTCGCCCAACGTAGCAGGTGGTGGGTTGTCACCGTAGCCATCGCCATCGGTATCGACCCATTGTGTCGAGTCACCAGTGAATGCGTCAGCTCCATCGCTGACCCACCAGACGGGGCCGTTGGTCCCTGTTGGGTCAGGGTCGCTGTATCCATCACCATCGTCATCAGGGCAACCGTTTCGATCATTGCTCGATGTACCAAAGACATCCTTACAACCATCAGCTCCTTGAATAATCGTCCATCCTCCAAGGGTTGTTTCCGGGTCTGAATATGTGTCACCGTCACTGTCAATGCAACCGTATCGGTCTCCAGAGGAGGTTCCGACCGTATTTGTGCATGAATCGGGGGTGGTTCCCGAGGGATTGTCGCCGTATCCATCACCGTCTTGGTCGGCCCATTGTGTGGAATCGTTGATGAACGCATCTGCTCCGTTTGAAAGCGTCCAGTTGAAGCTTGGATCGGAATATCCATCGCCGTCAGTATCGGGGCAACCAAGTCGGTCGATGGTCGAGGTTCCGAACGTGAATGCACATTGGTCATCCTCGTCCACCGTCCCATCAAGGTCAGCATCTTGAGTGAGGTTGACCATAGCGTATCCGGAATTTACAGCAACTGAGAAGAATTGTGGGCCGACTGCAACAGAGGTTCCAAGAATATGAATTTCCCAAACACCTTGAGCGGGTGTAGCGAAGGTCAAACCTTTGAGATTGTTTGTGCTGTCAGAGAGGTTTGTCCATGTGCCATCTGGTGCTTTCACAGCCAAATCAACATCGTTCACGAGGTTCGCAGAAACTACCGGGCTGCTTGTAGCATCGTTGTATGAGAGCATAATTTGCATTGTTGGCGCTGCATTGGGGACCGTGATGCTCCATCCTCTTTCCTCGCCAGTGGACAATGATTCTCGATCAACAAATGAGGCGGAAATCGCACTGGATAGATTCAGTCTGCCCCAACCTTCGTGATTGTTCGGCGCAGTTTGGCCAGCGCCATCGGTCGGGTCGTTATACTGCCCAATCATGTCAACCGAAGTCGCGGCAAAAATGCCTTTCACCAGGGCCGAAGAAGGATCGGTATGGTTTGCATTTTCAATCAAATGTTGAAGCAGGAGTGCTGTAGCACCAGCGGAGACAGGTGTGGCCATACTTGTCCCGCTCATGAAGGTATAATCACCGCTTCCACCGGCTCCGGGGTCACGAGAACGGGTGGACAAAATGTTCGTTCCTGGGGCAGAAAAATCAGGCTTTAGTCGACCATCATCAGTCGGGCCTCGAGATGAGAATGTCGCCATTCCCGAGATGTTATTGGACGCCCAAGCAGGCCACGAACCGGTTGCATTGGAGCGGAAGTTTTCACTTGCACCAATCGAAATCACGTTTTTGGCAGTTGCTGGGGAACCCATGCTGTCTTCGTCGATTTTACCATCGCCATCGCCGTCAGTTCCCTCGTTTGCGGCAG
>CAXHEV010000079.1:0-2125 GCA_964015875.1 uncultured Candidatus Poseidoniales archaeon
TTTCTGCAGGTTTTTTGCACAATCCATTTGATCCACTTCACGTTCTTGGAAACATCTTGGTCATCGCCTTGATTGGCGTTCCTTTGGAACAACGCCTAGGGATGAAAAGATTCACCGCAGTGTACCTCATTGGCTTAGTGGGCGGGTCAGTTTCATGGTGGCTGATGAATTATGATTCCACTACGCCATCGCTGGGTGCCTCCGGTGCTGCGTTTGGTCTGTTTGGTGCTTATTTGGCAGGCTGGCCACGAGACGAAGTGGCCTTCCCGTTAATCCTGATCAGGAGGTGGCCAGTGTACGTGATTGCTCTGATTTATTTTGCTCTTGAAGTGGCTAGAGCTTACCAAACATTGGGTCTGCAGCAAGCCAGCGATGTAGCTCACATGGCACATCTTGGTGGCTTCTTAGCAGCTTACTTTTTGCTGCCTTTCGTTGCTCGAGGAGGGCCATATGAATTGGGTGTTGAAGATGGTGGGCCGAGCTCGTCAAGTGATGTTCGATCTCGCTTGAACCGTATGAAAGCAAATATGGCTGATCTTTCCGAACTCGAAGACCCATGGACGCAGAAAGGACTTGAAGTGCCACGAAATGTCAGGGAAACGCTACAAAAACTTCGAGCCTCCTCGGACGAACCAGAAACGAGACAGGCATGGATGGAGCGACTTGCAGAACTCGCTCAGTGTACGGAATGCGACGCTGACTTGGTGGTGATTGAAGGCAAAGGCGGGCCTCACCTTCAATGCGCAAAAAATCCAAACCATCTGAATTGGCCTTGAAAGAATTCCCCTTAGCCCCATAGGGGCTATGGGGTAGACAAATTACGGATAGCCTCAAAGGCATGCGGCTTTACCCTAAGGTGAGTGGATGATGATGTTGGACCAAGGTTCGAGAAAAACACACCTCATTTCCTTGATGCTCGTTGCAGTTTTCCTCGTTGCCGATCTTGGAGCGATCGCCACGCCGTCAACGGCTTCGATTGAGGGAGATTCCCCCGAATTCGCACCTCCGATTTTGATTGAAGGATTGCCTCCGTTGATGTGCGGCGAAGAGCTTTGCTTGCGCCCTACACGAGACATCGACCGAGGCGAGAGGTACTCCTCTGAAGCTGAGGATTGGTGGCAATCGTACGGTCCAGATTTGGACTGGAATGGAATGGACGATCGTCTTCAGCGTGTTCTTGCAGGTGCAGAATCGGTCTCGCCAACAGCCATCATTGGAAACGATGGCAAGGCCACAGTGGCTATTGTTGTGGATTATGCTTGGCACCCTACCGAGAGTGAAATCGAAACATTGCGTGTTATTCTCAATGCTCACGGCTGGGTTGGTGAGGAAGGTGGAGCCTGGTTCCAAGTGCTCGATGACATTGATTCAATCGCGCTTGACAAGGTCCCCGTCAGTGCTCTGATGGACATTTATGCTTCGTTTGGGGTTGTTGTGATCGAAATGCAGAACGTCATGGTACCATCAAACGATATCGCAGCAAAAGCAGCACGCTCACGACCGTCTGAAGTGTACACTCAAACCGCATATGAACGAGATTACATCGGCGAAGGTGTTGTTGTAGCGGTCCTTGATACGGGTGTTGACAACGAACACGAATCGTTGAATGACTTTGACGACATGGATGATGAACCGGATGAAGATGCAACATCCTATGACGATCAGAAATGGGTTGCAGGATATGATGCAACATCCTCAGCAGCCGCTACAGACGGCACGCAAGACCCTGATGATGGCAACGGGCACGGCACTCACGTGGCAGGTTCTGTTGTTGGAACAGGAGACGCATCTCGTATTCACATGGGAACTGCACCGGGGTCCTACCTCGTTGATGTGAAGGTCCTCACGGATACTGGTGGAACAAATTCACAAGCTTCTCTGAATGGCATTCAGTGGGTCATCAATAACGTAAACACTGACTGGGGCAACAACGCTTCCAGTCGCGGAATTCAAGTGGCGTCGATGTCGTTTGGTTCTGCTTCTACACCGCTAAATCCAGGTGATCAGGGTGACAATGGCTCAGGTGCTGAGGCACGACTGGTCAATGATGCGGTCAATGCATCAATTGTGTGCGTGGTTGCCATGGGTAATGATGGCTCAAACCGCGTTCCATCGCCTGCAAGTG
>CAXHEV010000080.1:0-2101 GCA_964015875.1 uncultured Candidatus Poseidoniales archaeon
CAGTGCACAAAGAATGGAAACAACGCAGTACCTCTGATGAACATCATGTTTGGCCGGAGGCTGATGAAGCATTGATTGGCCATGCCAAAAGTTTCGATATGAGTGTTTTCAACCAACGCACTTGTGATGCTTATGACAGCCTTATTTGAGGGGAATGCAGGGCCGCATTGTTCATGAGCGAAGTTCTATTCGCACAACTATGCAACCTATTCAACGAGTAGCAATTGTCGGTGCAGGGAACATGGGTTCCGGAATCGCGCAGAAGACAGCTCAGGAAGAATTTGAAGTCCAAATGGTCGACAGAGAGCAGCAATGGGTCGATCGAGGTCAAGGCATCATCAGTGATTTCCTTACCGAAGCCGTGGAGCGACGTATTTTTTCTCCATCCCAAGTTGAAGCAATCCAAGGGCGAATCACGGGTGTGGTTGGTGTTGAAAACACGGCTGCAGATACCGACCTTGTCATCGAAGCAGTGTTCGAAGATTTCGATGTGAAAACCGCAGTTTTCACCACCCTCGATGCAGCATGCGGTCCAGATACAATCCTCGCCTCGAACACCTCTTCACTTTCAGTCAACGCACTGGCAGAGGCTACTGGCCGAGCGGATCGTTTTGTCGGCCTGCACTTCTTTTACCACCCTGCAAAAAATCGCCTCGTCGAAGTTATTCCTGCGACATCATCGAGTCCTGAAACCATCGAAAAAGTCGTTCAGTATTGCAAAATGCTTGGTAAAGTGGTCATTGTTTGTGGCGACCGACCGGGATTCGTTGTTAATCGATTCTTTGTTCCTTGGTTGAATGAAGCATGCTTGCTGTTGGAAGAAGGAGTCGCAACCGCTGCCCAAATCGATGCAGCGGCATGCAAAGCATTCCGAATCGGCCTTGGACCATTCGGGCTGATGAACCTCACTGGCCCTCCAATTGCCTTGCATTCCACAGACTACCTTGCTGAACAACTCCACACGCCTCGATATGTTGGCGCACAAAATCTTCGTGATTTGATTGAAGCCAATGCTCATTGGGACGTCACCGGTGATGAAACCTACTCCGCTGAACAATACACCACCATTGCAGAGCGATTGTATGGTGTGGTGTTTGGTGTTGCTGCTCAGATTGTCGAAGAGGGTGTATGCTCCATGGAAGATGTTGATCGAGGAGCGAAAGTCGGATTACGATGGGCTCGTGGCCCATTCGAAATGATGAACAGAGTTGGTATCCAAGAAGCTCATCGCATGGCTCAAGCCTATGCCTCGTTAAGCGCAGAAAGCGATCCTGAGCATGCCTGGCAAGTGCCTGCGTTCTTTACTGCACAATCAGAATCCGCAATTGCTTGGAATTTCACATATGTTGACACAACCGTTGAAGACGGTGTGGCTACGTTAACCATCAATCGTCCAGAGGCAATGAATGCGTTGAATGAAACTGTTGTTGGCCAATTGAACGATGCTCTTGATGCAGTCAACAGTAACGATGCGGTTCATACCATCGTCGTCGACGGTGCAGGAAAGGCGTTTGTTGCTGGAGCGGATGTCAAATTCTTTGTGGATAAAATACGAGCGGATGCCATCCCTGATATCGTAACATTCACTGCTAACGGCCATACCATGCTCAATAAACTCGAATCTTCGAGTAAAACTACAATCGCTCTTACCACAGGTTTAGCCCTTGGTGGAGGATTAGAGCTCGCTTTGGCATGTGATTACCGAATTGGAACACGTCGCACACAATTCCGCTTCCCTGAAACTTCAATCGGTATTTATCCTGGATTGGGCGGGACACAGCGACCAGCACGAATCTGTGGTGTCCCTGCTGCCCGTTGGTCGGTCCTTGCTGGAAACTTCATGGGCGCCCAAACCGGCTATGATCTTGGTTTGTTGACCCATCTGGTCGACGTGGCTGGCGTCGATGCTTGCGTTGAACAACTTGCTTCTAAAGGAAAGCCCGACAACAAGTACCCAGGCGCACCTGCTCAACCATCAAGCGCAATTGCCACTTTTGCGACCAACTTTTACAGCGATGAAAACATGGCTACCATCATGTCAGGTGCCTGCCCAGAAGGCTTTGATGCAGAGGAAAAGAATGTTGCACGTCAGATGAAATCA
>CAXHEV010000081.1:0-2086 GCA_964015875.1 uncultured Candidatus Poseidoniales archaeon
ATGACGGCGATTCATCAGGCTCGCTTCAATCGCTACCTCGAAGACCGTGGACTTGTTTCCACCGCTAATTCCCGTGTTTGGTACACCATGGGCGATGGTGAATCAGACGAGCCGGAATCCCTTTCACAACTTTCCCTTGCAGGTCGCGAAGGCCTCGACAACATTGTCATGACCATGAACTGCAACTTGCAGCGCCTCGATGGACCGGTTCGTGGCAATTCGAAGATCGTTCAAGAATTGGAAGGCCGATTCCGTGGTGCAGGCTGGAACGTCATCAAGGTCCTCTGGGGCAGCAGTTGGGATGAGCTGTTTGCTCGCGACAACACCGGCGCATTAGCCGCTCGCCTTGACGCCCTTGTGGACGGCGACGAACAACGCATCATGACCGCAGATGGAGCAACCATCCGCAAGGAATTGTTCAACTCAGAACAACTTCAGGCGCTCGTAGCGCACCTCAGTGATGAGCAACTGGTCGACTTGTGCGCAGATGTTGGTGGCCATGATTTCCTCAAACTCCATGCTGCTTACGCCCAAGCAACCGCTCACAAAGGCCAGCCAACCGTCGTGCTGATTCGTACCATCAAAGGGTTTGGACTTGGGCCAGCCTTTGCCGGTCGCAACACCACGCATCAAAAGAAAAAGGCCGATATGGAAAGCATGCAGTACATGCGCGACGACCTTGGACTGTCCTTTAGCGACGAAGATTTGGAATCCTATCCATACGTAATGCCAGAAGATGTGCCAGAACTTGTCGCCTATGCAAAAGAGCGCAGGGCTGCCATGGATGGATTCATGCCGAGCCGAACCGTTCCGAAGTTCGATTTGACACTTCCAGCCGACGCTGCGTACGCTGAATTTGATGAAGGTACCAAAGGAAAGATGCAGGTCTCGACAACCATGGCTTTCGTACGAATCTTGCGCGCCCTGATGAAGGACAAGGACTTCGGCGAGCGAATCGTCCCAATTATTCCAGATGAAGCGCGGACCTTCGGTATGGACCCGTTGTTTGCTGAATTCGGAATCTATCATCCGGAAGGTCAGTTGTACAAACCGGTGGACCACAAAGTGCTGATGAAGTATAAGGAATCTGCCAAGGGTCAGCTCTTGGAAGAAGGGATCAATGAGGCTGGAGCAACATCAACGTTCATCGCTTCTGCAACGTCTTTTGCAACCCATCACTATCCGACCGTACCGTTCTACACGTTCTATTCGATGTTTGGATTCCAACGTGTGGCTGACCTCATTTGGTCTGCTGCCGATCAGCGAGCCCGTGGTTTCCTCATGGGCGCCACCTCTGGCCGCACCACACTCAACGGCGAAGGCTTGCAACACCAAGACGGCCACTCCTTGCTGATGGCGCACACCAATCCTGCCGTGCGAGCATGGGACCCAGCATTTGCTTACGAACTTGCAACGATCATTCGACACGGTATCGATGAGATGTACGGCCAAGACATGGATGTTATTCACTACGTGGCCGTCTACAATGAGAACTACCCGATGCCACCAAAGCCAGAAGGCGTAGATCAAGGCATCATCCGCGGTATGTACTTGCTTCGAGGAGCTCCAAAGGGCGACGGACCAATCGTTCGTTTGATTGGCTCTGGTCCAATCATGGTGCAGGTGCTCGATGCTGTAGAGAAACTCGAAGCCTACGGTGTCCGTGCTGAAATTTACTCCGCCACATCCTATGGTGAAATGCGCCGAGAAGGTCTGGCTTGCGATCGATACAACCGTCTTCACCCTACTGAAGAGGCAAAGAAGCCCTGGGTTGAGCAACTGCTTGGTAAGGCCACCGTTCCAGTCATCGCAGTTTCCGACAACATGGCTGCCGTGCCTGACATGATCCGACAGTGGGTTGGTGGCCACTTCACTGTGCTCGGAACCGATGGCTTTGGCCGCTCTGATACTCGAGAAGCGCTGCGCCGATTCTTCGAAATTGACGGTGCTGCTGTCGCTCTTGCTGCGCTATCCGCTCTTGTCCGAGATGGTTCAATTGACGCTTCAGTCTATGCAGATGCACAAGCTGCGTTCGGTGTGTCAACCGAGCGTGAAGACATCACTGAACTCTGATTACAAGGGTAGC
>CAXHEV010000082.1:0-2025 GCA_964015875.1 uncultured Candidatus Poseidoniales archaeon
GCCTTGGATGGCGACATTGACCGATTCATGATCGAGTAAATTTGCGCCACCGCCCTCATAGGTAATCGATGGGATGTCCTTGGTCACCGCCACTTTTCTTAGTGATCCAGATGGTGGCTTCGAATCAAGAATAATTTCAATTCCAAAGGTCTTCGCAAGGATGTTCGAACCAGCATGAGCCAAGTCTGCGCGGACTTGGGGCATGTTTGACCTGCCTTTTCCAGCGCTGTGTAAATCGACGATAGCGTCGACATCTTCGAGCAAATACTTCCACAGTTGAGCAGCAACCCTTCGTGTCGTGGAACCCTTGAAGTCTCCTGGAAATTGCCTGTTCAAATCACGGCCATCGGGGAAGTATCGAGATTTTGATCGATATCCTGGCAGGTTGATGATTGGCACAATTCGTAATGTGCCTGCCATCTGAGCAGGATCGAGTGGTTTGCCAATATCTGTGAATGCGTTTGAAAGTAAGTGTGTACAAGCGGATGGTCCTGTGAGTTCGTCACCATGAACGCCACCGAGAACCGTAATGGTTGGACCGGGGCGGATACCGTGAAGGATGGTGACGGGGATTGGCCAAGGATCCCCCAAGTCGGTTTCGAGAAGAGGTAAGGGTATTGTTCGCATGGTACCTGGCTTAATCGTCTTTCTATAGAATTTGACATTGCCCCATTCTGCGCTTCGATCCCATTCGGGTCTGTCTTCCAATTTATGCGCATTCATTGCCTCTTGAATGGCGATTCGTCTACGTTTAGGAAGCTCATGGGCAACTCGAACCTTCGTCTTTCGACGTGATTTCTTTGCTGCCATGCTCCACTCACGACAGCACCCCCCATGAACACTGCGTTTGTTTCACTCGAAAAGAGCAAAGAAAAGAAGTGCTTTGGTGCTCACGACCAGACCATGAGCCAACCCGGAGTGCAACGACAGTACGCCCCATCCTCCATTTGTTTTGGTTGTGGACCTGCTAATGAGAAAGGTCTCAGAATTGATAGCCATCGCATCGAGAATGGCCTGGCCATGGAATACACTCCGGAGCCACATCACCAAGCATTCCCAGGTATGGTGAATGGCGGGATTATCGGGACATTGCTTGATTGTCATGGGAACTGGACGGCAGCAGTAGCCTTGATGGATCGTGACGGCTCAGAAGAACCTCCATGCACTGTGACGGCATCCTACTCTGTGCAACTTAGGAGGCCAACACCAAAAGACACACCGTTGCACGTCACAAGTCAAGTGATTTCTATTGAAGGCAGTAAGGTTGAGGTCGAGTTGCTTTTGGAAGCGGATGGGAAAGTTTGCGCCACAGGCAAAGGGCTCTTCGTTGCTGTCAAAGAAGGCCACCCCGCATACCATCGCTGGAGTTGACCAGTTTGGTGCAGCCAAGCATTGAAGCGAAGGCCAGCCTGGAAGATCTCAGGGATGCTGTCGTCGACATCATGCTGGATATGCCGGAATGGGCGGACGCTCCAATCGATGATCTTCGGGACATTCCCCTTGGAGTCCTCCGGAAAAACGCGACCCAGCGTCATGGTGTCACCCGTTGGAAACGAGGGGTTAATCTCAACCAAATGCGTATTTCAGATGTGGATGTCATCGATTTGCATCCTCGTCTCTTGGATGAAGAATGGCGACCCTATGGTGCATTTGTCCTCCACCACGAATACATCCATGCTCTTGGATTTAGGGCTCACGATTCCACCTTCAGGGCTTTGGAGTCTGCTTGGCCCGGCCGAAGAGCGTCAACACATGCACGTGAGTTCACAGAATTGATGAGACGCAGTCGAGCGGATTGGCTCTGGGTCTGTGCCACGTGCAACAAGACCTATCCTCGACAAAAACGTTCTCAAGGCCGATACAAATGCAGGGTCTGTTCAACCGTTTTGACCGATCAAATCAATCCTGACAAGATTTGAGCACAACCACCATTGAATTGATGCGGGAGGCCCTTGTCGCAGTGCTATGGAAGGTGTGGTACGGAAAAATACTCGTGCCACTGCGATGCTTCTCACAACATTGATC
>CAXHEV010000083.1:0-1860 GCA_964015875.1 uncultured Candidatus Poseidoniales archaeon
ATCGTTCACCGTGATGTTGATGCTCACATTGAATGAACCACCTGTGTTGTTACCGTACACGGTGTAATTTGTGGTCGTCCACAGCTCGGTTGGTGTACCCCAAATGGTTCCGTTGTTGGTGCCAAAGTTGAGACCTGCAGGCAAGGTGCCCATCAGGACCCAATCTGTTGGAGCGTCTGAACCACTCAGAACCGTTGGTACAAGCGGTAGGTCACTGCTGACCGTGTTGTTGGTCAGCGTGAGGTTCTCTGGGCTGTAGGTGAACGAAGGTGCTCGATCATCGACGGTGATGTTGATGTAAGCCGTGCTCGAACCACCGCTGTTGTTGGCCGTGATGGTGAACATGGTTCTGTTCATTTGGACAGTGGATACTCCAGAAATGGTACCGGTGGATTGCGAGAAGGTGAGGCCACTCGGTAGGGCTGGAGAAATACTGTAGCCGTAGGTTGTCGAACCTGATCTTGTGAACAGATTGCCGTTGTTTTGGTCGTGATGGACCATTGAAATCACGTCGTTATCATCGATGAAGATGTCCGGCCTCGGTTGTTGAACACTCGACATTGCTGGAGTAATGCTGCCACCACTCCAAGAACTTCCATCATGACTGTAATAATTGACATGTCGGTAGTTGCACAAAGGATAGCAACCGAATGAAGCGCTCATCACATGCGGGTAATCATTGCTGTCCAAAGCAATCCGAACATCAAAATGCCTTTCTGTTGTGTCAAGTGTGGTATGTTGCCACGAACCTGAAGCGTTGGTTGAATAATAAAGGCCATTTGTGCTCGTTCGATACACCACGTGAACATCTCCCTGAGCGTCGATTGCGATCTCCGGCTCAAGATAATTCGAGCGGGAGAGGAGAGTGGTGTACGAGCCATTCTCATATTTTCCAATCTTGAAAGAATTTCCAGCAGAGAATGCAACGTGTGGTACATTGTCATCGTTGAGAGTAAGAGATGGCATAGTTGGTTTGTTGGTGTTTGTTAACAAAGTACTGAATCCAAAAGAACCGCTTTGATTACTAAGATAATAGAGATTTTTGGTGTTCCCTGCGCCGGTTGTTCGGATGTAGGTGAAATGGATGCTGTCGTCACTGCCAACGGCCATACTGAATCCTTGTAAGTCATAACCTACCGAACCACCTATGGTGAAAGCGAAGGCCTCGCTTGATTGCCATGAACCATTTTTGTTCGTCGTGTGATGGATTTTGATAATCGGATGATTGTATACCCAGTGACCAATGTGGAGGTGCCCGTCGTCATCGATTTCCAGACCAAAGGCTGTTCCTGTCACAATATTGTTCGACACGGTCTGCGTACCTCCGAGGTCGATGCTGTAGAGAGTGGTGCCACACAATACATGGCGCGTACCTTCGTGATCGCTCACCACGAAGAGGTTGGGGGTGCCGCTTGAACCGCACAATGCGGTGGTTTGTGTGTAACCTCCCGTGTTGATTGGAGTTAACGGCAGATCGCTACTGGATTGGTACCTTGTCAAATTGAGCTCATCCGGTGTATAGGAGATGTTCGGCGCCTGGTCGATGATGGTGATGTTGATGCTGGTGTTGTCCGAACCACCACTGTTGTTGGCCCAAACCGTATAGGTCACTGGACTGGTCTGCAAGACCGTTGCAATGCCCCAAATCGTTCCGTTGCTCGTTCCAAAGGACACGCCACTTGGCAAAGCTGGACTGATCGCCCAGGAGGTGATGGCACCCGAGCCAGTGAGAGTTGGAGTCAGTGGCAAATCAGTACTGGCCAATCCCTTGGTCAACGTCAAGTTCTCTGGCGAATATGCAATCGTTGGAACTTCGTCAACAATTGTGATGTTGATGTACGCTGTTGCCGTTCCACCGGT
>CAXHEV010000084.1:0-1829 GCA_964015875.1 uncultured Candidatus Poseidoniales archaeon
TAAATGCAAAACGGGTTGTAATTTATGCGTAGTACATTAACTGTGGAAGTACACGGAATGATTCTCATTCCATTCCACTGACGTCGCCTCAAACCAAGATTGTGCATTTTCAAACGGTGTTTTTCCCTTAGAACGGCGCTTAGCACGCTGACTGATCAATTTCCAAGCGGTTTTTTCACCGATGCCAGGAATTGCCTCAAGCTGTTTCTGGCTCATGGTCTCGATGTTCATACCGACCTCAACTCCAGTGATCGAACGCGCGCCGTGTCCAGTAACCACAATGTCGGATTGTGATTCGAGCGGAATGTGGTATTCTGCACCGATGAGGATTGGATATGCACCGATTTGCCGTCCAAATGTAATTCCTGCCTTTCCACGGCAACTCTCCGCAGTGTGCGTTTCTTCTAAGTGTGCAGGAAGGCGGGTTCTGCCATCATGTGTCTCCCAATGCACATCGGATAACACCTTACCCAAGGGGAATAATTCCTGTAAAAGAGGTCCATCGATGGTATCTCTTACGTTTGATTTGAACATATTGAATTGGTCTTGGGGAATCTCTTGGAACCCTTCTCCCTCGACTTGCCGAATGTTGATTCGCCTCAAAAGAAGGCCTTCTCGACGTATTTCATGTAATAAATCGAGATTCATTTGGTAGCTCGCTTCGGTTTCTCCATTCAAACCTGCAATGAAATTGAGCCCGGGAAGGAGCTTGGGTAATCCCCGACTTCCTCGTTCCTTTCCGTATTTATTGATCAACCGAATCGCTGTCTTGAGTTGCTCTGGGTCACAATTCAGCCAATTGGCTTCATGCACCGATGGGTCGGCTGATTCAAGGCCGAAGGAGAGGACGGCACCATCGGATAGGGTATCAACGAGGGTTTTGGTGATCGCTTCCGAAGCTTCGAGATTCTCGGCAATGATGGAAGGGTTGCCATTATCGGTATGGAGGATACCGAGTCGCTCATCTCCACGAAGGCCATGAAGGAGTTTTGCAATTGGTTCTGGGTTTGGAACAGGGTACTCCAACTCACGAACACCATCTGCCATGTAGGTGTAGGTATCTGTCATACCACCCAAGCGGACATGTCTGACGCCGACATCATGAGCACGGCGTACTTCTTCGATGATGTCTTCCGGCGTCCGCCAAATCGGTACACCCTTTTTTGGCTCGATGCAGAACTTGCATCCACGTTTGTATCGCACACAACCCTGGTAGACTTCAACTTCGTAGGTGAGAGGTCCCGGATGTTGTTCAGAGCCTAAATCTGGATGATCTGTGACCGCCTTACTGCCTGCACCTGCTTGCGCCCATGTTGTCCATTGTTCGGCCGACCTACGTTGATGCGCCCACGAGCCAGTGGAGAGAAAGTGATGCAAAGTTGCATCCGTATCTTGGAGGGCGAGAAATAAATTGGCCTGAAGAGGCGCCCACCCTTGTTGTCGCCAACCTCGAATAGCCCATCCTCCAAACAATGCCGGTGTCGTATGAGGGAGGTTTCGAATAATTTCCCGGGTTTCTTTGAGCGAAATGGGGGTGCCTCGCAAGTATCGGCCAGGCACGACTGCACCAGCCACACATGCAATTCCTGCGATATTGGCAAGCCGCTTCCGCACCGCTTCTTCTCCGGCCTCTTTGAGGTACATCCTCCAAGCATCGATGGTGGTGTATTCGTAGGGAACCTTTGCTTGTTCGAGAACACCACACAGGTATCGAATATGGAACCCAACATATGGGGGTACACCGAACGCAGCGGGTTCATCTTCGTAGCCGTCGAGGACAAGCCAAGCAGGTTCACTTTGCTCAGCCATGGTGACCGACTCATCAGAGG
>CAXHEV010000085.1:0-1819 GCA_964015875.1 uncultured Candidatus Poseidoniales archaeon
ACGTTCCAATCTTGCATGCCCCAAACGATGTAGACGCTTCCTCGATAGTTCTCTAGAACATCGGGGAGATGTCGGCGTTCATCCCAATAATCGTTCCACTCCGCACCACCAAATTCGGCTCCTGCCCACGTTGAGAATGGGTTGAGTGGACCGATCAGATCATCACTGCACATTCTCATGTCATCCGTTCCGGCATCAGCGGTTGCGCCTTCGTAGAGTGCATCATACAACATCGCTCGTGATTCAGAAGAACCATTGCGGTAGAACATCTCTTGAACCCCAATTGACCCGGAAATAGGAACAATTGTTTTCAGGTGCTCAGACGGGTTCTGGGCAGCTTCCCAATTTGTTGTGCCGGCATAGGACTTACCCATAAGTCCGACATTACCGTTTGACCAGTTTTGTTGGCCGAGCCAATCGGTGACCGCTTGAATTCCAGTTTGCTCACCAAGACCCTTGACGTCTTGGCAGTGGGTGGATTGGCCGGTTCCAAAGGTTGAGGCTTGGGCGAATGCATACCCGTGAGGCAGGAAGGTGTCGTACACCCATTTTCCAACCCCGCCATCGGGAACAGTGTTTGGTGAGGAATCCTCTCCTGCCCCTGGTAATCCTTCCCCACCAAAGTCGTAGTAGGGATGAATCGTCATGATCACAGGCACTTGGGTTCCTTCAGGAACATTTGGTAGCCATAGAGCAACATGCATCACTGCGGGGCCTGGGAATCCAGCATCTTGTTCACTTGCAGGCAACTCCACTTCGATGAAATGTTCCGTATAAGGCAACGCCTCGTAGGTTCCATTGACGGGGAGTTGTGCACGAAGGGTGTCCATCGGCAAGTCCATTTGATGGCGAAGATGAAGCGGAGTGTCCCACCAATCGCCTTCAAATTCATCCTCCATTGTGTTGGAGATCAATGTTTCACCAAAGGTCATGGCCACGAGGAGAAAAACGACTGAAACTGCAATCGTGCTCACGGCAGACAGGGTTAATTGGCGCCGAGCAGTCCCCGCTTTTTCGAAGTCTGCAATCAAGACGGCCTCGACAGACTCTTGCGAATCAAGACCGCCAGCGCCTGCCATGTCTGTTCCAAGTCCTTCTCCATCAAGAGCATGACGCTTCCGTGCTGAGCAGAATCAAGCGCTTGCTTCAGCAGCCTCACGGGCTTTTCGTGCTGCGATGAACGAACGAACACAGAGAACAGTGTATGCAGTTCCGGTGATTAAAAGCATCAACTGTGAGCCTGAGGCGTAGGTGATGCCATCGCCCATGACCATGAAGAATGGAGTGCCTCCAAGTGCGCAAAGCAAGCCAAAAGTCGCAGCGATGTGCATCCAAAGTTTGCGGTCTTCTGGTTTCTTCATCACCATTAAACCGGACACTGCTAATGGTGCGCCGAGTATGCTTGGGAAGTATGATGTGATGGATTCGGATTCTGATACGATTGAAATCACGATACCCCATGCGATGAGAAATACGCCATAGCCAAGTGTTACGTTTCGGATGAAATTGGATTGTTGCTCCATGATTCTATGACACCGCTCACCTTTTTTGGTCTATGGGTCGAAACAAAGCGCTTCCGCACGATTGATGGGGGGGAACCTATTCGCACAACTATGCAAGGACGGGTAGCGTGCTTCCTCATCCTTAACCTTCTATGCATGACAACAACCATGGCACCAACAGTTCATGCAGAGACGGGAAACAGTGGATGGCGCACCGTTGGAATCGATCCCGAGATGTGGACCGATGGACCGGAAGTTGAAGACACGCCGATGCAATACACCTACCAGGGTAATGCCATTGTCGAACTCGAAGTTTC
>CAXHEV010000086.1:0-1712 GCA_964015875.1 uncultured Candidatus Poseidoniales archaeon
ACGGTATGCCAATGATGAGCGACCAGATGCCAAGGCTGAGTCCGCTGAAAAAGTACTCTTCAAACATTTCAGAAATCAGAATGACGCCAATGAAAACGACGATTCTCGTGACCCAAAGTGCCGCCCTTACTAGACCCCAAATTTCCTCTTCATCGGTGCGAGTATCAGGCTGGTCCAAATCGGCAAGCCGTTCTCGAAGGGTGCGACGCGCCATAAACCTCGCTTATTTTCTGTATCAAAGGTGTTCCCTTTGCTCAGAGCGTTTACACTGGGATTTTGGCAGAGCATCCTTGACGGCAATTCACTCATACCGCTTGGGCTTGAGTGGAGTGCCATCTGCCCCTTCGAGCGTCAGGGTAAATGTATCTGGTGCGGTATTTAATTCTGATAATTCCAGTGTATTCTGCTTTCCAAAACCCATCTTTTCGAAACTCTCAGGAGAGAAGGAAAAACCTTCTTGGCCGACATATTTCGCTCTCGAGACTCGAGTTGTTAGTCGCGCATATCCATGGCGCCATAGTGCAAGTGCAGTGATTGCATCTTGACTTGTTGGGCTTCTGTATGGGAGTGTTGAGAATGGAGCGGTTAAGATTGATTCAGGGACCAAGGGCGTTCCAGGACGCGCAATGCGTCCTTTCTTTACGACGCTACGCATGAAACGCCAACGGATGGAACGATGTGACCGATAGGCGTAGGAAACATCGGTGAGGTAGCGCTGTTCAAATTCATACAGAATCGATTTGATGTCGTCCCACACACCTTTTGACATTCCATAGCCCCAAAAGTGGCGGTTTGTAGCAATCACCTCATTGGCCTGTGAAGCTTGAATCTCTGGGGCATCATGATTGATGTTGTAAGCCATCACTGTGCCAATGTCGTTGTATTCCATGCTCCAATCCATCATGTTGAGAAGCGTGGCGACATAACTTGGTGCGAGCACCATATCGTCCTCAAAAAGGAGCACTCTGTCGTAGTTCTGTTGATCAAAAAGAGTTCTCCTCGCATCGATGAGGTTCCTTCCTATGCCCCAATTTTCTTCACGGGCCACCACAGTGATGTTCTCGAATGTGGAGGCATCGATTCGCTTACGTAATGCTTGTTGGTTGGCTTTTGGACCACCGTCAAGGTAGACATGTAGGTCGCAATCATGGGCTTCTGGATTTGCCTCGAGGCTTGTCAGTGTTTCGTTGAAGTATTCAACGCGGTTGAATCCGATGAGCAGCAAGGCAGTTCTCATTCACTCACCATGCTCAATCAAGCGGTGCGGACTCGGTCATCGATTTGTGCACCTTCGCCCGCTTTACCACCAGTTCGACGGATTTCACGCCACGCTTTGTTGACACCTTGGCCGTATGCCCAGTGGGCTAAGAACACGAATAAGGGTGCTAAAAAGACCGTTCCAAAGGATCGGTGTGGAGAGGTTCCAATCGCTGCACCAAGCCACGCAAGGGCAATGTAAAATCCGATGAATACGGGGAGGATATGTGCAAATACTCGCTCAATTGTCCATTCTCCGGAAAGGGTAAACCAGTACTCATCAGCGAGTCCACCGTTCAGGATGCCATAGGTCATAGCGAGGAGGGTAGCGACAACCAACCACGGGAAGAATCCGATTGCAGTGTGGGACCATACTGCGATTTCAGGCCAGCGCTTGTTGGCGACCATCCGTGTGTAGCCGTAATTCCGCATTTGCTTCATGTACGGTTTGAATG
>CAXHEV010000087.1:0-1688 GCA_964015875.1 uncultured Candidatus Poseidoniales archaeon
TGGGACATGCCAGAGGGGCAACGGGTTTGCTCACTCTGGCCCTCAAGAGCAACATAATGGTTGACATCTGCCCACTTACAGTCGCTTTCTAGCGTTGATCCTGCAGATGGATTGTAGGTGCCTTTCCGACACAGAATTGGTGTGGATTGCCCAACTACGTCGACATATGACCCCGGCTCGGCTTCTAGGCATGAATCGATGCTTCCGGAACCTGGCGTTGGATTATAGGTCCCTATTGGACATGGAACGCCTTGATATTGGCCCGGCAGGTCGACATAAGTCCCCCTCAAAGCCCATTGGCATGCATCAGAACTGTTTCCACCGGTTGTGGGGTTGAATGTTTGAGGTGGGCAAGGTGTTTCTGAACGTTGACCAGATGATGGGACAAAGTGACCAATAGAGGCGTTCAGGCATGCTGCTGAATCAGCAGATCCCTCATCGGGGTTGAATGTTCCAGCCTCACAAGGGATTTGTTGTTCTTGGCCTGTCATGTTGACGAAGTGGCCAGGCTCTGCACTGATGCAACTGCTGGCGTTAATTGACCCTGTATTCGGGTTGTAGGTTCCTTCTGCACATGCTGATTGGTTCGCTTGAGAGCCATCTGATACGTAATGACCACTGCTCGCTGGTAAACATCGCCATTGGCCTGGCTGACTCTGGAAAGATCCGGGTTCACATGGTTGCTGAACAGATTGTGCAGTGGCATTGACAAAATGACCTGGATCGGCTTCATTGCACAATGACTGCCCGGTTTGATTTTGGAACGTACCTCGGTCACAAGGCGTTTGGTTCCATTGTCCTGAATCGGGGACGTGATGACCAATGTCAGGCGAGATACAAGCCGATCTTTCTGTGGAATTGTTCAATGGATTGAATGAGCCAGGGTCGCATGGCGTTTGTGAGCCCTGGCCGGTTTGGTTGACGAAATGCCCACGTGTTGCAGGGAGGCACCATGACGAGTTATTTGCTCCCCGTTGCGGGTTATAGGTTCCAATCGCACATGGAATCTCAGTCGATTGACCCGTTATTTCGACATAATGGCCCAAGGATGCGTTTCTACATTCGGCTTGGCCATTTAGGTTTTGAAGCGTACCGATATCACATGGCGTCTGGTTATGCTGCCCTGTTTGATTGACATAATGACCAAGGTCTGCAGGGCCACAATCGCTAGCAAGTGTTGAGCCGTTGTCGGGATTATAGAATCCTTCGAGGCAAGCGGTTTGATTTACTTGGCCGGTTTCATTAGCGAAGTGGCCCCATTCAGCTGGGAGACACTCGCTTTGCTCAGTTTGATTTTGCCACGTACCAATCGCACACGGAATCTGATTTGTCTGCCCGGTTTGGTTAACATAATGACCAAGACCAGCAGGTAAGCATTCAGCCGAACGGACGCCTGGTTGATAGGTTCCCACGTCGCATGGCATTTGTTCACCTTGGCCGATGGAGCCGACGTAATAGCCAGGGTCAGAATCAAAGCAGGCATACATACTCTCTGCGCTGATCACAGGATTGTAGCGCCCAACAGGGCATGGTCGTTCCATAGCTTGACCAACGCGGTCGACGTAGTAGCCAACGCTTGCATCGGTTGGATAGACTGCTGCGTCATTTGGGACGTATTTCCCTAACGGCGCCTTTGTGCATGTATAACGGCCATATGTGGTCAAAGGGCATTCTACAGTGCGGGTGAT
>CAXHEV010000088.1:0-1503 GCA_964015875.1 uncultured Candidatus Poseidoniales archaeon
GTCATTGCTTCACCAAGTTGCAGTTCAGCGCCATCAACTGTTGAGGTGATTTCACCAAAAGTAAATGTTGACAACCAAATATCTGCCTCATAGGTAATTCCGTTAATGACGGCGGAGATGGTGTAGGTCGTGTTTACTGAGTCTACTGTTGGTATACCGCTGATTGTACATGTTCCAGAATCGATGTTGAGTCCTGTAGGTAGGCTTGGTGAAGCAACACAACTTGTTGCACTGGTGATTGGACTTGAATATTCGACTCCTGAACCTGAACCACTACCTGAACCACTATCCGGCCCTTGCTGATACAGCGAAACCAAAGTCATTTGTCCTGAGTCTAATTCATTGCCATGCAAAATCTCAACATCACCATTTGAATCAACAACTATGGCGGTTTCATAACCCCATCCGCACTGTCCCGTTGTGCATCCTGAAGGATTGTATTGTGCGGTTTGCCAAGACCCAGAAACGTCGTTCACATAGAGCAGGTATCTGTGGGTAGACTTTTGATGTGAAATATGTATGTTGTCATTTGTATCAATAAATATCGAGGATAATGCTCCGCATGAGTTTGTACCGTGTGCGAAGTAAATATCGCATGGGAAGGTACCGGAGGAGGTTGATGTCCAAGTTCCCCCTGAATTATTCGAATAGATCAGTCTGGAATTGCTTTGATGAACAGAATGGACCACATCTGTAGAATCGATATTCACTGACACGTATCTAATACCGTAGGAACCAAAGACGGTTGAACCAATCTGCGTTGAAACCCAACTTCCACCTTCATTTGTGGTGTGGTTCAATCTGTTATTCTGGCCATTACGCATGGTGTAGAGGACATGCGCAGCATCATTCGAATCAAGAATCAGGTCAAACGAGGTATCGCTCAAATGATAGCTACTGTAGGTTTGTTGGAGGGTTGTTGATGACCATGAGCCACCCGAATTATCCGCTATCTCCAATTTTGCAGTTCCATAACCGCAAGAATATACGTAAGCGATGTATGCGTTGTTGTTTGAATTAACATCAATTGAGGTTCCACAATGGTAGTTATAGCCCCAAAAACGAAGGAAATCTGATGCAACAGACGTTGCCCACGAGCCAGCAACATTGTTGGTGTACATGACTTCTTTATTGGTGAAATTAAGATAGGAAATGTGGATCTTATCGTTGGAATCTATGACTATGGAAGGGTCATATTGGGATTCTCCTGTCGCTAAAACCTCACTTGACCAAGTTCCTGAAGCGTCATTGGCGTATATTAGGCTCAACGAATCTGGGTCGAAAAAGACTGCATGGATGACATCATTGGAATCAATATCTGCTTCTAAATCTTGTATTCTTGCGTTTGTTCCACCCTCAAAGATCGTTTCAATGGTTCCATTTGCTGGTGGCAATGGAGCATTAAACGTGATATCGGTCATTACTTCACCGGTCTCAAGGTCAACACCTTCGACGCTCGGTGTGAGTTGTTGGTATGCACTTGATAGCCATACGGTCGTCTGG